>CAVYEE010000001.1:0-29214 GCA_963767365.1 uncultured Peptococcaceae bacterium
GCGCCCGGCGTCACTGCTGCCGGGCGGCAATGTGAAGATGCTGGTGCTGGCCGGATTAATCCTGCTGGTGTTCACCGGCCTTGTTGAGGAGGTCATCTTCCGCGGCATCCTGCTCAAGGTGGCCGATCACTCCTGGGGAAGACACACTCGCTGGTTTACTGCTGCTTCATATTTGCCATTATGCATATTATTTACAACTCCTCCCTTGACGTGATGTTCGTGTTCGGGGTGGCGCTGCTGTTCATCTTTTTTGTGCGCCGCGCCGGTTTCCTGCTGGGTGTGATTCTCACCCACGGAATCATCAACATCATGCTCTACCTGGTCTGGCCGCTGCTTCTCCACTGATCTCTCGCAGGCGAAATTGCGATTAAAGCTTGGGCATTGAATAGCCTGGCGCAAGCCTAGCTCCCTATTAACAAAAAAACGACATAATATAACAAATTTATTAATTAATTTAATATTTTCAGAAGAAGGAATATTCTCATGCTTATAGAATTATTCTTATAATATGGTTTTGTTGCTTTTTAATTGGTACAGGTGGCTGCTGCTGCCAGGAGATTATGCCACATGATTCTTGAATAGGATAGTCCGTTGGCAGTTTACCGGCGGTTGGTTGTTCAAAGTATTACAGGCAGTGCTTGTCCTGCAGTTTGAAGGAATGAGGGAAGGGCCATGGTCAGTTCAGTAGTTAGTACCGTATCGATCGTATCAGCGGTATCCACCGTCACCGCTACGACAGGAAAGGGGCTTTCCACGGCGGCCGGGCTTGGTCTAATCTCGACGCTGGTTCTGATCGCGCTCCTGATTGTCAAGGAGTTGGCAGGGGCCAGGGCGGAGAGCATGGACATCTCCGGGGAGGCGACTCTGGCGCGGGCTTTGGACCGGGTGACGAACGTGGGCATCGTGCCGTTGCTGATCGTCTTCGGATTTATCGTCATCGTCCAGATTATCGCAGTGCTCCATTAAAACCACGGGGATGGAGATTTGACAACCACCTCTTAAAATGGTGGTTTTAAAGAATCGTAAAGAGTCGGAAAATTCGCTTATAAGCAGCGTTTTTAGCCTTTAGGAGGATGGGGTACGGGTGGCGGTGTCGTTGGTGCGCCCTGATTATGATCTGGTAGTGGTGGGAGGCGGGCCGGCTGGGTCCGCGGTTGCACGGGACGTGGCTGCCGCCGGTTTCAAGGTGCTGGTGGCGGAGGAGCATGCCCGTGTGGGGGAACCCCTTCAGTGCTCGGGGCTGATCAGCGCCCGGACGCTGGAGATCGCCCGGGTCTCGCCGGGGGTGGTAATGCGGCCGCTGCACGGAGCGCGGGTCCATGCACCCGGTGTACAGATTCTGGATTTGACCGGCAGGAAGGCGTATGCCCTGGCTATCGACAGGGTGGCATTCGATCGGGATCTGGCAGATCAGGCAGGCGGGCCGGGGCTGAACTGCTGACGGGCGCCGGGTCATTCCCTGGAGTATGTGCAGGGGGAGTGCAGGGTGAACATGTCAGGGCAATGGCTGGTCTCGCGCCTGGTGATCGGGGCTGACGGACATAACTCCCTGGTGGCCCGGTGGCTGGGATTGCCTGCCCCGCCTGAGCTGGTGCCCATGTTTGCGGCCGAGGTGGAACTCCCGGGGTGTGATGATCACATGGTCGATCTCTTTGTCGGCCGCAAGGTGGCGCCTGGCTGGTTCGGCTGGGTGATCCCGACCGGGAACGGCACTGCCCGGGTGGGCACCGGGTCGTTATGGGCCGGGAACAGCCGAACCCCCGGCGACTCTTCGAGTATTTACAGGAGATACATCCCGGCATCTTCCGGGGACTGCGGATTATCAAGACAACCAGCGGCGTGGTGCCGATCGGGATGAGAAGCAGGACTTACGGAGACCGCGCCCTCCTGGTGGGGGATGCGGCCTGCCACGTCAAGCCGATCTCCGGCGGCGGCCTCTACTTTGGGTTGAGGGGAGCGGCCATCTGTGCCGAAACCGCGATCGCCGCCCTGACGGCGGACGAACTGCGGCGAGGCTTTCCTGTCATCCTACCAGCGGTCCTGGGAGTCGACGATCGGGTTGGAGATCCGGTGCGGGTTGCATCACCGGGAGGTGTTCCTGGGGATGGATGACCGGGAGATGGACAGGATCATCTCGTTCTTTAACAACCCATACTGGCGCAGGCTCATCCTCAAGTACGGCGACCTCGACCACCACTCGGTGATCGCCGACAGGCTGTCGTTGGCCCCTCCCTGGGCGCAGCGGTTCATGTACGGCGGCCTGAAGGCGCTCATGAACTGTATGAGTGCAACCCTTCTCTAGCGCCGGGACAATCCTCGAGGTTCGTGGTTCGAAGTTCGAGGAGCGAAGTCAGATCATTTTCGCTGCAGCGCTGAGAAGTTCTTTTTTCCGGTTGGCCTTGGCGGACTCGTACTCCTGCCGGGCTTTGATGGCCGTATCCAGGGGCAGGTTGTTTTTCCGGAGGTCTGCCTCGTATTCGTCCAGCAGCGGGTAAAACTGGGCATCGCACTGCTTCTCCAGGGCGTTGCCTTCGGACATGTACTTTAGGGCCATGGCGGCCACGGAGACATCCTTGCCCTGTTCCTTGTCCGATTGGTACTCGCTGTAGGCCTCGCCGACCAGGTCGTTCAACTGGCTCTCGTAGCTTTCGGCCAGGTTTTGCAGCCTGGTTGTGTAATAGTCGTCGATCTGCTGCTGGAGTTGATCTGTTAGTAAGTTGGGCGCTGTCCTTCGGAATACCTGCAGCGCTGCCAATGCTGTTCAGGGTGGTTTTACCGGACGCTGACGGAGGGATGGCTGTTCCGGTGGAAGTTTGGGACGGCTGTTGCGGCTGTTGGTAGGTGCTCACCGGCGCCGGGCTGCTATCTTTAATAGAAGTAGTTTGGGCGGTCGAGACCGGGGCCGGAGATGGGAAAAGCAGCGGGAGCAGACCCAGGCGCCAGGCGCCAACCAGGGCTATCAACGCCAGACCGAGTATGATCGCACAAATTGACGTCATCCACCGGATTGTTTTAGTCATCGTTCCGTTTCACCCGCTTACATTCTTTGAAATTATTTCTTAAGTGAAATTATACCGGGCATATCTTATAATGACAACCATATGAAAGTTGGCAGAACTAAAGGAAAATGGGTGGCAATATTGAAACTCTGGATTTAGAGACTGATAAAATTGAGTGATCAACACGTTCGATAGAAGGGCACGAAATGGAGGTATTTGAGAAATGAGAGAGGTGATCATTCGATGATCAGGTTCCGAAGGGGGAGGGTTCATTGCTGCAGGTATATTTCGCTGTTGGTCTGCATGGTGATGGTGCTGGGGGTATTTCTGTCTTTCGCCCCGCAACCGGCTGCTGCACAAACCGGGAGTAGCGACCTGGCGAGCTACCTGCAAGGTCTTTACAACAAGGTAAGTCCGTCAGAGATGTCCACACTGAAAACTATCTATAATAACGCAACGTCCCTGGCGGTCTATGACGCATCTACTCCCAGCGCTCTTCCTTGGGCGACTATTTTTGCACCCGGTAATCTGGATGTTTCCACGCTTGCCGCTACGGGCTACGGTGGCGATGTAGATGCGGCGGCGACGGCTGTTTCCTACTTGCTGCGCGACTACGCTGAAATGGTTTATTATGGAAGCCAGGGAACCTATAGCTCGTCCGTGATTGATAACTTCTGGAATATGGACAGCAACGCCCAGACCATCAGTAACATAGTGGGCTCTTCTGTCTCCGAGGATACCTTCAGCGATTACATGCTGGCCTCGATGAACGCCATACCCAATGCGGCGTCAGTCGTTGCTGGCCTCATAATCGGCGGTGGAGCAGGACCAGATCCTGAACAACATCGCCAACGGCAACCTGGCCGATCCGGGAACCAACAGCTTCCTGCAGGACTGCATCGCCTCGGCGCTTGACGGTACCGCCGCGAGTTCCTATCCACAATTCAACCCCAACTCCGGCGGCGCCGGTTGGAGTTTCGGGGAACTGATCAACGCGGGTTACCGCTACGTTGATGGGGCCATCAGCATGGTCGGCGGCACACAGAGCGCCGGCGAGATGATCCTGATGAAGTACATGCCGATGCCTACCACGACGCTACCGTGACGCCTATCATGCATGGTGCAGGCGGTGGCGGTGGCGCTCCGGCGGTCGTCTATCCTCCGGTTCCGCCTCCGGCGCCTCCGGTGGTCAATCCGACTGCAGCCACCATGGTCGCCAGGTGGCCGGGCAACGTTCCCCTGACGACTCAGGGGACGATGTATTCCACTTCCGGTTCTGTCTACGCAGACTTTACGGAGCCTGCGCCCGACCAGGCCACGCTGGCCGCAGCCAAGGCCCAGGGCCTGGAACAGAGGGTTTACTACTTCAATGAGCAATACCAGAAATGGGTGGCGCTGGCAAGTTATCCCCAGGCGGATGGCACGGTCCTGGTAAAGAACGACGGTGGTTATAACAATGTCTGGATGGAGATGTACGCCGTCCGGCAACCCGATTTCACCGACGTTGCGGGGCACTGGGCGGAGGACATCGCCAACAGGATGAACGGCCTCGCCCTGCTCGAGGGCTACCCGATCCCCGGCGATCCGAACCCGCTGGAGCGCACGGCCGGTCTTGACCGGAGCATCACGCGGGCGGAGTTTGTCACGATCCTGGCGAGAGCGCTGGGCTGCCTGCCCACGGCTGAACATAAGCTCTACGGTGTGTTGTCCCCTTCGGATCAGCAGTCTGTGGCAATTCTTGCAGGCATGAAAGGCGTTCCGGACTGGTCACAGGACTTCGTTGCCGGCGCCGTGTACAGCGGGTTGGCGATCGGAAGGTCCGGCGATGATTTTGCCGGCAACGCCCCGATCACCAGGATCGAGGCGGCGGTCGTGGTCAGCAACTTCCTGAAGCGGTTGCCGAATTACCAGCCGGCCGATCTGACCCAGTTCAAGGATGCCGCCGACGTGCCGGATTGGGCGCAAGCTGGGGTCGCCGACGGGGTCCTGTCAGGTTACCCGAACGGAACTCTGCTGCCCAACAATCCGATTACCAGGGCCGAGGCCCTGGTGACGATCCTGAAGATGCTGCGGGCGCTCGGTTGGTAAAAAAAGTCGTCGCGCCGGGTCCGGTGGCCGGGCGTGGCTGGATGTAAACACTGAAAACCATGCAGGGCTGCCCCGATTCTTTGGGGCAGCCTTTTTAGGTGCGCCCGGCGGTTGCAGGATCGTTGCAGCAGCGGCACTGATGTAAATTGTGTAACAATTAGGCCCGTCCTTAAGCGCTAATAATGGCTTGAGGGCGGGCTTTTATATTTTGTACGGGGAGGGTTGCCAATAAGTTAGGTATATAGTCCCATATTTACAGATAAAATTGTGTCTTTTATCCTGTATCATCCCCTTTCTTTAATTGCTACTATATTAACACAATTAAGTAGGACATTCGTATCAAGAATTGATCTACAATTCGGTGGTCTGAGGTCACTGCCGGGCAAGGAGGGGAATGTCGGGATGGGCACAAAGAAATATCTGATAGCAGCCTTCTTGCTGGCATTATTGATGTTGATTCCCAGGGTAGCTTATGCCAATACCGTTGTCAACGAGATCTCCACCCTGCCCGGCGACGGCTGGCACACAGAAATTCCCTATCCGGGCCAATCGATCCCGGTGGATGCGGTCCAGAGCGAATTGGCTTATTTGAACCAGAGCAATGTTTTTGACAAGATCACGATCGATGTCAATCTCTATGATCAGCAGGTTTACCGCATCGGCGAGGGTACGGTTGTGCCCTACGGCGGCACGTCGTTCGACGGCAACATCTATATCTTTGCCGGTTATTGGGACGGCGATTCCGTTTCCAGCGCCATCGTCCACGAGATGGGGCACATGATCAGGCACCGTTTTGTGAGCGACGCCGAACTGCAAACGTACATGGGGATGCGGGGCGTTCAGAACAAGCCACTGATGAATGGCGTCACGACTTTGTGGGAGGAGTTGTTTGCCGAGGATTTCCGGACGCTGTTCGGCGATGCGCACGCCCAGGTCCCCCAGTACGACTTCTACCAGACGATTCCCAAACCGGATCAGAAGGACAAGGAATTTATCCTGAGCTGCATCAACGGGGCGGCGGTAAATAACTCTAGCTCCGTGGTGCCGGCAGTGCCAGCGGGGGCATGGTAGGGAAGAACCGCTCCGGGAGTGCTAACTCCCTGTGGTATGAGAGGCTGCGGCATCATAAGCCGCAGTCTCTCGCTGTTTCTTGTGAGATACCGGAAGGATCTACGTCCGGACTGGCGTGGTATAATTGAAGCATGACTGGCGGAATTCTGCTACTTGAAGACAGAAAGGGGTAATCCGGGAATGAAGATCCTGGTGACCGGAGGGGCGGGGTTCATCGGCTCCAACCTGGTGGACGGTTTCTTGGCGGCAGGCCACGAGGTCGTGGTGGTGGACAACCTCTCCAGCGGCAAGCGGCAGAACCTGAACGCCGGGGCGCGGTTTTACGAGCTGGATATCGGCGACCCGGGCCTGGGGGAGGTCTTCGCCCGGGAGCGCTTCGACCTGGTCAACCATCACGCCGCTCAGATCGACGTGCGGCACTCGGTGACGGACCCGCAGTCCGACGCCCGGACGAACATCCTGGGGTTGCTCAATATCATGGAGAATTGCCGGCGCCACGGAGTCAGGGGGGTCGTCTTCGCCTCCTCGGGGGGCGTGGTCTACGGCGAGCCTTCCAGGCTGCCGGCTACCGAGACTTTTCCCAAGGGGCCGCTCTCTCCTTACGGGGTGAGCAAGCTGGCCTCGGAGTTCTACCTCTGCTATTACGCCCAGGTGATGGGCATTCCTTACGTCACCCTGCGCTACGGCAACGTCTATGGGCCGCGGCAGGACCCGCACGGCGAGGCGGGGGTGGTGGCCATCTTCGGGGAGAAGCTGCTCCGGGGCGAGACCCCGGTGATCTACGGCGACGGAGAGCAACTGCGGGACTACGTCTTCGTGGGGGACGTGGTGCGGGCGAACCTGCTGGCCATTGGAGCGCCTGGCCGGGGGTGCCTGCGGCGCCGCTCCGGGCGGCTGCGCCATCAACGACTTCGCCTTCAACATCGGCACCGGCCAGTGGCGCCTCGGTCAACGAGCTGTTTGCCATTCTCAAGGAGATCACCGGGTTCCAGGGGGAGGCCATCCATGGCCCGGAGAGAACGGGGGAGTTGCGGCGGGTCTACCTGGACGCCTCCAGGGCACAGCAGGAGTTGGGCTGGGCGCCGCAGGTCACCCTCAGGGAGGGCCTGCGCCGCACCGTGGAGTACCTGGCCGGCAAGCAGCCACAGGCTGCCGATTCAACTAGTTCTTGGCTTCAGTGGGGGATTGTCTTACCCCCACTGAAGCTTAGAAATAGTTAACTAGAGGCGTAGCCGCTCTTATCCCACCGCTTCAGAGAAGCGGGGGCATTAGAGCGGGTAGCCCTCGGTAAAAAAAGAAAATCATTTCTTGAAAAAGGGCAAAAGATCCTTTTATGACCCCCAAGGTAAAGCCAGTGAGGTTCTTGGGGGATTAATATTATAAGGGGCGTAAATCCTCGATTTCCGTCAAGAGGTTTCCGGAGTGGTCAAAAAATGGCCTAAAGTGGGATTATGACCGCCGATATCGGGAAAATATAATGCAGAATCGATTTCTAAAGATGAAGATAATCTTGTATAATCAAAGTCAAATAAAGTCAAAAGAATGCTGCCTGTTCAGGGAGCGGTGTTCATGTGGTCGCTGGTTTCAGAGATCGAACTCTACATCAAGTCGCTGCTCCGGGAAAATCACCGGGGCTGGATCGAGTTCAGCCGCAAGGAGTTGGCGGAGCGCTTCGAATGCGTGCCGTCCCAGATCACCTATGTGGTCAATACTCGCTTTTCCTCGCAGCATGGTTACTACGTGGAAAGCCGCCGGGGCGGCAGCGGGTTTATCCGCATCTGCCTGCTGGGCGCCAAACCCCGGCAGAAAGAGGGGGACTCCGGGCAGCAGCAAGTCCGGCCGGAGAGCCGGGAAGAGTACAGCCTGGAGGGCGTGACGGAAAACTTCCAGGAGGTGCTGTTCAACCTTGCCCAGCGGGGCATCCTGACAGACCGGGAATTCACCCTGCTCTGCACGGTATTCAAGGCGCTGGAAGCGAGCATTGACGGCAACGAGTGCGATACCCTGCGTTTGCGTATTCTAAAGGAGATCCTGTCCAGCGGCGAGTATTGGGATGTGTGAGGTCGAGCCTCCAAGATCAAGAAAGGGATTACAGATGGGGGAGAATGAGCATGGATTGTGAAGAATGCAAGAAACGCCCGGCCACAGTGCATCTCACCAAGATCTTCAACGGCCAGAAGACTGAGTTGCACCTGTGTGAGGAGTGCGCCAGGAATCACGATGATCTGCCGTTTAACTTCGGTTTCAATATCGAGCCAAACTTCTCCATCCAGAAGTTCCTGGCGGGACTGCTGGGATGCGCTGTAACGCCCGCAACCGGCGGCGCCGGGTCCGCGCCCGCAGGCGGCCACCTGCCGGGCGGCAGCGATCAGGCCGGGGAAGAGGCGCCTGCGGCCACACCCCGGTGCTCGAACTGTGGGATGACTTACGACCAGTTCGGACAGGCCGGCCTCTTCGGCTGCAGCCAGTGCTACCAGTCCTTTACCGGGCAACTCGGACCGCTGCTGCGCCGGGTGCAGGGCAACAGCCGCCATACCGGCAAGGTGCCCCTGAGGGCCGGCGGGAACCTGGGCTACAAGCGGGAGATCGAGCAGTTGCGGCAGGAACTGCAGAGAGCCATCGGCGCCGAGGTCTATGAACGGGCGGCAGTGCTGCGGGACCGGATTCATGCCCTGGAGGGAAAAATTGGCAGCGTGGGGGGATGAGACGTGTCGATTCAGGAAACGTTGAATAATGCCTTTACTAAGTGGATGGAGGGGGAGGGTCCCGACGCCCGGATCGTGATCAGCAGCCGGGTGCGGCTTGCCCGCAACCTTGCCGGCCAGCCTTTTCCCCACCTGATGTCCCAGGAGGCCGGGCAGGCTGTAGTCAGGCTTGTCCGGGACGCGATCTCCGATCCGGCGGTCCAGGAGAAGCTGGGATCACTGTTTTACGTGCCGCTGGATGAACTGTTGCCTCTGGACCGGCAGATCCTGATGGAGAAGCACCTGATCAGCCCCCAGCACGCCCAGGATGAGCAGCCTTCCAGGGGTGTGGCCATGTGTCCGGACGAGGCTGTCAGCATCATGGTCAACGAGGAGGACCACCTGCGGATCCAGGTGCTGCTCCCGGCCTTTCAACTGGGAGCGGCCTGGCAACTGGCCAACCTGGTGGACGACGTTTTGGAGAGCAAGCTGGATTTTGCCTTCGACGAGCAGTACGGTTACCTCTGCTGCTGCCCTACCAACGTGGGCACCGGCCTGCGGGCCTCGGTCATGATGCACCTGCCGGCCCTGGCCATGACCAACCAGGCCAGCGGGGTCTTCACCGCCCTGTCCAAGGTCGGTTTCGTGGTGCGGGGGTTGTACGGCGAGGGTACCGAGGCCAAGGGGAACTTGTTCCAGGTTTCCAACCAGGTAACCTTGGGCCTGAGCGAGGTCGAGGTCCTGGATAAACTGGCGACGGTCAGCCGCCAGGTGATCGAGCAGGAGCAGATGGGGCGGCGGTCGCTGATGAAGGAGCGCCCGTTGCAGATCGAGGACATGGTCTTCAGGGCGTACGGGATCCTCACCAACGCCCGGCTCCTCAACTCCGACGAGACAATGTTCTACCTCTCCTGCCTGCGCCTGGGTATCGATCTGGGATTACTGCATAATGTAAGTAATAGAACCCTGAATGAACTCCTGGTGCGCACCAGGGCTGCCTTTCTCCAGAAGGATAACGAGAGCATCGACGCATTCAACCGCAGCCAGAAACGGGCTGCCATCATCAGGAGTGCACTGGAAAAGTAGTTAAGGGAGGTGCAGATAAAATGTTTGGACGATTTACTGAACGTGCTCAGCGTGTTTTCATGCTGGCGCAGGAAGAGGCAAAAAGATTGAGGCATCCGGCGGTGGGCACCGAACACCTGCTGCTGGGGCTGTTGCGTGAGGGAGAAGGCATAGCGGCCAGGGCGCTGCAGTCCCTGGGCCTGGATCTGAATAAGGTGCGGGAAGAGGTGGAGCGTATCGTGTCCCCCGGAGACAGCCGGGTGGGCGACGAGGTCGGCCTGACCCCCCGTGCCAAGAAGGTGCTGGAACTCGCCCATGAAGAGGGGCGGCGCCAGGGGGTCAGCTACGTGGGCACCGAGCACCTGCTGCTCGGCCTGATCCGCGAGGGCGAGGGTGTGGCCGCCCGGGTTCTGATCAACCAGGGGTTGACCATGGACAGCGTGCGGCGCCAGGTTTTGATGCTGCTTGGCGGCATCGGGCCATCCGCTCAGGGTCATCCCGGCGCCGGGGCGGCGGGGCCGCGCAGTCAGACCCCGACCCTGGATGACCTTGGCCGGGACCTGACCCAGTTCGCCCGGGAGGGCAAGCTGGACCCGGTGATCGGCCGGGACAAGGAGATCGAGCGGGTGATCCAGGTGCTCTCCCGCCGCACCAAGAATAATCCCTGCCTGATCGGCGGGCCCGGGGTTGGCAAGACCGCCATCGCCGAAGGCCTGGCCGAGCGCATCGTGGCCGGAAAGATCCCCGAGACCCTGACCGATAAGCGGGTGGTCACCCTGGACATGGGCGCCGTAGTAGCCGGGACCAAGTACCGGGGTGAGTTCGAGGAGCGGTTGAAGAAGGTCATCGAAGAGATCCGGTCGGCCGGAAACATCATCCTGTTTATCGACGAGGTCCATACCCTGGTGGGAGCGGGGGCGGCCGAGGGGGCGATCGACGCCGCCAACATCCTCAAACCGGCGCTGGCCCGTGGTGAGCTGCAGTGCATCGGCGCCACCACCCAGGATGAGTACCGGAAGAACATCGAGAAGGATGCCGCCCTGGAGCGGCGCTTCCAGCCGGTGAACGTCGGCGAGCCGACCGTCGATGAGACCATCGAGATCTTGCGCGGCCTGCGGGACCGTTACGAGGCGCACCACCGGGTGAAGATCACCGATAACGCCCTCAAGGCGGCTGCCCGGTTGGCGGACCGTTACATTACCGAACGCTTCCTGCCGGACAAGGCCATCGACCTGATGGACGAGGCGGCCTCCCGGGTGCGGCTGCAGATGTTCACCGCCCCGCCGGACGTCAAGGCAGTGGAGGAGAAGCTGGAGTTGCTGCAGAAGGAGAAGGAGGCTGCCGTGGTCGGTCAGGAATTCGAGCAGGCGGCGGCCCTCCGTGACCAGGAGCAGCACCTGCGGGCTGAACTGGAGCAGATCAAGAACAACTGGAACCAGCGCAAGGAGCGGGAGGAATCGATCGTCACCGAGGAGGACATCGCTACTATCGTCTCCAGTTGGACCGGGGTGCCGGTCAAAAAATTGCGTGAGGAGGAATCCGAGCGCCTGCTGCACATGGAGGACTTGCTGCACCTGCGGGTGATCGGGCAGGAGGACGCGGTGGCTGCGGTAGCCCGGGCGATCAGGCGGGCTCGGGCCGGGCTGAAAGACCCCAAGCGCCCGATTGGCTCCTTCATCTTCCTGGGGCCCACAGGCGTCGGCAAGACGGAGCTGGCCCGCACCCTGGCGGAGGCGCTGTTCGGGGATGAGGAGGCCATGGTCCGCTTCGACATGTCGGAGTATATGGAGAAACACACGGTTTCCCGCCTCCTGGGAGCCCCTCCGGGCTACGTCGGCTACGAGGAGGCCGGGCAATTGACTGAGGCGGTGCGCCGGCGCCCTTACTCGGTGGTGCTGTTCGACGAGATCGAGAAGGCGCATCCGGACGTGTTCCACGTGCTGCTGCAGGTGATCGAGGACGGTCGGCTGACCGATTCCAAGGGGCACAAGGTGGACATGCGCAACACCGTGGTGATCATGACCTCCAACGTGGGCGCCAATCTGATCAGGAGGGAGGCCCGGATGGGCTTCAAGCCCGAGGGCATGGCCTCCGCTGCCACCAAAGATTACGAGGCCATGAAGGAACGGGTGATGGAGGAGTTGAAGCGCACCTTCCTCCCCGAGTTCCTGAACCGGGTGGATGAGATCATCGTCTTCCACTCGCTGAACGAGGAGCACATGAAGCAGATCGTCGGATTGATGCTGAAGAGCGTGGCCAATCGCATCGCCGAGTTCGGGCTGTACCTGGAGTTCACCGAGGCCGCCAAGGACCTGCTGGTAAAGAAGGGCTACGACCAGATGTACGGGGCGCGCCCGCTGCGCCGGGTGATCCAGCACATGGTGGAGGACCAGCTATCCGAGGAGATGCTGCAAGGCAGTATCAAGGAAGGCGACGTGATCACCGCGGATGCCGCCGGAGATGACCTGGCCTTTAACGTCAAGCAGGCGCCTGCGCCCGCTCCTGCCGGCACCAAGTAAAATAAAAAAAAGAGGCCGAATATTTCTAATATTGCATAGCACCAAACAACCGAAATAAGGTATACAGGCGGTATTCAAAAAAAGGGAAGGCGGGGGAACGGGGATGAATATCGATGAGGCGCTGAGCAGCGCCGACAACATGTTCCTGGGCGACTTGACCAGAAATGCCATCAAGGAATCGTTGGCCACAGCCGGCAACATCAGGGCGCTGTACAAGGAGTCTCAGAAGCTGCTCCCAAACAACAGTTATCACGAAATATGGTGGTTTCTCACCGAGCGCTGCCTGGTCAGGATCGAGATCACGTCGGCCTCCACCCTGATCAGGAACTTCCTCCTGAGCACCATTGCTTACGTCGAGCGGGAGTACGATATCACGCAGAGTTCCGGTGAATACCTGCAGACGCTGAAAACCGTCAGGATCAGGCTTGTGGGAATGACCGGCGACCTGGTCATCACCAGGCCGTTCGAGAATGAAAACGGAGACGTGCGTAACTTTGCCAACCTGTTTATGTTGCTATAGCAAGCTATAGCAACAAGATGTCAGATGCCGGAAGCCGGATGATTCCGACCTCTTGCTTCTCACTTCTAGTAGATGGCGGTGGGGTAGAGGTAGGTGGCCACGACCACCATCAAAACGGCGACGCATATCAGGACGCTGAAGTCGGCTACAGCGTTCACATGCCCGGTGACCAGGAAGGCGCGCAGCAGGTTCACCTCATAGGTGAGGGGGTTCACCCGCGACAGCGCCTGGAGCCAGGGGGGCATGATGCTGACCGGGTAGAGGGCGTTAGAGGCGAAGAAAAGGGGCATGGTGAAGAGCTGGCCGAGGCCCATGAAGCGCTCCCGGGTTTTAACTACAGAGGCGATGATCATCGAGAAGCTGGCGAAGATCATGCCGCCGATCATGATGGTGACCACCACGCCGAGCAGCGATAGCGCCTCCCACCGCAGGGGAATCCGCATCAAGGTAGCAAGCACCAAGATCGCCACCACCTGGGTAAGCGACCTAACGCCTGCAGCCAGGGATTTGCCCAAGATGAAGACGCTGCGGGGCAGGGGCAGCGCCAGCATTTTCTGTATCAATCCCAGGTCCCGCTCAAAGATGATGGCGATCCCGAAGAAGATCGAGATGAACATCATCGACTGGGCGAGAATGCCCGGTGTCAAGAAGGCCTGGTAGGGGATGCCGCCGGTTGGGATCGCCCGCAGGCGCCCGAAGGCCTGGCCGAAGATCAGCAGCCACAGGGCCGGCTGAACCATCCTGACAATCACTTCCGTCGGGTCGTGCCAGAGCTTGCGGCACTCCAGTTCTACCACCCCGGCGACGCCGCGCAGCCAGACTACTCAGCCAGAATTCCTGCGGCAGTTCCGGGGTGTTGTCAACCGAGGCGCCTGGCGATCTTGCGGGTGCGCTTGAGTCCACGATAATCCGCCTCCTCCTCGTATTCTCCACCGGTAAAGAAGCGGAAGGCGTCCTCCAGGGTGGCCTCGGGCAGGCCAGTCATCGCCTTGAGCCTGGTGGGGGTGTCCAAGGCGGCGATGTGCCCGTGGTTCATGATCGCCACGCGGTCGCAGATGGCCTCAGCCTCATCCATGTAATGGGTTGTGATCAGGATGCTGAGCGGGTATTGCTGCCGGAAGTTTTTGAGCGTGTCCCAGACCGTCCCCCGGGCCACCGGGTCGAGGCCCACAGTCGGCTCGTCGAGGAGCAGGACGCTCGGCCGCATCAGCATCGCCTGGCCAACCTCCAGGCGGCGCACCATGCCTCCGGAGTACTGCTTTACCCGCCGGTGGGCGGCCTCGGTGAGGCCCATCACCTCCAGCACCTCGGTAATGCGGCGGGAGCGCTCGGCCCCGTTGATGCCGAGCAGCTTGCAGAAGATCAGTAAATTCTCGTAGCCGGTCAGATCGCCGTCTGCGGACAGGGCCTGGGGCACGTAGCCGATGAAACGGCGCACCTGGCTCGGCTGCTTCCTGATGTCGTAGCCGTGGATACGGGCGCTGCCTCCAGTGGACGGGATCAGGGTGGTCAGCATCTTGACCGTCGTTGTCTTTCCGGCTCCGTTCGGACCCACCAGGCCGAACACCTCGCCCTGGGAGATGTTGAAGCTGACATGGTCGACTGCTGCCTTGGAACCGAAGTTTTTAATCAGGGACTCCACAATTACCATGCTTGGCATGTCTTGCTCCGACATTCTCATTCGCCTCGTCATGATAATACAACATCGGGATCATGGTTTCAACTAGTTCTTGGCTTCAGTGGGGGATTGTCTTTCCCCCACTGAAGCCTAGAACTAGTTAACTAGAGGCGTAGCCGCTCTTATCCCACCGCTTCAGAGAAGCGGGGGCATTAGAGCGGGTAGCCCTCGGTCAAAAGAGATTTAAAATTGGATTCGCAAATATCCGGGGAGCCGGGCGCGGTCCAAAAAAATGGAGTATTATGGAGATATCTTTGCTTAACAGTTGCATTTTACACGGGTTTGTATTAAGATGTTCTCGAAGTCAGGAAGAACTGAAAAGACTTTTGCCGCCTCCTTCTATAAAGGTATGGGGACACACCTCTAAATCGAGGAATGTCCCCGATAAGGGCAAGGTGCTTTGAAGGGTATTCCGCTTTGAATGAAATATGGAAGGAGGCGCAGGGAAAATGCAAGGTAAGGTTAAGTGGTTCAACGCTGAAAAGGGTTACGGCTTTATCGAGCAGGATGAAGGCGGTGATATCTTCGTCCACTACTCGGCGATCCAGGGCGAAGGCTACAAAACCCTTGAAGAAGGACAGAGAGTGCAGTTCGATGTCGTTCAGGGCAACCGCGGGCCCCAGGCGTCCAACGTTAGTAAGTTGTAAGAACGGTGATCCCGCTTAGGGGCAAACAGAAAGGGCTCTTACCTCAAAGGGTGAGGGCCTTTTTATATCCATAAAATGCGCTAAAAGGACCGATTGCCGCAAAAAATTCAGGTTAAGGTCAATAATTGTCGACAGCGTATATTTTTGGGAAAGTTTTGGAATATCCGGAGATCGTGTCTGCCGTGGCGTATGATATAATAATTATGAAATATTTTGTTAGGCAGCCATCCAATGGCAGGAATATGTAGTCAAATGCCCTCCCCGGCATGAGGCCGGGTAGCCCTCGGTAAGTTTTCAAGGGCAAATATGTGATAAAACAGCGAAAAAACAAAAATAGCTAACCACGTCCATAGCGGGGGGATGTGTAGAGGATGGAGAGCTTCCGGTACCACAGCCTGCTGGATTTCGTTTACAACAATGCTTCGGTCGGGGTGGCCATGCTCGATGGAAATTCTAAATTTCTGATGGTCAACGACGCCTTCTGCGGTTTCCTGGGTTGCTCCCGCCAGGAGATCCTCTATAAGGAGGTAGCACAATTCTTGCCGCTGGGGGAGAACTACCTGGAAAAAGCCCTGAACAACCACCTGGCCGGTGAGAACCAGGCCTGCATGCTGGAGCAGAAGTTTGTGCGCAATGACGGCGGGACAGCCTGGGGACAATTGAACGTCTCGGTGATCAGGGATGAGCAGCAGGATTTCAAGCACAGGGCCATCGTCTGCGAGGACGTGACCTCCCTGAAAGTGAAAGAAAGCGAACTGCAGGCCCAGAGCCGGATCTATGAGGCGATGCACGGCGCCCTGCAGGACATCATCCAACCATCAGGACAGCCGGGGGTGTCACTCGGCGTCAGGGAACCCGACGCGGCCGGTTATGAGGAGGCGGTGGTTTCCCGGGTGATCAAAATAGCCCGGGAGATTATCGGCGCCACCTGGGTGGGGTACCACTCCTATGATGCTGAGAGCCGGATGCTCTGCCTGACCGGCAACGCCGGTATGCCCCAGGATGTTTTTTTGCAGGCCAGGACACGGTCCCGGTACAGCCTGGACGAGGAGCGGGGGCTGGTCAACCTGGTGGCCCGGCAGCGCAAATCGCTGTATCTGCCGGATGTTTGTGCCGACCCCAGGTGGGTGAAGCTGGAGTCGAGCATCCAATCCTGCTACCTGGCGCCTATTCATTATGGGGAAACCCTGTTTGGGGTGTACCAGTTCATGTCCAAGCAGGTAGATGGGTTTTCCTTGCAGCAGCGGGCGATGGCGGATACTCTCGCCTTATACATCTCCACCGCGATGGAAAACACCCGCCTCTTCAGAGAGGTGCAGCGAGCTTTCGAGAGGATCAACAATATTCAGCAGCAGCTCCTGCAGTCTCAAAAGATGGAGGCAGTCGGCCAACTGGCCGGAGGGATCGCCCATGACCTGAATAATCAACTTACCGTGATTCAGGCCAGTGTGGACCTGAACATGGACCTTGCTCCCGAGAGCAGTTCTTTCAGCAAGGCCTTCAAGAGAATACGCCTGGCCACCGAAAAGTCAGCCAACCTGATCCGCCAGTTGTTGCTGTTCGGGCGCAAGCACCCCCAGTTCAAGGCGACGCTCGACCTCAATCTGAGCGTCAGAGAAATCCAGGAGATGCTGGAGCGTCTGATTGGGGAGAAGGCGACGATACGCTTGGACCTGGCGCCGGATCTCTGGCTGGTGTACGCAGACGCCACCAACATCGAACAGGTGATCATCAACCTGACCATCAACGCCCGGGATGCCATGCCCAATGGAGGAGTAATCACGATCAGGACCGAGAACGTGGAGTTTGACCAAACCACGGCGTCACAGGCCCGAGGGTATACCGGAAGCTTTGTCTGCCTGTCGGTGAACGATACGGGCGTGGGCATCGAAAAGCAGTCCCTCCCTCATATTTTCGAGCCCTTCTACACTACGAAGGATGTGGGCAAAGGGACCGGGCTCGGTCTGTCAGTCGCTTACGGAATTGTTGAGGCCCACGGTGGTTGGATAGACGTGGAAAGCGTTCCCGGGGCCGGAAGCACGTTCAGGATCTACCTGCCTGTATGTGATGCGGGAAGTGAGATGTACGAGGTGGGAATAACTAACTTGGGTATCTGACACTACCTACTCAGGAGTCAGGAGTCATACTTGAGGATGTTTTTGGGGGAGAGCGCCTTTTAGTGGTTGATGGTTAGCGTTAGACCAATAACCATTTGAAAGAAGGAAGCTGCCCATGGATAGAAGAGAGTTCATCAAGAGGATGATCATGCTCGGGCTTTCATCATCCGGCCTGGCTCTGTTGATGACAGGGTGCCGGCCGGTCCGGGAAATTTTTACAGGCGCCGGCTCTAACAAGGCCGGCGCTCCCGGTAATACAGGGGCCACGCAGGGATCCCGGACGGATGAAACCAGGTACCCGGACGCCGACCTGGTGATTGCCGGAGGCGCCGACCCTGGCGCCTTGATGGAAAAAGGGCTGCAGGGCCTGGGAGGAATCCGGCGCTTCGTCAAGCCAGGCTACATAGTGGTGATCAAACCGAACTTTAGCGTTCCCACGATGCCGGATGACGCCTGCACCACCAATCCGCTCCTCGTCAGCGCCCTGGTGAAGCAGTGCCTCGATGCGGGGGCAAAAGAGGTGCGGGTGATCGACCACCCGTTTACCAACGGGGCGATGTGCCTGGAGAACTCTGGAATTCGCAAGTACGGCGAGGCGGCGGGAGCCAGGGTCTACGTCCTGAACACGCTGAATGGCCGTTATTACAGCCAGGTTGACATGCACGGCCAACTGCTGAAAACAGCCTACTTCTCCAAGGATGTGCTGGACGCCGATCTCTTCATCAACCTCCCCATTTTGAAGCACCACGTTTTGACCAGGTTGACGATGGGCATGAAGAATATGATGGGGCTGGTGTGGGACCGGGGGTTTTTCCATCGCACCGACATTCACCAATGCATTGCTGAGCTGACTGCCTTCAAGAAGCCTCACCTGATCATCATGGACGCCCTCAGAGGCATCACTTCCAACGGGCCGGGCGGGCCTGGCCCGATCCGCGCCTGTAACCAGGTCATCTTCGGCTTCGATCCGGTGGCCGTGGATGCCTATGGCGCCCATCTGTTCGGGGTGGACCCGCTCAGCCTCGATTACTTGAAAATTGCCGGCGAGATGAAGCTGGGCCAGCCGCAGTGGGAGAAACTAAAAATGGTGAAGGTCTAACCCATGGACGATGGGTTCAAGAAGAGAAAGTATCACTTTCATCCCTGGCGTACAATTGTGCCGGCATTGTTCACCCTGTCTTCCTTTTGCTGGTCTGGCGGCTGAGTTACCCGCTGCCCGCCGGCTCGGACTGGCTAATCCGGCTGTCCCGGCTTGACCCGATCCTGCTGGTAGCCCAACTCCGCTGGGAACGGTCGATTCCGGCCTGGATCTGGCTGCCGCTGCTCGTGCTGCTGGTCACCGTGGTCATGGGGCGGGTGTTCTGCGGCTGGGTGTGTCCAATGGGAGGAATGCTGGCGGTAATGCAGAGCGGCCGGTCATTCCTGAACAGGCGCCGTGCCCCGCCGGCTAATCCTGCGAGGAAGGGTGCTCCGGGCAGCGCCCGTTATCTCTGGCTGGTCTTCCTGATCGCTCTGCTGCTGCTCCGTGTCAGTTGGCCGCTGCTGCTGACCCCTTACATCCTGCTGGGGCACGAGGTGGTGAGGCTGTGGTCCCTGCAGGCGCCCTGGCTGCTGGTGGCGGCAGTGGTGCTGGG
Source organism: uncultured Peptococcaceae bacterium (assembly GCA_963767365.1). GTDB lineage: Bacteria > Bacillota > DSM-12270 > Thermacetogeniales > Thermacetogeniaceae > Palsa-1188. The sequence goes on from CAVYEE010000001.1 coordinate 19,023, forward strand.
GATCCTGATCTTCCCCCGCTTCTGGTGTGTCTACATCTGCCCTACCGGCCTGTTCTTGTCGGCTGTGAGCAGCCTCCGTCGCTGGCATTTTACCGCCGGGCCTGAATGCAATCATTGCGGGCGCTGCCAGTCAGTCTGCCCGGTGCAGGCGGCAACACCCGGGGGTGCGGCCGGTGAGCAGTGCATCCTGTGCGGAAGGTGCATCGAGAGTTGCCCGACAGGGGCGATCCGCTTTGCAGCTCGTGGGACAGGGCATTGGGATGTGAGAGCTGCAGACCGCTTCCCACATCTGATACTCCCGCCGCCATTTCCTGAAGGGAGCAGCGGCCATCCTGGCCGCAGGCGGCCTCTGGTTATTCCTGGGGAAGCAGGCATATGCCCGCCCGCTCCGTCCGCCCGGAGCCTTGCCCGAACCGGAGTTTATAGCCCGCTGCGCCCGCTGCGGGCGCTGCATCAAGGTCTGCCCCAACCAGGCGCTGCAGCCCCTATCACTGACGTCAGGCCTGGCTGCCATGGATACTCCCTGCCTGGCGCCCCTGCAGGGGCGCTGTGAGATGTGCCTGCTCTGCCAGGATGTCTGTCCGACCGGGGCGATCAGGCAGGTGCCCGTGGAGCAGGTAAAGATCGGCACGGCCGTGATCGATCACCGGCGCTGTCTTGCCTGGGGACAGGGCAAGTACTGCCTGGTCTGCGTGGAGCAGTGTCCCTTCCAGGCCGCCGTCATGGATGAGCGGCAGCGCCCGGTCGTCAGGGCGGACCGGTGCAAGGGCTGTGGGGCCTGTGAGAACGGCTGCCCGGTGCCGGGAGCAGCCATCCACGTTATTGCGACGTGAGAGGTGAGAGGTTAGAAGTGAGTCCTCGAGGTGGGGGCGTGTGACCTTTCCTCAGATGGTATAACTTCGCTTAGATGTCACCCACCTCTTTAGGTGGCGGGTTCCTTGTGGTAAAATTAGTGGGGGTTCAATCCTCCTCTGGTTAGCCGAAGTTATATGAATTAGTCGCCGTGCCAAATGTCCAGCACTCAAATACTATTGCTTCGCATGCTACGCAATATGATTCAACTGGGTCTTGGCTTCAGTGGAATGCTTTCCTCCACTGAAGCTTAGAGCCAGTTAATTAGGGGCATATCCGCTCTTATCCCACTGCTCAAGAGCGGGGGCATTAGAGCGGGTAGCCATCGTTGCTGGACAGGCACATGGCGTTCAAACTTCGCTTCGCTTCGTTTGAATATACGTGTGCCCTGAAAAAACACATGATGACAGGATTATTTCTAGGCTTCAGTGGGGGAAGGCAATCCCCCTCTGAAGCTAAGAACTAGTTGAACAAGAAAAGGGGTTAGAATCGGCAATGCAGGCAACGGGTATCTGTATCGGGGCTTCAACGCTGACGAGGGTTGATATCGAGCGGCAACCAGGCGGCAACATTGTGATCGTGAACGTTGCTTCCAGGACTCACGAGGGCAACATCAGGAGAGGCGTGAAAGATCTTCTTGCCGGCGCCGGCCTGCAGTCAGGCCGCAGGATAGCATTGACGGGGAGGAAGTTTAAAAACCTGCTCAGGCTGTCCTCCATTTCCGAACCGGAGGCGATCGAGAACGCCTACGTCTACCTCAAGGAAAAGTACGGGGACGCCGACTACATATCCTGCGCCGGCGGAGAGACCTTTACCACCTACCAGGTAGATGCCGCCAACAAGATTATCAACCTCTTTACCGGGAATAAATGCGCCTCCGGCACCGGAGAGTTTTTTCTGCAGCAGATCAAGAGACTTGGCATCGGCATGGAGGAGGCCATGGCGATCCAAAACGTCGACCAGCCCTACAAGGTGTCCGGGAGATGCTCCGTGTTCTGCAAGAGCGACTGCACCCACGCCTTGAACAAGGGTGAGAAAAAGGGGAACATCGTGGCGGGGCTGTGTGAGATGATGGCGCTCCGGATTATTGAACACCTGGGCGAGAATGTATCGAAGCGGATCTGGCTTACCGGGGGCTGCAGCAGGAACAGGGTGATGGTGGAGCGCCTGCGGGTGCATGCTCCCCATCTGATCATCCCGGAAGAGGCAGGATACTTTGAAGCGCTCGGTTGCGCTCTCTGGGCGCTGGAGAACGAGACTGTCCGCCCGGAAAGCATCGACGCCCTATTTCTGGCCGAGGAGAAATCTTTCGCCACTCTTCCGGCGCTGGCGACGGCAGTGGACCGGGTAGCGTTCAAGGACCTGGCGCCAACTGCGGCCGGTGAGGCCGGCAAGCTGCATCCTCGGCCTCGACGTGGGCTCGACCACCACCAAGGCGGTGCTGATGAGGGAGAGCGACAACGGGATCCTGGCTTCGGTTTACATCAAGACCCTGGGGGACCCGATCAAGGCCGCCAAGGCCTGCTATGCCTCCTTGAGGGAGCAACTGGCGGCGCCGGTGGAGATCATCGGGCTCGGGGTCACCGGTTCGGGAAGGCAGATCGCCGGGCTGCACGCCCTGACCGGGAGCGTCTACAACGAGATCAGCGCCCATGCCGCCGCCGCCGTCTATTTCGACCCGGAAGTCGATACCATCTTCGAGATCGGCGGCCAGGACGCCAAGTACACGCACATCATCAACGGCGTTCCCTGCGACTACGCCATGAATGAGGCCTGTTCGGCAGGCACCGGCTCGTTCCTGGAGGAGAGCGCCGCCGAGTACCTGAACATCGATGTGCGCCAGATTGAGGGGGTGGCCATGAAAGGCGGTTCGCCTGCGGACTTCAACGATCAGTGCGCCGCCTTCATCGGCAGCGACATCAAGACGGCGATGCAGGAGAACATCGAAACAGAGAACATCGTGGCCGGCCTGGTCTATTCGATCTGCAAGAACTACCTGAACCGGGTCAAGGGAAGCAGGTTCGTGGGGCAGAAGATCTTCATGCAGGGAGGGGTGTGCTACAACAAGGCGGTCCCCATCGCCATGGCCGCCCTCCTGGGCCGGAACGTCGTCGTGCCTCCGGAGCCCGGCCTCATGGGCGCCTTCGGCATCGCCCTGATGGTCAAGGACAAGCTCAGAAGCGGCGTCATCGAGGAGAAGCACTTCGATCTCGACCAGTTGGTGCAGAGAGAGGTTGACTACGAGCAGCCGTTTACGTGCAAGGGCGGCAACACCGGGTGCGACCGCAAGTGTACCATTTCACGCATCAGGATCGAAGGGGAGGCACACCCTTTCGGGGGCATTTGCGGCCGGTACAGCGGCATCAGGTCACAGGGCAGGAACGCCCGCAGCAATAACCTGGTCAGGCTGAGGGAAGAGATGGTTTACGGAGAATTCAGCTACGATCTCTATCCCAACCAGCAGCGGGAAAAACAATAGGGATTAACAGGTCGCTGCTCGTCAGCACCCTGTTCCCCCTCTACTATAACTTTTTCCACCGGCTCGGCCTGGAGGTGGTGCTTCCGGGCGCCCTGGGCATGATGGAAAAGGATACGGTCAAAAAGGATGCGGCCTTCTGCCAGCCGGTCAACCTGGCGCACGAATACTTCAAGGAACTGCTCAGGATCGATCCGGATTACCTGTTTCTTCCTCACGTCAAAGGGATGCCGGTGGAGAACGGCATCCCCATCAGCCTGACCTGCCCCCTCGTGCAGGGCGAGAGCTATTACCTGAGGACAACCTTCGATGTCGCCCGTCCGGAGCGGATCATGGCGCCGGTGCTGGATTTTTCGGATGGCTACCACAAGATCCCCGAAGCGTTTGTGGAGATCGGAGCCAGGCTGGGGTTTGACCGGAAGCGCTCCCTGGCTGCCTATAAGGATGCGGCCGCGGTGCAGGAGGCGTTTGCGGAGAAGTGCAGGGCGATAGGGGCGGAGTTCCTGAAAGACTTGGAACAGACCGGGGAAAAGGCGATCGTCCTGTTTGGGAGGCCGTACAACGCCCTGGTGAAGGACGGGAACATGGGGGTGCCCGAGAAGCTGGCGTCCCGGGGGTACCGGGTGATCCCGTTCGATTTCCTGCCGCTGGAGGAGGAAGAGCCGCAGCAGAAGATGTACTGGTCAATGGGGCAGCTGAACCTGAAGGCTGCCAAGCTGGTCAGCAGGCACCCGCAGCTTTTCGGAGTGTTCATCACCAACTTCAGTTGCGGCCCCGACTCGTTCGTGGTGGGTTACTTCAGGGACATCATGGGGAGCAAGCCCTCGTTGACCCTGGAACTGGACAGCCACACCGCCGACGCCGGGATCGATACCCGGATCGACGCCTTCATCGACGTGATCCGGAACTATGAGCCTGGCGGAAGGGAGACAGCGGGAAACGGGGCGGGCGCCCTGGCCGTGTTCGACGAGAGGAGAAAGAGGATCAGGACGGTTGACGGAGAAGTGCTCTCTCTCAGAGACCCCAGGATCAAGATCGTGCTCCCGTCGATGGGGCACCTGGCAATACGTCTCTTTGCGGCATCCTTCAAGCACATCGGCATCGAGGCCGTCGTCCTGGACGCTCCGGCGGAGGCGGAACTGCAACTGGGGAGGGCGAATTCCAGTTGCAAGGAATGCCTGCCGCTGGCCCTCACCGTCGGGAGCCTGCTCAACTTTTTAAAGAGAGAGGGTAGCGGAAACGAGGACCGGGTCTGGGTGTACTTCATGCCCGAGGCCCCGATCCGTGCCGGTTCGGTCAGTACCACGTGTACACCGAGAACCTGCTGAAGAAGATGGGCATCAAGAATGTGGCCCTGCTGACGCTCTCGTCCGGGAACAGCTACGGAGGGCTGGGGTTCAGGTTCACCCGCCGGGCGTGGCAGGCGATGGTCATCTCCGACGTGGCCGAGGATATCCGGAGCGCCCTGCTGGCCCTCGCCGTTGACCGGGACGTGGCCATAGCCACCTACAACCGCTTGATGGAGGAGATCGTCGACAGCATCGCCGGGGACAGTTGGAAAGAATTGAAGGGAAAATTGGACCGGGTGGCGGCGGAACTGTCAAGGATTCCCCTGCGGCAGCCCCTGGATGAAGCGAAAAAGGTGGCCCTGGTGGGGGAGATCTACGTCAGGAGAGACGGTTTCTCCAGGCAGTATCTCGTCGAGAAGCTGGCGGCCAAGGGCATTGTGACCATCGTGTCGCCCGTGGAGGAATGGATCTATTACTGTGATTATACGGTCAGGAACAATCTGTCCGAGGATGCCGACCTGGGGGATAAGATCAATGTATTCATCGAGAGTTACTTCAGAAGGAAGTATGAGCGGGAGATCAAGGCGATCATGGCGCGGTCCGGCCTGTACGAGTACCACCTCATCGATGTCGACCAGGTAATCGGTACGGCTGAAGAGCTGATCTCCCCGCACATCCTGGGAGAGGCGATCCTGACCATCGGGTCCTCGATCAACGAGATCGTCGACCGGGTGGACGGCGTCATCACCATCGGGCCGTTTGGCTGCATGCCGTCCCGGATTTCCGAGGCCATCCTGAATAAGAGGATCAGCACCCATAAGGGGCGGGTTTTCCCGTGCCAACTGATCGCCGAAGTGCTGGAGCAGTACCCCCATCTGCCCTACTTGAACATCGAAACGGATGGCAGCACCTTTCCGCAGTTGATCGAGATCAGGCTGGAGGCGTTTGTCCTCCAGATTAAAAGAGTGAATGACCTGATGCGGCAACTCAGGAGTCAGGAGTCAGTGATGGCGCGCCCGTAGGCGGATGGGGATCTGACTACTGAACTCTGAATGCTTCAACTGGGTCTTGGCTTCAGAGGGGGATTGCTTCCCCCACTGAAGCTTAGAGCCAGTTAATTAGGGGCGTAGCCGCTCTTATCCCACCGCTTTAGAAGCGGGGGCATTAGAGCGGGTAGCCATCGGTAGGAAAAGAGGAATTCGGAAAAGGGTGTGGAAATTATTTCTACAAGGTATTCTACTATGAGGAGGAACTTATAATGTCACACCAATTTCTTGCCTGGATTGCCTTTATCGTCATCGGCCTCGTCGTCGGCTGGCTGGTTTCCCGTGGCGCTGCCAAACCGGGCCCGGCGATAGTGCTCGGCCTGATCGGCGGCCTGGTGGGCGGCCTGGTGGTTTACTACGTCGCCAGGGGGCACCATACCATCGCCAGGTACGGAAGCATCATCGTGTCAATAGTATTGGCGTTCATCTTGGCATACGTCGGCCGGGTCAGCAAGGGCTGAGGCAAGACTCGATAGTGTGCCCGGAGGGCACCCGGAGACTAATTGCGAAGAAAAAAGAGATCCCTCTGCAAAGAGGGATCTCTTTCCGGTCACAAAGGGTGGGGGCGCCGGTAGGTTCATCATTCGAGAAAGAAGGGATTGGCAATGTCGGGTATCGCCTATGTCAATGGTGTGATCACGAGCCTGGAGGATGCCAGGGTCTCATTTTTGGACCGGGGGTATCTTTTTGGGGATGGAGTTTATGAAGCATTAAAGATCTATGACGGCCGGATCTTCGCCAAACAGGAGCACCTGGAACGTTTGGACCGGAGCATGGAGGCAATCAGGATCGTGCCGACATGGAACCGCGCCGAACTGGATAACCTCGTTTGCGAGCTGGCAGCCAAATCGGGACTCTGCGATGCCAGGATCTATATTCAAGTGACGAGGGGCGTCGGTCCGAGAAAACACGAGTTTTCGAGCGAGATGACCCCGACGCTGGCGATCTTTATCGATTTGCTGCCTCCCTTTCCGGAAGAGACAAGAGAAAAGGGAGTCAAGGTAATAACTGTGGCGGATGAGCGCTGGAGCCACCCGCACATTAAAACCTTGAACCTGCTGCCCAATGTTTTGGCGCGCCAGCAAGCCGAGGAATCCGGCGCCTATGAAGCTATCCTGATCCGTGATGGACTGGTGACAGAGTGTTCGAGCAGCAACGTTTTTATTGTAATTAACGATACGATTATCACTCCGCCGACAGACGGGCGAATTTTGCCCGGCGTCACCAGGGATCTGCTCCTGAAGGCCGTCCGGGAGGCCAATTATCCCGTTAAAGAGGATTATGTAGTGTTAGCTGCACTTCAGACCGCCGAGGAAATTTTTATCACGAATACGGGGGTGGAGGTGTTGGGAGCAATTGAACTGGACGGAAAACCGGTTGGCGATGGAACGCCGGGGAGGATCACCAGGGAGCTTGATCGGCTTTTCAGATCAAGATGGTTCGAGTGACTTCGCTTGCGTGATCATAATTGTGCATGCCACATCAGAGGAGCAAATTCAAAAAGCGAGGTGTCTTTTCGTAGGCCTACAGGTACAACCCCGTAGCAGGCGCCAGGCACCTGGAGCTGGAATTGTCAGAAGTTCAACCTACCTGACTTGAAAGCTACAATATGGAGAACTCCTTTAACTTCCGGTACAGACTGCTGCGCGATATTCCCAGGTCACTTGCCACCAGGCTTCTGTTATTTTGATGTTTTTGAAGGTATTTTCGAAGCATCTGCTCGTCCAGCTCCTCCATAGTCGGGGGCGCGGCAGGGATATATTGCGCCATGCTTTTCTTCATTGACGGCGGAAGGAGTTCCACGGTCAGTATACTACCATCTGCCATGTTGATGGCCCGTTCGATCACGTTGCTCAGTTCCCTTGCATTACCTGGCCAATGATATTTTAACATCATGTTCATCGCCGCACCGTCGACATTCGTCACGTTTTTTCCGAGCTTGGCTCCAATGGTCCCCAGGAAGTGTTCAACCAGCCGGGGTATGTCGTCCCTTCTCTCCCGAAGAGGAGGGATGTTGATATCGATTACTCCAAGACGGTAGTAAAGATCCAGGCGAAAGTTTTGCTTTTCAACTTCTGCCAGAAGATCCCTGTTGGTTGTCGCGATGATCCGCACATTAACCGGTATTTCCTCCTTGCCCCCCAACCGGGTGATCATCCCCTCTTCAAGAACCCGGAGCAGTGATCCCTGACTGTCCAAAGACATTTCGGAGATCTCGTCCAGAAGGATCGTGCCCTGGTCGGCCAGTTCGAATTTACCCGGGTTGCCTCCCTTGCGGGCGCCCGTAAAAGCGCCTTCTTCGTACCCGAACAATTCGCTCGATACCAGTTCTCTGGGTAAGGCCGCACAATTGATCGCCAGGAAGGGTTCTCCGCGCCGGGCACTGGCGTTGTGAATGGCTTGGGCAAACATTTCCTTCCCTACGCCGCTTTCACCCAGCAACAGTACATTTGAATCGGATCTCGCCGCTATCCGGGCATAGTTTACGCATTGCTTAAACTCGGGGTTGTCTCCTATTATGTGGTGGAAGGTAACTCCGGTGCGCCCTCCGGCGGCCCTATTGATCAAGTACGGATATTTTCTAATCGGTTGAAGAATGATCACGGTTCCCCGTTCCGTTCCATTACTATTTCTCAGCGGGGTATTACTTACAGCCAGTTTGATCCTGTCGTTCTCGCGCCTGATCACCAATGGCTCGGAATACAGCATCTTGTTATCGCAGATCTTGGAAACAAACAGTTCGTTTTTCTGAACCATCAACTCTGTAATCTTTAGCCCGATGGAATCTCTGTAATCCACGCCAAGGTTTATTGCCGCCTGAGAATTGATGTATGTTATCCGCCGTTCCTGGTCCAGCGTTAGGACTCCGTCCGAAACTGATTCCGCAATGGCGGTTTTCTCGAGGTTGGCCATTTCGATTTGTTCATAGGTTTTTGTTAACGCCATCTGCCTTTCTATGGCCCGGGAAGCCGCCACCACCAGTCCCAGAGTATGATTAGTACCTAGAGAATGTGGGCCCGTCGCAGACAGATAACCGATGACATCGCCTTCGTCACTCAAGATGGGGCAAGTTGCACCTTTTCCAATCGTGAGAGATCCGCAATAGACTTCGTGTCCCATTGTTTGAACCGGCTTACGAAGCATTTGGGCCAGCGAGGCGCAATTGGTCCCCATCACATCCTCAGACCATCTGCTCCCAACAATCAGACCTATTGACTCAGCCAGTTCGATTCCGGAAGGGTCCCCAATCATCTCAAGGGCATGGTTTTCATTATCCCCCAAGGTTAATACCAATCCGGGTCCCTGTAAAAACCTGTACAGATGTCCCATCATCATTGTCGCCTGTTTAATTAGAGCACTGTTATTGGCTCTTTTTTCCGTCAGTTCGGCCTGGCCGAGAAAAACGTCACAACGAGGTTTATACGGGTCTACTCCGTACATTTTACTTCTAGTCCACGAGTCGCTCACTTCCGACGAAAGACCTAAACCTTCAAAATCGCCGGTTTCCCATAGCAATCTCCACACATGCAAGGCTTTGTTATCGTCGCTATTCATTCAGTGAGCCCTCCTGTTCCGCCAAAGCTATACAAGGTTCTCACAAAATACATTCCGACCAAGTAAAAATGTAGCGCTCAGACGTGTCTCAGACTTCCAGTGACTTCAGATCTATTTTACCGAGGGCTACCCGCTCTAATGCCCCCGCTTCTTTGAAGCGGTGGGATAAGAGCGGCTATGCCTCTAGTTAACTATTTCTAAGCTTCAGTGGGGGTAAGACAATCCCCCACTGAAGCCAAGAACTAGTTGAACGATGCCACTGAAGCCAAGAACTAGTTGAAACACAGAAAGTTTTCCAACTGTCTCAGTGATACAAACGTTCATTTGATCGTGTTTTATCGTACACTTTTCTGAGGGGCCCGAATTCCTCGAAGATGTCTGATTTTCCTTGCAAGACAGTGCTTCGCAGTCGAAATGTCTTTTGGCATGATTATTGCGTAGTCTTTTGCAATAAGACGTGAGGTAAATGTGCTCTGCGGGATTCGATCTTGCGCGGTCATCCTAAATCGATGGGGGGTATTAATGTAAAATTATACTAAATATTAGAGCTGGTGTAAATACCAAAAGAGCGCTTTCAACCAGTAAAAAAATCGTGGTTAGCTTTATCGGTTGAACAGACGAAAAGTCATGCCGTAACCACCGCATGTGCCTGAAGATGTGGGGTACGAGGCGCTACTTGATGATCTGCGGATGAACCAATCTAAGAGTCAAGGAGGTAAGAAGTCTCATGAGTAATGTGATGGAATACCAGATGTTCATTGATGGCCAATGGGTTGACGCTGAGTCGGGGGAAACCATGGATGTGATCAACCCGGGCACCGGTGAGGTTGTCGCCCGCGTACCTCTGGCGGGAAAAGCCGACGTGGATAAGGCTGTAATTGCGGCCCGCCGGGCCTTCGATTCAGGGGTGTGGGCGAGCAAGCCCAAGAGTGAAAGAGCCAGGATATTGGGCGATCTGGGTATGCTTCTAATGC
>CAVYEE010000002.1:0-18542 GCA_963767365.1 uncultured Peptococcaceae bacterium
ATCAAGATAATCGGTCGCATTGATCCGGTCATATTCCTCAAGCTTACCGAGAACCTGCCGGGAAAATGCCCTGACCTCGTCGTGTTCACCCAGGCCCGCAAACAATTTGTAGATGCCAAGCTCCTCGAATGTAAAAATGCGCGTGCTTCTCCGGGGATTGTTTTTCATGACGTTGATGACCCTGAGCGCCTCTTTGTAGCTGGTTCCCAGGTTGGCGAGAGAGTGATAATATTGGCCGACTCCTACAAAGAAGCGGGTCTGGTCACGGTCGAGGTTGAGGTCCTTGACGGTCATATCGACCACGTTGCCAACATCTTGATTGTGGACGTCGTTTTTTTGCAGAACAAAGATAAGGTGATTATTTTCTTCGAGGTAGATGCTCCGCAAGTTCATACTCAAAAACTTATTGCTTATCGCCATGGATATCGTCGACTTATCCTGGTCGCTGCAGTCCGGAACGTCACAGATTAATACGCAATAACTATGATCGTCCCTGTATCCGTATTGCTCCAAAACATGCAGATCGACCGGCTCTTGCCCCAGCCCAAAAATCAGCTCCCTGAGCAGGCCGTTGATTTTGTTCTTTTCCCCGACACCCTTGATGATGTATTCGTAGATGGCGTGAGTCGTATCTGCAATACGTATTTCCCAGGGAAGGGTCAGAACCGGGAAGTTGTTTTTTTCGGCGTATTCAATAATATCTGGCCTCACTTCATGGATATAGGGGCCGAGATTCGATCACGATCCCTGCTGCTCCAACTTCGCAAACGCCCTTAACAATCCGATACAGACCATCTTTCCTGTCCTGCGCGTTGATTCCGGTCGTAAAAATCAGTTCATGTTCATGGACGAAGCCAATCAGTTTGGATGATTCGAGCGTATTGGCCCAGGCGACCTCTCTGCCCAATCCTCCCTTGCCCGCCACCACTCTTATGCACTTTAGCTGGGGCAAGGTAAGCAGTTTTTCAATGGTTACAGGAAATTCTGACTTCACCATTGATCTTTCCCGCCTTTCTACTTCTACACCAGGCAATAAGAGTGATCTGCAAACACTGGTAAAAATATACGAGTGTTAGTTTTCGCGGCTCCTCGCTATTCTGTATGGGTAACCTCTGAACGGCCTCCTTATTAAGGAGGATTTTGTAACTCATCTCCAAGAAATCTTATTCAAATAATGAGTAGGAGATGAGATGCATGTCTTTCAATCAGGAGCAGCTATTCCTCCTTACCACATTCAGGGCAGTGAAATTTGCTGCCACGTTTGAAATCGAGATATAGATCGATCCGCTGTTCCGCCGGGTCAAACTCGATCCGGTTCACATACCAGGGCTTTGACCGAGCACTTTCCCAACGCCGATCTTACCTTCGACAAGTTCCACATCGTCAAGATCGTCAATGAGGCCGTAGACGAAGCTCGTCGCTGTGAGACCAAAGACAATCCCTGGTTGAAAGGAACCCGCTACCTGTGGCTCAAGAACCCTGGCAATCTGTCCACAAAGCAGCGAAACAAACTGGATTCATTGAAGGATTTGCACAGCAAGACGTCTCGTGCTTACGCCATCAAGCTATCCTTTCAGGGACTGTTCGAACAGCCCGATATCAATACCGCCCAGGTCTATCTGAAGAAATGGTACTGGTGGGCGAGCCACAGCCAACTGGAGCCTGTCACCAAGGCCGCTAAAACTATCAAGACGCACTGGAACGGCATCCTGAATTGGTTCAACAGCCGGATGAACAATGGTGCTTTTGTGATCTTGCGCCCAATCCTCTATCTATTTCCTGTTTTGCTAAGTCACCACCTTCTTTTCCACCGTTTCGTCCTGGCACGTGTCAATTATAGCTAATCCGGTCTATTTTATCCATCAGGCTTGTATAATCCTTCCGAGACCTTGTTTTTCCTGCGCATAACCTTACGAGAGAGGGAAAGCTCCTCATGTTCAGCCACTCAGTTGATAGAACAAGCCTTAACAGTCACGGAACCGGCTTCCGGGACCCCAAGGTCCTTCTATATAACCCTGGTCTGGATTCTCGCCTGTCTAGGCTTCGGGGTTGGGATCATCCACTACCCGGCGGTGGCATTTGCCGCCGCCAGGCGAGGCCTGCTGACCTGGTGGGAGGTCGTGCTGCCCAGCCTGCTGCCCTTTTTTATCGTGAGCGAGTTGCTGATGGCCCTGGGCTTCGTTGCCCTGTTCGGCGCCCTGCTGGAACCGGTCATGCGGCCGTTATTCAATCTCCCGGGCAGCGCCGGCTTCATCATCGCCGTCAGCTACACCTCCGGTTTTCCACTCTGTGCCGTGCTCACCTCCCGTATCCGGAGCGAACATCTCTGCACCCGGGACGAGGGCGAGAGGCTGATCGCCTTTACCAGCAACGCCAGTCCCTTGTTCATGCTGGGCGCAGTCAGTGTCGGCATGTACAGAAATCCGGCGCTTGGTCCTTTAATCGCCGGCATCCACTATCTCTCCAATTTCCTGTGCGGTATCCTGCTCCGATTTATGTCACATTCGCCAACTCCGGGTCTGAAACCAGACGCCTTTAAACAGAGCCTGGCAACAAGAGTGGGTTCATCGCTGCAGACTTCCCGTCTTGAGAAGCAGAACTTCGGGTCTTTGCTGGGTGAAACCGTGCAGAAAACAAGCATCATCCTGCTAACAATCGGGGGGTTTATCACGATCTTCTCGGTGGTGATCGGGATCGCGGACGCCGCAGGCTTTTTCAACGCCTTCATCAAAATACTGACACCGGTGGCTGGGCTGCTCCATGTCGATGTGAGTATCTTGAAAGCCCTGCTTTATGGCCTGTTTGAAATCACCATCGGTATCAATGAGGTCAGTAAGAGTTCGGGCAGCTTCATCCAGCAGTTGTTGGCAATCGAAGCGTTGCTGGCCTGGAACGGGCTTGCCGTGCAGGCACAGGTGGCGGGAATGATGGCGGGAAGCGACCTGCGCCTCTGGTTCTACCTGTTAACCAGGTGCCTGCAGGTTTCCATCGCGGTCTTTTTCGCCTATCTGGTGACCCTGATGCCCATTCAGAATTTCCTGGCACATCCGACCCTGGCACCTGGGCCTGCTGCGTCCTGGTTTCCATGGATATCCGGGGTATACGTGCCGGCAGGAATCATTCTGACGCTTTTTCTCGGTTACACACTGAAAAAAATCATCATTATCCGTTGATCGCGGTTTGCCTGTTTTTCTTCAATTGGACCAGCTCTTCCCGGCCCTCGCGGATCACGGCCAGGTTCTTCTCCAGGCTTTCCTGCAGGTTGCTCATGATGTCGTCAGCGTACAGGGTGGCGTTGTTCTTAATCTCGTGGGCTACTCGCCGGGTCTGACCCATAATCTCTTCAGCAGCCGCCTGGGCTTGTTTGACCACTTCGCTCTCCTTGACCATATCCTCTATCCGCTGCTTGGCCTTCGCCACGACGCGCTCTGCCTCCGCCCGGGCGTCCTCCATCATTTGTTCCCGGTCCTTGACCATCAACCTGGCCTGGTGGAGTTCCTCGGGAAGCAGCGACCTGAGCCGGTCGATGAAGTCCAGCAGCGTATCTTCGCTCACCAACACCTTGTCGGTCATCGGCAGGTGTCTGCAGCCTTGAATGTACTCCTCCGTCTCCTCCAATAGCTTGAACAAATCCACGGACTCACCCCCACTTCTTGAAGCCTCTTGCTTCATCCAATGCATGGCGAGTCGCTCTTCAAGGCGCCGGGCTATCTGTTCCGAAACCAGGCCGCTGACATCGCCTCTGAAGCTGGCGACCTCCTTCACGATGCTCGAACTAAGGTACGAGTACCTGGGTTGGGCCATAAGAAAGAGCGTTTCAACTTCCGGGTTGAGCTTCCGGTTCATCCATGCCATCTGGAACTCATTCTCCAGATCGGAGACGGCGCGCATCCCGCGGATGATTACATGGGCCTTTTTCTGCCTCATAAATTCGGTCAGCAGGCCCTCGAAGCTGTCTGCCTCGACGTTCGGAAGCCCGGACGACTCCTGGATGATCATCTCCACCCGCTCTTCTATGGTAAAAAGAGGCTTTTTCCCCGTATTGAGGCAGACGGCCACAATCACCCGGTCAAAGATCGCCGACGCTCTCTCGATGATGTCCAGGTGCCCGTATGTAATCGGATCAAAACTGCCCGGATAGACTGCTACAGACATATCAAGATCCTTTCTGCGGTTTTTCTTGCTCTATCCGTCACTAATGAATGGCTTCTGCTGTCAACAAAATCTTGTTCATATTAGCGGGAGCATCAGCGAGACTCTCAGGTTACTTTAGTGCCAGCCTCGGTAAAACCTCAATACGCTATCCCCGTAAGCCCTGGTCTTGATCGGGGCGATTGCCGGCAGTTACCTCTTCGTTCTTATGACTGCGCGTGACAATGATTCCGTCAGGCGCCATCAGTTCAAGCTGCAACAGCTTGGCCAAAGTCGGCGCCACCAGGCCCTTCCTGAAAGGAGGGTCGATGAAGGTCAGGTTGCATTTGTGCCCCTCCTTTTGCAGGTAAGTCAGGGTCTTCAAGACATCTCCGACATAGACGCGCCCCTGTGAGGCAAACCCGGCGATCGCCAGGTTGTCCCTGATCAAGGCGGCTGTCAATGGATCTCTCTCGACAAACAGCGCCTGCCTTGCTCCCCGGCTCAAGGCCTCGATGCCAACTCCTCCGCTGCCGGCAAATAGATCCAGGAAAAGAGCATCCCTCACTTTTAAGGCCAGGATGTCAAAGAGGGCCTCCCGGATGAAATCCGTTGCCGGCCTGAGATCCATGGTCTTCCTGGTTTTCAGTCTCCTGCCCTTGGCAATGCCGCCGATTACCCGCAGTCCGCTCACTATAATCTTGCTCCCGCCTTGAAAAGCTTGCAAAGATTATATCATATGCTTGTCTGAAAGGAATATCTAACCGCTAGCAGTGAGCGAAATGAAGACCATTTGGCACCCAATCTAAATGTTATATATTACCAATGTTTTATTTGTATAAAAAAGTGCCGTTTGTACAAAATAGGTAATGGCTAAAGGGTCTTCATGGGAAAGGAACTTAATACCAGACCTGCAACGACGCAGCAAGGTTTACGCTAACCTTTCTCATGAGCTCTTCCTCCAGTTTCTCCTCTCCCACGCCATTGAGTGCGTTTTACTTCGGTGAGCGCACTCGGTGGCGACGCCAAACCAAACCATAAGCCTAGGCTTATGGTTTTTTTATTTGTGGCCCGCCAGGGTACCGGCAGGCTGCTTACCGATCATCCTGGCATGGATCGCCTTGACTGCCCTGACCGCCTCGTCCTCATCAATAACACAGGAGATCTTGATCTCCGAGGTGCTGATCATGTTGATATTGATGTTCTCGTTAGCCAGGGCCTCGAACATCTCAGCAGCAACGCCAGGGTTGGAGACCATGCCGGCGCCCACGATCGATACCTTGGCCATATGGTCGTTGTAGTCCATCCCCGATGCCCCGATCTCTCTCACCACCCTCTCCACCACCGGGAGAGCCCTGGGCAGATCATCCCTGGTGACCGTAAACACGATGTCGTTCTTCCCGTTGCGCTCCCAACTCTGAATGATCATGTCGACATCGATCTTCTCGGTTGCCAGCGCCTTGAACAGATGCTTGGCGACTCCGGGCCGGTCGGGAACATCGAATAGTCCGATCTTGGCCACATTGATATCGTGCGCCACCCCGCTCAACAGTCGATACTCTTCCATGCCGGAAGCCTCCTTAACCAGCGTTCCCGGTTGATCGTTAAAGCTGGACCTGACGTGGATGGTAACCCCATAATGTTTGGCATATTCCACCGAACGTGCTTGCAAGACTAGTGCTCCAAGGCTGGCCAGCTCCAGCATCTCATCATAGGAGATGCGGTCAAGTTTCCGAGCCTCCGGTAAGAGGCGCGGGTCTGCGGTATAGATGCCGTCCACATCAGTGTAGATCTCGCAGAGTTTCCGCATTCAAGTCCGCTGCCAGAGCCACCGCCGTGGTGTCCGAACCGCCCCGGCCAAGGGTGGTCGTCTCACCCCCGGTGTTCACTCCTTGAAAACCGGCTACCACCACGATCTTTCCCTGCTCCAGTTCCTTTTGGATCCGCTGGGGATCGATCTTCATGATGCGGGCCTTGGTGTGGGCCTCATCAGTCATGATCCCGGCCTGGGCGCCAGTCAAAGAGACCGCCTGATACCCCATGCTCTTCAGGGCCATGGCCAACAGGGCGATCGTGACCTGCTCGCCGGTTGCCAGAAGCATGTCCATCTCCCGCCCCGGGGTGCAGTCTCCCACCGCTCTGGCCAGTTCGATCAGGTGATCGGTGGTGTGGCCCATGGCTGAGACCACCACGACTACCTGCTGGCCCTGGTCCCTGGTTTTTGCCACCCGGTTTGCCACATTCCTGATCAGTTCAGGGTTGGCTACAGATGTCCCCCCGAATTTCTGAACGATAACCGGCACAGTCGAAAGCCCCCCGTTTCCTTTTTCAGAGTGCAGATATTTCAGCATATGCGCCATAGGGGCTCGGTTGTAACTCCAGTACCCTGGCTTCGGCGCCATGAGCCATAAAAACTTTGCGCATCACTTCTCCCGCCTTGGAGCCGGGTGGCCCCAGGGCAACCACCGAGGGGCCGGCCCCGCCCAGGAAGGCGCCATAGGCCCCTGCCATGCGCGCCGCCTGGAACATTTCCTCCAAACCCTTGACCAGGTGAGCACGGTATGGCTGATGGATGCGGTCCTGTGTCGCAGTGCCCAGCTTGTCCCAGTCCCCATCCCGCAGGGCCATGGCCAACATGGCTGCCCGGGCCAGGTTGAAGACCGCGTCCCTTAAAGAGACCTGCTCCGGCAGGATCTTCCTGGCCAGGCTGGTAGACAGGGTGAATCCGGGGATCACTGTATAGACCACGAGGTCTGCAGGCGGCGTTAAAACAGGTAGTACAGATAATCGGAGGCGAAGCCGCTGTCGTCAATGGTGGCGTTCTCCTCGGGCATGATCACGACCACCCCGCCCAACAGGGCAGCGGCCGCATTGTCCGGATGTCCTTCCAGGGCAATCGCCTGGGAGAGGATCTGCTTCAGGGTAAGGGGATATCCGGCTACGGCGTTGGCTGCTACCAGGCCGCCGACAATGGCGGCGGCGCTGCTGCCCAGGCCGCTCTGCAGTGGAATACTGATTGGCCAGATGCAACCGCCATCCGGATGGACGGTAGGATGTAACCTCAAAAAGCCTGTTGATCGCCTGTGCCACCAGGTTGCTCTGATCCCTGGGGAGGGTTTGTTCCCCCTCGCCAGCCACCTCGATCTGGTAGCCATCGCCGGTCTCTTCCAACTCGACCACGTTGTACAGGTTCAGGGCCATACCCATGGCGTCGAAGCCCGACCCCAGATTGGCCACACTCGCCGGCACCCTGACTACAACTTTGCGTCCCACATTTTCCTCTCCTTCTCCGCAGAGTGACATTCTGACTCTGGTTTTTACAAGCACGTTCAAGCTACGCAACAGCTCCAGGACTGCCTGCTGCTCGCCGGGCACCACCCTGGGCTGTAACTGGCAGGTGGTCAGGGTAGTGTCGGGGTCCTTCAACCCATGACCGGTCATGATGCACACAAGGCGGCTGCCGGATGGGAAGAAGCCCGTTTTGGCCAGCTTGACGACCCCTGCCAGGGCTGCCGCCGATGCCGGCTCCACAAACAGGCCTTCATAGCGGGCGACCATCTTGTAGGCCTCGATGATCTCCTCGTCGGTCACCTTGGCGATCTGACCCTGAGACTCCTCGAGCGCCTGCACGGCCTTTTGCCAACTGGCGGGATTGCCAATCCGGATCGCCGTTGCCACTGTGCGCGGTTCGGGCACCAACCTGCCTTCCACGATCGGAGCGGCGCCCGCCGCCTGAAACCCCAACAGGCGCGGCAGGTTCTGGATGCGCCCGGCCTCCCGGTACTCCTGGAAACCTTTCCAGTAGGCGGTGATATTGCCGGCATTGCCCACCGGCAGGGCCAGATATTCCGGGGCCGAACCCAACTGATCACACACCTCGAAGGCAGCGGTCTTCTGTCCTTCAATGCGATACGGGTTCAAGGAATTGACCAGCGTCAGCGGGTATGATTCGGTGAACTGGCGCACCAGTTTCAGGGCGGTGTCAAAGTTGCCGTCGATGGCAATGACTTCGGCGCCGTAGATCAACGCCTGGGCCAGTTTGCCCATGGCGACATAGCCCGCCGGCACCAGGACGACGCACCTGATCCCGGCCCTGGCTGCGTAGGCGGCCGCAGAGGCTGACGTATTCCCGGTGGAGGCGCACATGACCGCCTGTGAACCATCCTCCATCGCCTTGCTGACGGCCACCGTCATCCCCCGGTCCTTAAAAGAGCCGGTGGGGTGCTGGCCCTCAAACTTCAAGTAGATGTCGACACCGAACTGCTTGGCCAACCGGGTGGCAGGCAGCAGCAAGGTATTTCCCTCGTAAAGGGTGACTACGGGCGTCTGGCTGCTGACGGGCAGAAAGGAACGATAGGCATCGATTACCCCGCGCCAGGTCACGAGTCACGGCCCCCTTCCTCGACCCGGATGACGTTCTCCACCGAAGCGACCACCGAGAGGCCGGCGATCACCGCCAGGGCATCCTGGACATCCTGCTCCGCCACCTCATGGGTGATCAATACCAGTTCGGCCATGGAGCAGCCCGACACGTTCAGGGTTCGCTTCTGGATCACCGACCCCAGGCTGACTCTGTGGTTCCCGAACACTCCGGCAATGCTGGCCAGCACTCCGGGCTGGTCCTTCACCATCAGGCGGATGTAATACTTGCTGCGAAATTGCCCCTTCGGCCTGATCTTTTTCTCATAGAAGCAGGTGCAGGAAAAACGCCCCGTGCTGTTGCTCTCCATGTTGTGCACGATCTCCATCACATCGCCCACCACGGCGCTGGCAGTGGGCATTTGCCCGGCCCCCTGGCCGTAGAACATGGTCTCCCCCACCGCATTGCCCTGGACAAAGATGGCGTTGAACACACCCTGAACAGCCGCCAGGGGGTGGCTCTTCGGCAGCAGGGCCGGGTGCACCCGGACCTCCACCGCCTCCTGTTCCCTGGCAATGGCCAGCAGCTTGATCACATATCCGAACTCCTGGGCATAGCTTATGTCCCGTGGGGTGACCCGGGTGATCCCTTCAACGAAAACATTGTCGGGAGTGATGCGGGTGTTGAACGCGATAGAAGCCAGGATGGCGATCTTCCTGGCCGCATCAAAGCCTTCCACGTCCGCGCTCGGGTCCGCCTCCGCATAGCCGGCGGCCTTGGCGGCGTCAAGCGCCGTATCGAAATCAATCCCCTCGGCGCTCATGCGGGTGAGGATATAGTTGGTGGTGCCGTTGACAATGCCGATGACTGCCTCGATCCGGTTGGCAGCCAGGCTCTCCTTCAAGACCCTGATGATCGGAATGCCGCCTCCGACGCTGGCCTCGAAGTACAGATCCGCATTGGTGGCCGCAGCGGCCTCAAAAAGTTCCTTTCCATAAGCGGCGACTACATCCTTGTTGGCGGTCACCACGTGTTTTCCCTTGCGCAGCGCCTCTAACAGGAAAGTGCGGGCCGGTTCGATCCCGCCCAGCAGTTCCACGACAATCTGAATTGCCGGATCTTCCAGGAGATCCTGAACACGGTCGGTGCCCAGGTCGGTCAGACCCAAGCTCCGCAGCTTTTCCGGATCCCGTCTCCAGGACCCGCCTGATCACCACGGGCCTCCCGAGGCGCTGCGTGATCTGACTCTCGTTCGCCCGGAGCAGTTTGACCACGCCCGACCCCACGGTCCCCGCGCCCATCAAGCCGATCCCGATCGCTTCAGGCATGTTGTCTCACCTACTTAATTGAGATGTGAGAGGTGTGAGGTTCCTGCATGACCGGGTAACCACCCGGCGATTAGGGCAACCGCCCCGGCTCACTCCCTGTGTCTCTTGCAATATCTATATCTTATCCAACTGCAAGGTACAAGTGCAAGTATTTCGAGACAACAAACGCCGATTCCTTCTTTTTCGGGATATTTCACATCATGCGCGCCCGTGGCTGGAGCGCCCTCGCTCGATGCATTTCCGCATAATTCTCCAGCACTCAAACCGGAGCGTTATCTATAACCTCGCTTTGCTTCGTTTGAATATTGATTCCCGATCATATTTGTTGAAAAGTTGAGCGCCGTACTTGTCATAGCCGTTTGACAGATCGCCGATCTTCTTGATCTCTCCCTGCTCTGGGTCAGATGATAATGCAGATCAACCCTCCGCTACCTTCGTTGACGATCCGGCTCACGGTCTCCTGAAGTTTGACCTGGGCGTTTTCCGGCATCCGGTGAAGCTTGTTCTGAATTCCCTCCCGGACCAGGTCGTGCAGGGGCTTGCCGAAGATGTCTTTCTGCCAGATCTTCTGGGGATCGTCCTCGAATTCTTCGAGGATATAACGCACCAGTTCTTCGCACTGTTTCTCGGTGCCGATGATCGGCGTGATCTCCGTGGTGATGTCCGCCTTGATGATGTGCAGGGAGGGAGCGCTGGCCTTCAGACGCACCCCAAACCGGTTGCCCTGCCTGATCAGTTCCGGTTCTTCCAGGATCATATCGTCCAGGCTGGGGGACACCACCCCGTACCCCATCTCCTGAACCTCTTCCAGGGCCGGAGCCACTTTCTCGTACTCACGCTGGGCCAGGCTGAGTTCCCGCAGGTGCCTGAGAATATCCTGGTCTCCGGTGATGGAGAGACCGCTCACTTCTTCCAGCACCTTGTGGAACAACCCGTCCTGGGCCTTGATGTCGATCACCGCCACTCCTGTCCCCAGGTTCACATCTTCGAGGACTGCCGTGGCTACAAATTCGTCCTTCTTGATCTGCTCAACCGCCTGGTCGATCTCCCGCAGACGGTGGACGCTGCCCACGGCGTCCCGGATCGCCTGGTCGAGATCGGCTCGCAGCCAGTGGCCTGGATCCAGCTCCTCTACCCACTGCGGCAGGTTGGCGCTGACCTCCTGCACCGGGAATTCGTAGAGGGCCTCCTGGAGGATGCCCAGAATATCGTCCTGAGCCATCTCGGCGACGTTCAGCGGCAGCACCGGAACATCGTACTTATCCTCCATGTCCCGCACCAGGTCGACAGTCTCTGCCTGGTCCGGACGGGTGGAGTTGAGAACGATGATGTAGGGCTTTCCCAATTCCTTGAGTTCCCAGACAACTCGCTCCTCGGCCTCGGCGTAGCTTGACCTGGGAATGTCGGTGATCGAACCGTCTGTCAGTACGACAATGCCGATCGTCGAATGGTCTTTGATTACCTTACGAGTCCCGATCTCCGCCGCGTCCTGAAAGGGGATCTCCTCTTCAAACCAGGGCGTTCTGACCATGCGGGGGCCGTCCTCGCCCTCGTAGCCGAGCGCCCCGTCCACGGTGTAACCGACACAGTCCACCACCCTGATCTTCACGCTGAGCCCGTTCTTGATGGAGATTTCCACCGCCTCGTTGGGAATGAACTTGGGCTCGACCGTCATGATTGTCCTTCCGGCGCCGCTCTGGGGCAGCTCATCCTTGGCGCGGTCGCGGTCATAGGCATTTTCGATGTTGGGCAGCACCAGCATTTCCATGAAGCGTTTGATAAAAGTGGACTTTCCGGTCCGAACCGGCCCGACGACGCCGATATAAATATCCCCACCGGTTCGCTCTGCAAGGTCACGGAAAATATTGATCTTTTCCATCGGTACCCTCCTCTCTGATCTTTCTTATGCAGGACAATCCGTTTTCATGCTTTTTTCTACCTGGACCCATTGCTGCGACAGGGCGCAGAACTATCCGGTACTATTATTATGTGCAGTTATTTTCTGGTATTCCCGGGGTCAAAAAAAATGCTCCCAAGCGGGAGCATTTCCGTCTTTTGAATCACCAGATACGCACCCGGGGTTCCGTCCCATTCCGCAGCCGGCGGATGTTGGGTAGGTGCCGGAACACGATCATGGCCACCGCAGGTACGAGAAAGAAGTAATTGATTGGCTGGACGCCGAAGATCAGGGCGATCACCAGCACGGACAGGGAGGCCAGGATCGATCCCAGAGATACATAGCCGGTTGTAAGGACGACCAGCAGCCAGACGATCAGGCCTACAATGATTGCCTTGGTGATCAGGGCCAGCGCCACTCCCATCCCGGTGGCCACCCCCCGTCCGCCGCGAAACCCCAGGAAGATAGACCAGTTATGTCCGACCACTGCGGCCAGGCCTGCCGCCACCCCCCAGGCCGGGGCGTAATGCGCCCCGATTAGGGCGGGAAAAAAGCCCTTGGCAGCGTCGCAGCAAAAGACCAGCATCCCCAACTGTTTTCCCAGCACCCGAAAGGCGTTAGTGGTGCCGATATTGCCGCTTCCGTGCTGGCGCAGGTCAACTCCCTTGAGCCTGCCCAGGATGTAACCACAGGGAATGGAACCCACCAGGTAGCTCCCGATAACGAGAATGATGAACCAGAACAAGGCACAGTTACCCCCTTCCCGAGGTTCGAAATTCGATATTCGATTAAAGGAAAATTGCTATTGCGTCTATAACTTCGAGGATTTGCGTCGCCGAAAAACCAACCGCAGGGGCGTCCCCTCGAAACCGTAACCCTCGCGCAAGCGCCGCTCCAGGTAGCGCTTGTAGGAAAAGTGCAGCATGTCCGGATTGTTGACAAAGAAGACAAACGCCGGGGGACTGGTGCTTGCCTGCACCACGTAATAGATCTTGACCTCCTGACCCTTGACAGAAGGGGGTGGATTCAGGCAAACAGTCTCATTCAACCAGGTGTTCAGGTTTCCGGTGCTGATCCGCCTGTTCTGCTGCTGAGAAACACCGTCGACAAGATCGAGGATCTTGACCACGCCCTTGCCATTCTGAGCCGAAACGAAGTGGATGACCGCATAGTTCAGAAAATCCAGCTCGGTCCGGATCAGCCGCTCAAAGCTGCCCCTGGCGTCTTTCTCCTTGGCCAGGTCCCATTTGTTGACTACTATTACAAGTCCTTTCCCGGCATCCTGAATATACCCGCCGATCTTTTGATCCTGTTCGACCACCCCCTGACCGGCGTCGAGCACCAGCAAGGCAATATCAGCCCGGTCGATCGCTTTCAGGGCGCGGAGCATGCTGTAATACTCGACGCCATTGGTGACCCGGCTGCGCTTCCTGATACCGGAAGTGTCCACCAGGACGTACCGCCGGTCATCCCTGGCGAGCACCGTGTCAATGGCATCCCGGGTAGTTCCCGGCAGATCGCTGACGATCAGCCGTTTTTCTTTCAGCAGGGCATTTACCAGGGAGGATTTCCCCACGTTCGGCCTCCCGGCAACGGCTACCGAAATTTCAGAAGCCGGATGTGGGATGTCTGATGTCAGATTTTTTTCCTGATTTTCTTCCTCCGAACCCTCAGATGACCTTCCCAGGCGATTTGCTTTCTTTTTTCCTGCCTCTGACCTCTTGCTTCCGACCTCTATCCCCAGCAGGTCCCAGATCCGGTCCAGCAGCCCGTCTATATTGAGGCCGTGCAATGCCGAAAACGGCACCGGATCGCCGAGACCCAGTTCCAGGAAGTTGTAGGCCACGTGGCTATCCCTGTAATTGTCCACCATGTTGACGGCAATGACCGTTTTTCTTTTGGCTTTTTGCAGCAGTTGCGCAATCTCCACATCCTCGGTAGTCGGCCCTACCCGGCCATCCACCACAAGCAGGACCAGGTCGGCCTCACCCATGGCCTTGTCCACCTGTTCGTGGATATGGACAGCAAATTCCTCATCCTCGGGGAAGAGGCCACCGGTATCGATCAGGGAAAAGGTAACCCTGTTCCACTCCACGTCCCTGTACAGGCGGTCCCGGGTAACCCCGGCCACATCCGCCACGATCGCCGTACGCCCCCCCGTAAGGCGGTTAAAGAGCGTTGATTTTCCCACGTTTGGCCGGCCCACTATCGCCACTACCGGTTTAGTCATTAATTCTACTTCCCTTCAGACCCAGCACTCAAAAGTGCACAGGAAATATTCCGATTAATCCCATTTGGCTAATCCAGCACGCAACCCAGTTCAGTATCATTCTATACGCCTTGATCCGTCTTTATTGATGCTTTAAAATCTTTTCTCTGACTTCCGACCTCATGCCTCTGACTTCTGAAACCAGGGCCTCGGCGGTTGGTTCCAACACCGTGATCCGGCTGCCGGTTAGTGAGGCAACCTGCTCCACGGACACCCCATCCAACAACAGAGTAGTGCCCTGCTTCAGGACAACGCTGGGCAGGAGCACCTCTTCGCCCCGCAACCCCCGCAGGCCCCACAGCAGGTCGCGGCCGGTCAGAAGTCCGGTGACGCTGATACGCGGCCCAAAGAAGCTGCTGGCGATCGGTACCAGGGACAGCTCCAGGTTACGGATCCGCCTTAAACGGCGGACGACCGGTCCCAGTACCGCTGCTCCCGTCCTTCCGGTAGCCACAAAGAGCCGGCGCTGATACCGCAACCGCCCGGGAAGCACAACCGACAGCCTGCGAAATTCATCCTGAAAAAGCCGCCCGTTGCCGATCCCGTTTTCCAACTGCGGAAAGTGATCATACAAACACGCTCTTGGAAAAGGCAGCCGGGCCCGGATAAAAAACTCGTCTGCCAGGTATAGAAACGAGGCCCCCAATTCGTGCCGGAACCGTTTCTGAGAGCAGGTCAGATCCCGGATCAGCCTGATACATTCTGCGCTTGTAAAGGACCGGAGCTTCGGCTGGCCACTGTGGAACCTGGTCAAACCGACCGGTACAATTCCGACCGAGGCCACATGCGGCCAAAGATCAGCCAGGTCGTCGATGGTTCTTCGCAAAATGTCGCCATCGTTGATGCCCGGGCAGAGCACGATCTGAACGTGCATGGTGATTCCGCCACCGGCCAACCGCTCCATCTGGTCCAGCACCGGAGCCGGCCGCCGCCGGCCTAGCAGGAAGCCCCGAACACCGGGATCCGTAGCGTGAACGGAAATGTAAAGGGGACTGAGGTGCAGGCTCTGGATGCGGCGGACATCCCGGTCATTAATGTTGGTCATGGTCAGAAAGTTGCCGTGTAAAAAAGAAAGGCGGTAATCGTCGTCTTTTTCGTAGAGAGAGGGGCGCAGCCCCGGAGGCAACTGGTCAACGAAACAGAAAAAGCAGTGATTACGGCATCTTTTCACGCCGTTAAAGCAGTCACTTTCAAATACCAGCCCCAGGTTGGCGTCACAGTCTTTGTGCACCACCAGCGTCCTGCTCCGCCGGCCGCTTTGAACCCTGAGCCTGACATTCTCTCCGCAAGTCAGGAAACTGTATTCAATTGTATCCTTCGGGAGAATGCCGTTGACTGAAAGCAGTCGGTCGCCGCTTCTAATCCCGCATTCCTCGGCGCATGATCCCGGGATCACTCTTGCAATCCTGATGGCCACGGCTGGCCTCCATTTATTTGCCAGATAACTACCCGCTCTAATGCCCCCGCTTCTCTGAAGCGGGGGGATAAGAGCGTCTACGTTACTGGATTAACGATTTCTAAACTTCAGTGGGGGAAGGCAAGCCCCCACTGGAGTAAAGAACTCGTTGAACCATTATCCTTGACCAGCCTGGATTAGTCAAGAATTCCCTCTTTTATTCTCTTCATTATCTCATTACTTTCCCGGCGGCAGGCGCCGATCACCTTTTTAAAAAGCCTCTCTTCCCAGAGACGATAAAGCCGGTCCAGACCGAACCGGCGGCAGCCGCTCGCTGCCCATAACCAGGCAGAAGATGGTACGACACCTGGATTCACCACCTGGCAGTCAGATTGGGTCACATCCAGGAAATACCGCAGCTCTCTGATAATTCGCCCGACAATGCACGGATACCTGCCAGATCCCACAAGGTAAACCTGGCGGTCACCAGCAGTGCCTGCAAAAAACACCGCGCCGACAACCCCCGAAAAAGATTGCCGCCGTGCCCAGCATAGCAGTTGCTCGTCCGACGCCCCCGGATATACGTGAAAACCGGCTGTAAGCAACGGATATCTGAATCCTTCGGGACATAGATAAAAAATCGCCCGGCGCGGTGTCTCACCGGTGCGCCGGGCACCCTCTGGGCGCGGCTCCCGGCACGGCGCCCCGTTCTCCCGCAGCCTTTCTTCAGATTGGTTCGCCAACTGCACAAAACTAAAATATGCCCGCTTGGTCCCCAGCACCACAAAGGGGCGCCCCAGCCAGGCGATCTTTAACGCTCTGGAAACATAGCCGCCGAATATCATCAAGAGATTGACAGGGGCCGTGGTATCCACGGAAAAAATGTTACCGGCACAACCATAGATGCCGGCAATGATGTTCAGCAAGCAGTTAATCCGCGGCCCCAGCACGCCCTTGCCCAGGACAAACACCACCCTGCCAGCCGTGTCCCGGCCCATAAAGCGAAAGTGCCCGTGGGTGATCGCCTCGTTTCCGTCATAATGGGGCACCGTCAGAATCTCCTCGGTGCTTGGCACCCGGTCACGAGGCAGGAGGCCGAGATAGATCCCTGACGTGGTGACCGACGAGTGAGCGCCGCCATAGCAATGATAGATCACGAAGCGGCAAGCTTGGCCGTTCAAGATACTATCTTCTGTTTTTGAGCCGGTTGCCGAATTCGCCGCCGAAGAACCGGTGCACCTGGTCCCAAACCCCCTGCCAGCTTCCGGCATTGATATACAGGAACGCCACCAGGGCGCCGGCAACGACCAAGGCAATCCACCAGGCTGCGCTCCAATTGGCGCGGTTGGCGCCGGTGGCGGGCCATTGCACGCTGGGAATGGCGGAGGCGCTTCCCAGAACCTTAGGGAGAGCATCCGCAAACATGGAGACCCCGTTTTCCGCTGCATGTTGACTGTTAGTGTCGGCGCCCACCTCGATCAGGAGCGCCCTGGGCGACAGATCCTGGTTGAAGTTGCCCTTGGTCATGAGAATACCCTTAATCAGGCCGGGATGCAGTTTGTCCTCCGCAGCCTTGAGTTCCTTGGCAAACTGCAGATTGGCGCTGAGGCGGGGGTTGCTGCCGCCCAACACGATCTTCACCCTGGTTAGCGACTGGCCGTTGACCACGGCTGCATAAGCGTTGGCGGGACCAGAATCCCGGTGGACGTCAAAAAGGGCGGCTGGTTGCGATTTGAGCAATTCCACCGCCGTGCGCCGCGACCGGGAATAGGCGTTGGAGTCGTGCGGGTCATGGGAGCGCAAGCTGTGCACGACTATAAAGCCCTCTCTTTTGAGCTTGGCGCCAAAAGCTTTCCCCACCTCGAACACTCCCCCGTGGGCGTAGACGCTTGATGTCCCTTCGGTAGGCACATAAGATTCATCACTATGGGTGTGATAGATGGCGATCTCCTGTTGTCCGGCCGCTACCTGACCGGTAGCGCCGGCAACGGTCTCCGGGAAGGAACCCGGGACAACAGCCGCCTCCTTTCCCACCTGCCGGGCCTCGGCAATATCCCCCCTAATTTCGGTGATCCGGTAGCGCATGTTGTCTGCACTGATAAACTCATCCCCCGGAGAGAGGACGTGCGCCGTGTAATCCAGCGGCTTGTTGTGTTCGTCAACGATGGTGTAGTACTTGCCGTCAGTCCGCTCCAGGCCATGACTGTCTGCGCCGGTTCCCGGCAGCGAGAATCCGGGCGCTGAAGCAACCAGCAGCCAGGCGCCTCCCAGCACGGCTACAGCCATCGCTATGATCAGCAGCCTATTTATCTTATGACTCATGATCATCATCCCCTTTGTGGAAATTGGTGATCTCTTGCCATCTGAGATTGGGCGCAACCGCTTCAAGAGAGCCGGCGCCTTTCTCTCCACATTCGGGCCGCCCTGCAGCCATTCTCTGGACTCGCCGATGAACTCCGCCAGCAGGACCGCCAGCAGCCCTGCGATGACCACCGCATCAAAGGCGCCGCCGCCGCCGATCAGGACCGCCCCGGGCGTTTTCGTGGAGATCAATTGCACGTACGAGATCAGATCAACGAGAAGGATGCCCAAAGTAGCCGCAATAAAAGCTCCACGCCGCGACCGTCCAACCAGGTATGCAACTACACCGGCCACCACCGGGTAAACATAGAGGGGATCCAGCATCATCATTTCCGGTTCGGCGCCTAACAGCACTCCGGTCAGGGAAACCGCAACTGCAGTCGCCGCCACCCCGGCAAAAGCCCTGAACTTTTCCAGGGGAGAAGTCTTGATGAGCAGGTAGACTGCCAGGATCAAAGGCACAACAGCGCCCCCGATATTCAAGGAGGCCTCCAGGCGCGGCCCGGCCGGCAATGGGATGTTGATAAATCCCCCGACGATCAAGGCGGCGATCATGCCAAGGGCCGCCTTGTCCGACAGCCTCAAGCGGTCGAGCACGCGATGGGCAACCCCAAAATAGACTAAAATGGAAACGAGCAACAGCACGATCATCCCAATCGGAATTCGCAATTCGGTTGTCCTCCCTTCTTATCGCTTTGGCATTAGGGGCCCGATTCATTTTTAGTCTGTCACTGACACTGCTCACGTATTCAGAATTCAGTAGTCAGGATTCAGAATGTCCCTAGAATATGCTTCCATCA
>CAVYEE010000003.1:0-9054 GCA_963767365.1 uncultured Peptococcaceae bacterium
CTACTTGGGCGTGGCGTATGAGAACTGGTAACTGCCCTTGTAGGCCGGTACCAGGACTGCCTGACTGCTCTCCACGCTTACCGGGAAGCCGGCCATTTTCAGGATGTTATACTCGTTTTCCGGTGACTCCAGCACACTGCTCAGGTCGTCCGCATTCCCGATCGCCCTGATGATATAGGGCGGGGCCAGGCGGGTGGTGTTCACCAGGATGGTGGTGCCCGCGCACCGGATTTCTGTCGTGGTGACGACCCGTTGGTCATTGACGGAGATGGCCTCAGCCCCCGCGGCGCGGAGATCGTTGACGATGTACAATAAGTGCATGTCGTGGATCAGGTAGTCATCCGGGTTGAACTGTTCGGGATTGCTGGACTGGGCGGCCTCCGCGCCCTTGCGGTTGTCGTCCAGGGAGATGATCAGCCCCGGCCCCTGGACCTCGGTGAGACCAGCCAGGGCGCCATCCTGCCGGATCCGGTTCTGCAAGTCCATCACGGTCTTGCGGCCGGCGGCGCTGTTCAACTGGAAGGTGTTGAGCAAATTCATGCGTCCGCTGATGTCCAGTTCGATGCCGGCAATCTCGCTCTCCTGGGACTTGATCAGGTTTGCCAGGTTTTCGTTCTGAACGCGCGAAGGGAGGGTGCCGCTGATGGCCAAGCTGCGCAGGGCAAGGATCAGAAACAGGCCGGACAGAAACAGTACCAGTGTCATCGGCCACTGCCATTTTCTGAGCTTCAAGGTGGCCCCTCCCCGCTGACGCCGGTGGCGTCGTGGGTGTCTTGA
The DNA here is from genome assembly GCA_963767365.1 of uncultured Peptococcaceae bacterium. Taxonomy (GTDB): domain Bacteria; phylum Bacillota; class DSM-12270; order Thermacetogeniales; family Thermacetogeniaceae; genus Palsa-1188. The sequence continues at coordinate 778 of CAVYEE010000003.1, forward strand.
TCACTTCAAATTTATTCAAAATCAGTATAGTGATTCGATGATGGTTGCGAAACTCCTGCTCTACCAGACAAGCAGCGCTCAGGAATGGAAGATGTCTCTAAACACATTTTACTATAAGTGTAAGATTATTCAAGTATGATGGGGTTTCCGTGAGTGGGGCCCGAGTGCCGACGCCCGGCGCGGTGCGAAAATAGGATAAAACAAGAAAAAGGGATCATAGCCCCCGGAACGAAATATTTTAGTGAAAGGTTCCGGCTTCGGTGGCATTATTATTGAAATGGCTAGATTGAAGCAGGTCGAATGGAGGCGGGGCCTCGATGCGGTTATACGGCCTCCTGGCAGTGATTGACCAACATTATTTGCAGGTATTGTCCGGGTACGCGGCGGGGCTCACGGCCAGATTTTTGCCCTACCTGAGCTACATCGATCTCAGGACCGTGATCGATATCCTGGCGGTGGCCTTTGTGATCTACAAGCTGCTGATGTGGATCAAGGGGACGCGGGCGATCCAGCTTTTAAAAGGGCTGGCGGTGCTGGTGATCGCCTCCACATCAGCGAACGCTTTCAACTGTACACCATGAGCTGGCTGCTGGAGAAGACCTGGACCGCCCTGTTCGTGGCCCTGCCGGTGGTCTTTCAGCCGGAACTGCGCCGCGCCCTGGAGCGGTTGGGCCGGAGCGGGTTCTTGGGGCGCTCCCTGTTTAATTTCGACGAGGATAACCAGCAGGCGGTGCGGGAGATCATCCGGGCGACAGAGGTGCTGTCCCGGCGCAAGGTGGGCGCCCTGATCGTGTTCATGCGGGAGACCGGCCTCCAGGAGTATATCGACAGCGGCGTCAAGATGGACGCCCTGGTTACCGCCGAACTGATCGTCAATGTCTTCGAGCCCAACACTCCCCTGCACGACGGGGCGGTGATCGTCCACAACGGCAGGATGCTGGCCGCAGCCTGCTTTCTACCCCTGACGGAAAACCCCTACCTGAGCAAGGAACTGGGTACCAGGCACCGCTCGGCCATCGGCATCACCGAGCACAGCGATGCGGTCTCCCTGGTGGTCTCCGAGGAGACCGGGATGATCTCCCTGGCCGAGGACGGCAGGATCACCAGGGGCCTGAGCGGATTGGACCTGGAAAAGCGGCTGGAGGAATACATCCGGCCGGTTAACAGGAGGACGGGGAGGGTGAAGAATGGCCGGAGATAAGCGGGAGAACTGGCTGGTGCGCTACAACGTCGGCTACAAGATCCTGGCGGTGTGCCTGGCTTTTTTGCTCTGGTACTTCGTGACCGGGCAGCTTGACCCAATGGCCAAACAGACTTTCACCCGCCCGATAGAACTGCGCCCAACCGCAACGCAGTTGGTATCCATGACGTCCGCTGCCGGAGGTGACGATCACCGTCAGCGGCGCCAAGAGCCTGGTGCAGTCCCTGGCAGGAACAGGACATTCATGCTTACGTGGACGTATCCGGCCAGACAGACGGGGGTCCGCTACCTGCCGATCCAGACCGGTGTGCCGGATAACATCCGGGTGTTGAGCATCTATCCCCAGACGGTACGGATCAGCCTGGACTACATGGCGGATAAGAAGGTGCCGGTGAAGGTGGTGCTGCAGGGCACTCCCGCCTCAGGCTTCATGACCCTGGATCCCGTAGCCACACCCGGCCAGGTGACGGTGAGCGGCCCCAGCGGACTGCTCGGAGGAATTCAGGAGGTCCAGGCGGTGGTCAACGCCGCCGGGGTAAACACCGACATCACCACCAAGGTTTCCCTGCAGTTCTCCGAACCCAACGACAAGCTGGAGATGAATCCGAAAGAGGTATCTGTGGTCGTTCCGGTGGTGCCCAGCGAGCCGGTCAAGACGGTCCCGGTCATTGCCGATATCAGCGGCACCCCCGGTCCGAACCTGGCGGTCAAATCGGTGGTGGTCGAGCCGGCCCTGGTGGAACTCACCGGCCCCCAGGACGTGTTGGCCGGACTGGTCACGGTCTATACCCAGCCGGTGGACATCTCGGGCGCCACAGACCTGGTCGTCCAGAACGTGGACCTGATGCTGCCGCAGGGCGTGTTCCTGGTCACCCAGGGGCAGGTGCAGGTGACGGTGGAGTTGGGCGCGGCGGCAACCGGAGCGCCGCCGCAGCCGGGCCAGTAAGCGGCGAGTGAGTGTCACTCATCACTCATCACCATCCTTTTTCGATTCCGGAGCTTGTACAGGTACATGGGAATAAGCAGGATCACCGTGATCGCTCCGCAGGCAGCAAAGCCGAACCTGGCGCCGAGATAATCGTCGGCCAGGCCGGCATACAGGTTCCCAATCGGCGTGGAACCGGAAAAAACGAGGGTATACACACTCATCACCCGGCCGCGGAACTCATTCCCGGTGTTGATCTGCAGAGTGGAGTTTATGGTGGAGCTGAACAGGTTGAAGAAAAGACCGGTCGCCGCGATGTAAAGTCCGGCCAGCAGGAAGTTGGTGGTGAAGCTGTTCAGGATCAGGAAGATGCCGATGATCGTCGGGACGACATAGATCACAAATTTATTGGGTCCAGACTTGCTCGTGACGGCAACCAGCATGGCGCCGATAAGTGCTCCAATTCCGGAGCAGGAGAAGAGGATGCCCAGGCCCATTCCGCCCTGTTTCAGAACAACCTCGGCAAAAGACAGGGATGAGAACGTTGTTGTTCATGGCGAAGGTGCCGATGATGGCCATCAACAATACGGCATCGAGGAGAATTGGGCGACGGTAGATGTACTTGATGCCCTCCTTGATCTCGGCCAGGATGTGCCTGATTGATAATGAATTGTCCTGAGCCGGTCTGTCCTGACCGGTAATTTTCATTGGATGGATAAAAAACAGGCTGATCACGACCGCGGCAAAGCTGATCGAATTGGCCAGAAAACACACTCCGACGCCAACCAAACCCATCACCACGCCGGCGATCGCCGGCCCCACAATCCTGGCTGTGTTAAACACGGCAGAGTTGAGGGCGATGGCGTTCATCAAGTCCTCTTTACCCACCATCTGGATGACAAACGATTGACGCGCCGGCATATCGAGCGTGTTGACAAACCCCAGGGCCGCAGCCAGCACCAGGATGTGCCAGTACTGAATATGTCCGCCAAAATCGAGGAGCGCTAAAATCAGGGTGACTACCAGAGACGCTGATTGGGTAAAAATCAGGATCTTCTTCTTGTCAAACCGATCTACCAGAACCCCTGCAAAAAGCGAGAACAGCAGCACAGGCATGAACTGGATAGCGCCGACCACGCCGAGTAAAAAAGCTGACTTGGTCAGCGTATAGGCCAACCAGGGCTGGGCGACATTCTGCATCCAGGTGCCGATCAGGGAGATGCACATGCCGATCCAGTAGTATCTGAAGTTGCTGTGCCTTAAAGGGAGAAAGGGGTTGTTCAGAGATCTTTTCGTCTGATCCGGTACGCTCATGATTTTTGATCCTTGTCGTTTCTAGTTAAAGTATGCAATAAGAGCAGCTCAATCCCCTAAGCCTGTTCAAACATTCCCATCATACCATGATCTTGCTTCTACCGCATTTCCTCTTCTGACACGGAATAGGGCCGCCGCCTCTTTTACCGAGCTTTCTGGCGATCTGGAGGGCGGTACATCGCTGCATAACGTAGTATAAATGGTATCAATGAAGACTAATTTGCTGACAGGTGGCATTGCTACGGGAGGTATTTCAGCAGGATGGGCATTCTTTTCGGTACGGACGGGGTCAGGGGCGTGGCCAACAAGGACCTCACGGCGGCACTGGCATTCCGCCTCGGCCAGGCGGGGGCTTACGTCCTCAACCGGCACGGCGCCAGGCCGCGGATCGTCATCGGGAAGGACACGCGGATCTCCGGTGATATGCTGGAGGCCGCCTTGACGGCGGGCATCCTGTCGGTTGGCGGTGACTGCGTCAGGGCCGGGGTGATCCCCACGCCGGGGCTGGCGTACCTGGCCCGGACCATGGACTGCTGCGCCGGGGCGATGATCTCCGCCTCGCACAACCCGGTGCCCGACAACGGGATCAAGTTCTTCGCCGGGGATGGCTTCAAGCTGCCGGATGCGGTGGAGGAGGAGATCGAGGCCCTGGTCCTGGATGAGCAATTCACCTTTCCCCAGCCGGTGGGGGAGGGGATCGGGCGGGTGGCCGTGGATCGGGACTGCGTCGAACGCTACCTGGCTTTTTTGAAGGAACAGGCCGGTGGCCTCGACCTGACCGGACTGAAACTGGTGATCGACTGCGCCAACGGCGCCGCCTCCCATATCGCGCCCCAGCTGTTTACCGGCCTGGGCGCCCAGGTGCACATCATTTACGGCGAACCGAACGGGACCAACATCAACGCCGGGTGCGGCTCCACGCATATCGAGCCGCTGCAGCGGGTGGTGCCGGACCTGCGAGGCCGACCTGGGGCTGGCCTTCGACGGGGACGCCGACCGGCTGATCGCTGTCGATGAACAGGGGAGCATGGTGGACGGCGACCAGACCATGGTCGTCTGCGGCCTGACCCGCCAGCAGAAGGGAACCCTGCCGGGCAACCGGGTGGTCGTCTCGGTGATGAGCAACCTCGGCCTCTGGGAGGCCTTCCGCAACGCCGGCATCGAGGTGCTGGAGACCAAGGTGGGCGACCGCTACATCCTGGAGGAGATGCGCCGGTCGCAGGCGGTGCTGGGGGGCGAGCAGTCCGGGCACATCATCTTTCTCGACCGCACCACCACCGGCGACGGTCTGCTGACCGCCCTGGAGCTGTTAAAGGTAGTGAGAGAGTCGAAGCAGCCGCTGTCGAGGCTGGCCGGGCAGATGACCCGTTTTCCCCAGGTGTTGGTCAACATTCAGGTGCAGGACAAGCAGGCATTGAACGGCCACCCGGTGATCGCCGAAGCGGTGCGCCTGGCCGAGCAAAAGCTGGCCGGCCGGGGCCGGATCCTGGTGCGGCCTTCGGGCACCGAGCCCCTGGTGCGGGTGATGGGGGAGGGCCCCCGGGAGGACGAGTTAATGGAGGTGGTGTCCGCCCTGTCGGAGGTGGTCAGGGCCGAGTTGGGAGTGGAGTTGTTCTTGAGCAGTTCCCACAATTGAAGCTAACAATTTCGGAAAACCATGTTGCCTTTGAACGCTGGAGCTGGGAGGCGATAGAGAGCTAATCGTTAGGATCGAATTATGCAGAATATTGTCAAATATTTTTAGTCCCTATTTCTGAAAAATATAATATAATAGGGTGAAGCAAGAGCGGTCCGGTTGAAGAGGCCGGCCGTAAATTCAGTGCGCTGCGCCGGGACCAGGTCCCCGTGCAGACTCCGCTAGACATACGGTAGCGCCCGAACCAGCCAGTTCAGAGGTCAGGAGTGAGCGGCAAGATTGCCTGGCAATCCTGACTTCTGAATCCGGCACGGCTGGTTGACGAGGAAGGGGTTAATCGAAGCTTTCGGCGGATGCCCCTCGGTGTCCCACCACCGTAAGGGAACCTTCAAATCCGGAGAGCAATCTCCGGGACAAAGAGGTGCCCGGCTGGGAGCGGAGCCGCGCCGCGCGCAGCAGCCAAAGGAGAGATCTGAGGATGTGCGGCATTGTCGGCTACCTTGGTAGCCAGGACGCGGTTTCTGTCTTGATGAAAGGCTTGAAGACCCTGGAATACCGCGGGTATGACTCCGCGGGAGTGGCCTACCTGAGCGAGGGCACCCTTAAGGTACACAAGAAGATGGGACGGATCGCCGTCCTCGACGATTACCTCGGCACCCAGCAGTGGCAACACCCAGATCGGGATCGGCCACACCCGCTGGGCGACCCACGGGCGGCCTTCCGACCGCAACGCCCACCCCCATTTCGACTGCACGCATAAATTTGCGGTGGTCCACAACGGCATCATCGAGAACTTCGCCGAGCTGCGGGAGCGCCTGCAGGCCAACGGGCACCACTTTGCCTCGGAGACCGACACCGAGGTGTTGGCCCACCTGGTGGAGGAGGCCTACCAGGGAAACCTGCGCCTCGCCCTGCGGGACGCCCTGGTGCAGGTACGCGGCTCATACACCGTGGTGCTGCTGAGTGAACACCACCCGGACCGGATCGTGGCCGCCCGCAAGGACAACCCGCTGGTGGCCGGGATCGGCGACGGCGAGTACTTCGTGGCCTCGGACATCCCGGCGCTGCTTCCCTATACCCGTCAGATCTACCTCCTGAACGCCGGGGAGATCGTGGAACTGACCCCGGACGGCATCAACGTCGTCGACTTCCAGGACCGCCCGGTGCACAAGGAGATCTTCCACGTCAACTGGGACGCCCAGGCGGCGGAGCGGGGCGGCTACCCGCACTTCATGCTGAAGGAGATCTGCGAGCAGCCCCTGGCCATCAAGAACACCCTGGGCAGCAGGTTGACCAAGGATGGCAAGGGCATCAAGCTCAGCGAGATCAGCCTGACCCCCGAGCAAATCCGCAGCTTCACCAAGGTGAGTATCGTTGCCTGCGGCACCGCCTACCACGCCGGCATGGTCGGCAAGTACGTGCTGGAGAAGCTCGCCCGCATCCCGGTGGAGGTCGACCTGGCGTCAGAGTTCCGCTACCGCGACCCGCTGCTCGACCCCAAGACACTGGTGGTGATCGTCAGCCAGTCCGGGGAGACCGCAGACACCATGGCCGCCCTGCGAGAGGCCAAGAAGCGGGGCTGCCACGTGCTGGCGGTGACCAACGTGGTCGGCAGTTCGGTGGCCCGGGAGGCGGACGACGTGATCTACACCTGGGCGGGGCCGGAGATTGCCGTGGCCTCCACCAAGGCCTACACCACCCAGGTGCTGGTGATGTACCTGCTGGGACTGCTGTTCGCCAAGGAGCGGGGCGCCATCACTCCAAAGCAGGAAGCAGAGATCGTGGCTGCCCTGGAGCAATTGCCGGATCAGATTGACCAGATTCTGGACCAGAAGGAGAAAATCGAGGAGCTAGCCAAGCAGTACTATAACTGCCAGGACGTCTTCTTCCTGGGGCGCGGCCTGGATTACGCCGTGGCCCTGGAGGGAGCGCTGAAGCTCAAGGAGATCTCCTACATCCACGCCGAGGCCTACGCCGCCGGGGAGTTGAAGCACGGCACCCTGGCCCTGATCGTGGAGGGCGTGCCGGTGATCGCCCTGGCCACCCAGGACGACCTGCTGGAGAAGCTGATCAGCAATGTCAAGGAAGTCAAGGCCCGTGACGGCACGGTGATTGGCCTCAGCCTGGGCAAGACAGGAACTGGTGGAGAGCACCTGCGACCAAGTGATCAGGCTCCCGGAGGCACCCTCGTTCGTGGCGCCGCTGCTGAGCGTGGTGCCGTTGCAGTTGTTTGCCTACTACATGGCCGACGCCCGGGGGTGTGACATCGATAAGCCGAGGAATCTGGCGAAGAGCGTGACGGTGGAATAGGCCTATATCCAATCGTTTGTTTGGTGTATCGTGGGATTAATGTTCTGAACATTGGATTAATGTCTTGAACATAGGATTAATGATCTGAACATGAACCTGTGAACGGTAAAATAAAAGGGATGAATTTCGGACATTAAATGGATGATCTTTCCCACAGCTCTTCAGTCGATTGCTATACTCTTTGACTGAAGGGGGTGGAGAATCCATTTGACGGGGTGGAACATGTACAGCGAAATTCATCAGCTCAAGAGTAGCGGCCTCAACAGGTCTCTTCATGCAGCTTTAACAAATTATCCTATGCCAGCGGTATCCAGACCGCAACGTTATTACTATCCTTTAACGCTTCTGCCAGAGATCAGCCAAGGAGCTGGAAATGGCTCCGTCATGTTTTTGCTATTGACTCGCGATACCTCTATATGGATTGCTTCAGTGCGCTCCAAGCCGTTTTCCCGAAACAAAGCAGGAAGAGACGTTAGAATTTCGAAGTCCAACGTGTAGATCACAAAATCCATGGCGGGATTGATGGCCAGCAGACTCTTTATTTCACTGCCGATCCTCGGAGAAGCCACTATAAACGCTACGTCCGGCACCGGCAGTTTATCCGGGATACCATCTTTCAGAGACTCAACGATTATTATGTTGCTCAGGCCAAATTTCTCAACATTCTCTTTCATGGTAATCCGATCCCTGCGGTCATATTCCACAGCAATGACACTGCCCTCAGCAACAATCATGGCGGCCTCTACCGCGATGCTCTCACCTGAGATTATACATATATTATCCTGGTCCCCCAGGTTGAGCTTATTCATTATAACAGCCCGAATTTCCCGGCACACATACTGAACAGAGCCGCAGGAGAAACGACTGTTCTCCATACCTATCTTATAATTC
>CAVYEE010000004.1:0-23814 GCA_963767365.1 uncultured Peptococcaceae bacterium
CAGATCTAGCGGCCGGATTATTTAAAAGCCTGGCGATCATGGTTGCATGCTTCGTGCTTTTATATGCCGTAGGAGGAGTAAGGACTGCGTCCTTTGATTTGCCTGGCACTTGGTCGGTTAGTTACGATCTGACCAACGATTGTATCGATGTCACCGCTACCCCCCCTGATGGGCGAGGGGTCAGGAACAACAGTGACTTGGTGGAATGTCGCAAACCCTAACAACATGCAGACTGCCGTGGCGGACTCCGACGCCAATCCATTGACTCTTTCCATCACTTCGAGCATGATTCAGTAAGCATTGGGGACTGGGGCGCCGGCGACTGGAAATCAATATGTCGTGCAGGTCTATTTTGTAAATAATCTCGGCACCATATCCGGCTACGGGGGGCAGGCTTACCGTAACCTGGGGAGATCAGGGGCTCCGGTTCAGGCGCAGGGGACTGCCCCCGTTGGCGGCGGCAGCCAGAGCACCGAGCTCTACCGAAGACCAGGGCAGCCCGATGGGAACGGTTCTGGCAATACCGATCAACGCGGTCGCCAACGCCATCACCAGCCTGGCCGGATCTTAATGCGCTCAAATCACTCATATTCGGCGACGGGGCGTTTCTGCAACAGAGCGCCTGGGACACGGCCATGCAGTGGTATCAGGGGCTGACGCTCTGCACGAGGGTCCTGTTTATGGCACTGGTGCTCCTGTTTCTGGCCTGGCAGGCCAGCCGGGCGCAGGACGAGCGGGAGCGGGCCGAGGCCTATAAAGGCATCTGGCGCTGGGTGTTCGGTTTTCTGATGCTTTACCTGGTGCCCTGGTTCGCCACGGCAATTTTCACGGTGAACGGGGCGCTGGTGCAGTTCGCAGGGGCGCAGCTCCACGGCATCAGCGTTAGCAACTCGGTGGCCACCGGCAACGTGCTCTCGGACGCATTCATCGCTCTCTATATGGCCGGATTGCTGCTCTATTTCAACATCCTGTACGTCATACCCGCGGTGTTCACCCTGCTGCTTCTGGCGATCGCTCCGATCGTGCTCTGGACCTATGTTTTGAACCCGACCCGGCAGAGCTTCATTATGTGGAGCGCGGAACTGTTCAGCAACATCATGATGCAGGCCGCACACGCACTAACACTGTCGTTCTTCTTCGCCATCCTGACGACGATTCAAGGGTCGGCGGCGGGCACCGGCGTGGCGGGCATCCTCGGCCAATGGTGGGCGAAGATAGTCATTATCACTCTGGTCATCCCGGTCGGACAGTTCCTCCGCAACCTCATCAACATGTGGCTGAATATCTTCGGGGTGCCGGAGGAGCGAATCGCCGCCGGAGCTACAGCAGGTATAGCAGGCATAATGGGGGTGCCGAAGATTCTCGGCACCATGACGGGGCTTAAGTTCGGCGGCGCCGCCACAGGCGCAGGATCGACAGCCCAGGCCCCAGGCGGCGATGGCGGCGGATTCAACACGCCGCCTGATGCCGGAGGAAGCGGATCATCCGGCGCAACCGCCATAGCCGGCGGGTTCGCCAAAAACTACAACACGGTTGCCAAGGGAGCCGCCGTGCTGGGCGGCGTGATGGGAACCGTAGCGGGGATGCCCTTCGGGCAGGGCCACGCCTTCGCCCAGGCCGGGGCAGCCGCCGGCAGGCGGATCGCGAGCAACATCGGCCAGGCCCATCAGGCTCTGGCCCAAGCCGGTAGGAAGGAACAAGCAAACCGGCGGCCGTCGGACAGGCGGCCGGGGCGCTTCTTGGCGGCGCCACTGGAGCGCATGTCGCTGGCACTGCGATGGCGATGGGGTCCCGGCTTCTGCACGGCGCTCCGCAAGGGTCTGAAAGCTCTGGAAGCTCACCGGCGCAAGGCGGGCCTGGTGTGAGCCAAAGCAGCCCTCAGTCGAGCCAGACGGGGACTGCAATGGGCGCAGCGGCGGGGGCGGAAGTGCAGCCGACGCCGGAAAATACGTCGGGTTCCGGAGCCAACCAATCAGTTCCGGCAAGCACGGAAAGCTCTATGCGCAAAGACCCGCTATAAGCCAAAACAGCCCGCCGGTAGAAAAATCGATGGGTCTGGAGGATATCGTCGATTTCAACCGGTTGACGAGGTGATGGCCGATGGCGGACCCAGGCCAAACATTCAAAAACTATGCCAAAAGCATCATCAAAATGGCGGCCAAACAGGCCGCCAAATCTTTTCTCCGGTATCTGGTAGCCACGTTCGGCCTCCCGGCGCTGGCGATCACGCTGGCGGTCATCCTGGTGCTGGTGACCATCTACGCCGCGCTGCCGGCGTCGGGATACCGGGGAGCGCGATGCAGACCCGGACCCAGGCGGTGGCCTACTACCAGCAGGTGACGGACCAGGTCAACCCGCAGCCGCAGGCCTCGCTGTACCAAGGCCTTGAAGAATCACACCTGCTCAACTTCGGCCTGCTTTACACGGTGGACTTCTTCGCCAACAACCTCTCCGGGGCGGCGACTCCTGGGAAGAAAGCGGTTCATATCTGTAAGGAGCGTTGCTCGATAGCGTTTGACTGGAATTCTTATTTGGCCGGGCGGTCAGCGATGAAACCGCAATGCTTGGGGGCTGGGGACGCGGGATATGGGAAGGGTTGTTGAGCAAGTTAGCGCCGGCCGGATGACTCTCGAAGAGTTGGCGGCCGCTTGAGTTTGTATCTCCATCTGATATAATACCAGTAACTAGAGGTGAAATATAATGACTAACTATCAGATGGTACATCTAAGATTTCCCCTTGCCCTCGTTAAAGATCTTGATGCTGTGGTGAATCAGGCGGGATCGAGTCGTAACGAAGTAGTAGCAGAAGCGGTTACTCGTTATCTCTCGGGGTTGCGTATGGCAGAAAAGATACGCAGGGCCTACGGCAGTTTGGGCGAGCAAGACGTTCCCGACTGGGTAAACGGAGGCGCAGACTGGGTGCGCCGGATACGTGATGAGGAGAACGATAGGGGGACAGACAATGAGCTACCTGATTGACACCTGTGCCATTATCGATCTTCTGACGGGTAAACTTTCAAAAATGGCGAGGGACTGGCTGGCCACCAATGCCGAGGCCGGGCTAACCAAAACCAGTGCCGTGGTCTATCACGAGCTGTTATTTGGCGCTAATACTCCAAAGACACAAAAAGCAATTGAGGACCTCTTGCAAGATTGGATCATTATACCTGTCGATCAGGCCGTGGCCGCGCAGGCGGCAACAATCAGGCGACTATCGAAGATTAAGGGAGAAAGTCTAGGCATGGCGGACGCTCTAATTGCCGCTACCGCTCAGTTGCACGAACTAAAAGTGGTCACCTCGGATATAAGGGGATTCCCGCAAGACAAGGTGCTGAACTTACGAGAGATCGACTAACAATGTCAAATTCAAATCAAGGAGATTGATTCGCATGTTAAGGCTTAACAATAAGGTTATGGCATCCCTGGCGCTTGCCGCAATCATCGCATTTTCCTTCTCAGCCCTGCCGTCGTTCGCCGCCAGTACCATCACTTCCGCCGATTTCGTGATCGGCATGAACCAGTATTTCATCAACAACCAGACGCCCGGTGTCCAGATGGATGTCGCTCCGTACATCGACGCTAGCAGCGGGCGCACCCTGGTTCCGGTCCGGTGCGGCGTTTGTGATGAACAAGGGGTACTGCTGGATTGATGTGCAAATCGCTCCGCAACATCTATCGTCATCGGCATTTCGGACCGAATAAATACGGAGAATCTGGAGTGAGCAAGGCTTATCTTTACACCCATCCTGAGATCCGGGAACGCATGTCCGGAAAACTACGAGAGCCTGAGAAAAGTTGCTTAACTTGGTGTCCACTTTATCGGGGGAAGCTCATTTTGAAACTGCACTGAAGTATACAGGATACTTCTGTTCCTGGGGTTGATATTTCGAGAGAGGCATGATACAAATAAAGTGTTGATTGGCGAAGAAGCCAACCGGGATAAGGATGTCCCCGTTATAATAGCGGGGATTTTTGTTTTCAAGTGAGGATAGTGTAGCGCCGGCCAGCAAGGACGCCTGACCGGCGAGGCAGAGAAGCCCCTGTTTCAGGGAACGGTGTTGTTCCTGGGATCGGAGCTTTTTGTGTTTATCTTGAGGATGTGATGCGATACGCAACAAACGCGAAGGGCTGAATTCAAAATGCTGTCACCCAATACAAAAAGGGGGTCAAGGAATTATGGCTGAAATGAAGAAAACTCTGAACCTTACCGGGGTAACGGTCAACGCCATGGCCCTGATCGCCCCGGGGGCGTTCCTGTGGATCACCTTCCAGGTGCAGGCGGCCCAGGTGAACACGGCCGGCAAGACCACCGCCATGGACATGTTCGCCGGGCTGTTTCTGGCGCTGATCCTGGCCTTTCTCACCGCCATCTCCTATTCCATGCTGGCGGAGAAGTATCCCGAGGCCGGCACCGGCAGCTCGTACTACTTTACCGAGCAGGCCTTCTTGAACGAGCCATCGAAACTGTCAGCATTTTCGAGATTGTCGAAGGTGATCGTCGGCTGGTTCTCCCACCTGTACTACTGGGTTTATCCCGGGGTGATGGTGGCGATGATGGCCGTAATGATCATCTACATCTTCGGTCAGTTCGGAGTAAATCTGTCGCCCTTCTGGCAGATCGTGGTGGCGGTAGTGTTCTCCTTCGCGCACCGGTTACGTGGCCTTCCGCGGCATCAACGGTTCGACCCTGACCAGCATTGTCATCAACGTGATTCAGATCGTGTCACTGGTGTTCATCACGGTGCTGGCGCTGATCTACCGGTTTACCAACCCGCAGCACGTCCAGTTCGTCCATTCCAGCCTGGCGTCGGTGGTGGCGGTGCACAGTATTCCCAACGTGTTGTTCCAGGCAACTATCGCCATCCTGTTGTTGGTCGGCTTCGAGTCCGCCACCGCCCTGGCGGCTGAATCCAAATCTCCCAAGCACGTCAGCCGCGGCGTGATCATCTCCTGAGTCATGCAGGGGCTGATCTTCTACCTCTTCGAGTACTTCGGCGCCAATGCCTGGCTGAATAACGCCTACACCGCGACGGTCAACGGGGCGACCAGTCAGCGGGATCGCCGCGGCGGCCGCTTCCGGGGCGCCGATCGGCGACATGTGCAAGATCCTCGGCGATACCCTGTTGAATCATTCCGGCTTCGCCCTGATGATCGTAGTCGCTATTTCGGTAGCCATCGCCGTGTTCGGCACGACGCTGGCCTGCATGAACACCGGTGTGCGGGTGACTTACGCCATGGCCCAGGACGGGGAAGTTCCCAGCATGCTGAACGCTCTGCACCATAGGCATGCCACACCGTATACCGCAGTCTGGGTAATGACCATAGTCGTCCGCCGTGGTTGGCGCTTATGGGGTGTTATCGATCACCGGTTTAACGGCGGTCACCCTGCTGTCCAACATCGGGACCTTCCTGCTCTATGGGATGACCAACCTGATCGCCCTGGTGGCCTTTCTGCGCCACCCAGCCGCAATGCCTTCACGCACATAATAGTGCCTGTCCTCGGCTTGCTGGCGAACATCGGGATGTTGCTGGCGGTCATCTACCTCGGCATCCTGGGCGGGGGCATGACCCAGGTCGCTGCCATGGTGGCGATCGTAGCTACAGTGATCTGGCTGGCGGTGGGCATTGTCTACTTCTCGATCAACAGCCGGGTAACGGGACGTAAAATGGTCGGCGCTTACCTGGAATAGAGACTCATCTCCAACATGGAAAAAGGGGAATACTCCCCGTCTTAAGGAATAGGGGCAAATTACTTATGGTGGCAGGGCACTGCTTGGGTGCCCTGATGCCAATTGGGGGCATTTGGATGGGAGAGCCATTACGGCAACAAGATAGCAGTTATGGGAAGCATCTACAGGTCTGTGGGTGTACCGACAAGGGCCAACTGCGCCCTCATAACGAGGACTACTACGGGTATTACCTGCCTACGGATCACCAGGTCAAAAATAGACTGGGCAGCCTCTTTGCCGTCTCCGACGGTGTGGGCGGGAATTTGGCCGGGGAGGCGGCCAGTGCCGAGGCGGTGAATACCTTACTGCAGGAGTATTATTTCGGTAGTTATACGGAAAAGCTGCCCGGGCGGTTGAGGGATGCCTTTAATCATACCGCTGTGCATATTTTTGACCTGGCAAAGACCAACCAGTCGTTCAACAACATGCAGTGCACATTGACTGCGCTGCTGCTCAGGCAGGACCGGTTTCATATCGCCCACGTGGGTGATTCCAAGGCGTTTTTATTGCGGTCGGGAAAGTTCGTGCAGTTGACCAAGGATCACAGCCTGGTGGGAAGGCTGGTGCGCTTGGGTTTTGTATCCCCGGAGGCGGCGCGCTCCCACCCGAACAAGCACGTGCTGCTGCGGTCGCTGGGAGAACAGCCCATCATGCCCGCGGATCTGTACACAGGCAACGTCTTACCGGGTGATCTGTTCTGCCTGATGACGGACGGCATCTTGGAACATGCCACCGAATTAGAACTGAAGGCGTTTTTGTTGGAACAGGGCCATGCGGCCGGTGCCTTGAACAAGTTGATCGAAGAGTTAAACGAGCGCGGCGGCTATGACAATATGACCATATTGATTATAAAAGTCGGTAGTAAATGAAAAGCACGTTCTGCTGAAGCAGTTCTTGAAAATATTTTTACTTCTTTATGGACAAAACTGCTGTTTGGATCTATAGTAACCAGAAAGTAAAAACCACAAAGGCGGTGTCACCAATGACGAAAATTGAATGCATAATCCGCCCCAATAAACTTGTTGAGGTTAAAGATGCCCTGGGTAAATTAGGCATCAAGGGCATGACCATCACCGAGGCCATCGGGTGCGGTTTGACCAAAGGGCACACTGAACTCGATTGGAACACCGAATTCGATATCAACCTGCTGCCCAAGACCAAGGTAGAGATGGTGGTTTCAGACAGCCTGAAGGATCAGGTGATCAAGGTAATCCTGCAAGCCGCGCGTACGGGCGAGATGGGTGACGGCAAGATCTTCACCTACCCCGTCAAAGAAGCCATCCGCATTCGCACCGGGGAGACCGGGGAAAGCGCCATCTGACCACAGAGGTAAGAGGCAAGAAGTCGGATTTCATGCATCCGACCTCTGAAATGAGAGGTAGAGAGAACGTGTTTATACCCGAAGCAGGCGCTGTCATCGACAATAGGTATAAGCTGGTCTGTCCCCTGGGCCATGGGGGTTTTGCCGGCACCTTCCTGGCAGAAGACGTCAGCACCAATGACAAGGTTGTGCTCAAATTTCCGGACCTCTCTCAATTGGGTGACCCGGCAGTTTATGAACGATTCCGGCGCGAGCTGGCCATCGGCAAGCTGCTCGATCATCCGGACGTCCCTGTGGCCCTGTCATTTTCCGATGGCAATCCGCCTTATCCGCCGTATCTGGCATTAAAGTACATGGATGGAGAACCCTTGGTGGCAATTCTAAAGGAAAAGGGCCGTCTTCCGGCGGATCAGGTGGTGGACATGGCGTCCAACCTGCTGGAAGTCCTGTATTATTGCCACCAACGAGGGGTTTATCATCGCGACATCAAACCGGAGAATTTATTGCTGGGCACGGATGGCCGCCTGAAGATCATCGACTTCGGCATCGCGATGATGGAAGGCGCCCCGCGGGTGACCTGGAGGGGGTTTTCCGGGCTGATGGGAACGCCGGAGTACATGGCTCCGGAACAGATCAAGGGCGAGCGCGGGGGCGCCAGGAGCGACATCTATGCTGTCGGGTGTCTTATCTATCATCTCCTGGCCGGAACTCCTCCCTTTACCGGAGACAACCCTTTGACCACCATGTATCAGCATATGACTGCCAACCCCAAGCCATTGACCGCCATCTGGCCGGATCTGCATCCCGGCATCTGGGCTGCTGTCAGAAGGGCATTGCGTCGCCGCAAGGAGGAGAGGTACGCTTCGGCGCTGGAAATGGCCAATGATTTACGGCAGCCACAAAACGTCGATCTAAAATGGCTGACTGAGCCAGATCCGCCATTCACTTCAGTAGCCCCCAATAATGGTATTAATTGGGTGATTATCTTAGCGGCAGCTTTGTTTGCCGCAGGGCTGGCCTTGTTATTTTTCTTTTTGAATAGGCATTGATTATGGACTTATGCAAACGTCTTCAATAGCGAGAGCACGGGACGAGTATACAAAATACTTGTCGGAATCACGTTGACGAAAGCGCGGTCCCCTATTTATAATTTTAATGTTAGTTTCTTTTTCGGCAGAGGCGCCGGATCAGAACTAGGGATGAGGAAGTCCCTATGATTGTGTGTGATTGTATAGGGAATTACCCCGTCCAAACAGAGCGGGGTTTTTTTATTTCCGATCCCGCATTTGATGAATGAAATCTCATATGGTCGCTGCCGCGATGCTGCGGTTGCGGCAAGGCAGTGTTGCCCCCTGTTTTGGGAACAAGGTTGTTCCCAGGATTAGGGGGCTTTGTCTTTGTAGGGAAAAGGAGGTGCAAAGCAGGAAGTTTTCTCGATGCTTGAAGCCCGATGTTCGATAAGAACCTCGAAGCTTAAGAAGTGAGAATTTTAGATGGATATTCAAACGAAGCAAAGCGAAGTTATTGGATAAGAACTGGAGGGGTTGTTATTGTGAAGAAAAGAGTGATTTGGGCCGGCTGCCTGCTGCCCCTGTTATGGTTGGCAAGTACAGGCATTGCCTGGGCGGCTGACACAACGCCGAAGATCTCCCACGGCGATACGGCCTTCGTGCTGATCGGCGCCGCCATGGTGCTGCTGATGACCCCGGGCCTGGCCTTCTTCTATGGCGGCATGGTGCGCCGCAAGAACGTGCTCTCCACCATCATGCATTCCTTTATCATTATCTGCCTGATTTCCGTGCAGTGGGTGCTGTTCGGTTACAGTATCGCCTTTGGCCCCGACAAGCTGCACCTGATTGGCAGCCTCTCGTGGCTGGGTTTGAACGGGGTAGGCTTTGCTCCCAATCCGAACTATGCGGCGACCATTCCGCAACTGGCATACGTGGCTTTCCAGCTCATGTTCGCCGTCATCACCGCCGCCCTGATCTCCGGCTCCTTTGCGGAGAGGTTTCGCTTTCCGGCCTTCCTGATCTTTACCCTGCTCTGGACGACCATCGTTTACGATCCCCTGGCGCACTGGGTCTGGGGTTACGGGGGCTGGCTCAACAGGCTGGGTGTGCTGGACTTTGCCGGGGGCACGGTCGTGCACATCAGCTCCGGCGTCTCCGGCCTGGTGACGGCGCTTGTCCTGGGCAAGCGCCTCGGGTACAGGAAAGAGCCGATGCTGCCGCACAACCTGCCTTTTGTTGTGCTGGGCGCCGGACTGCTCTGGTTCGGCTGGTTCGGGTTTAACGCCGGCAGCGCCCTGGCCGCCAATGGTTTGGCCGCCAACGCTTTTATAGTGACCAATACTGCTGCCGCTGCCGCTGCCCTGTCCTGGCTCTGTACCGAGTGGATTCACAACGGCAAGCCGACCATGCTGGGGGCGGCCAGCGGCTGCGTGGCCGGACTGGTGGCGATCACTCCCGCCTCCGGCTTTGTCAACCCGATGGCGGCAATAGTCATCGGCCTGGTGGCCGGTATCGTCTGCTATTTTGCAGTCACTGCCATGAAGGCGAAGTTGGGCTATGACGACGCCCTGGATACCTTTGGCGTGCACGGTATCGGCGGCACCTGGGGCGCCCTGGCCACCGGCCTGTTTGCAACCACCGCCATCAACGCCAACGGCCACAATGGCCTGTTCTATGGCAACCCCAGGCAGGTCGGGGTACAACTGATTGGTATCGTTGCCACTTGGGCCTTCGCTGCGGCCATGACCTTCATTATTCTGAAGGTGGTCGGCCTGTTCACCAGCCTCCGGGCAAGCGAGGCAGAGGAGACCGCCGGTCTCGACCTGCCGATGCACGGCGAGCGCGCCTACGATTATATTTCGTAGGTCTAATACATGGGCAAAGCATCACTTGGGGATGGGGATATTCAGGCGCAGAGTGAGTGTCCCCATACCTTAAAGTGGCAATCTTAGTGGCGGTTAGCCATCGGAAAAAGAGGAAAAAGGATTAACAGAGCCGAATATTGCTATTGGTTAAATCGCGATATTACAGGTGGTATTCATCTCAGAGAGGGAAGGAGTAAGACCAGTGACCAAGATTGAGTGTGTGATCAGGCCTGAAAAGCTGGAGGCGGTGGTAGATGCCCTTGGGCAGTTCGGCAACCCCGGCGTGACTGTCTCCGAGGTCAAGGGGTGCGGGCTGCAGAGAGGATGGAAAGAGGTCTACCGGGGGGTTGAGGCCAATATCAGGCTGCTCTCCAAGGTGAAGATCGAGGTAGTGGTCAGGGACGAGACTGTCGACCAGGCGGTGCAACTCATCTGCCGGGCCGCTCGCACCGGTGAAGTGGGTGATGGAAAGATCTTCCTCTATCCTCTGTCTAACGCGGTGCGCATCCGCACCGGGGAGACCGGTGAATCTGCTATATATTAATTTCTCGTAACTGCTCAGGAGTCAGGAGACAGGAGTCAGAACGAGAGAACCGGCAAATCAAAACTCAGGAGTCAGGATGAGAGAAAACGGTTTATCGTATCGAAGAATTCTGAATGCCTGAAATCTTGGACCGGTTGAGCAGTTACAATTTCTCCAATTAGATATGAGACAGGAGGGACGGCTCAGAGACATGAGAACCGTCCCTCCTGTCTTACCACAGATGACTACCCGCTCTAATGCCCCCGCTCTGAAGCGGTGGGATAAGAGCGGCTATGAACCGGGGCGCCATCGAAACACTATTGAACAATTACAATAAATGAATTTATAATAAATTGCACACCAGAGAGGAGATGCTTGATGGGGTCGCTCGATCTCATGTGGATCCTGATCTGTGCCTGTTTTGTGTTTTTTATGCAGGCAGGTTTTATATGTTATGAAGTGGGTTTCGTGCAGGCTAAAAATGTCGTCAGCGTGGCGATTGAAAATATCTTAGCCTTTGTGATCGCCACTCTCGTCTTTGGTCTCTGGGGTTACGGACTGATGTTCGGGCCGACCTTCGGCGGCCTTTGGGGCAACAGCATCTCGTTTCTAAACAGCTTGAGCAGGATCGATAATCTACCGCTGTTCACCAATCTTTTTTTTCAACTCATGTTCGCCGGTACAGCCGTTACTATCTTTGCGGGCAGCATGTCCGAGAGAACCAAGCTCAGCGCCCTGGTCATCGCCTCCATCTGTACGGCGGGTTTTATTTACCCACTTTTTGGGCACTGGATATGGGGCGGACATTATTTAGACCAGGTAGTGTGGTTGAAAAGTATTGGCTACATAGACTTTGCCGGGGCGACAGTAGTGCACGCAACCGCCGGTTGGATCGCCCTTGCCGGAATCATTGTGGTGGGAGCGAGGCGCGGCAGGTTTGACGAGAACGGAAAAATCCAAAAGCTGGGGCGTTCCAATATCCCCTTTGCCACGATCGGCACTTTTATCTTATGGTTTGGCTGGTTTGGTTTTAACGGCGGCAGCCTGGGAAAATTCGACGAGAGCATCGGCCTGATCTTGTTGAACACGAATTTGGCCGCTGCCGCAGGTGTCGTCGGGGCACTTCTCATTACCTGGTTGTATCTCAGGGATCACAGCTTTATGGAGGCTATTTTTTCAGGAGCGTTAGGCGGCCTGGTGGCGATCACTGCAGGGTCCAACATGCTGATGCCTCTGGGTTCCTGCGCCACCGGTTTTATCGCCGGTGTGGTTGTGGTTCTTTCATCCTTCTGGCTGGAACGCCTGCACCTGGATGATGCCGTGGGCGCGGTACCGATCCACGCCTTTGGAGGAGCCACCGGGGCGCTGCTGCTTGCCGTCTTCGCCCGGCCAGAGTACCTGGTCGGCGGATCCAGGCTGATGCAGTTGGGCGCCCAAGCGACCGGGGTACTGACCAATTTCATCTGGTCATTCGGGGTTGGCTTGATTATCTTCTACTTGTTGAATAAGGCTTTTGGCCTGCGCGTCACACCCGAACAGGAAGAAAAGGGGCTGAACATTGTCGAGTTTTCTGACATTTATTCCTGGATTGATTTTAACAAGACCAGCAATTATGAAAATAGGTTGTATCAACAGAACCTGATGTTAAAGGAACAGGCGCGCCTGTTGGTTGCCACTCAAGAACAGGAACGGATGAAGATAGGCAAGGATCTGCATGATGGCGTTGGACAGTCCATGGCCGCAATCAAGCTGCAGCTTGGCATGCTGATCAATAAAATCAAGGATCAAAAAGAGACGGCAATTGAAAGGAATATTCGGCAAGCACTCAGGATCACAGAATCGGCAATCGAGGAAATGCGCGGCGTGATCACGAACATGCTCCCAACGAGGCTCGAGGAACATGGCCTGGAGGATTCTATTCGAAATCTGGCTAATGACATTGAATTATCAGGCAGTCTGATTGTCAGCCTGCATTTTGCCGAAAGAGTGCCTGCGTGGAGTAAGGCGGTCGAACTCAATATCTACCGCATCATTCAAGAAAGCCTGGCCAACATCATCAAACACGCTGATGCCACCAGGGTGAACCTGGTATTTCATAGAGTATCACAAAATTTATTTTCATTTTCCATCACCGATGACGGCAAAGGCTTTGACTTGGAAACGGGCGCGGCAGGAATCGGATTGGCATCCATGCGCGAACGGGCTGCCATGATCGGCGGCTCCTTGGAGATCAAGAGCGCTAGCGGCGTTGGCACGTCGGTGAATCTGGAGGTGCCCCTTGGACAGGATAAGGATCTTGATAGCTGATGATCACCAGATACTCAGGGAGTCACTTGTAGCTTACCTGGCGCAGAAAGCCACCTTTGAGGTGGTCGGCGAGGCTGCAAACGGACATGAGGCGTTGCGAGAGGCGATCCGGTTATTGCCTGATGTCGTGATCCTGGACATCTCCCTCCCTCTTTTAAATGGATTGGACGTGGCGGCCCAATTGAAGTCTAAAGCCCCGGGCATCAAGGTGGTCATCCTGACGATGCATAAGAACGAGGGGTTCATCAAGAAGGCTTTTCAGTCAGGCGTTGCCGCTTACCTGTTAAAGGAAAATGCCCTGGAGGAACTGCTCAAGGCGATTGAGGTGGTTGTACAGGGCGGCATCTATATTTCCGATAAAATATCCTCGATCGTCATTTCCGGTTTTTTGTCCAACCAGAGCGGTGTCAAACAGGCTGAGACAGAACGGGTTTCGACGCGAGAAAGAGAGGTGCTGCAGCTCCTGGCAGAAGGTTATTCGAACAAGGAGATCGCTGATAAATTGAATTTGAGCCTGAAGACCGTCGAGACCCATAGATTCAATATCATGCGGAAGCTGGGCTTGCATAGCATTGCCGATATCGTGCTCTACGCAGTCCGCAACCATATCATCGAAGTGTAACATTTTATTAAAAATCCAATAATACCAACGCCCGGCGGGTTTTAGCATTTTTTTGTTGGCAATTTATGTGTCCATGCGTGTCCGGTTAGAACCTTATTATATCAAGGGTTCTAGCCTAGTCTCGTGATCACTTCCGTGATCAATTTTAAATGATGTGATCAATTTCGTGATCAAAATATGCGCTTGAATACCGAGAAGAGCCACGCCTTTTAGGCGTGTTTTTGTTTTTTACGGAGGTGTTTTTATGGCAATCGAGGATATTTGTGATTTTCCTTATGGTGATTACCTTACCATGGAGCACCCGTCGCTCGACATCCGCACCATTGCTCTGACCCTGGGTCGTATCTGCAGGTTCGCCGGCAATTGCAAAGTTTTCTGGCCGGTGCTCATGCATTCGCTGGTGGTCGCCTACCTGGTGCCGGAGACCGTTGCGATACATGCCTTGCTCCACGATGCGGCGGAGATCTATATCGGAGACATACCCTCTCCGATAAAAAGCTTTTTGATCAGCGAGTTTGAGGAATCAGGCCTCAAATCTATTTACGCACAACTCTGCTTACCTTTTCCTTCTTCTGAAGCAAAGAATATTGTGAAAGTTGCGGACGTCAGATCTTGTATCGCTGAGGTTTGGACCGTCAGGGCCTGAGAGCCCAAGAGTCCTCCCTGAATTTCAAAAGAGAGACCGCTTTGCCGAGAGTATGATTACGCAGATGCTGGACATATACGATTATAGCTCTGTCCTTGATGCAGACGGAAAATACGTTAATCTGTTTGTTGATCTGTTTCACAGGCTGAAGCCCTGACATTTTTCCCAGCCCTGCCAAGGAACAACCGCACAGTGCCTCCGACTTGCACTCCGGCACCGTGCGGCTGAGTTTGCCGCCGCCGCACACTCTCCCTTGCGGTCGAGGGTGCTTTCCCGGCGGATGAATGCAAGGGCACCCTGCTTCCGCCCGGCTCCGGCACAGTGCCCCCTAAAACCTTATCCCTTCCGGAGCTTGCAGAGCTTGCAGCACTGCAGCCCGGGAAAAGAGAAAAGCCAAGAAATGCCCTGGGCGCCAACATAAGAGCTATGTAGGCCGTCCAGGGCACAAAGGTATGCACGGCCAATCGGCCGTGCTTTTTTAAATCCTTTTTGGGCGGATGATTGTACCTCGCTCGTCGGCTCCATCAAGGACTTCCTTACAAGGCGCAGTAATCGCTAAAGCTCAACTGCGCCTAGCTCCTCAAGTCCTTGACTCCGCTCCTCTCTGAAGGTGCCTTCTGTTCATCCAAAAAGGATTGGGGTTGGGGGAGACAGGATCGACAAGCTCGCCCCCCGCGCCCCCCGTCCTGGGGGTACTCAATTGAGCGAAGGAGGCGATGGGTAGAGGTTTTCCGGGTTGGCGGCGATCCCTGACGAACCCTCTCTGGCCGCAAAGCGGGGATGTTGGCGGGCATGAGAGGGGGTGATGGAGACGCAGGGCACGGCAGACCTGATCGCAGCTTCAGCCAGACTACTTGCAGCCATAGCCTTACTGCTGTCCATCATCCACCAGGGCAAGAAAAATAGCTAGGAAGCACCCTAGCTAACCACTGTAAAGCACTCTGCTAAAAACCGTCACATCCCCACCCTTCCGGATGGTTCAGTAACCACATCTTAACACGGGGAAAGAAGAATTTCAATCCAAATTCAGGAGGGATTAGGTATGGACACCAAAGAGTTGGCGACAAGGCTGAAGTTCTCCACGGCCAAGCTCCTCAAGGAACTGGAGAGCCAGGTCGAAGAGGCCCAGAGACTGCACAGCCGGGCCAGGGACGCCGAAGACCCCGACGCCGAACTGGAGACCCGCATCTACTCCAACACCGTTCAGGGTATCCAGGACGCTCTGCAGGATGCCAACCATTATGCCAAGTACCTGCTGGCCGGCATCGACGCTGACGGACTGCTGAAGCTAAACACCCGGGGGCGGTTCGAGTTGCCTGCCACAGATAGACGGGACGCCTTCGAATTCACCTGTGGCTGCAGCATCGAGATTTACGACGAGCAAGAGCGGAGATGGATGTATGGCAGCGTGGAGTATGCTGACCAATATGAGCACGGCTATTACTTCAAACCGGGCCGAATGGCCCTGCAGCCCGGAATGAAGGCCCGGCACCGGCACATCAGCCAGTGGGATGACTAGATCGGAGCCGGGAGCGCTGCAAGGCGCACCTGACAGATCCGGTCGGGGCGTACCCGGTACCGGGGGAGTTAGGCGGAGACGGTCTGCCGGCGCTACTTGTAGAAAGACCTAAGACCCGGTCGCTGGGGGGATCTGCTCCAGGCCATGCATGTTGCGCTGCTGGCGCCGGCAAAGAGACGATGAGATTGGCAGAGCTTACCCCGGGCGATACGACCCGGTGAAAATCAATAAAGAAGAGGAGATGATTATTTTGGTCACGAAACTCGGCGTTGATATCGGTTACTCCGCAACCAAGGCAGCCGCGGTCAATGACATGCTGGTCCAGTTTCCGTCATTTGAGGCCGTCCCTCCGACCAGCAAAGTTGATGACTTATATAAGACCAAGACGGAGCACCTGGCCAGGCTGAAGCATCAATGGCGCCCAGGTTGATAAGCTGGTGGGAGAGGCGGCCCTGCGAACAGGCGCGGCGAAAGGGTTGATGGGTCAGGCGGAGAAGCCGGACTCTACCCATGACCTGCTGCTGTTTACTGCCGCATACCTGCTTGGCGCCGGCAGCGATAACCCTGCCGACCCGGGGCAGGCAGACGTTGTGTTGGGCCTGCCGATCGACTACCTGAAGCGGCAGCGGGACGCGTTGAAACAACGCCTGGAAGGGAGTTCGGCCGGGGTCTCCGTCGATGGCGGTCCGGAGAGGCGCATCGTACTTCGAAATGTCGAGGTTCACCCCCAGGGCGCCGGTATCATGATGTCGACAGATCCCGTCCGTATTTCTGGTTCCGGATCTGCCTGATGAACTACGTCCTGGTGCTGGACCTGGGCAGCTACACGATCAACTTTCTGCTGTTCGAGTTTCGTGCCGGGAAGAAGCCCCAGTTAGTGCCCGGTTGTTTCGGGACGATTGAAAGAGGCGTGTCTGTTGTCCAGCAGCGGATGGCCGACGCCTACCAGGAGATAACAGGCTTGCCCCTGCCGGCGTACATGATGGCCGACGCCTGGCATCAGAAGCAGATTTACGCCGGCGGCAAGCTGATAGACCTGACCGACGCCATACGGCAGGCGACAAAAGCGGTTGCGGACGATGTTGTCAACCAGTTGCAGGCCATTCTGAAGGAAAGGTTGACCTACGTTACGGCCACCCTGGCGGGCGGCGGCGGGGCGTTGCTCATGGGGGACGAACTGCGGCGCATGGCGGTGCGGACAAATGGCCACGACAGGCCGGTATTTCCGCGCTTCGTCATCGTCAAGGATCCGGTTTACGCGAATGCCATCGGGTTCCTGAACGCCTGCCTGTCCCGGTAAGCCTGATGCCATGTGTTGCATACGTTTGAGTGCTATTTTGGTATCCATTTGCCGGTATGACTTCAGGACAAGTCTATATTTGAGATTTCATACCGGCGAAAGGCGGTGGATAACTTGTCCGAAGCTTTGAAACGACTGGAGATTCGCTTGCCGGTGAATCATTGGATTTTTAACGTGGAGCCAGGGGAACGCGCCGCTCTCATTCGTCAGGCGCTGGATCTGGCTGCGCTGGTGAACAGACGATTTGACACCATCGAGGAGTTGCTGCGCCGGGGCGGGGATAGAGCTATCAATACCCGGGAACCTGCGGAGCCGCCAGAGGCGCCAAAACCTACGGGGTTTGTCACCGACATCCTCAGTTCAATCCAAAACGTGTTTGACTAGCTTTATCATATGAGGAATGAGCATGTCCAGTCTCAATCATGTCGTGCTGATCGGGGTCCCGGGAGAATCTTATGGTGATTTCGATGACGGGTTCGGTTCAGAGAAAGCGCCGTTTTAACTCCATCCTGTTCTTTTCCTTCCCGGCCTATGCGCCGGGATTTTTGTTTTACGGGAGGGGATGCATAGATGAAACAGGCCCGAGCGTTACGCAGAGTGGTGATCAAGGAGGAGTTTATCGCCCTCGCCGGCGATCACGTCAGCGCTGTTCTTCTGAACCAGATCGAGTATTGGACAAAGCACAGCAGGGACTTTGATAAATATTTGGCTGAGGAAAAGAGACGGGCAAGCAAGGATGGCAGGGAACTGGACGTTGCTCTTACCCACGGGTGGATATACAAGACCGCGCAGGATCTCTCCGAAGAAACCATGATGAACATGAGCTCCAGCAACATCAGAATTCGATTGAAGAAATTGGTTGAGCATGGTTGGATCAGCGAGCGGAACAACCCGGATCACAAGTGGGACCAGACTAAGCAGTACAGGTTCAACGCTTCCAGGGTGGCCGCCGATCTCGAAGAGCTTGGATACCACCTGGACGGCTGGGTTTTTGAGGATCTGTCTTTCAAGGCAGACGCTTCCAGCCCTAAAAAAAGGCTTAACAGCGCAATTTCTATTTTAGAAAATGGAATTTCTATTTTAGAAAATCGATTTTCTGATTTTGAAAATCGAACCATCGAAAATAGAAATGCAATACCAGAGATTACTACAGAGATTAAAGACAGAGATCAACAACAACAACCGGAGGCAGATCTTATTACGGCAGTAGATCGGGGAGGCGATGAAAAAGACGTTGTTGCTGATGATGACACACCTGAAAGTATTTCAGCACCGGAACCCGTTCCGCACGGGCCGGCCCAATGCGAGATCCAGGAACTGATCGTATTTGCCCGTGATCGTCCACAGGAGATCATCCTCAGCATTGATTACGCCGGAGAGATAATTCGGAGGGCCGGCGGTCTGGGCGCCGCCAAGGAAAAGATTGAGGCAGCCAGCTCTTTCATTGCCAAAGAGCATAAGGCTGGCCGTGAAATAAACAGCATGAAGGGCGTCATGAACCGGATTCATGGACATTAATACTGGCGGTATAAAACTGGGCCGTAACAGAGCAGATGAAAAGCGAAAAAGACGCCTGGCTGAGAAAGAAGAGATATACAAAGATCTCTATATCACCTGAGAGACTGACAAACCCCGTTTCTTGGCGGTGGCACAGCGGCAGTATGTTCGTTGCGGCTGGGTAGGCGGTTCGTCGGCAGCGACATCTACGACCAGGAGATCCTGATCACACGGTCGCGCTGACCTAAGGCTACGCAGTCAGTGTAGGACACTGCAAATGTGGGGCGGGGGCAGGAAACAGCGCCATCCAGGCGTCTTTTTTCCCAATAAACCAGAATGCGCTTGTGTTTTCTTGCATTGTCATGCCCTCGGGGATAGATAGGTTCAGGCCAATTGGCCTGAACCTATCTAGAAAGCAAACGTTATTTTATTTATCTTGGTTTAAAACCTGTAGGGGTTTCACACTAGAGCCACCAGTTGGAGGATTTGATAAAACTATGGTAATAGCCTCGGGATCAAAATTTTGTATTGATTGTGGTTGAGCTTGTGGCTGATACCCTTTTTTAAGTATATTATTTTGCCGGCTGATAGCCATCCATTACTGTTTTTCTTAAAGTCGGTTGATGCCCTTCGTTTAAGGGCTTTTTATCTCCCACGGAAATCACCTCCTTTCTTATGCATCTTATTATGCCATTATTTCAATATATTTTATTTGATCGTCCTTAATCAGAATTCCTTGGTTATTACGGCATTCTTCCCATCGACCATCATTTTTTATTATAATACATCCCTTCAATAAATAAGTCTCTTTCTTTCGGGGTCAGAAGAGGCAAATGAATTGGAGCCAAATAAACCACTCACTGTACTCCCATCTTTTAACGTAACTAACACCCATCGAGGATTCACAGTGCCCTTACTAAATTTATAGTCCCATGCTGTTGGTACTTGGATGAATTGGAAAAAGCCCTATTCTATTTAATAGTTTTCTAACAGAATTCTTTTGGCATAATGTCCTCCTAAGATACCAAAAAAAACGGGTGAAATAAGAATGATAACAGCCCACAAGGAAATTGTTAGCGCGGGATGGTTATTAGAAAAATTTGTCTTGATCATTATATAGAATGCCCAGGGACCATATTCCATAATGAAGGCAACTAAAATAAATAAATTTTAGAATTGCGGTTTGAGTATCATTCCTCTTTTGCGGAGAAAAAGAGGAATAAAAATAATTCATAACAAAACCAGGCACTACAAATGCAAGCGTGTAAAACAACGTATCAAATCCATTTAGAGTCAAAATAATCACTTACCTTAAATTAGTCTAGGGAACTGGCATAGTGGGAATAATTTCGACTTTAATCTGGAAATGTCCTTTTATCTCTCTATGATGTTGACTGGCATCCAGATCGACCCGGACATTACTTTCCGAATTGCCACCAAAGCCACCTTGTTATTTTTCGGAAAGTGCAGGCTTTGTGGTAATATTCTATGCCACCGGCATCTATAGCAACTGCCAGATCACTTTTAAAACCGTTTATATTTCTTATCTCACCTTCAGACCACATGTTTGCTTCTTCGGCGGGCATTAGCGTTACAGGTAAAGTATCGGAACCTTTGCCAGGGTTCATAATTAGATACTTGTCTTCACGCCTTCTCAGGAAGTTTACAGATACCCAGTTTATTTTGATCGGAAGCATGCCTGTATTCACTACAGTAACTAAAAATTTATCTTCGCCACCATCGATATTTTTAAAAAAACCAGCCGTTACTCATACTGTGGTCGACTTTGTCTCAGGGAAACAATACGGCTGAAAAGGTTGCGATCGCAGCTGCCCACTGACCTAATGCTCCAATTTCATTCCATTTCATATTACTTCTCCCCCCGCTGTTCATTATAACCTATAGCAAATAGGAACTGCGGCCATATTTGTTCAGCATTACTTAATTTCATTGTGTTGCATAGAAATAGATGCCAACTTTGTACAGTTGAACTTCACAATTGGCAGGAATTACTCTAGTAACAGAGAATACATGGGATAACAATTTGCAAATGCAAGTACAGTCCGATTAAATACCGAGCAGTTGCAAATACCAGTAGCTGCCGAACGTTTGTCCCCGAAAGAGGTGACATACTTTATGCTCTTTTTTTACATCCTTAGTGACGTGCTTGCTGGAGCATGCGTTCTCAGTTTGATTTTCATCTTTTATTTTCAGCATTGAAGCTAGTTTTCGCCGGGAGGTGCTACAAAGGACCACCTGCCGTTGTTGTGGAATATTTTTACGCCGACTTGGTTCTTGGCCGTCTTGCTCCGGTTCGTCCCCACTTTGATTCAATACATAGAAGGAGGATGCTTACGCTCTTAGGTTTTGACTTTATCTTTTATTCTCAATAAAAAAGTCTGGGGGGAGAAGTGTGGAAAAACAGGAAGTCCATATTTCTGCCATAACACTCAAATGGAGTGAATGGACAGCATGGGATAAAATCATCCTCGACGATAGGAACATTAACGGCGTAAAAGTACCTAATGGAAATCCCGGTGTCTATGAAGCCAGGCATAAAAATCAGAGTCTAGGCTCACTATAGGCAAGGCTTCAGATTTGCGGATGAGGGTAAGGCAGGGCTTGGTCAAAGGGAAGATTCCGCATTCCTCTGGCAAGAAGATCCGGGAACATGAAAATACATCTACAATAGTTGTACGATGGGCGGAAACTGACAGGCCGTCTGCTACTGAAGAAGAGTTGCATCGATTGCACAAGCAGCAATTTGGCTGTCTTCCAAAGTATACTGAGGTCACTTGAAGTGAGGGATTAACCGGAAATACATCTGGAAGCAAGGAGTTGCAAAAAGAGTTAGAGATTATGCGAGGGGAAAATTGATATGGAAGTATGGATAGCGTTAATTGGAACAGCTACTGCTGTAGTAACTATAACATTAACAAACTTTTTCGCTAAAAAAAATCAGTTAAAACTTGAGGAAAGAAAGTTAAAAGAAGAATACTACATCTCATTTATTAAAGCTGTAAGTGAAAGTGTTGTATCCCAATTCACAGAAAAATCAAGAGATAATCTTGCTGATAGTCAAAATAAGCTCTTATTAATAGCAAGTTCAAAGGTTGTCAGTAAGCTGATGATTTTTCATGACTATATAAAGCCATCTATTTTCCCAATTGGATTTTTCAATAGATAAGCATGATGAATTACTGACCGATCTCATAAAAGCGTTGAGAATGGATTTATTCCCAAACAAAAAAACCAACAAGGATTATCCTATCATTCATTTAACTGGAAAGAGCAACATTAAAGGAGAAGCTAGAAATGGACAAGCTTAAAATATACTCTGTGAATAAGGTAAATGAGAATATTGAAAATATCGTGACACTGTTCCCCAATGCAGTGACCGAGGTCATCAAAAACGGCAAGGTGAAACACGCCATTGATTTTGACGTGATACAACAGGAAACCCAGTGTTGTGGTGGAAGGCCCAGAGGAGCGCTATCAGTTTACCTGGCTGGCAGGCAGGGCGGGAATGGAGGGAAAGAATGCAGGATAAGGGGCGGTACCCGCCCGGGGGTCACCCACGCCCGGCAAAGCCGGGTGGCAAGCATTGTAAGTGTTACCTGTTTCGGTGCCCCTGAATTATTTACCCTACCCATTTCAGTACCCCGTGTCTCTATTTTGGTTTTATTGCAACGTTTTTTCAGGTACCCCATTAGGGGTATTTCTATTTTGCTCAGAAAGGAGGCGCCACTTATGCCATTAACAAAAAAATATCCGGTTATTCTCAACATGGCTATTTCAAAAGAGATGCAAGCGGATCTGAGCAACATGGCTGCCAAAAAGAACGTTCCGGTCGCCGAGCTGGTCAGGACTTGCTGTCCGAATCTCTGTCCGAAGAATCAGCAAGCACCGGGCAGGTTGTCATCCGTCAGGCCGTTAGAGCTGAGATCAGGTTAGAGCTTAAACGTGTTGAAAATCGGCTGGCGACGTTGGGCGCAAAAGCATGCATTGCAGCCGGTACGGCTGAAAACATGATGGTGACGCTTTTTGAACGCAGCATCGCCGGCGATACGTCTGGGAAGCAGCGGCAGGCGAAAGAAATACATGATACCGCCAGGAAAAAGGCAGTGTCAGGTTTGAAACAGCCGGGAGGCGAGGATGATGCATAGCCCCTTCTTTTTCAAGCAAAGCTTCTACCTGCCTACCAAGACGAACGCATCAAAAAACGCCGCCAACCTCAAGTACATCGCTACCCGTCCCGGCGCCGACCGTGGTGACCTGGAGCCGGAGACACCGGAAGCGGAGAGAGACCCGAAGGAAATATCTTGAGCAGGAGTTAGGACCCGTTAAGCCGGAACTGCCGCCGGCCACGTCAGGTATATGTCCGAGCGCCCCGGGAGCCATGGACTGTTCGATGCGGACGGAACGGCGAATCTGAAGAAAGCGATGCGTGAGATCAAGCATCACAAAGGCATCGTCTGGCGTGATGTCGTCAGCCTGCACGAGGATGACGCCGCCCGTCTGGGCTATACCACCCGTGAGGCATGGGGGGATGCATTGAGGAGGTGCATGCCCGATGTTGCTAAGGCTATGGGCATCCGGGAGGATAACCTGCGCTGGGTGTCTGCCTTCCACCAGAAAGCGGGGCACCCGCACTGCCACATCTCATTCTGGGAGACACAATCTCGATCGCACCCGGGGTGTAATCAGCGTTGGTATGCGCCGGGACATGCGAAAGGCTTTCATGGACATCATCTACGAAAACGAGCGGGCGAGGCTATACCTGGAGAAAAACACTATCCGGGATCTCCTGCGTGACCAGGCCGTCCAGGAACTGGGCGGTCTGGGGCTGCGCCGATTCCTGAGAGAGATCAACCTTGAGGCGGAAGCCGAAGCCGGTGGCAGGCCAGGGCTGGTCCCGGCGCTGGATGATGAGGTTCGGGTTGAGTTGCAGGCCAGGCTGGAAGAGATCGCTCGGGCAATGCCCGGGCATGGCCGGATCGCCCTGAAGTATATGCCGCCAGAGGTGAAAGAAATCGTTCAGAATCCGCCGACTGGCTGCTCCGGCAGCCGGGCTTTGCGGACCAGACCGGACGCTACCAGGAGATCGCCGCGGAACTGGCCGGGACGTACACCAACCAAGAGGAGTCCCTTGACCGGACCAGGCGAAACGCCTACAACGACCTTCGTGACCGGGCGGCACAGGTTTTGTTGAAAGGCGCCGCGGAGATCCGGCGGACTGGGTGGGCGGTGCGCGGCTCCGAGCCGGAACGGGAGCATGCGGAGATGCACAGCTCTCGTTCTAATGCCAGTGTGGCCAGAGATGTCTGGCAAGGCGCCTTCCGGGCAGTCGAACGTGAGCGGCAGAAGGCCGAGGCCAGGGGGAAGATTGCCAAAATGAAGGAGGCGAGAAAGCGGGAGCGCCAGGAGCATCAGCACCAGCAGGGCTATTATCACTATCAGGAGGAGGGTACGAAC
>CAVYEE010000005.1:0-100052 GCA_963767365.1 uncultured Peptococcaceae bacterium
ATTGATGAGGGATATCATGGTTCGTTTCAAGAGAGCGTTCGTTGCAAGGTATGCTTACTGGCCGGAGTTTCGGCTGTGGCTGCCATGATGCTGCTTACCGGTTGCGGCGCCAGACAAGCCGTTACCCAGACGCCCCTTGCCGCCAACAAGGTTATCCAGGCGGTTGGGGCGGAAAACGAATATGCCGACGTCATCCGCCAAATAGGTGGACAGTATGTTTCTGTTGCGGCCATCATGAGCGACCCCAACGTCGATCCCCATTCTTACGAGGCCGACACCAAGGATGCCGCCCTGGTCGCCGGAGCGTCCCTGATCGTTGAAAACGGACTTGGCTACGATGACTTCATGGATAAACTGGCAGCGGCGTCCCCCAGTTCGAGTCGTACGGTTATCGTTGTGGCCCAGGTCCTCGGCGACCCGGCGACCACGTCGAACCCGCACCTATGGTTTGATCCGAAAACCATGCCCAAGGTAGCTGCAGCCATTGCCCAGGCCCTGGAAGCCCAACTGCCTGCTCAAACCCAATACTTTGCCGGCCGGCTCGCCACCTTCGACAATTCTTTGAATGACTGGAACAAAGACTTGGCCGACGTCCAACAGGGTTATGCCGGAGCAAGCGTAGCCGTAACCGAACCGGTTGCCGACTACATGTTGCAGGCCGCTGGTATGAATATCAAAACCCCCTGGGGATTCCAGGCGGCCGTTATGAACGGCACCGATCCGTCGCCGCAGGACGTGCAAACCCAGGAAAACCTGTTAAGTCAGAGACAGGTCAAGGCCTTTATCTATAACCAGCAAGCCGTGGACGACGTGACCACCGCTCTCATGAAACTGGCCAAAGACAGCAATATACCGGTTGTGGGGGTGTACGAGACGATGCCTCCGGGCCTGACCTATCAGACCTGGATGGAGCAGGAGACCAACAATTTACTGAAGGCGTTGAAAGACGGCGTTTCCACGGAGACCATGTCATGACCGTACCGTCGGCTTTGACAAAACAGAATCCGGTTCTGGACATCCGGAAACTTTCTGTCCGGTTGGGCGATAATGATATTCTGAAAAGCATCAATGTGCAGATCCAGCCGGGCGAGTTCATCGGGCTGATCGGCGCCAACGGCGCCGGTAAGTCCACTCTGCTCAAGGTAATTCTGGGGCTTGTGCCGGTCACGGGTGGCAGTGTCGCTGTGCTCGGCAAACCCGCGCGGCGGGGTAACCGCCTGATCGGTTACGTGCCGCAAAAAATCCACCTGGACCGGGATATCCCCTTGCGGGGGCGGGATTTGGCGGCCCTGGGATTTGACGGCCACCGCTTTGGAATTCCGCTGCCGAGTAGGGAAAAGCGCCGACGGGTGGACGAGATGCTGGTCGCCGTGGATGCCGCCGGGTACGCGGACGCCCCCGTCGGCAAGCTCTCCGGCGGCGAGCAGCAGCGCCTGCTGATCGCCCAGGCTCTCCTTACCGTCCCACAATTGCTCTTGCTTGATGAGCCGCTGTCCAATCTGGACATCGGGAGCGCCCACGAGGTGGTCGGGCTGGTGTCGCGCCTGGCACGCGACAGGGGAATGACCGTCATCCTGGTGGCCCACGACATGAATCCGCTCCTGCCGGTGGTAGACCGGGTATTGTATCTGGCTGACGGAAACGCGGCCATCGGGCGGGTGGATGACATTTTCCGCAACGACGTGCTTAGCGGCTTGTACGGATATGCGGTGGAAGTACTGCGGGTGAACGGGCGGATCCTGGTGGTGGGAGGCCGGGACTTCGGAGATTGCGGCCAACTTTTGTCGGCGGAGACTCATTGTTGCGGAGGAATCGCATGAGCCATTTGGCAGGACTGCTCTTTGCCCGGGGATTTTTTCAAAGCCGGGAAGTAATGGACGCCTTGCTTCTCGGCGGCATCGTGGCGGCGATATCCGGCGTTACCGGCGTTTTTGTTGTCATTCGCGGTCAATCCTTCGCCGGCCATGCCATCTCCGACATCGGCGGCGCCGGCGCCGCCGGGGCGTTCCTGGCCGGCATCAACACTTTGTGGGGTTTCCTGGCCTTTGGCGTCCTGGCGGCCATCGGTGTGGAGTTTTTGGGCGACCGGGCCGGTGAACGGGACCTGGCAACAGGCATCATTCTGGCCGTTGCCCTTGGAGTGGAGGCGCTCTTCCTGTACTTTGCCGCCCACTTTACCGGTAAGGTGGGGGCGCCGATGCTCATCCTGTTCGGATCCATTTTTGTGATTGATCCCTCGACGGTGGCCGTCGTGACCGCCCTTGCAATCGCGACCGCTGTTGTCCTGGGCCTAATCTACCGCCCCCTGCTGCTGTGTTCGATTGATCCGGAACTGGCCGGGACGCGGGGAGTGCCGGTCCGGATCATCAGTCTGGTCTTTATTATTTTGTTAGCCGTCGTCGTGGAAGAGGGGTCGCTGATTATCGGGGCGCTTTTGAGCACCGCCTTGCTGATCGGACCCGCGGCCGCTGCGGTGCGCCTCACGCACAAAATGGGCTGGGCCATGTTATGGTCGGCTGTATTGGGCATGATGGCCACGTGGATGGGCATTGTTTTGGCCTATGACAGTTTTGGCTGGCCTCCCGGTGGGCGGGGTTGGCCGGTGAGCTTTTTTATTTGCGTTGTTGTCCTGTTGTTTTATCTTCTGGCCAGGCTGCGGTTCAAACTGCCGGGACTGGCATTCACGCTAGCCGGGAGGGCGGTGCAGGATGCTTAATTCCGGCTTGTTCACGGCGCCCTTCATGATACACGCCTGGATCAGCGCCAGCCTGGTGGCTGTTCTTTGCGCCTTTACCGGTTTCTTTGTGGTTCTCCGCGGGTCCGCGTTTGCGGCCCATGCCCTGCCGAAAGCCGGTTTTGCGGGAGCCGCGGGAGCGGTGTTTTTGGCTATCAACCCGCTCTACGGCTTAGTGGCGTTTGCCGTGGGAGGAGCCCTGTCGATCGGGGTGCTTGGCAAAAGCGAGCGCTATGATGTCGTCACGGCCCTGATCCTGGTGGCCACGCTGGGAACAGGCGACCTGTTCCTGTCGCTGACCGACAAATATGCTACCGGAGCCTATGCCATGCTGTTCGGCCAGATCGTCGGCGTCAGCGCCCAACAGGTGTGGGACACAGCGGTCCTCGGTTTCGTCTGTTTGCTGGGCATCGCCTTGTTGTACCGGCCATTGCTGCTGGCGTCTGTTTCCCAAGAGGTTGCCGAATCCCGCGGTATACCGGTCAGGTTACTGGAAATGGGCTTCATGGTGGTGGTCGGTTTGGTCGCCGCTGTTACCGTGCCGGTTGTCGGCGCCTTACTGTGTTTCAGTCTGCTTATTGGGCCGACTGCCGCGAGCAGTTACCTGACCTGCCACCCCAGCAAAGCGATTGCCCTGGCCCTGCTGTTTTCCCTGATTACCGTCTGGGCCTCGTTGATCCTGGCTTTCTTTTCCGAATGGCCGATTGGCTTTTTTGTTGCAATTATAGCCGGGCTTTTCTATGCATGCTCA
The DNA here is from genome assembly GCA_963767365.1 of uncultured Peptococcaceae bacterium. GTDB lineage: Bacteria > Bacillota > DSM-12270 > Thermacetogeniales > Thermacetogeniaceae > Palsa-1188. The sequence goes on from CAVYEE010000005.1 coordinate 3,486, forward strand.
AGGGCGGTTGGTTTCCGGTATTCCGGCGCTAACCGCCTGTTCAACTAGTTCTTGGCTTCAGTGGGGGATTGCTTTACCCCCACTGAAGCTTAGTAGTTTCTCGGAAACTCCAATCGCTTGCTAATAGGGCACTTCCAGGCCCTATCTTTTAGTTTACATCCAATATCCCCAATGGCGTAATTCTATGTAAGAAAGATGTGCGAAGCTAATTTAACATGAAGTCTTATGATAAGTCCCCGGATGAATGTTTCCGGGACTTGATTTATCATCCCCCCAGAATCAAATCGGAACCACTAATTGCCAATTCAAAAAGGGAGGGATGAGAAATATTAGGCTAGTTTCTCGGAAACTCCAATCGCTTGCTAATAGGGCACTTTTCCAGCCCTATCTTTTGGTTTCACCTCCAATATCCCCAGGCGCGTAATACTATGTAAGAAAGAGATATTGGAAGCTAATTTAATATGACGTTTTATGGTAGTCCCGGATGAATGTTTCCGGGACTTGATTTATTTCTCATCCCCCCAGAATCAAATCGGAACCACTAATTACCAATTCAAAAAAGGAGGGATGAGAAATGCTTGGTTACTGGAGACCTCACATTGAGTTTCAAAGTTACCTGGCGGAGGAGATCGGGGTACGCTGGCCGGTTCACCGGCAGAGCATCCTCGCCTACGAATCCGCCATCGAAAAGGTCTGGCTGCTGGACCTGGACGAGCTCCTCTCCATTCTCAGGCCCTACTATTCGGACATCGGGCGTCCTTCGGCGCCGGCTCCGGATGTCCTGCGGTCGCTGGCGCTGATGGTCCACTTCAAGGAGGAGAGCATCGACGCCTGGGTTGGCAGACTGCGCAGCGACGACCTCCTGGCCGTCATCTGCGGTTTTGCTCCCGGTCAGGTACCGGGAGTGGCCACCTTCTACGCCTTCCAGGATCGCTTCTGGCCTGGCAGGCGGCCCTACCATATCAGGAAGGCCAAGAAGAAGAGGAAGGAAAAGCCGGCCAAGGGCGAGAAGCTGCCGCTGAAGAACCCCGGCGTGGTCAAACGGATCGTCGGCCGACTGATGGCCGGGAGGGCGTTCAACTGCAGGGAAGAAAACGTGCTTCATCAAATCCTGACCACATCCGTGGTAATGCCCTCCTTAGATCTTGGATTACTGGGTGATCCCAAAGACATGACCATCGCCGGGGACGGCTCCCCGTATGAGAGCGGGGGCAGTCCCTACGGCAAGAAGATCTGCCAGTGCGAAGGAGAAGTGCGACTGCAAGCGCCGCTTCTCCGATCCGGAGGCCGATTGGGGCTGGGACAGCTCTCACAATATCTGGTTCTACGGGTATACCGGGTATGACATCACCGCCGCCGGCAGCAAGCATGACCTGCCCATCTACATCGGCATGGGACAGGCGTCCCGCCACGATTCCGTCATGGGGCTGCGCTGCCTGGACGATTGCAGGATGCTCTACCCGAACCTCACGTTCACAAGGTTTCTTGGCGATTCCGCCCATGACGCCTATCCCTACTACGAGTTGCTAAAATTCTGGCAGATCGAGCCCTTCATCGACCTGAACAGGAGGAGAGGCCTCCGGGAGCGGTGATGGACCCAAGATCGACGATCAGGGCGTCCCTGTATGCGCCTCGGGCGAGCGGATGGTCAACTGGGGCTACTGCAAGGACCGCTGCAGAATCAAGTGGCGCTGCCCGCTTGCCTGCGGCAGGGTAGAGGAGTGTTCTTTCAAGGATTCATGCTCCTCCTCCAGTTACGGCAGGGTTATTTACACCAAAGTGGATACGGACCTGCGCCTCTTTACAAGAACTGTACGTGGTTCGCAGGCCTGGAAGGATGTCTACAAGAGACGTACCACCTGTGAGCGGTCAATCAAGCGCAAGAAGATCGACTACCGGATGAAGCATACGAGGGTGCGCAGCAAGAGGCGGCGTTTATGGCTGCTAACCCTGGGCGCCGTCAACCAGCATCTCGATGCCTGGCGCGCCGATTTCCCGTGCTCGATCATGGAGCGTTTGGGGCTTGAGAAGGCAGCTTGACACCAGGTGTCAAGAGCCTTAAATAGCGTGTGACATAACGGCAGATATTGCTTCAATATTTACCCGGTGTTTTATCACCTTACCGCCGGTCCGATCCGCCACGCCCTTTTTTCCTGCTCGCTGGCCTCAACTTATGGGATCACCGCTATTTTGTTGTCAAAGAGCTCTTTGAGTGACTGCGCCCATGGCATACTCTAGCGTTTATCCTAGACTATGCCATGGGTGTTTCTGGTTTCCGAGAGTCTACTGTTTTTTTAATTCTTCCTGTTTTCTCAATACATTTCTCTGGATCTTTCCGGTGGATGTTCTGGGGAGTTCATCCGCTTTGGCAAATTCAATCTCCCGTGGGTATTTATATTGGGCCAAATGCTTTTTGGTAAACTCCTGTAATTCATTTAATAGTTCTTCGGAGGGTTCATAGCCGTCCTGGAGGACAACAAAAGCCTTGACAATATTTTGTCTGATGGGATCCGGACTAGGGACAACAGCGGATTCCAGAACAGCCGGGTGCTCATTTAGAACGCCCTCTACTTCGCCGCCAGGAATCTTATACCCGGATGTAACAATCATGTCATCGGTACGCCCCTTGTACCAGAAATAGCCATCCTCATCCTGGACAAATGTTAAACCGGGACGGCTCCAGCCATTCCAAACCCCTTTTTCCTGGGCCTCCGGCTTTTTCCAATAGACCTGGCCGAAGGGACCCCGGACGACAAGTTCACCTGCCGTGCCCCTGGGCACTTCCTGGAAGTTTTCATCAACCACTTTGTTTTCCACACCGGTCACAGAGATACCGGTGGAGCCAATTTTATTTTCCGGCACACCTTTCCGAGTGGACAGCCAGTACATCAGGTCTCCGGAACCCAGTGAATCCAGAATCTCTACGCCAAGTATCTTCTTGCAGTCCCGCATGGTACTGGCCGGCAGCCATTCACCGGCGCTTTGACAGAGCCTTTAAAGAACTGACGTCATATTTGACATCGCTTTTGTCATAAAAATCAATCATCATTCTAAAGGCGGTCGGCACGCAGGCGCAGACAGTAATCTTGTGTTTTTCAATCAACTGAAACATCTTTTCCGGCTTGAAGCGGTCGATAATTGAGAGTGTACAGCCGACACTCCAAGGCTCAAAGGTGAAGTTAACCGAACCAAAGGCAAATGTAAAGAAGGGATGTCCACCGACTACATCGTCTTCCGTCAACTGCAAAACATATTTGCCATGGGTATAGCAGCAGGACAGAATATCAGAATAGTTACAGACAATTCCTTTGGGTTTTCCCGTGGTTCCCGAACTGTAAATGATCCGTCCAACATTGAATTTTGTGGTTGGGGCCGACTCACATTCATCCGATTCACCGGCCATTAAATCTTCCCAGGAAAGATGCCCCTCATGGCTGCCGCCAAAGACAATGTAATGTTTAACTGTCTCCAGCTCGTCCTTTACGACATCGACATCTTCTGCGACATCTTTACGGGAGAGAATTACTACTGCTTCTGAATCGTTTGCCAGGTATGTTATTTCCTCCCCTCTAACCAAATGGTTGCAGAGTACCAGAATCGCGCCAATCCTCCAGCAGGCAAAATATGCAATAATGAACTCAGGCGTATTTGGTGCCCGGACCATGACGCGGTCGTTTTCTTTGACACTCAATTTTTTGAGGACATTGGCAAAACGATTTGCTTTTTTTTGTAGTTCCAAATAAGTAATGACCTGGTCTTCAAAAAGAATGGCATTTTTGTTCGGGTGTTTTTGGACATTTTTGTCCAACAGCTCAACCGCCAAATTGAGCTGCATAGGAAAGGTTAATTCTGGCAAGGCAAAAATCTTATCCGGCAGGCATTCTTTGGGACCGATATAAGACCCAGATAAGTTGAACAAATAATCTCCTCCTTTTTCTGACTTTCCAATTGCGCTATGAAAACTCCTGTTGGCCAACCTTAATATGATTATGCAAGATGTATGCCAACAGGTGTGAATTTTTTCTTTTTTTAGCGAGGACGGCACAAGATCAAAAACCGCAAAAAATCAAACAAAATGGCCTAAAAAACAAACAATGACTGCCGCTCCGTGTCCGCCCCTTTCGGTTGGCGTTGCCTCAGTACGCAGCCATGCCGGGTTTCATGTCTGACTCAGTCGCCCCTCACAGAACCGTGCTGGCGCTATTTACGCACACGGCTCCTCACATTGCCATTCACTGGGTCATTTTGCACCCGGGGGTTTTCATATTTGCAGGAAATCTGATTTTAACTTTTTTCAGATTGCCAGGACTAACCCAACTAAGGTTTTCACCATTATTCAGGAAAAAATATATAGCTGTTTACAATTTATACACCCGATGCCATTTCTACTCTTGCCGCTGTTTTCTCTGCCCGTTGACCAATACATGTATGATTCTGCTCATATTTCGCAAGCCATTAATTGCCACGTTTCTTTAAACAGTCAATGTGTCTAAAAATATTTTAAAAAAGTTTACCCTTGCATGGAGGAACTTCATGGTAAATCGCGAATATCCAAGTAATACCAACAGTGGGAGGATATTCGCCAGTGCATTTTCGAGCCTGGCCACCCATCCTGGGAGCTGTTCAAGCCATCGGGAAGAAGGATTACCGGGAAACCGTAGAAGCATTGGAAGACGATAGGGACATACATTATTTCCAGGGCAGACAGGCCTCCGGCAAAAACCGGGGGCTTTACTGTTCACCCAGCATGCCTGCTGGACCCGATGGCTCTGACGAGGCCCTGTTGCCTGACCAGAGGAAAGACAAACATAAGCAAGGTGAATGCAAACGGGAAAATATGAATAACGTATTGCTATATCATATAAAAGTGCTATAATGGATATGATAGCGTAATACGCAAACAGAGCGGTGATATAGACCAGTGTTCCGGACTCTTTCTCGAAATGCTGACCCCTACTGCGCATGAAACAGAAATTTTAGGAGGCGTTAAGATATGAACAACAACTATAAGCCGTCCGTTTGGCTGGAGCGTTTTATCTGGCTGGCTCCCTGGTGGACGATCGGGTTGATCCTGGTTGGCGGGTTGCCCGGGTTTCTCTGGTGGCTATTCACCGGCTCTGAAGCGGCGAGGAGACTGCTGGAAACTGGATTTTTTCTTTCGTTTGGCGCCTTGATGCTGGTATGGGGAACCGCAATTATGCTTATACCCTTTTGGGGTTCTTGGAAGGGACCCACTAAAGCTGAGCGAATTGGTTTCTCCAGCCTGGGCGGGCTGTTATGGGGAATGGGGATTTTCTACGCCGCCCGGCTCTTTTCCAATGCATCCTTTCTTCTGGCGGCACGACTTGGCACAGCCGTTGTCATCGTTGCCACTGGCATCGGTCTGGCGATTCAGCAGTTCTTGAAGAAAACCCGCATGCCCCCGGAAGAGATATTATAGATAACGTATTGCTATATCATATACCAGGTGCTATAATTTATATGAAAGCGTAATACTATATCGATGTTAATTTAGGGAGAGGGGGGTGAAGGAATGAGAGCAGAGATGACGATGGATGATATACACTTCGAAATGAGTGACCCCGAGAGTCCCTTGGGCCACATTAAAAGCTGCATCTCCAGCCCACTGCGTCTTGAGCGATACCGCTACGAAGAACACGCCCTGGCGGTCGAACTGGTCTCTCAGCTACCGGTCTGGTCTCCGGTCTACGCCAGAGAACTCAAGCAGACGAATAAAGTCCAGCGCCAATCCAGAAATGCTACAATGCCCAGCTCACGGGCCTTATAGGTGAGACGGAGTTGAATTGGTTTACGATCAACCAGGCGCCTGCAACGCGCCAGAAAGGAGCTCATAGATGGACGAGTTCACCCTGTACGGTCTCTCCATGGTGACAGGCATGGCTTATGTCGTGTTCGAATTCTACTCCTTCCTGATCATGCTGTGCCTTGCCATTGTTGGCGGCATCATCTTCACCCTGGCTATGTTCATCAGCTACGCCCTCACCGGCGACAATAAGCCGGCCATCGGACTGCCTGCGCCACAAAGCCAGATAACCACCCAGGCGCCACCGCAGGACACTGCAGAACCCTACGACAGGATCGAATATATTGGCGAACTCTATAACCGATTCAGGCAGGAAAAACACCCGGAGTGGGAGCCATTATTCGATGAGAACGCACTGGCGCTGCCGGGAGACTCAGCTTACGATGTCGCCCTGCTGGCCAGAAGGTTGCTGTTGTCCGCAGAGAATCGGGACAATCTCAGGGAGACGCAAATAGTTCTCCTGCGAACCGCATTTCTGTAAGAAAGAAGCAATCGGGTATGACAGGACAAGAAGCAAGAACAATGGCGGATGGCGTCGTCGAAGCAGACAGCAGCATCTTCAACGAGAATCGTCTCCTTCAGGCGCTATTTATTTAGTCCAGGCGGAGCAGGGCACAGCCGATAACCCGCTGGTTCGATGCCGTCAACTGCTGCTCGATGTGCTGACCAAAGCGGAGGGCAGGTCCACCCGCCAGGGTACCCGGGAACCCTCTCTGGGTGCTGCTTGCCCGCTTCGCCACAAGCTGTCGCCTGTTGGCTGGACACTCTGGCTAGATATCAGCAAAGCGCCATACCCCTCTAGTTGTACTGGAGATACCGAACCTTCCCATGGCTGAATCCAGGGACATGCGGCTTTGTATTTGCGGGGCGAGGAGTGATGTCATGCAAGATCATTATAAGACCCTGGGAGTATCGGTTGATGCTACTCATGAGCAAATAGTTCATGCATACCGTGAACTTGTGAAGCAGTACCATCCGGACAAGCTTCAGGACAACCCATTGAAACACCTGGCCGAAGAAAAGCTAAAAGAAATAAACGCTGCCTATGAAATACTTAAAGATCCCGGGCGCCGCTCAAGGTACGATCAGCAAAACAGGGGTTTTAAGTATGTTCCCCCAGACGATGATGATGAGGAAGATGAAGAATCTTTCAGCAATCATGCACGCTACCGGCACTATCAGCAATACCAGCAACAACATACCCGGCATCATGGGAAAGTCTGTTACAAACACCCGACATCTTTGGCGGTGGCCACCTGTCAGTTCTGCGGCAAGGATTTGTGCCAGGCGTGCGCCTCTTTATTCACCATCGTCAGTTGCCCTGAATGCTTGAGCAAGCATAACGCCAAGTATTTGAGAGACATCAAAGTCTCCGTCTGGAAACCTGTCATATTGTTCGTCGCTGCAGCGCTTATTTCGTTTTTTTTCATAACACACTTCAAAATCCAGGACTCTTTAGGTCTCGGCCTGTACGTATTGGGAGTAACCTGGGGATGGGACATGCTCAAAAGGGCCGCGTGGGTAACCGGCGCCAGTTTCTTCTTCGGCCTGCCGATCGGCATCGGAATGTTCCTGGCGCTGTTCCTGTTCGGTTGGATCATCGGATTGATTACCGGAGGGTTCAAGTACATAAAATTGCTTTTGCATTACAGGAAAACCGCTAGAACAGTTACAGAAGCCGAAGATTTTATCAGGCAATATGTAGCCGCATGAGCTAGAACCGCTGGACAAAAAACAATGCCCAATGTCCTAGACCCCGGGCACCCACCATGACAATTCCGGCAAGGACTGCCCAGGCGGCAGCAAATTAACCAACGTTGACTACTCGATCAGAACCAGGCCGTAATAGTTTTGCTCGCATGTTTTGTCTTTCACTACCTCGATGGGAAAACCGTTTGCCCTTACGGTAGCGTAAACGTCGATGCCGCAGGACTCCATGGATGGCCTGCTGCGCCGGGGATGATTGCACTGCAGGATGTTGCATTCCTTGCATAACTCACACGGCCCCGACCCATATGCCAGCGCCTTGTAGTATCCCGCCAGGAAAATCTCCCGCTCCAGCTTGGTGACCACTTTGGTGGGGTGTCCAATTTGCTGGCAGTGAACGAGCAGGGCGGTGTCGTAGCAGTCGACCACTTCCTGGGTCTCCCTGGGTGTCGGGGTATGGGGAGGGCAGCAGTAGCTCGTATTATAGCCGTCGCAACCGAAATGACATTTCATTCTCACCCAGGCGCCTGTCTTGATGGTATCGGCTTTGATCGATTTGGCGTCGAGGGCTCCGAACTCTTTTGCCAGATCGATGAACCTGGCCAGATCGTCAACCATCCTGTGACCCCCTTGTTGTGCTTTGATCCAATTATATCATGTCATATTACGCGCCTGCGCGGCAGAAGATTGACATCCCGGGTGCGGAGACGCTGAGTAGGCCGGCAACCGTTTTGTGGCTGTCGCCACGCTCTTTATCCGAAGCCTGGATAGTATGGCGGCAGCCACTCAAGTTCCGCCCCCAAATACTTTATAATTACGTATTGCAATTTCATATAAGGGTGCTATAATAAATTAGAAAGCGTAATACGTAAACAGATGGGGGCGTGAAGTCATGAAATGCAAGGTAATGTTGGATATGCACGTCGATGCGGCGAGTGACGCTGAACGGGATAGGCTTCTGGGTATCTTGAAAAACGCCTACGGAGAGGGCAGGGCTGAAGCGAGTCTGGCAGCCACCTGGTTGGACGCCTACAACTTAGGATTCGCCGCAGGTCTGACAGCGCTCAAACAGTTAGTTTTGTCGTGATGCCCAGTTGGTTCCCGCTCGGGGTCTCCCAGGGGGAAGAATTGTCCCTGGGAGACCGGTGGCAGTTTATAAATGCTTCAAAGCTGACTTACGAACATACTCGCTAACCGAAATGTTCAGCTTTTTGGCAGACTCCTCGACCTGCTCCCACTCGATGTCGGAAAACCGGATCGCTCTTGTACGTAAAACTCCTGTTGAACTTGCTTTCCGGCCAGCTCCCGGCCGGCGGCCCCCTCTGGGCATTTACTTCATCCCCTATTTATGAAAACGCATTACGTCATTTTCAATATAGCACACCTTTTGGAATATGCAAACCGCTTTCAGGAGGAGATTCATGAGCAACGATCCACTGGTAATATACTGCGATGGCTTTTGTGAGCCCAACCCCGGCGGAGTGGCTACCATCGGCTGGATCGCCAAGCGAGGCGATGATGAGATCCATAGCCACTGCGCCTTTGCCTGTTCCGGCCCTGACGCCAACAGCGGCATGGCGGAATACCGTGCGGTCATCTCTGCGCTGGAGTGGCTGCTGGGAAGCGAGTACAGCGATCAGATGGTGGTGATCAGGAGTGATTCTCAGCAGATCGTGTACCAGATCAAGGGATCTTACGAAGTGCGCCCGCCAGAGCTGGTCCCTTACTACAAGATGGCAATGCGCCTGATCAGGTGTTTCAAGAAACAACTGAAATTCGAGTGGATCCCCCGGGAAGAAAACATAGAAGCCGACAAGCTGGCGCAGCAGGCATACAGCGGGACGCTCCGCGCCCGGAGGTACTCAAGGAAGTTCAAGGCGCGTAAGATCGCTCCCAGTGTCATTCCCCAGCCAGATGGATATTTCGATGTGCCATCCCAGCGCCAACCGGGCGTTGTCTACCGTGTGGATGTCGGCATGAACACCTGCACCTGCCCTGATTTTCGTGCCATGGGAAGGGACATAGGCTTCTGCAAGCACATCATGGCTGTCAGGATATCTCTTGGAAAGGAGGTCGATGATATTGCTTTATAGAGGTCCACACTACCGGAGAGGAATCATCCAACCAGACGCTTCTGATTCAAAACGCGTTGCTTGCGAAGCCTGCCGACTACGATACTAGGGAGGAGTGTGTATGCCCTTGCCGTATATAGCAGTCAATGTCGATAACACCTTGGCGAACACATCTCTGGCCGGAGACGCCATCCCCGCCGACCTACCGGAAGAGTTTTACCTGAAACACCTGAAAGAATTGTATTTCAAAACGAAACCCTACCCAGGCGCGGTGGAGACCATGAGCCAGATTGCCCAATACTGTGATCCAGTCTACACTACCGCCCGCCCCAGGGTGGCCGGTTTTATAACCGTGCGCTGGTTGGTGATCAATGGGTTCCCGGACGGGCCGTTAATATTCATTCCCCCACAGAAGAGATACTTTCCAGACCCCGCAGGAGTTATCGACGATGATCCCCGGGTGCCCGCGCTTTATCCGCCTGAATGGGCGGACAGGCTATACGTCATGGCACAGCCATATAACAAATTGGTTCATGCCCATCGCTTTACCAAATGGTCACACCTTCTCGATATGTTGAATTCTGGCTTTCGTGAAAAAAAGCAATAGGGGGTTTGAGATGGCCGACAAATATAAGCCACCCGCTCGCTAAAGCATTGAATTGCGGACGTCAGACTGGTGAAATTCAGAAGACAGTCAATGTAGTGAGGCGTATTCCTGCTGTCTCTAAATTATTGGCGCTGATTTTAGCGCTTTATATTTTAACGAAGTTGAAGGAGAGACGGACATCATCAAGACAAGCATAAAACTGCGACCCCTTGTGAAGCGGGTCGGGCAGCACTTCAAGAAAGGAGTGGTCGTAGCTGATCATACCTGAGAATAACGAAGAGCTAGAACAATTAAGGAAAGATAACGCACGCCTGAAGCAGGTTCTGATGATAGCCAGGGCCTGCTGCGAGGTCGGCGACGATCCCGAACTCCTGCAGGAAAAGGTGGCCGGCGATCTCTGCACGGCATTAGACCGCTATGATTCCGGCGCCGATGGGGAACTGCAGCCTAAAAAGCAGGTTCCCGCCGCTTTCTGCAAACTGCACGGTTTCGATATGTCCTTCCAGGGTGTCCGGTGCCACCAGTGCCTAGAAAAGGGCTGCAGGCATCTCGAAAAGAACATGGAGCACAACGTCTGGGTTCACTTCGCCACTTACTCCAGGATATCTTGTGCGGTCATGTACTTGTCGATATCGAGGGTTGTCAAAAAGCTTGATATGCTCAGGAAAGATTGTAGGAACCGAGTTGAGGAGGCCAACGATAACCTTCCCAGATGCCGGTACTATTACGGGAGGATTCGATCTTATGACGAAGCCATCGGCCTGCTGCAAGAAATATTACAGAGCGAGGAATTCGTCTCAGATGATGTTAGAAATAACGGCTGCGTTCAGGGCCCATCCCCGGGATCGAAATAAACTTAGGAGGTTTCTTAGATGGAGAGAGTAACACGCGAGGATCTCAATCGTGCCAAGGAAACACAAAAATTGCAAGGAAGGCGCACCATTGCTTCGCATGTACTGGCCGCATGGGGAGACAGGGCAGGCTTTCTTTCGGCAACAGCGTTCGCAGGTGGAGGGGCATATCTACTCTACGATAACATGAAGAAATTGTTCCCGAATCCAGTATACGCGGAAGAGGGATATTATGCCAATGCAGTAGGTTTTCTAATGATGCTTGGTGGTGCCACCAACACACGTTGATACGACTGGGCTAGAGCCTGATTTACGTTAACAATGGTGACGCTTTTGAGGGTCACTGATTATGCTATCTCAAAGCGTCACCAGTAGGGGGTCGAAATGACCATCAAAGCCTTGAAAAGACTGACTTTGTGACTGCCACCGGACCACCCTATCTTCGGCATTGAAATACAACCAATGCAAAGAGCGAAAATAGCAAAAATCTGGCTGGACAATGGGGCGAGAATATCGTCATTGGAAACAAGAATATCGAGTATGGAAGGGGCAACTTAACAAGATCATGGTAATGCTTGGTAAAAACGAAATTGGAGGCGCGGACAATCGTTGATATACCTTGAATAGAACCTGGTTTACGATAAAAATGGAGGCGCAATTGACGGGCATGGTATAGGGTCTAAAAAAGCGCCTCCAAAAGGGGATAAAATGACCAGAAAAGCCTTGAAAAAACTGTGTTTGCGTGTGCCTCCAGATCATCCGATATTCGACCTCGACATAGAACCAAGGCAAAGAACAAAAATTGCAAGAAATTGGCTGGATATTGGAGCGAATATCTCGTCCATAGAAGCTAGGATCTCGTGCGTTGAAACTAAAGTATTATCCATAGAAGCCGGAATGCCTCGCATAGAAAAACAGCTTGCCGAGATAATGGCAATGCTCGGTAAACTCGATAAGGGTGAACGCCCAAAACCAAGCCAAAAGGCCCCACCTGTTCCAGAGGATGCAGGGGAGTTTGATGCGGTGGCCTTCGGGAAAAGCATGGAAGAAGCATTCATTTGAAAACGGAGGAATCAATGTCTGAAGAGACGGGCTATACGAGTAAGGAACAACATTGAGGAGATCTATAATCAAGCCGAGATACTAAACTCCCTTTAAAGCCATAGTGGTTCGTAATACGAGTTCGCAGAATGACCAAACTGCGAACCAGACACCAGACAGCTTGCTTTTCCCTTCAACAGCTATCAAAAGGGGAAATCATCTTGAGATGTGGCCACGCCTGGATCAGAGCCGATATTCAAGATGGCTCCGGGTAAAGTAATATTATTTTCGAGAGGTGCTACCGCATGGAAATTAGTTCGCAATACGATCTCAAGCCATTTTTCAGTTGGCTCAGTACATCAGGATGCTCGGCAGACACGGCCACTGCATATGCCGCCGGCGTCAAAGGCTTCGCCACCTGGTTTGAAGAAACCAATAGCGAAGCCTTTGATCCGGCCAAAATCACTCCTACTGATATCCGGGAATATCAGCAATATTTGTTGACAGCAAAACAATTAAGGCCGGCGACAACCAACCGCAGGAACGCGGCGCTGAGAAAATACTTTGCCTGGGCAAAGGAAGCCGGCCTGGTTGCAGAAACGCCCCGGTTCCCGAAACCGGTCCGGGAGCAGGCGAGAGCGCCGAAGTCGCTGACCAGAAACGAGCAGAACAGGCTCCTGCGGGTGGTGGAGCGAAGCTCTGTCCGGGACATGGCGATAGTCCGGCTTCTTTTCGGAGCTGGCCCCAGGCTTGCCGAGATGCTGGCGCTAAAAATAACCGACATCGAGATCGGCAAACGCCAGGGGAAAATGACGGTGCGCTCAGGCAAAGGGATGAAGTTCCGGGAAGTGCCATTGCCATCCGAAACCCGACAGGCGCTTAAAGACATGGCTGGACAAACACCCGGGCGGGGAATGGCTTTTTGTTGGCAAGAGCGGCAAGCTTTCAGGTCGGGCCGTTCAGAAGATGCTCAAGAAGTATGCTTACCAGGCGGGGCTCCCTTCTGAAGCTGTTCACCCCCATGTCTTGAGACACACTTTTGCAAAAAACCTGCTCGATGCCGGCGCCGATCTGGTTACTGTGGCTGCCCTGTTGGGACATGAAAGCTTGAATACCACGGCGATTTACACGAAGCCACGATATAGCGATCTTGTAAATGCCGTAGAGAAGGGAGAGAATGCTTGACGATGGCAGCTTTGGTCGGGCATCAAAACATAAACACGACTGCCGGGTACCGGCAGCAAACCACACGCTTGCGCGGTCTCGTTATCTCTGATACCCTACGAGCGACTTAAGCCCCAACCTCGTGCTTAAGAGTCACAATAAGTGCGTTATGCAGTGTTATGCAATGGTTTGGATGGCTCGGTATTATAAGATTCTATTGCTGATAAGTTGGGTAATGATGGGTATTTTATGGGGATAAACTGAAAATACTATCCCCAATTTATCCCCAAGCTTAAACTTGGTATCTTTACATCCCCAACCCAACCCTGGGTAATTCTCCTTTTACGGCAGTTCAAGTTCGCGAAACCTTTTCCTGGCCCTTCTCATCAGTTCCTCGAAGGGTACCCCTACTGGGTGTGTACGAATAGCGCCGATTGCCTCGAAAACCTCTCTTGCTTGCTGCTCGCTCAATATATTTTGCAGACAGCAGAGCGCCAGGATCTCATGATGACTCAGGCCTATTATATCGGTGCATTCTTCTATATAACCCTTGGCGACCCGATCGTCGCTAAGCAGCCATCTTATATCAAGTTCGTGAGCAAGGGCTGCGGCCTCCAGTTCCCCCGGTCCTGAAAGATCCTCAAAACTGCCGCAGAAAGTCCTCATGCTGGTAACCTGTGCAGCGTCAAACCTGGTTCTATCGTTTAATAAAATGACCTCCAGCCAACCTTCCTGAACAGCGGCGGCCATGGAGGTCCCCTGGAGTGTGTGCCGATCTTGTTCTGCGCTTCCATGTGCACTCGCCCGGGGATCACCACCTTGGCGAACAGCTTCTCCAACAAGTCCAGATAGCCTGTCCTGCAGAGCTTGACCAAGATATCGGCGTCACTGACGCAGATTGCCAAATGCTCAGATTTCATGGCGTTCAAACCCAAATTCTTCCGGCGTTCTATTCCAGACTGCTAGCAAGTTCGCCAGTTTCTCGAAACTGATCAGATCATCTTCGAAGTTGGAACTGACCGCCTCGAAGAAGGAGCGCGGACACTGGGGCGGCGTGGGTTCCAACAGCTCTTGCGAATATCCGTGCCTGGCCAGTTGAATGCGTAACTCCTGGGCATTCTCAAGACTGCCCAGTTTCTTGACTCGGCCATAGATGTTTCCTTTGATGATGCCGGCTTTTAGCAATGCGTAGGCCATGGCTCCGTAACTGACGCGAAAAATGTTCTGCATGGCAATGACATGGCGCTCGGTGATGATATCAGGCTGCCCGAACAGCTTGTGAAAATGGAATTCCAACCCGTCTTTGGGCATCAGAAACTCACCGGCAAAGGAGTCGGCAATCACTTCATATCTGTTATCGGAGCCCTCATAAGTTCCCGGGTTGCAGAATACCGCCTTCAGGCTCTGCCTGTCATAGAGATAGTGGCGAAAACTCGTGTGCAGCCGAAAATACCTGCCGCCCCAATGAGTTGTCGGAGTTGAGATAGATGACCAGAAAGCCTCGATACTCTGCAAAGAACGTGTTCAGATCAGGGCTTGGCGCGGGGTACCGCAGTACTAGGATCTCGTGCTGTTCCAGCAGAGAGAAAATGTCGGCGGGGCTCCTACCTAGCCCCAGGGCACCCCTCATCTCCTGAGCCCTCTGGATTCCGGTCAGTTCCCACTCCTTACGCTCGCCGCTCTGCGGTTTTGACATGACGCTCTCTCCTTAACTGCAACTGGGCAATCATCATTTTCATGATGTCTTCAATCTGACCGACAGCTTCTAAAAATGCAGGATCTTCCCTCCCTGCACGGAAACGGGCCACCAACGTCTCCTCCTCAACCGGCCGTGTCAATTCATCCACCGAGACACCCAAAAAATCCGCGATCTTCCTGATCTCAAGGCTATTGACCGCCTTTTTACCACCTTCAATCTTGGTTACTACCGGTCGCGACGCCTGCAATGTTTCCGCCAGATCCCCCGATCATAACCCCTAGCCTGCCGCAACGCCCTAATCCGTTCACCTATCTCGGCGAACGTTGGCAATCTAGGCATTTCACCCACCTCCCCTTGTCTTGATTGTAGCATAATTTTCTTCTTCGTGGTAACATATTAGACATATATTTTTAAAATCCTTCTTTTGATGTTCCGTTATGTTACATAGTATGCTCGTGCAAACTTGAAGTATACATAGTTTCCATGGATGCCACTAACTCAGGAAAGGGAATCGTCGATGAGTGTTGGAAGAAATGACCCCTGTCCCTGCGGCAGCGGGAAGAAATACAAGCACTGCTGCCTCTCGAAAATCACCTATAGAACACAAATACCTCCGGATATCCTAACCCAAGTTTCGATTTTAGATAAGTAAAAAGCTTGCCATGCCTAGGATCTTCGATTTTATTTGGTCACTACAACCTTGACCCGGCCAGGCGATGCGTCCTTTTAAGAGGATTTTTCACACCGAGCAACCGGTAGATTTCCCGGTGCTCTTTCTCCGGCATCCCGGAGACCCGGATGTGATGGATTTTATTGTCCGCATCAGTAAACATAACCGTGCTCCGCTGATGAGTTGATAGCTGTTCCCGAATCGTAGACCACCTACGGTGGTCTCCATGTAAGCGCAAGCTATGCTCAATGCTGACAAACAAGTGATAGGCCAAAACCGAAACAAACAGGTGGGATTTGGTCCTCCGGGCAACTTGATGGTAAACCGGCCGCATCCCGAGGTCTGTCTTCAGCGATCTGAACGCTCCCTCTACATGGGTGAGAGTCATGTAGCACCGCCAAATATCTACGGCAGTCATCTCTTTATGGCTGGTTTCGATGACATAACACCCGTTTATGGTAGCCCGTTCCTCTTCGATGGGTTTTTTGACAATCGTTAGATTTTGGGTCTTCTTCCCCGAGTCATCGGTGTTGGCGGTGATATCATAACGGCGGGCGACCGCCGGGTGTCGTTCTTCTAATCGTCCTACCCGCTCGGCAACTTTCTCAACCCGGCGGATGTTTCCTTTGGCCACTGATTGTTGCAGCCTGTGAAAATCATCGAGAAAACGCCGTTCTTGAAGCGTATTGATCGCCCGTTCCTTTTGCTCCCGGCCTTCACTGTAACAAAGCACACGGCAGCCTTCTTCAAAAGGAAGTTTTTTAACGTATACCGCCTGAGCTGCCTGAAGGTCGCTCCTTGCCTGGCCGGATGCGCCGGCGTCCTCTTTGCAAGAAAGATCGATCCGTTCAAAGGTCTCCCGGACGGATTCGAACTCCTTGATGTAGTCCTTTTCGACCGGGCGCCGCTCGATCACGATGTATGGGTATTCTCTTTCCTTTAGCAAGTCGATATTGTCTTTGGTGGCGATTCCTCGATCCATGACAATGGTGGGGATGAACAGCTTAAATAGAGACTCGCCTGCTTGATAAAGTTCATCCAAAATAGCAGCCAGGGTTTTCGGCTCGGACTGATTTCCGCTATAAATCTGGCTAAACACCGGAAAACCGAGCTGATCAACCACCAGGGCGAGAGTGACCAATGGGCAGTCGGAGCGCTTTTCCTTCGATTTACCCCGCTCGGCCAAGTCGTTTCCTTGACAACCACCCTCAAAATAGGTGTTGGTCAGGTCAAAAAGAAATAGAGTAGTATTTATCGAAAACAGCGTTACCTCTCGGTCACGCAGACCTTTTTCCAACTGCTCCTTGCGTAAATAGAGATCATCGGCGATCTCATAAAAAGCGTCTTTTCCGACAGTCGTCAGATCAACTGGAAGCATTTCGGCCAATGCCGTCCTTTGGCACAACCAATGCCACGTCCCGTAATCACTGTCCGGAGCCAGGAGACGGGCGAGGATCACGGACTTGGCCAGGGACAGTTCTTTCAGATCAAAGCCGCTGGATGTAAGGATCTGATCGAAACCCAGGCGGTCCCAGAAAGAATTGGCTACCAGTTCAGGCCCCAGGGAGCGAGAATACCCGACCCCGATACTTTGAACATCCACCGGGACAATCTCGCGATTTTCCTTCTGCGCAGCACGTTCTTCACGCTGTGACTGGATGAACCGGAAATGGTCGAACGCCTTGTCTGCAGCCGCGGCAATTGTCGGATACTCCTCTTCGAACAAGGACAACTGGCCTGCCAGGCGCGACTCCAGAACTTTAGCCAACTTGCGCCATTCGGACTTGGGCAGGGAAAGCGTACCGAGGTGCATGATAATCCTCTGCCGCGGCCCCTTCTCGGTCTGAATGGCTTCGACCAGGCGGTGCGTGATGTACCGGGTATCCGTTTTCTTGTTGTATGTGACATACTCACGGATGAACATGGTTCAATTATACAGGGATACAGCCTGGATATCAATACGTTTTCTAAAGTACATGTAATTATTAGGTCACTATTTTCAGATTTTCAAGGAGCGATCCAGCAATATCAAGGTTTTTGGCTTCAATATTCCCAATTATTAGTGGAATTTTGCCCAATCAGCCGAAACTTGGGCTAGTGGTGTTGTCGGGCCGGTGATGGGGGGCTGTGTCAAGAAAATATAGATGAAGAGGCGTTTGAAGTTTGTCCCCACCCGCCCTACCAACCTGATCAGCAAGGTTGTGGGACTCAAGGAAGGCGGATTGCGTGGCGAGGCGAATGCTGGTAAGAGGCATCCGGATCGGAGATCTGTCGTTTCGATGATTTCTTATTGCTGGTTGCAGTAAAGAATCTGTCAGGGATGGCAGAGTTCCCACATAGTAGTTAGATCCTGAAGGCGTCGAAGGCCTCTCCATAAAACCTTGACGCCGGGTTGGCCGTCCCTTTTGCGAGCGAGAAAGCCGCCGAGTTTGGCAATCCATAAAACGGCTGTTTTTAAATCTGGCGGGGTCTTGGGAAGGCTGGTTGTCTTTTTTGTGGCGGCATAGAGAGCCTTCCACTCGCTGTCGCTCAAGACATCAGTGCAAGGCGCATCGGGAGTCACTCTGGCCTGGTAGGTAATCGAGAGCAGGCGTGAGGCTACCATACTATACACTGCCAGAGCACGTTCCAAGCGTTCTTCGGTTTCCAGTTGGAGTTCTTCCAGCCGACAACCGCTTTTCAGGATAAAGTGATAGCGCTCGATCCGCCAGCGGTAAGTGTACCAGGTCAGGCACTGCAAGGCATCCTCGAGAGTGGTGACGGGCAGGGTGGTGAGGAGCAGCCATTCTATCGGTTCGACGCCTTCGGGGGGAGCCTCCTCCCGAACGAGCAGGGCGTTCAGGGTGGGCGAGGCCAATTTCTCCTTCCAACGGCTTTTTGGCGGCTTCAGGGTTACCCTGGCGCTTTGCAGGGCGAGGGTGGCTTTCCGGGTAGGCCGGTCATCCTTGCGCAGCACGTCGATTATTGTCCGACCCAGTACGGGCGCCTTCTGGGCGGCATCCCAGAGGTGATCGCTTGATTGATCGAGGCAGCGGTCCCAGGCGGCGCGCACCAGAAAATCATGTTTGCTGTCGGCGAGGAGAAAGAGGTCGAAGATGTCGCTTTCCCGGTCTCCCACCATGACCACCCTGGTGGCAGGAGGAACAACCTTCGCCACCTCCCTGGTCATGTCGATCCAGCGGGCGCTCTCCTTGTCGTCGAGGGGGCGATTCTTATGAGTTTTCTTGCTATCCTTGGGTTCGAGCGGGCGTACCCATTCGTGATGGGCCAGGATTCCCAAGGGGACTCCCTTTTCAGATACGGCGAGGCAGCTATGCAGAAAGAAGCCGGATAGGCCCGCCTGGCCGATCGGCCCCACTCCTGCGGTTTTGCGGTGCAAGGTGTAGTTGAAAGAGGTGGTGTCCTGTATGGCCAGAATAACCGGCCTACCCTTGATTCTTTCCAAAGTGGCCTCCTGGTGAGCGTCATAGATAGCTTTAGCGGTTACCTTTCTATTATCGAAGAAGCGATAGGCCGCCTTAACGGAGGACCATTCGCCGAGCGCTTCGGGTATGGAGGCGTTCGGATGCTCAACGAGGCTGCCAACCAGGGAGATCAGGCGCTGGGTGAGGCGGGCGTCTCCGAAACGGGCTGCGCCGCATTCCCTGACCACCGACAGCATTAGCGTGCTCCCTCGTTGGTCAGGAGGCGGCGGAAATGACGGCTCAAGGGATACAGGTAGATGTCCTTGACGGGAATGTTCCGGTGATGATGAGTGTCCAGCTTTCCCCGGCCCGTGGTCCGGCCGGCATGGATCCAATTGGCGGCTTTGTAGCAGGTGCCGGCAAATCGCTTCCTTTCTACGAAGGTCTCCAGCAGAACCGGTTGGTATCCGTACAGCTCTGGCCAGTCTCGATAGACCTGCCGGGCAGCCAGGCTGAGGATGCGGGAGGCGAGGTTGGGGACATGAATCCAGGGCAGGATCAGGAAGCGGGCGTTGTTGACCACCAGGTGGAGTCCGGCTGTCCGCTGATCGGGTGTCCATCCGATGAAGGAGTCCCGGGCCGCCACCTTCCAGGCTGCGGCGCCGAAACCGAGAGCGCCCAGCAGCGTTTCTCCGTGTTTGACCATGTATCTGATCTGGGCTCCTGGCAGGGGCCGGTAGCCCAGGTAGTGGTAACGGGCCATCAGTTCGTTCCACAGCCTCGAATCTACCCTAGTGGCGACGCGGTTCAGCGTGACATCAGTTTTCGGGCAAGGACAGCGCAGTTCGGGCTGGGGATCGGATGCAGTTGTGAATGCCGCTCCACGAGAGGGAGTGTATGAGTGTGTGGCTGCAGGCAAGGCCAAGAGACCGTCCCGTTCCATTCGCAACAGGGCCACCTTGGCGGACATGTCTTTGGGCAATCCGTCAGGCTTGCGCCAGTCGAGGGCGGCACACACCGCCCGGGCAATGGCTTCCCTTGTCGGATGTTCTTGTGACGAGGCGATAATCTGCCGGATGCCCTCGATCTCAGACTCGGTAAAGAGTCGTCCGCAGTATCGATGTTTTGACCACTCTGTCGGTAATTGGCTGCTCATGAGACAAGTGTATAGAAATCCAGGTGACGTGTCCAGCCGTTCAGGGTCTGATTTTAGGGCATGGCAGTCCGATAGAGGCTAATTAGCATGTGATTTCGCCAGAATCATTATCATTGCTACCTATTTATTCTAGAGAGAGACTTATGGGTAATGCTAAGACTTTTAAGGGTGGGATGAAAGGCGGCATATAAGCCTATCAGATATCTAACAATTATGGTATAATTGAACCATGAACGGAAACCGGTGGAAACGATCAGCGACAACCGTGTACAACATCGGCTATCATCTCATCTGGTGTCCCAAGTACCGCAGAAAAGTACTGGTGGGAGAAGTGGCGGAACGGCTCCGGGAACTGCTTATCCAAAAGGCCGATCAGATTCAGATAGAAATCGCCCAGATGGAGATCATGCCGGATCATGTGCATCTGTTCGTGAAAGCGACACCCACCAACAGCCCGCATTTCATCGTGCAGCAACTGAAAGGCTATACTTCTCGCCTGATCCGGTCAGAGTTCCCACGCATGAAAAGCCGTATGCCGACCCTGTGGACCAGGTCATACTACTGCGAATCGGTCGGCCACATCTCCGAAGAGACTGTCCGAAAGTATATCGAGGAGCAGAAAAACAAGTGAGAACCCACTGCTTCAAGCTCTACCAATCGAAACGGAATAAGAAACTCCACCAGTCGATTAACATCGCAGGGAGTATCTACAACCATCTGATTGCCCTACATAAAAGATACTACCGGTTGTATGGAAAGAGCCTGAACGCCAACAAGCTGATGAAGCATATCACGAAACTGAAGAAGCGGAAACGGTTCGCCTATTGGAACCTGTTGGGCTCCCAGGCGATCCAGGATATTGCCCAACGAATCGACAGAAGCTACAAGCTATTCTTTGAAAACCGCAAACGCGGCGTCAGATCGGCGCCACCCTCATTCAAGAAAGTCAGGAGATACAAGTCCTTCACTCTGAAACAGGCCGGATACTGGTTGGTGGACGGCGCCCGGATCGTGATCATGGGCCACGAATACAAGTATTTCCAATCCCGCGACGTTGAAGGAACAATCAAAACCCTGACGGTCAAACGGGACTCTCTGGGAGACATCTATCTCTACCTGACTTGCGAAACAGAAGAAAGTCCGGTCGAACCCAGATCGGGTGAAAGCGTCGGGTTCGATTTCGGCTTGCAGACGTTTCTCAAGGCATCGGATGGAGCAGATGTAATCTCTCCCCTGTTTTTCAAGGCAGAGAGAAAAGAGATCCGCAAGCTGAACAAGTCTCTATCCCGTAAGAAGAAGGGATCCAACAACCGCAAAAGAGCCAGGATCGAGCTTGCCAGGGCGCACAAACGGATTGCTAACCGCAGAAAAGACTTTCATTTCAAGTTGGCTGGAGATTTAGCCGGTAAATATGCCCTGATCTGTGTCGAGGATCTGAACCTCAAAGCGATGCAGAAGCTCTGGGGCAGAAAGATCTCCGATCTCGGACATGGCCAATTCGTGAACATTCTCAAGTACCAGTGCGCCAAGACCGGGGCGGCTATAGTCGAGACCCCCCGGTTCTATCCTTCGAGCAAGACCTGCTTCGATTGCGGACGCGTGCTGGATGATCTGCCTCTCTCCGTGAGAGAGTGGACCTGCCCGGAATGTGGCGCAAGACATGATCGGGATCTGAACGCTGCCCGGAATATTTTAAGGGTGGGGGCATCCAACCCTTGGGGAGAAGGAGTAAGACCCGCTTCGTCGGGCGTCCTTCGATGAACCAGAATCCCACGAACTTTAGTCGTGGGAGTATGTCAAGGCAGAAAAGCTTCATCCAGAATGGTATAGAATTAGAGTTAACAAGATACTAGTGGGACGCTCAAGATGGGTCAGCCTAATCATTTCCCCTTTGATGCGTATTCCGGTGACTTCAAGATTTGGGCAAGGCAACCTTATAGCAAAGTGTAGTATATGGACAAGAAATCTGCATAAAGTATAAAAATTGAGACAGGCACCAACAAGCGTCAATCCCCATATTATTTAACGGTGACGTAAAAACCCGGAGGGGATTGACGTGCTTCCACAGCTGTTCATGGCAACAGCTATTTCTTTTCTTCAGGGGCTTGTCTTTTTATCCGGCTATATCAGCAACAATGTGTTTCCCCAGCCGCTTTCCGAAGCCGAGGAGTCCAGTTGCCTGCAGCTTTTGAAGCAGGGTGACGAGGAAGCCCGGAACATCCTCATCGAGCACAACCTGCGCCTAGTTGCCCACATTATCAAGAAATTCGACGCTACCGGAGAAGATATCGACGACCTGATCTCCATTGGCACCATCGGGCTGATCAAGGCCATCAACAGCTTCAACCTGGAAAAGGGAACCAAGCTGGCCACGTATGCGTCCAGGTGTATCGAGAACGAGATCCTGATGTTCCTGCGCGCCACCAAGAAGAATAAGGGCGAGGTCTCGCTCTATGACCCGATCGGGACGGACAAGGAGGGGAACGAGGTGACCCTGCTTGACGTGCTGGGAACCAGCTCGGAAGCCGTCTCGGAGATGGTGGAGAACTTCTTCGAGGAGCGGCGCCTGCTGGAAAAAGTAAAAAACCTGAGCAAGCGCGAGCGCAAGGTGCTGGAGTTGAGGTACGGCCTGTTTGGCGGACTGCGGCAAACTCAGCGGGAGATCGCCCGGCTGCTGGGAATATCCAGGAGCTACGTGTCGCGGCTTGAGAAAAGAGCGATCAGGAGGCTGTTGACGGAACTCTCCGAGGGGAATTGAGCACGGGTCTTTGCCCAGGATTGTTTAATGTGGGCCGTTATGCTAATGTAATCAGGAAAGCGCTTGTAGGCCATAGCCTGCCGCATATCTGAAAGAGTTGAAACAGTTGCAGCGACCTTATTATCCACTGAGCCGATTCCTGCGGGAGCGGTTCGGATGCCGCGTCATCAAGATTCCGGTGCATGCCGGCCTTGACTGCCCCAACCGTGATGGCCGGGTGGGCAGGGATGGCTGTGTCTTTTGCTGGAACCCGAGCTTCAGCCCGGCACTGCGAGAACCCTTGAAACCCCTGTCCGCCCAGATCGCGGCCGGCAAGGAAGCAGTAAGGGGATCTGATCAGCGCAAGTTTCTGGTCTACTTTCAGTCATACACGAATACCTATGCCCCGGTTGCCAGGCTGCGGTCGCTTTACGACACGGCACTGGCGGAGCCGGATGTGGTCGGGTTGTGTATTGCCACCCGCCCTGACTGCGTGCCTGGGCCGGTGTTGGACATGCTGGAGGAGTATGCCCGGCGATGGCACCTGTGGCTGGAACTGGGCCTGCAATCAGCCCACGACCGCACCCTGGCCCTGATCAGGCGGGGCCACACCAGGGCGGCTTTTGAGGATGCGGCAGCCAGGAGCAGCGGTAGGGGATTTTACGTGTGCGCCCACGTGATCCTGGGACTGCCCGGCGAGGGACGCCGGGAGATGTTGGAGACGGCTGACTTTTTGAGCTCCCAGCCGGTGCATGGCGTTAAGATTCACCATCTTCAGGTAATTGCCGGCACTCCCCTGGAGGCCATGTACCGGAATGGACAGGTGACGCCGCTGGAACCCGGCCAATACCTGCAGTTGGTCTGTGACTTCCTGGAAAGGTTGCGCCCCGATATCACCATCCACCGCCTGATGGGCGACGTCCTCGATGACAGCCTGTTGCTGGCCCCGCGCTGGCTGGAAGGGAAGGCGCAGGTCATTGGCGCCGTGGAGCGGGAGTTGAGGCTCAGGGGCAGCCGGCAGGGGAGCTATCTTGAAGAGCAAGGGGGAAAACGCGCCGGTGAGACCGATGGTGAGCTTTGACTTGGTGCGCCCCGGGCGCATCTATGGATCCTTGTTGGATGTATCCCTGCCCGAGTTATCCCGGATGGGCATCAGGGGTATCATCATTGACATCGACAACACCTTGACCGAGTGGCGCAGCCCCATCCTGTCCGAGGACGCCACAGCCTGGTTGGAGCAGGCGGGGCGGGAGGGCATCCGGCTCTGCTTTCTGTCCAACAACTCTGCCAGGTACTTCCGGGATGTGGCTGAAAAGATGGGCATACCGTTCGTGGCCAAGGCCCAGAAACCGAGGCGCCACAGTTTCAAAAAAGCCATGGAGATCATGAAGACGACTCCCGGTCAGACGGCGGTGATCGGCGACCAACTTTTCACTGATATCCTGGGAGGCAACCGGATGGGCATGTTGACGATCCTGGTGACCCCGATCAGCAGACGGGAGTTCTTCGGGACGCGGTTGATGCGGCTGGTGGAAACGCTGTTTGTCAAGAAGATAAAAAGAGGTGGTCAGGATGGGGGGCGGTCACGTGATTAACGGCAGCACCAAGATTTATGGGATCATCGGCGATCCCGTCGCCCATTCGCTGTCGCCGCTGATGCAGAACAGGGCGTTTGCTGCCTGTGGCCTGGACTGCTGCTATGTTCCCTTCCGGGTTGACGCCGCCGGCCTGCCGGCTGCTGTCGCCGCCGTGCGCGCCCTGGGCCTGGGCGGTGTCAACGTCACCATTCCTCACAAGGAGCGAGTAGTGGCGTACCTGGACGAGGTTGACCGGAGCGCCGCCATGATCGGCGCCGTGAACACGATCGTCAACCGGGACGGGCGCCTTATCGGCCATAACACGGACGGGGCCGGCTGGCTCGCCTCACTGCACGAGGGCGGATTTGATCCCGGGGGCAGGAGCGTTGTCCTGCTGGGCGCCGGGGGGCGGCCCGGGCAGTATCCTCGGTCATGGTGCAGTCCGGCATCAGGAGCCTGGCCATCTTCGACGTGATCGGGAGCAAGGCCGAGAAGCTGGCGGCTGACCTGGCGCCGGTTGCCGGTTGTATGATCACGGCCGGGGAGTTATCGAGTGGTAGCTTGACGGTTGCCCTGGCGGAGGCGGACCTCATGGTCAATGCCAGCCCGGTGGGGATGTTCCCGAAGCATGACGACCAGCCTCCGGTTGACCCGCAGCAGTTGACCACGGCAGCGCTGGTTTACGACCTGGTCTACAATCCACCCAGGACAAGACTGATCAGGGAGGCCGAAGCCAGAGGCTGCCGGGTGTTGAGCGGTACCGGAATGCTGGTTTACCAGGGAGCGCTTGCCTTTGAGCTGTGGACCGGGCGCAAGGCGCCGGTGTCAAGCATGCGGCAGGCGTTGGAGGATCAGATGTCGGAAGCCGGAAGTCAGTCGGAAAAAAGCTGATGTCAGCTTTTGTGAGGCATATCAGGAGAGGATATAGCGAATCCACCAAATCAATTAGTGTCAGACAAAAGGAACAGGTAGCCATAGTTAGCCCAATGACTTATGCGTTTGACACGAGGGGATGAGCGGAGAGAAGCGAGGGATTCAAGATGCGGTTTTTGACGGCAGGAGAATCACACGGACAGGCTCTGACGGTGATCATCGAAGGCTACCCGGCGGGAGTGCCGTTCGATCAGGGGTGGATCGACGCCCAGTTGGAGCGGCGCCAGGCCGGCTACGGCCGCGGGGCGAGGATGCGGATCGAGCGGGACCGGGTCGAGGTCCTGGCCGGCATCCGGAACGGGATCACCCTGGGAAGCCCGATCGCCTTGTTGATCAGAAACCGGGACTGGGCAAACTGGGGCGGGGTGATGGCGCCTGCTCCCGAAGAGATCGATCCCGCAAGGGTAATGGACCGAATGGTGACGAGGCCGCGGCCGGGGCATGCCGACCTGGCCGGTGGCCTGAAATACCGCCAGAAGGACCTGCGCAACATCCTGGAACGGGCAAGCGCCAGGGAGACTGCTGCCAGGGTGGCCGCCGGAACTACCGGGCGCATCCTGATCGAACAGTTGGGATGCAATATCTTCAGCCACGTGATGCAGATAGGGACAGCGAGAGTGGAAGAGATAGCGCAACCTGACTACGCCACCCTGAAAGAAGGCGCCGCCGCTTCACCGGTGTCCTGCGCCGACCAGGCCGCCGAAGCGGAGATGATGCGCCAGATCCAGGCGGCGACAGCCGCCGGGGATACCCTGGGCGGTGTGTTCGAGGTGGTCTGCCTCGGACTGCTGCCCGGCCTGGGTAGCCACGTGCACTGGGACCGGCGCCTGGACGCCGAACTGGCGGCAGCCGTGATGAGCATTCCCAGCGTGAAAGGGGTGGAGATCGGCCTGGGTTTCCGGGGCGCAGCCGTTCCCGGCTCATCCTATCACGATGCCATCCACGCCGGACACGGGCAGGGTTTTTTCCGGGCGACGAACCGTGCCGGCGGCATCGAGGGGGGCATGACCAACGGAGAGACCCTGGTCATCAGAGGGGCGGTCAAGCCGGTGCCGACCCTGGGCAAGCCGCTGCCGAGCGTCGATCTCGCCACCGGGGAGAGCGTCTTGGCGGCAGTGGAGCGCAGCGATGTCTGCGTTGTTCCCGCTGCCGGAGTGATCGCCGAGGCGATGGTGGCGTGGGTGCTGGCCTGCGCAGTCATCGACAAGTTCGGTGGCGATACCCTGATCGAGATCAGGCAGCGGGTGCAGGAGTTCAAGAATTATGTCAACCACCCCGACCTCTTGGAATAAGAAATCGGATACCGGAAGTCGGATGCCGGAATATTTTAAGGGAAATTGCTTGACTGCTGGTTCAGGTAGGTGTGGCTGTGGACAAACAAAATGTGGTGTTCACCGGCTTTATGGGAACCGGCAAGACGGTGACCGGCCAACTGCTGGCCGCCAGGCTGAAGATGCTCTTCATCGACACAGACGGAGAGGTGGAAGAGGCTGTTGGCCTCGATGCGTCTGAAATCTTTCGCCGGTATGGGGAAAAACGCTTCCGCTCGGAGGAGAGTCTGGCCGTGGCCCGGATTGCCCAGCTTGAGGGATGCGTCATCGCCACCGGAGGGCGGGGTGGTTTTGGATGCCGTCAACATGGCGAACCTCCGCAGGAAGGGTGTGATCATCCTGCTGGAGGCCAGGCCGGAGGTGATCGCCCGGCGGGTCTCCGGGATCGATGACCGCCCCCTGCTCTCCGGGAGCCAGAAGCAGCCAGGGCGACTGGTGGAGCGGATCCAGGCGCTGATGAGGCAGAGGGCGCCTTATTATGCAGACCACGACTTCAGGATCGACACGTCGGAAGCCAGCCCGAAACAGGTGGTGGCCGAGATCCTGACCTTTTTGAGAAGTGAGAGGCAGCTTCTTTTATGACCGGATTGACCACAGATGACTACCCGCTCTAATGCCCCCGCTTCTCTGAAGCGGTGGGATAAGAGCGGCTACGTCACTAGTATTGACCATTTCTAAGCTTCAGTGGGGGAAGACAATCCCCCTCTGAAGCCAAGAATAGTTGAAGGCATCCGGCATCGGATATTGGAGGGACGCATGGAACGACTTAAAGTGGACCTGGGTGAGCGCAGCTACGAGATCCTGATCGGTTTCGCCGATCTCGACCGGCTGGGAGCAAGCCTGGGGGCGCTGAATCTGGACAAGCATCTTTGCCTGATCACCAACACCACCGTCGGCCGGCTCTACGGTAGTAGGGTAAGGTCAGTGCTGGCAGATGCCGGTTACACCGTCAGTTATTACGAGGCGCCGGATGGGGAAGAGTACAAGACGCTGCAGTCTGCTGCCGCCATCTACGACCACATGGTCGGTGCGGGAATGGAGCGGAACAGCGCCGTGGTGGCGTTGGAGGGGGAGTGGTCGGCGACCTGGCGGGCTTTGTGGCTGCCACCTACATGCGGGGAGTGCCCCTGGTCCAGGTGCCCACGACTCTCCTGGCCCAGGTGGACAGTTCTGTCGGGGGCAAGGTGGCCGTGAACCACCCCCGGGGCAAGAACCTGGTCGGCTGTTTCTACCAGCCCAGGCTGGTCTTGGTCGATCTGCAGACGCTCGGGACGCTGCCGGAGCGGGAGATCAGGGCCGGCATGGCCGAGGTGATCAAGTACGGCGTCATCTGGGACGTGACATTTTTCGCATTCCTGGAACAGCGCCTCGACCGGATCTTGAGCCTGGAACCCGACGCCCTGATGAAGGCGGTCAGACAGTCCTGCGCCATCAAGGCGGAGATCGTTTCCCGGGATGAGCGCGAACAGGGCCTGCGCGCCATCCTCAATTTTGGCCACACGGTCGGGCACGCCCTGGAGTCATTGACGAATTACCAGGTGTACCGGCACGGCGAGGCGATCGCTGCAGGCATGGCTGTGGCAGCCTCACTGGCAGTCAGCCGCGGCCTGCTGGGCGTGGCGGACAAGGAACGCTTGGTATCGGTGCTCAGACGGTCCGGCCTGCCGGTGAGCTTTCCGTATCCGGTAAGAGAGGTTATGGGATTGATGTCTCACGACAAGAAGGTGCTCAAGGGCAAACCGCGCTTCATTCTGCCCCTAAAAATAGGACAGGTGGAGATCTGCTCCGACCTGGAAGACGAGGAGATCATGGATGCCCTCTCCGCATGCGCCGCCAAGCAATGAACCCCTCTTTTTAGACGCGGCACCTTGTAAGATCCTCATTGTTGCCCCTCTCCATCCACCGGCTAAAAAACAATCTCCAATTGCCTTATAAGAGCAGGAATTTGTCGGCAAAGAAAGAAATAGTCCTAATTAAATATTTCAAACAGTTCAACTAGTTCTTGGCTTCAGTGGGGGATTGTCTTACCCCCACTGAAGCTTAGAAATAGTTAACTAGAGGCATAGCCGCTCTTATCCCGAAGCGGGGGCATTAGAGCGGGTAGCCCTCGGTAAATATTCAAACAGGGACAGAACCCACTGCTCGGGTAGTGTCTCACTGAGGGGTGATTGCATGAAAAAAAGTATAGTTCTGATGATAACGCTGGCAGTGCTGGGTCTGTTTTTCACTGTTAATGGCAGAGCCGAGGCGGAAACCCTTATCATGAGCGTGTCACCGCTTGAGTGCAACGTCGGAGACACGATCACCGTGACCTATCACGGGGCGCCTGGAAACTCAGCGTCTAACGGCGAACCGGGGACGCCATCGGGTTGTTTCCGTCTGATGCGACCAGTATCAGCCAGGCCGTCGCTGTTCAATATTTAAACGGTAGCATGGACGGCACGCTGACCTTTACCGCTCCTGAAAAAGTCGGGACATATAATGTTAGGATGCTTGCAGAAGCGTTATCCACCCTAACTATAAGCAAAGACATAGACGTGTGCACCAGGCGGTGTTGTCAGCGCCACCCCCGCAGTAGTCAGTCCCCATGGCGTGATCACGGTTGCCTATTCGGGAGCCCCCGGCACCCAAGATGACTGGGTAGGCATCTGCGCAGCGGGTGCGCAGGGCGGCCAAATTATTGCCAGCCAGTCTTTGAGCGGTCAGCCAAAAGCGGCGTGGTAACCTTTAACGCTCCCGATCAACCCGGCACCTACAATTTTATTATGGGCACCGGTGAACCGCAGAGTGTACTGGCGACGAGCAACGATGTCCTGGTGAGAAAACGTGGCGATGGGAACGCCGATCCAGATCGTCCTGCGGGCATACAGCCCTGCAATGACAGTCAACGGCGCCAATACCATCATCGATCCTGCCAGCGGCGCCGTACCCATCATTAAAGACGGCAGAACCCTGTTGCCCATCGGGGCGATTATTGAAAGCATCGGCGGGACAGTGCAATGGGATGCCGACAAACAAGAAATGACGATCCAGGTAGAGAACAGGACCATTCAACTGGTGGTTGGGCAGACAACCGCCGAGGTCGACAGCGACAGCGTACCGATCGATGTCGCTCCCCAGGTCTACAATGGCTGTATTTTGATGCCGTTGCGGTTTATAGCAGAGAGCCTGGGCGCCACCGTGCAATGGGATGCAGCATCGCAGACGGTGACCCTTACCTACAAGCGGGGGACCTGGACGCAACCATCGTAGTCTGCGTGTCGGCAGCATCGGCCGGCCAAGGCCGGTATCGGAAGGGCATTGATATGGACCGCATGATAGCCCCGGGCATAGTGTCCGGCTCCTTCGATATTTTTGACGAATAATTGAAGAGTAAGCCGTCACGGCTTCAACTGGGTCTTGGCTTCAGCGAAGTTTTCCCGCTGAAGGTTAGAGCCAGTTAATACAGTGGCGTAGCCGCTCTTATCCCACCGCTTTGGAGAAGCGGGGGCATTAGAGCGGGTAGTCATCTGTGGTAAAAGTGGGATAACCGAAGGTGGGCATCCTCCAAACGTCATTAAAGTCCCACCCCTTAAAGGTATCTGTATTCTTCATGGCGGCATCCGGTTCCGGCGTGGCCCCGCTGCTATCAGTGGTTGTCGGCTGGGTAGTATCACTGTCAAAGTAACAGCTCAAGGCCTGCCCTCCGAAATTTAGTCCTACCAGGCCGCCGGCCACATTGTTAGTCTCCTGCTCCGGTCACGCTTCCCACGGCATAGCAGTCCTGAACCGTGCTTGCGGCTAAAAACCCGGTCAGCCCTCCGACGGCATCGTTTTTCCCGTCCCGGTCACGCTGCCGGTAGCGTAGCTGTGCTGGATCGACCCACCGGCCAGGCCCACCAGGCCACCGACGTGGCTGTAGTCTCCCGTCCCGGTCACGCTCCCGGTAGCATAACTGTGTTGGATCAACCGGTCGCCAGGCCCACCAGCCCGCCGACGTGGCTGTAGTCACCCGTCCCGGTCACGCTTCCGGTTGCAGAGCAATTTTGGACGGTACCCTCGGCGACACCTGCCAGGGCGCCGGCGCAGGCGTCGACGGCAGAACTGCTCAGGGTAATATTGACTTCAAGTTATAAATACTGCCGGCGGAGACTCCGAAAACCCCGGTGTAGGCTTGAGAAGAATTGATGACGCCGGTGATGGTATGCCCGTTGCCATCAAAAGTGCCGGCAAAGGTATTGACGTAATCAGATCCGATCGGCGTCCAGGGAGAGGGCAGGCTGGTGATATCGCTGTCCAGTTGGAAATAGACGTCAGGCTCGTTCAGGTAGTTGTTTAGATTTGCTAACTGGCTTGCCGTGTCGATGATGAAGGGATCATCCCTGACCCGGACCCGCCGGCAAAGTCTTGCGCCTGTGCCTTAATGACGGCGACGCAGGATGTCAGGATCAGAGCCAGAATGACAGTCAGGGTGAAAAACAACCGTGTGGCAGATGTGCCGGCCTCTTTGTTGCCATCGGATCACGTACCTTCCCACATATCTGATCATGAGTCGCCTTAATAGTGTTCCTGGATATATTTCTACAATAATTCGACAATATTCTGGGATGTCCTGCCAGGCATCATGGAGTTAAGATAGCCGCAATATTTAATGGCCAGGTGAGTGAAGAGGAGCAGGAGACAAGGCGCCTCCAAAAATAAGAAGGATGCAGGAAAAAAGTCACATAAAAAGAAGGAAGTATCAGAAACATTACGAATAAATAACATCGAAATCTGAAAAAGGAAGAAGCATGACGAATCACTGGAGAAAATGAGGGTGTCGACATTGGCGAAAGAGTTATTGGGCGCCAGGCTGGTCAAGAACGGGCTCATCACGCAGGAGCAACTGGAACACGCCCTGTCAGAGCAGAACATTACCGGCGCCTTGTTGGGCCAGGAACTGGTCAGGTTGGGATACGTCGAAGAGAAAGACCTGAAAAAGATTATTGCGCCTGATGGAGGATGAAAAGAACAGCAAGCTGCTGGAGATCGAGCAGTTTTCATCCCAGGCGATGATGTTGACCTGGGACTGCTCTCCGTGGTCCCCGAGAGACCTGATTCGCAAATATCAATTCTTCCCGGTCAAGAAGAAGGGGAACAAGCTCTACGTTGCCATCGCCGACGTGTTCAACGTCATGGCCCTGGACGATTTGAGGCTGCTGACCGGCTTCGATATCTACCCGCTCCAGACCACGGAGAAGGAGATCGAGCACATTTATCGAACGGCACTTCGGCATGCCTGAGGTCGAACAGGCGATCCTGGAAATAGCCAGGGACATGGACAGCCGATGAGGACGAGGAGGTTGTAGACGCCGGACTGGCCGACGAGGCGCCGGTGATCAGGCTGGTCAATACGATCATCCTCAAGGCGATCGGCGAGGATGCCAGCGACATTCACGTCGAGCCCGGCGTGAGCGGCGTCCAGGTGCGTTTCCGGGTCGACGGGGTGCTGTACAAGTCCATGAGCCTGCCCCGCAAGATGACCTATCCCGTGCTGACCAGGATCAAGGTCATGGCCAACATGGACATCGCCGAGCGGAGGTCTCCGCAGGACGGCCGCATTCCCCTGAAAATCAGCAACCGCAACCTGGACCTCCGGGTCTCCACCCTGCCGACCATTTACGGTGAAAAAGCGGTGATCCGGATCCTCGACAAAGAGAACATCAAGAAGCTCTCACTGGATAAGCTGGGTTTTTCCAGCCATAATCTCGATAAATTCTCGAATCTCTTGAAGGCTTCCTACGGGATGATCCTGCTCTCGGGGCCTACCGGCAGCGGCAAGACCACCACTCTCTACGTGGCCCTGAAAGCCCTGAATTCGGTCGACGTCAATATCGTCACGGTAGAAGACCCGGTGGAGTATGTGCTCGACGGCATCAACCAGGCCCAGGTGCACGCCAGGATCGGGGCCACCTTCGCCACCTACCTGCGCTCGATCCTGCGCCAGGACCCGGACGTGATCATGATCGGCGAGATCCGCGACCAGGAGACGGCGGAGATCGCCGTGCGTTCTGCGACCACCGGCCACCTGGTGCTGGCCACAGTCCACACCAACGATGCCCCGGGCGTGATCACCAGGCTGATCGACATGGGCGTCGAACCCTTCATGGTGGCATCATCGGTGATCGGGGCGGTCTCACAGCGCCTGGTGCGCCGGATCTGCCCGAACTGCCGCGCCAGGTATGAGCCCAGGGCGGCGGAGCTGGCCTTTGCCGGGTTCCAGGACCACGAAGTGGAGCTGTATGCAGGAGAGGGCTGCGACAAGTGCAATCACACCGGGTACCGGGGACGGCTTACCATTCACGAATTGCTGACGGTGACTCCCAACATCCAGAAAATGATCCTGGGCCAGCCCTCCAACGATGAACTGCGGCAGGTCGCCCTGAGAGAGGGGATGATCTCCTTGAAGGATGATGGCATTGACAAGGTACGACAGGGGTTGACCACGATCAAGGAGGTCATGAGGGTGGCCTTCAGGGAGGAAAGCGTCTAGTTGACAACGACAGACATTATCTTATTGGCGAACAAGTTGCGGGCATCGGACGTCCACATCACGGTCGGCAGGCCCCCGATCTTCCGGATTAACGGGTCTGTTGATCCCGATGGACGCCCCGGAGATCAGGAAAGGCCTTGAAAAGGAGCAGCAGGAGGAGATCAGGCACCTCACGCCCGAGGATACCATGGCCCTGCTGCAAGAGATTATCAGGCCCGAGCATTATGCAAAATATCTTGCCCAGGGGGAATTCGATTTCTCCTACTCCGTCCCCGGCGTGCTCAGGGTGCGCTGCAACGCTTTCAAACAGAGAGGCAGCACCGCCTTCGCCATGCGCCTGCTCGGCGCCAAGATCCCGGGCTTCAGTGAGCTGGGCCTGCCCGATGTCCTGGGCGACCTGTCCCGGCGTCCGCACGGGTTGGTTTTGGTGACCGGCCCCACCGGCAGCGGCAAGTCCACCACCCTGGCGGCCATGATCGACCTGATCAACAGCGAGAAGCGAATGCACATCATCACGCTGGAAGACCCGATCGAATACCTGCACCGGCATAACCAGAGCGTCATCAATCAACGGGAGATCGGGGATGATACCCAGTCGTTCGGCACCGCCCTGCGGGCGGCCCTGCGCCAGGACCCGGACGTGATCCTGGTGGGGGAGATGCGCGACCTGGAGACCATCTCCACGGCGCTCACGGCCGCGGAGACCGGGCACCTTGTTTTGGCCACCCTGCACACCTCAGGCGCTCCGGAAACGATCGACAGGGTTATCGACGTTTTCCCCCCGAACCAGCAGCAGCAGATCCGCATCCAACTGTCCAGCACCCTGGAGGGGATCGTCTCCCAGTTGTTGCTGCCCAAGGCAGACGGATCGGGGCGGGTGGCGGCCCTGGAGATCCTGGTGATGACCCCGGCCATCAAGAACCTGATCAGGGAGAGCAAGACGTACCAGGTCCTGTCCCAGATCCAGACCGGCGTCAAATACGGGATGATGACGCTGGATATGTGCCTCAGAGACCTGTATCGCCGGAAGCTGATCGACAGGGATGAGGCCTTGCATCAGGCACGAGACCCTGAGCACCTCAAGCCGGAGCTGATCTAACTGCTCTGGAGTCAGGAGTCAGAATGGAGAGAACGATTTATCGTCTTGAAGAATTCTTAATTCTGAAGACTGAGCAGCAACGACCCAAGTACCTGGGGCTGACGGCCTCAAGTTGCAGATCAAATACCGATTCTATAATGAGGAGGGGAGAGCGGATGGCCCAGGCATACAGTTATAGGGCCAGGAACCTATCCGGCCAGATGATCACGGGTCGTATCCAGGCGGAAAGCAGTTCGGCAGTGGTCGCCCTGCTGCGGTCGCGTAACCTGTTCGTGGTGCAGATCCGCCAGTTGCGCGCCCAGACCGCCCTGGGCTTTGGCTTGGAACGGTTCTTCAAGAAAAGGATCGGGGTCAGGACGATGGCCATCTTCTGTCGCCAGTTCGCCACCCTGAATAAGGCGGGGATCCCCATCCTGCAGTGCCTGCACATCATGGCCAAGCAGACAGAGGACCGGCAGATGAAAAAAATCCTCGGCGACGTGGCGACGGAGATCGAAAGGGGCAGCGGCCTCAGCGAGGCTTTTCGGAAATACAAGGACCACTTTCCCGACATTTTCATCAGCATGATCGCGGCCGGTGAACTGAGCGGCACCCTGGACCAGGCGATGGAGCGCCTGGCTGTCACCTTCGAGCGGGAGCACGCCCTGCGGGAGAAGATCAAATCGGCCATGACCTACCCGGTGCTGATCGGAATCATGGCCGTGATGTCCGTTATCTCCCTGTTAATCTTCGTGGTTCCGATCTTTGTCGATATCTTCAAGCAGGCCGGGGCGACCCTGCCGCTGCCGACCCGTATTCTGCTGGCTGCAAGCAATATCATGATCCACTACTGGTGGATCATCCTACCGCTCCTGATCGTTCATCCCTGCTGTGATCCGGCAGCCTGCTGGCCACCAGGCCGGGCCGCAGGGCGATGGACCGGCTCATCCTGCGGCTGCCGGTCGTGGGGCCGATGACCAACAAGAACGTGGTCGCCCGTTTCGCCCGCAACCTGATGACGCTGTTGAAGAGCGGCATTCCCCTGGTGCGGGCGCTGGAGACGGTTGAAGACATCGTCGGCAACAGCGTGGCCGCCGAGAGCATTGCCGCGGCCCGGGCGAACATCAAGGAGGGCGACCTGATGTCGCCGATCCTGGCCAAGAGCGGCTTCTTTCCGCCGATGGCGATCAGTATGATCTCCGTCGGGGAGGAATCCGGCTCCCTGGACATCCTGCTGGAAAAACTGGCGGTGTTCTACGAACAGGAGGTGGAGACCATCGTCGCCAGCCTGTCCAGCGTGATCGAGCCGGTGATGATCCTCGGCGTTGGCTTGCTGATCGGCTTCATCGCCATCTCCATCTACCTGCCGCTGTTTGGGCTCTCCGGGGCTATGCAGGCCGGGTCTGGAGTCCCTCTGCCATAGCCGTGTACCAGGAATATAGCGGTTTATAAAATTTATAAAATATAGTGAAATTTATATTGACAGGGATAGGAATAGACAGTAGAATGGTGTCGACATTTCAATTATCTAGTAATTTGTTGGCAGTCGTTACAGTTTCAGGGTATTGCTGACAGGACTTCTATTCAAGGCAATGTCACAAAGGGCATCTTTTCAGGAAAGGAGGTGGAATGATGAGCGAGAAGATCAGAAAGTTCATGCGTGGTGAAAAAGGTTTCACCCTGATAGAAATGATGGTGGTGCTGATCATCATCGCCGTGCTGATCGGCGCCGGCATCAGGGCATACATGGGCTATATCGGCAGGGCCAAGATCACCAAGGCCACCGGTGACATCTCCACGATGGCTGCGGCCTTGGATTCCTACTACCAGACACAGCGTCACCGAATCAGAGCTATCCTTACGATGCTACTGGCGGTGCAAGTGCCCTTACAGCAGCCGGCATAGCTAGTTCCCAGTGTAATTATACCACGGCGACTGCAGGCATCCCCTATGTCTACACTACGAATGTGGAGTTGGAGCACATGCAGGGCTACTTCATAGAAACCAATGGCACGCTCGATGGAACAAACTATGTTGTCGCTTCCGGCGGGTATATTGCCACGGGACAGTCGGGTTCTGCCTATACAACTGCAACTCCGGCTCTGCTTTAATTCAAGTTAGCCGTGCATTCATCAGTGAGCAATTCAGTTGGAGGCAGGCCTTTTTCGGAGGCAGCCTCCTTTGCTTTATTATTTAGTTGCTCCGCAATGGCCAGGCCCAGCACGATCCAGAACAGGGGCATGATGGCCACCACGTCGATATTGGAAAAACCCTGGATGAAATAGACGGCGATCATGGTGAATAACACGAAACCGATCTCCGTCTGCCATTTTCTCAGGATGAGACCCAGGAAGGCGAGGTAGCTGATCAGGGTAAAGACGCCCATGGTCAGCCCCATCTCCAGGTAGATGTTATGGGCCTTGTCGGCGATCTCGTGGGCCGGCGTGATTAGATGCGCATAGATCAGGTGGTCGGGGCCGATGCCGAACGGCCAGTACAGCAGGAAAAGGTGAAACGCCCCCCGCCAGATATACATCCGGTACGATCCGGCGGTATCGTTCAGGTTGATCCCATAACTTGCCCTTCAGCGAAAAGATACGGCTCAGCAACAGTCCGTGGTCGGCGGGCAATAACAGCAAGGTGACCGCTGCAAAGGCGCCCAGCAGGATGAAAAGATGCTTTCTCATCTCCGGCTTGTTCCACGCATACCAGGCGATGACCGCCAGGCCGATCAGCGAGGCGATCCAGGTACCCCTGCAGAGGCTGACGATCTGGCCGACATAGACCAGGACCGGGAAGAGCAGGTGATAGAGTTTTTTCGATCGGAGAAACAGGAACATCGCTGCCGGCAGGATAAAGGCGGTGTACGTCCCGAAAAAGTCCGGATGGGGCATTGTCCCGTAGCTGGGCAGCCGGCGAGGCGGTATACTGTGCATGGGGGACAAGGTTGATGCCGAAATATTGCAACAGGCCCAGGCAGGAGACGATGGCCGCCGTGTAGACCAGGGTCTTAAGCAGTCTTTCGGTTTTGTCGGTTGTCTGCGCCAGGATAAAGAGCACGATGCAGAAATAATAGGTGGTGAGACCGGTAAAACGGTAGGGGCTGCCGACCCAGGCGGTGATCTGGATCGGCGCCAGAAAACCGGCAACAGCGGCGAAGATCATGAAAAAAAACAGGGGGATGAAGGCCGGGTGACGGATCTGCGTCCTGTCCTTCAACAGGATGACCAGGGCAACAACCGCCACAATGCCTAGGGCGACATACCTGGGGAGATAGAGATATTCCGGCGGCACTACTCCCAATGCAAACCTGATCCAGATATGGTTGGGAATAACCAGGAGCGGAAAGATGGCCAGCATGAACCAGAGAATTAGATACCGGATATTGAAAGTTCCCTCTCCTAGTTGTTTGCCGTACCAGACTTTAAAACGCTCCATTATTAGCTCCTCTTGTACCAAAAGTTGGTATTAAGACTGAAGCCCTTTTTAAACAAGATAGGTAATTTGTTTTGGATCAGCCCGAGCCTAAATCCTAAATATTTTGCAGCGACAACATCAATGAATATGGAATCCAAATCCAATTGATTATATTTAACAAGATATTTTATTTGTTCTTTTAGAAAATTTACGCCTTCATCCTTCAGCTTTAGCATAATGGAGAATCCATTTATTCATATTATATGATGCACCGATATCAAAATATCTTTTAAAATATTGAAGAATATCTATAATTATGTGAATGCCAGACTATAGCCTCAGGACAATAAATGATTTTTTTTCCTGCAAGCATAAATTTTGCTGCCAGAATCATATCTTCATTCATAATTATTCTTTCCGGAAACCGCCCACCTCTTAAAAGCTTGTTTTTTAATAGCCGAACAGACATTACTAAAGAAGAAAGTTTTAGTTCCAAGAACTGCTAGATCATCTTTGCTTTTTACTAATAAAGTATCTGGATAATTAAAAAGACGAGCAAGCTTTTCAATTGGATTAGCGTTCTGAAAGGGAGTTTGCCTGGCAAAAGAAGCAACATTAAGTTCTTCATTATTATTTAATGGTGCTATAAGATTTTCAAATAACCTATTATTTACCGGTATGGCATCTTGTGTCATAAAAATTAAAATTTCACCACTAGCCAATTTAGCGCCTAAATTACGTGTGGCGCCATGATCAAATGAAGTTTTTTCTATACTTATTGCATAACACCGATGTTCCTTAGCGATCTTAACTGTATTATCAGTTGAAGATGAATCAATTATAATAATTTCTTTGGGAATTAGTGATTGATTTTGTAAGGCCAAGATTAAATTACTTATATTCTTTCCGGCATTCAGGGTAGGAATTATTACCGATATTTCCATAAGCACCACATTTAATTAAATAATTTATATTTTTTTTGCCTCATTAAATCTTGATCCCAAACAGAAGTTAGTGTTTGATCTACAGCGCTTAGATTAACTAAAATATTATTTTGAATATGCCGCCGAATTTTTAGTAGCCTTGGGATAGCTTGAATAAAATCAAATGTGGCCTGAAAATACGGCTTATGCTTGTGATGCTTAACAACAAAATAATAAAAACATGCAATATCTTGTATAATTTTTTGGGGCAAATATTTAAACATTAATCTCGTAGGCATATTTTTGAACCAAACATACTGTGAATTTCTTATAGAGTAATAGACTGCCATGTCACTCATTTTACCAATACTCGATCGTACTTTATGATAAACAATAGCTTCAGGTACAAATAAAGTTTTCCAGCCATGCAACATCGCTCTAAAGCAAAAATCTGTGTCTTCATGAATCAAGAAAAAATCATTATCTAAAAAACCAATGCTTTCAATAACCTTTCTTCTCATCAACATTGCCCCACCGCAGGCACCAAAAACATATTCGCTTTTATTGTACATATTATCTGGTAATCCTTCGCCTCTCTTATAACCTTTACATGTAGTTGTACAGCCGTCTCCAGCGCTATCTATTAAATTTGTATCATGTGCAATTAATTTAGAAGCACAAATTCCAACATCATTATGTTTATCTAATGCATATAAAAGCGCTCCTAGCCATGTTGGCACCGCTTCAGTATCAGGGTTCAATAGGGCTATATACTTACTTTCATCAGTTACATAATTTAAGCCTTTAATATTACCACCTGTAAATCCTTCGTTAACAGATGATCTAATTAATTTAATGTTGCTATTTTCGAAGGAGGTAACCTGATTACAGGTTAGATCTGTAGATGCATTATCAACAATAATAATTTCAAAATCTTTATAAGTTTGATTTAATAAAGATAATAGACAGGACATAATAATATTTTCGCTATTATATGTGACAATTATGATTGAAACATTAATATTCATGGCTGTGCTCTCACTATACTTGATGTTCATGATCATTATAATCTTTAACAGCAATAGTTAAAAAACTGGCAGTATAAATTCCTCCCATAGAATTCCCATTTGCTATTAGTAAAAATAAAAAGATTATTGGGTTAAAAAAGCAGTGCCACATTATATATCTAATAAAACTCTTTAGGCCATGAATAAAAGGTGACAAACTAAAATGAATGATCTCATTAAATCCAGCATACTTCAGACATTGCTCAATACTACGTGTTGTATACCCACGAAGGTGTGTAACATCCCAATATATATGTGGTGATAACGGAGCAATCGCGTTTGGAGTTATAATAATTAATTTGCCCTGCTGCTTTAAAGCAGTATTTATTAATTGTAAAAGCTCTAACGAATAATTTACTTCTAGGTGTTCAATTACGTCTAACATTAAAATAACGTCATAAGTGCTATTATTGTCGTATAAATCTTTCTTAAGAAAACTAAGAGCGTCAGCTACAGCTACACATGACAAATTTAGTTTCTCTTGCGCATAAATGATCTGTTCCTCACTTATATCAATGCCAGATACGTTATGATACCCTATGTTTAATAATGCTTTTAAATTAACGCCATAACCACAACCTATTTCTAAGATCTTAGCATCATTATTCTTTGGCAAGTGCTTTAAAATATGATGATAGAAATAATGAATACTCCAATTAGTAATTAAATCTTTATCAGCATTTAAAAAAGATGTTGTTGAATTATAATATTTGTAAATATGGTTATACATATTTAGCTCCTTAAGGTTTAATAGGCGCCATTCTTAGCCAGGATAACAACGAAAGAACGGATAAGCAACGTGATATCCGTCCATAGCGACCAGTTGCGGACGTACCAGGATTCCAGGCTGACCCGGCGCTGGTAGTCCATCTCGCTGCGCCCGCTGACCTGCCACAGGCCGGTGAGGCCGGGGCGCACCAGGTAGTAGTTCTCGATGTGGTTGCCGAAGTAGGGGACTTCCTGCTCGGTGATCGGGCGGGGGCCAACCAGGCTCATCTCGCCCTTCAAGACATTGATCAGTTGCGGCAGTTCGTCCAGGCTGGTGTTGCGCAGGATCTTGCCGACCCTGGTGATGCGGGGGTCGTTTTTTATCTTGTAGTGATACTGCCATTCCTGCTGCAGTTCGGGGTTGTCCTGCAGCAATTGGGACAGCAGTTCCTGGGCGTTGGCTGCCATGCTGCGGAACTTGTAGCAGCGAAAGTGCTTGCCGTTCTGCCCGATCCGGTCATGGGCAAAGAGCACCGGTCCCGGCGAATCCAGCTTGATCGCCACGGCAATCACGGCCAGCAGCGGCGATAGGCAGATCATGGCGATCAGTCCCAGGATCAAGTCGAAGCAGCGCTTGACGGTCCTGTTGACGGGGCTGGCCAGGTTGTTGCCCAGCCTGAAGGTGAGCACCTGCTCGTCGAAGAAGTAATCGGCCTTCACGCCTTCCACCGGCAGACCGAACAGGTCGGGCACGACCAACACCGATGTGGCGATGCGCTGCAGGGAGTTGACCAGTTCCACCAGTTTGGCGGAGGCCATGCCGGGCGCCGCCACGATCAGGTCGCGGACACCGGTCTCCGCCACGATCCGCTCGCAGTCGGCGAAGCCGCCCAGCACCGGGAAGCAGACGCCGTTGACCCGCAGCCCGGACTTCTTTTTGGCCGGGTCGTCGTCCAGGAAGCCACGGATCTGGTAGCCGAGGTAGCGGTCGCGCAGCAGCGCCTGGGCCACCAGGGCCCCGGTCTGGCCGGCGCCCAGCACCAGCACGGGTTGCACCCAGATCCCCGAGCGGACGAGCAGGTTTTTGGTCAGCCACCGGCCAGTGGGCATCAGCACCAGGGTGAACAGGCAGCAGAGCACCAGGACGGTGCGCGAGAACTCGCCGCCCATCTTGCCGAGGGAGATCGAGGCCAGGATCAGGAGAAAGGAGAGCAAGACCACCTTCAGGACCTGGCTGGTCTCACGCCAGAAGGGCAGGCGGGCGGTGTAGGCGCCGTCGATGGCCAGGAAGCCGATCACCACCACCAGGACCCAGAGCAGGTGGTGGTAAAAATCTACCGTCACCTCCAGGGAAAACAGGGGCCCGAAAACCGGCAGCAGGCTCAGCCTGGCCTCCCAGGCCAATAAAAGAGCTGCGCTCAGTGCCAGGATGTCATTGATTACGAGGACGGGGGCGGCGTAAAGTAGTGGCGCGGGACTGGCGACGGGCAGGGGGCGACCGGCAACATGCCGGAAGAAGCTGGGTCGTACCTCTGGGTTGATCATATTGCTCCTAAATTGTCGAATTCTTATGATTATGGTAATATCCAGCATGTCCTTTTGTCAATAAATATTTCTTCGCCGAGGGCTACCCGCTCTAATGCCCCCGCTTCTTTGAAGCGGTGGGATAAGAGCGGCTACGCCTCTAGTTAACTAGTTCTAGGCTTCAGTGGGGGAAAAACAATCACCCACTGAAGCTAAGAATAGGAATTCCTGGCAGCGATTGGTGTTTTCAAAGGGGCCTTCCGTGTCGGGGCGTGTCTCCATTCCTCTACTGCAGCTTAGGAAATTTGAACTAAAGAACACTCAAAAAATTCATTCATTTAGAAGGAAATGCTAAAATCATGTGGAATGTGTTTTCTTAATTAGTCGA
This sequence comes from uncultured Peptococcaceae bacterium, assembly GCA_963767365.1. Lineage (GTDB taxonomy): Bacteria > Bacillota > DSM-12270 > Thermacetogeniales > Thermacetogeniaceae > Palsa-1188. Next base: position 45,875 of record CAVYEE010000005.1, read on the forward strand.
ATATTTGGGAACAAGGGCGATTATTATCGATCCGGCAGGTCTGGTCCGCAGGTACAGGTAGAGAGGTACACAGATGAATGGACTGTCACAGATGAACGAGTTGTTTCGGAAATTGATTCCCCGCAAGAACCATTTCGTGGGCATAGATATCGGCATTCACTCCATTAAAGTTGTCGAAACCAGAATCTACGACAATGATGTGGAACTTGTTTCGCAGCACAATTACCCAAGCATCCCGGGAGTCTGGACGGATAATTTCGATGAAGAGGCCCTGGTGGCAACCTTGAGCCAGGGTATCAGCCCCTTGAACGAGGTGGTTGCCTGCATCGGTGGCGAGAAGGTGATCATGCGGGGCAGCCGGTTTCCGGTGATGAGCGACAGGGAACTGGCCAGTGTGGCGCAGATGGAGATCGGCAAGCTTTTGCCGGTCTCCACCGAGCAGGTGGAGACAAGGTATATCCGGTTGGATCAGAACGGGGGCGCCTATGCCCCCGGGAAAAAGGCCAAAGAGATCGCTGCCGATCAGGCTAAGGGCGAGAGCGTGTTGCTGCTGGCAGTGCCCAGCGCGACGGTGTACCAATACCACAGCATTTTTTCCCGGGCCGGCCTGACGGTTACCGCCTTCGACCTGCAGGCTTTTGCGCTGTGGCGCGTCTTTGGCAGAGATATTTCCGGCACAGCAGCCATTATTGATATTGGAGAAAAGGCATCCCAGTTGGTGGTGGTTAAAGACAGGTCGATCCGGTTTATCCGGCTGTTGCCGGTAGGCGGCGAGACTCTCACCAGGGTGATCATGGATACCTTTAGCGTAGACAATGCCCAGGCCCAAAAGTTGAAAGAAGAGGCCAGCGTTGCCCGGGATAGCGAGACTTCTCTGCAGGGTGGCGCTTCGCAGCGGGTCGGCGATGCCCTGCGGGAGGGGCTGACGGAGTTCATCAAAGAAGTGCGCCGGTCTTTGAATTTCTGCTCAACTCAGGATGGGCTGAGCGTCGAGAGGATCATCCTCAGCGGCGGAACGAGCAGGTTGAACGGAATTGCAGATTATTGCCAGGAGATGCTGGGCCTCAGGACGGAGATCGGTGTTGCCCGGACAGTGCCGCCGGAACAGAGTCTCAACTTGCGCCCGTACTCGAAGGAGAATCTTTTTGACCTGCAGGCAGGCCTGCCGGGGCAGAAATTCGACCCTGTCTACGCGGTGGCGCTGGGATTGGCGATGAGAGGTATCGAATCATGAGCAATCCCATGTATAGAGTCAACCTGCTGCCCCCTAACCTGCAACATGAAGAACTGGTGGATGTGCGCCGGTTATTGCTGATATCCGTAATCGTGGTCCTGGTGTTGGCGGTCCTGGGTACAGGGGTGTCTTTTGTGATCAGCGACATCGACGTCCACCAGGAGATAGCCTCCGCCGGTCAGCAGTTGGCCGGCCTGCAGCCGACGGTGGCCATGGTGCAGGACATGCAAAGCCAGACTAGGATGATGCTGAGCGTCGAGGCCGACTACAAAGGCTTGTTGAACAGGCAGATGACTTGGTCCAGCCTGATCTACAAACTGAACGACATCGCTCCGACCGATCTCTGGCTGGTGGAGCTGGACATGACCAATGCGGACTTGTCCAAGGTCCCTGCCGCCAACCAGGTAGCTACCGTCTCCCCCGCAGCCCCTGTCACTGCCGGCGCTCCCGGCGCCAACGGGAATGCGGCAGCGAAGGGCAATGCTCAGAATGGCAGTGAGCCGGTGCCCTATCCCAATATCGTCACCATCAAGGGTGTTTCCGGCAGTGTGACCTCGATCGGTATTTTTGACCAGAAATTGAACCAGCTTCCGTACTTCAAGAACGTGGTGATCAAGACGATCACCTCCCAGGCTGCCGGTTCCCAGGCTAACAACCCCCAGGGCGCCAGCACCCAGGCCGAGGGTAACAGCTTCGAGATCGATGCGTATTTAAAATAGAGGATGAGCCTTGATGATCCAGGCGGATAGAAAACAGAAGCTTGTGGCGATAGCGGTGCTGGCCCTGGTGCTGATCATAGCCCTGGTATATTGTGTCGTGGTGCCGCAGGTCAAGGCCTACCAGCAGTCGTGCAAACAGTTGCGCGACCTGCAGGCGAAGGTGAGCAGCGCCCGGATCACCGCCAACTCCCTGAGAGCGTCACTGGCCGCCTTCAATCAGGCCAAGAGCGACCTTGGCACTGTTGGCACACCCTTCGATACCGAGATGAGGGATGGCTCCGATGTGGTCCTGTTAGGGCTGAAATCCGCCGCAACTGACGTGACGATCACCTCGGTCACGCCCGGAGACATAGTGGAGAAGCCGAACTACCTGGAATTACCCCTGAACATCACGGCGTCAGGCAATTATCTCAATGTTGTCGCTTTTTTCACAGACCTCGAACGATTGCCCAACCTGACCGATATCAGGATGTTCACAATCCTGGCGGCGCCAACCGCCGATGATGACAGCAACGTCACGATCACCATGAGCCTGATCATCTTTTCGGGCAAAACCCCCCAGGAACGGCTAAACCTGGAAGAGATCAAGAATTGGGCGATCGGGCGCCTCAATATCTTCGAGCCTCTCGATGGGTTCGGGCAGGTAAGTGCGCCCGCCCAGGGAGGCGGAACCACCCAGGGAGGCAGCCGGCGCTCAAGCGCCAGGGATCCCCTCCGTCCCTCCTTTGCCGCAAGCGCCCCTGCAGCCGTTTAGTTCGGGATCGTCAAAAAGCGTCAACGGGGTTGTGCCTCTGCAGACGGTAAACTCTGCAACTTCGCAGCAATGATCGCCGGTAGCAACCAGTTCTTCGTTTTTGGCGCCATAGTCGTCAGCGCCTTGGGCCTGTGTATCGGAAGCTTTATCAATGTGGTCATCTACCGGCTGCCCCGGGGCGAGTCCATCGTGACGGGGCGGTCGCACTGTACTCTCTGTGGCAAGGTGATTGCCTGGTATGATCTCATCCCCCTGGTGAGCTACCTGCTGCTGGGAGGACGGTGCAGGAATTGTCAGGCGACAATCTCCCGGCGCTATCCCCTGGTGGAATGTCTGACGGCAGGCTTGTTCCTGGCGCTGTACTTGCATTTTGGGATACACTCCGGCATTGTTGAAGTATCTCTTTCTGGCCGCCCTGCTGGTGGCCGTGTCCTTCATCGACCTGGAGCACTTCCTCATTCCCAACGGGCTGGTGCTGGCCGGTATCATCTTTGGCATCGGCTTCGGCTTTTTTATCCACGACATCAGTTTCTGGTCTGCGCTGCTGGGGGCAGTCTCCTGCTCGGGGTTCCTGCTGCTGGTCAGCCTTGTCAGCCGCGGGGGGATGGGTCTGGGTGACGTCAAGCTGGCCGTGGTGACCGGGCTGTTTTTAGGGTGGCCACAGGGGCCGGTGGGACTGCTCGCCGGGGTTTGCGCCGGTGGCTTGGCGGGGATAGTTCTGCTTGTGACCGGCATCAAGGGGCGCAAGGACCCGGTGCCTTTCGGGCCTTTCATCGCCCTGGGCGTCATGATCGCTTTATTCTGGGGCCGGGCGATCCTCCACCTGTTGCTAGGACTAATAACCTAGTATTTTGTGACGGGAGGACTAGATCATTCTCGATTTGCGTATAGACAAAGCAAGGTAATTGTCGTATTGTTTATACAAAGATAATAGTGCCAGTATATTAAAGAATATCCATAATATTCTGAAAGAAATAAAGAAGGGGACGCCTGAAAATAGTGCCCGGAGGAAGTCAGATGGCAGGCTTCTGGAGAATTGAACAGCCTGAGAGGCTGGAGCGTGGCAATTGGCTGCGTAAACAGAGCGGCTTCACCCTGATCGAAACGATTGTGGCAATGCTGTTAGTGGCGACGATGATTGTGGGGCTTGTCCCTTTGTATTCCTATATCCATAGCCACGAGATTAATAACATGACCAGGGTCGTGACCTATAACTTGGCCGAGAGCCAGATCGAACAGATCAAGTCAACATCGTTTGATTTGATGGGTACTGAAGGGCGGCAGTCCGTCCGGCAGCATCCCGCAGACACAAGGCCCCTTGCCGCTATCTTCTAACAAGTCTATTAACTGCATGATTTATACCCAGGATACAGTGGGAGGCGGATCCTTCGAGGCCTCAGGGAAGTGTGAACCAGACCGATTATAAGGAAATATCGGTTGAGGTAAAAGCATTTCTCGGACCGCAGTTGCTGACGAACGGATCCAACGTGCTGCAGGACGTAATAGTCACCAGCATGGCCTCACAGGAGGGGGCGGAGGATCCTCCCGGGAACAATATCATCGTCTACGCCCAGAGAGGATGGAATACGAACCCGGATCCCAGTGAGCAGAACGCCATTCCTGCCACTGATTTGCCGGTCACAATCACTTCTTCGGGCTCCTCTATCAATATGCAAACGGATCCTGCCACCGGGGAGATCATTTTCGGGCAGTTGAATCCCGCCACCTATTCAGTAAGTCTTACTAATTCCTGGAATTCCAACGGTACGCCATATACCGGAATGATGGAGTTTCCGGGAGATTCAAATAAAACCAACCAGCCTTTTACGTTAACAAGCACCGCTACTACATATATTCTCAACCCCTATATTCACGTGGAGGCTCCCTGCAAGCTCAGCGTGAGCCTTTGATAACCTGCAGTTAAGCAATGGCGTCATCGTTAATAATACTCCTGTTCCCAGCAGCTTCAGCGGCTCAGCGGCCCTGTCTTACCCGGAAACCTTTAACTTGCCGGTTGCGACATATTCTCTTGCCGGGTCTTCCCTGACTATCCCCAATCTCTGGCCGGTTGGGGCCGGTTGGACTTGGTACGACACAAGCACTTACGGACTGACGGTGGACGCAAGCAGTTATTATCCCTATGATATTTTAGTATCAGGCGATTGGAACGGTGAGTTTGACAGTCCAGGAGAGAATAAGCAAGTCACCCTGAACCTCGCCCCGCTTCCACAGGTATATGTTGCTAACCTGAGTCAGCAGCCGATCACCAATGCTACTGTCACTGCTTATGTGTATCAACTGACGTACGCTTCCCAGAGCGGAACATGGGGTTCACCGGTGCTGCAAGGTACGCTGTTTACCGCCAGCAATAGTAGCAACGGATATTATACATTCAATAATCTGGAGACCAGTAAATATAACAGCGTTTCGGTTACCACGCTAAGCGCATTGCCGTCAAGCAGCCCCGCAAATGGGGACACTTGTACTGCTTACTACATTCAAGTGAGTGCGCCGACTTATACACCGTATAATCCAGACCCGAACACGACGGCGCCTGCCTTCTGGATCTATGGCATGTACAACAACGCCAGCGGACTGGAAATGCAGTGGAATAATGGGCCGTCGGAGACCAGCCTGCCTAGTTTGAATATACAACTTTCTTCGTAACTGCTCAGAAGTTATGGAACCAATTTTTATTCTCTGATGGCGCTGCCGCAGGCGGCATGGGGGTCTACTTAGGGCTGAATACTGAGCAGTAGCTAGCATTCTCAAAAAGAGAGTGGCAATGATGAAAGAAAAAGCGATCAAACACAATTGGGTGAAAGCTATCGTCATGAAAGCAGAGCGCGGGATGACCGTACTGGAGATGCTGGTAGCGATGATCATCTTCTCCCTGGTCATCTTTACGGCCTGCCGGGTCTATGGCTTTGCCTACAGAGACTGGGCGGACGGGATGATAGCGGAGCAACTGCAGCACCAGGTCCAGGAAACTATGACCGTGATGGAAACAGACGTAAAACAGGCGCAGTATACCACAACCGCGGTAACGTCTTATCCAAACGCCATCAACGTCGCGACCAGCGGAGCGAATGCAGGCCGGGAGGTCGTCCTCTACGAGACGATTCCAAGGATTAGTACTTCATATCCAACGCAGGTGCATTTTCGGCTGCAGAACTTGGTGCTGCAGCGAGGCGTTGTTCCGCCCGTCATTCAAAATGGTGTCGCGACATTCACCACATCCACTCCTGCCACATGGACGACGTTGCTGCCCCTGTACGGAACTACCATCTCCGGCGGCGTTACCACCGTCTTCACTATTGGCACAACAAATCCTAACCACCCCACCCTAAATGTGTCGACACTGACTTTATCAAATGCCAGCAGGCCGAGCATATCGATTGAATTTAACCCGGAGTTCAGTTTGCAAGGCAATATCGGTATCCAGGAGGGATCATGATGAGGCGGGGAAAACCGGTCTCTTCGCAGCAGGGCATGGCCCTGGTGCTGGTGTTACTGATCATGACTTGTGTCCTTATTGTAGCAGCCGGCTTTGTATCCATGTACACAGCCCGGGCGAGGTTGAACGGTTCCAATGTCCGCCAAGATACGGCGGAATATGTTGCAGACACCGGACTGAACAAATACCTCTGGGGCCTCAACCAGGGTAATATCAATTTCTTCCAGCAAAATATCGCCACCTATAGCGCCTACTACCCGGAGGAAGAAAACGGCATTGGCGGCTACTACTACATCACCGAGCAGAACAACGCTTCCTCCGGAGCTTCTCCCTCACGCGTAACGGTTACTTGTACCGGATGTTTGGCCAATGACCCGAACAATCAATATACGGTCCAGGCCACGCTGAAGAAGCGAGCGTTCACCGATAACATATATTTTACCAACTATGAAACGGACGCCAACGGAGACACCGTCAATTTTACAAGCGGTGATACGATTAACGGCAATCTGTCGACCAACGGCACCATAAACATCAGTGGCAGCCCTGTCTTCAATGGTACGGTGCAATATGCCGGGAATCCGCCTCAACCTCCGGGTAATACTGCTCAGTATAATGGAGGTCTGCCTCAAAAGGTCAGCCCCTTGCCTATGCCAGCCAGTGATGCTCAACTGGCGCAATATGCACAAAATGGTGGTATCTATCTCATGGGCCGTACCTGTATTTTCATCGACGGCACCCAGTTAACATATGTGAATTATGATGAGAATAAGAACGATACAACGTATCAGACATTTGTCACTAAAACCATCAGCATTGATAATAATCCTTCTTTCAACGGGGCGATCTACGTTGATAACGCCAGTGGGGACAGCGGAGATTCACAACAAGACCTTTTAAATGCAACCACCGGTAATAATTATAGCGATACTGAAAAATTTATCTTGACACGGGGAAATGTCTTTGTCTCCAGCTATGACAGCAACGGCAACCCGCAGGGGCTGGGCAAGGGCATGCCCTCTACTGTTGGGGCGCACTTGACGATTGCGGCTGCCAACAACATCTACATCACGCCGGTAGACCCCACATACCAATACACCGGAGGTGTGCCAAGCGGGACGCTATATAGCAATATAACCGGAAGCAGCAGCAACTCCTATGGAATAATCTACGGCCGCACAACCTTTAATGACCAAGTCGCCAACATCGCTAACGATGCTAACGTCACCAGCGGCGATGATATGCTGGGTCTCATCGCCAACAACTACATCATGATCCTGCGAACCGGCTGGCCGACGCAAACCTCTCCTTATTATGTTGGCAGCGGCACTAATTACTCCCCGTATAACGTCAACGTTGATGCCGCCGTCATGTCCACGAGCTACAGCTTCATGGTCGAAGAATATTGGACTAATTTACAGGATGGCAAAATTAACCTGCAGGGCTCGCTCATTCAACAATACAGGGGCCCTGTGGGGGAGACCAATGGCAATGGTTATACGAAGAATTATTGGTATGACTCGCGTATGGCTTACGAAACACCGCCCTATTTTCTAAGCCCTGCCAGCAGCGGCTGGGGCATCATGTACTGGCAGAGGATCGACAACCCGACGGTACAACTCTCTAAAATAACGGGCATGTCCATGACCGGCTGGAATAGCACGCTAAAACAACCTGCAAGCGCTGTATTAATTAAAAGTACGTTACCGATTGTGATCGAAAACGTGACTCCGTCAAACGCCTTCAGCAACCAATCGGCGACCTGGTCAATCAACCCCAATGGAACCAGTGCCAGCATCGATCCTTACGGGGAAACATGGACCAATAATGATGTGATATTGCCGAGCAGCACGTTGACAGCAGGAAGCACTACTGGACCCGTCATTGTTTATGCAACGCCTACGGTGCAGTACCAAAGCACTAGCCCTTGCGTATCGCCATGGTTTACCAATATAACCATTATGAGCATGCCAATATCGGGGCCTGGTTCGGTCACGGTAGGCAGCTCGATTCCCTTAACTGTTCAGGTTAGCCCAGGGTCGGTTCAGCTCCAAAACAATATGACGTGGTTAGTTGATAATCCGGCTCTGGCCAGTATATCCGGTGGGAATATGACGTACCATTCCAACGGATCATATTCTGGAACCCTAACAGGAACAACTACCGGAACGGTTAACGTCACCTTTCAAATCACACTGCAGGATGGGACATTATTAACCAGTCCGTCATTTCCTGTCACAATCACGCCGGTGTATGTAAAGGGCATCACCGTGGCCGGGACAACACCAGTAAGCCACGGAGGCCATACCGGTAATTATACGGCAACGGTGACGCCTGCAAACGCCACCAATCCAGACGTAACGTGGTCGTGGACCAGGGTCTCTGGTTCATCCAGTCTCAGTCCCACCCTTACGAGCACAGGCAATGACAGCGCCACGCTCACCACGGATTCACATACGGGAACAATTACGATTACGGCGACGGCCGAGGACGGCTCGGGTGTATCTGGCTCTTATAGTGTCACAATCAATTAGGCCATAACCTGGACACCCTTTTTCGCATCCGTATCGAGGGATGCGCTGCGCGCAGAAACCCTAGAATTGCAAGCTATTGAGAGGTACTGACATCGTAGATATAGGCGGGGGTTTCCGTGCTCGCCGCCCCCAATTGCAGGATGGAACCGGATGTCTCGGCATAATAGTATTTGTTGCCGTTGTATGCATAGCAGCCCAGGCTATTGTTGGGAACCTGGCTGTCGCTGAAGACCACGCCCACCGCCATGTGTCCCTGCTCTCCGGAGGTACCGGAAAAATAGAGCAGGGCTGTTTTGTATCCCAGGCTCTTTAACAGACCAGCCAGCAGGATCGATTTGTCCGTGCGGTTGCCGTTATCAATCAGCGTTTGAGCGGGTAACTCGGGAAAGGCAGTCGCCTGGCCGGGGATGCTGCCGACAAAGCTCTGCACAAATTCTGCCTCGTGGAAATAGTCATATCCGGCCGCTTTGGCGGTGGCGTCTAACTCTGCAGCCAGGTCTCCAATCCAGGGAGCATTGGCTGCATCGTTGACCCAGTCAGTCAGATCGCCATTATTGGTGGCCGCATCGGCAAGAATCAGGGTCTTTTCCTCGGTTGCCACCGAGTTGATCATTTCGTTCTGGATATCGGCATCACTGCTGTAAAACTTACCTAGGTCTGCGTTGACTTGCCGGTCCCACTGCAGCAAGTTATAGCCTTGCGCCACGTCGCTCGGAACTTCCACGTGCCATTGATAGTCCACGCCATTGTACATCCACTCCAGGTCCCTGCCGGTGGTCTGGATGCCGTCCCAGTGAACCGGCGTCACTTCGATGCTCTGGCCCGCCACGGACACCACCACGGTGGCGCTGGCGGCACTGGTCTGGTCCTGGTCGTCGATCACGTACAGGGTCACCTGGTGCGACCCGACAGCCAACTGGTAGCTGAACTGCTCCGTGGCGTTCACCTGGTCCCCGTCGATCTGCCACAGGTAAGTCAGGCCGGAGCCGGTGCTGGCGGAGGCATCAAAACTCACTAACGCCTCTTGCCCCTGGGCCACCCTTAATTGCAGTTGCTGGCCGTCGCCGGCGCTCTGGCCGCCGGACTGGATCTGCAGGTGGGCGGCCGTTGGCCCTGCGTTCAACTGCGCCTGGGGAGAGGCAAAAACAGGAGGGGCGCCGCAAAGGATGAGCGTCAAACAGATGACTGCCCCCAAAAGCTGTTTTTTCACCGGACAGACCCCCATTTAAAAAGCAGTAACTTTTGTAATCCCGTTACTGCTAATTTTAGACATTTACCGTCAAATTCCTGCTTTGCAGGGATACATTACTAATATTTTGTCAAACACGAGGGTGATTGCACCGGGGCGCTATTCCGCAGGGGGACGGTTAAAACGCATCTATGCCCAGTTGGGAGGGCTTTTTTGTATAGCGCCACCGTGAAAAGTAGACAATATCGGTGAGTAAGGGTATGATGGAAAATACATACAGCGATACAGGAATAAACAGCACTGGGGGTAAGCGGGTGCAGGACAGATCAGATCTTGAAGAGATCCTGCAAGTGGCGCAACGGGGCAGCGATTTTGCCGAGATTTTCATAGAGCGGACGGAGTCGACCAGGATCGCCTGCGAGGACAGGCAGATCGAAAGGGTGATCTCCGGCCGGGAGCAGGGGGCCGGGATCAGGGCGGTGCGTGGCGACAATACCGCCTACGGCTATACCAACTCCTTGGACAAGGAGAGCCTGTTCGCCCTGGCTGACCAGGTGGCCCGGGCCGCCCGGGCGGACGCCACCGCCCCGGTGGTGTTGCAGCGGCGGGAGTCCCCGGTCGATTTGCCGGTGACCCGGCGCCCTGACGCCACGCCGGTGGAGGAAAAGGTGGCCCTGATCCGGGCGGCCGAATCATCGGCCCGGAGCCAGGACGAGAGGCTGCTGCGGCAGGTGACGGTGGGCTACGCCGATACGATCCAGCAGGTGACCATTGCCAACACCGAGGGGGTCTACGTCGAGGATGAACGGGTGCGCTGCCGCATGTCGGTGAACGCCGTAGCCGCCGAGGGGCCGGTGATCCAGACCGGTTACGACTCTGCCGGAGGGACCAGGGGTTTTGAGTTGTTCGACGAGGAGAAACCGGCGGAACTGGGGCGGCAGGCGGCCAGGAGGGCGCTCCTGATGCTGAAGGCGCGCCGGGCGCCGGCCGGCCGTATGCCGGTGGTGCTCTCCGGCGAGGCCGGCGGGACGATGATCCACGAGGCTTGCGGCCACGGCCTGGAGGCAGACCTCGCCCAGAAGAACCTCTCGGTCTACTCGGGTAAAAAGGGCGCCCAGGTTGCCTCGGAACTGGTGACGGTGGTGGATGACGGCACCCTGCCGGGGCGGTTCGGGTCGTTCCGGTTCGACGACGAGGGAAACCCGGCCCAAAAAACAGTCCTGATCGATAAGGGTATCCTGCGCGGTTACATGTACGACCATATTACCGCCGCCAAGGATGGAGTGGCGCCGACCGGCAACGGGCGCCGGGAGTCCTTCCAGCACCGGCCAATCCCCAGGATGTCCACCACTTACCTGGCCTCCGGCGAGACCTCGCCCGAGGAGATTATCAAGGAAACGAAGTCCGGGCTGCTGGTGCGCCGCATGGGCGGCGGCCAGGTGAACACCACCAACGGGGATTTTGTCTTCGATGTGCCCGAGGGCTACCTGATCGAAAACGGCGAGGTGACTGTGCCGGTGCGTGGAGCCACTCTGACCGGCAACGGGCCCGACGTCCTGAAGCAGATCGACCTGGTGGGCAGCGATTTCGGGTTTTCCCTGGGGATCTGCGGCAAGGATGGGCAGGGGGTTCCGGTTTCCGACGCCCAGCCGACGATCAGGATCCCGTCCCTGGTCGTGGGCGGCATCATCGAGTCAGAGATGGCGGACGGGGGTGAGTCCGATTAAGAGTGCGTCCGCAATGACCGGGCAGGACCTGGTCAACGCAGTGGTGGAAGAGGCCCGGCGCAAGGGCGCCGAGGCGGCTGAGGCCTATTTCGACCGCAGCGAGGAGACCACCATCGAGGTCCGGAACGGTGAGGTGGAAAACCTGAAGGTGGCCCAGGAGTCGGGGGTCGGCATCCGCATCCTCCGGAATGGCTGCCTGGGGTTTGCCTTTACCTCCGACCGGTCCTGGACGGCCCTCCGGGAGGCGGTTGACGCCGCTCTGGCCAACGCCCGGGTAGCCAGCCGCGATCCCTTCAACATGCTGCCGGCGCCGCCTGCGGCATACCCTGCCATGGACCAGAACGATCCCGCCCTGAAGAAGATACCGCTCGAGGAAAAGATCGAGATGGCGCGGCGGATCGAGAGGAGTGGCCGGGCCTACGACCCCCGGATCCAGGTCACCGAGCAGGCTGCCTACGAGGAGACTCATTACCAGGTGAGCATCGCCAACTCCCTCGGTGTATCGGCCTCAGACGAGGGCAGCTACTGCGGCGGCGGCGCCTCCCTGGTGGCCGGCGCAGACGGGGAGCAGCAGTCCGGGTTCGGCCTCCAGTTTACCAGGAAGTATGCAGAACTCGACCCCGAGGCGATCGGGCGCGAGGCGGCCTTCAAGGCGGTCCGCCTGCTGGGCGCCAGCCGCCTGCCAACGAAGCGGGCTGCGGTCGTTTTCGAGCCCTACGTGGTCACCAATTTTCTCTCGGTGCTTTCCTCGGCGCTGACCGCGGAGGCAGTGCAGAAGGGCCGGTCACTGTTTGCGGGAAAAATAGGCGAGCGAGTGGCGGCCTCCGGCATTACCGTAATCGATGACGGCACCCTGCCAGGCGGCCTGTTGAGCGCTCCTTTTGACGGCGAGGGGGTGCCCAGCCGGCGCACGGTCCTGATCCAGGATGGCCGGTTGCTCGGATTTTTACAGAACTCCTATACGGGCGCCAAGGACGGCTTGCCTTCCACCGGCAACGCCAGCCGCGGCTCCTATAAGTCGACCCCGGAGCTGGGCAGCACTAACTTTTACCTGGCCCCGGGAGAACTGGCGCCGGAAGAGATGATCAAGCAGACTGATGAAGGCCTCTACCTGACCGAAGTCATGGGGATGCACACCGTAAACCCCATTTCCGGCGATTTTTCCGTGGGAGCGGCAGGAATTTGGATCGAACATGGCGAACTTACAACACCGGCAAGGGGTATGGTAATAGCTGGCAATATGTTGGAGTTGCTTGAAGGGATCGATGCGGTCGGCAAGGATCTGCGCTTTTTTATCGGCAAGGGGGCGCCTACGGTGCGGGTGGCCAGACTGACCATCAGCGGAGAGTAAATCTCACTCAGGAGTCAGGAAGAGGTTATTCTCGGGACATTCTGAATTCTGACTACTGAATTCTGAATACCTGCAATAGAAACAGAGAGGAGTTTTGGTGGTGCCGCGTATTCTGGTGCTGCACGGGCCGAACCTCAACCTTACCGGCGAGCGGGAACCGGCGGTCTATGGGGCCGCCACCCTGGCGGAGATCGACGGGGACCTGCAGCGCCAGGGCGAGGCTTTGGGCATCGAGGTGGAGTGTTTTCAATCCAACCACGAGGGTGAGCTGATCGACCGGATCCACGAGGCCAGGCAGCGCTGCGACGCCATCATCATCAACCCGGGCGCCCTGACCCATTACAGTTTTAGTCTGACTGATGCCCTGCGGGCGGTGGGACTGCCGGTGGTCGAGGTGCACATGAGCAATATCTATGCCCGGGAGGCCTGGCGCCGCCGGTCGGTGATCGCCCCTGTCGCCTGCGGCCAGATCACCGGCTTTGGCAGTCAGAGTTACGCCCTGGCCCTCACTGCTGCCAACAAATTGATCAGGCCGGGAAAGTAGGAACACCATTATGGGGGATGAGAAGCGAGGAGTGGCCTGGAGGCTCGTGAAGCTCCGCGGCCTGATGGAGAGATTCAACCTGGACGCCCTGCTGGTTACCAAGCCGGAGAACAGGAGATACGTCAGCGGGTTTACCGGCGAGGGGATGCTCCTGATCGCACCTGGCGGTACCTATCTGGTCACGGATGGGCGCTATAAGACCCAGGCCGGGTTGGAGGCCCCGGAATGGAAGGTCTTGGTTTCCAAGGATTTATCGGCGAAGGCCCTGGCGGAGGTCTGCCGGGAGCATCATTTAACGAGCATCGGATTTGAGAAGGACGACATCACCCTTCAGCAGTTCGAGAAGCTCCAGGCCGACTTCGGGGGATCGGATTTGCGCCCGGTCCTGGGACTGGTGGAGAGCCTGCGGCTGATCAAGGATAGCGACGAGATTGCCATGATCCAGGAGGCGGGGGTCGTTGCCGGGGCGGCTTTCTGCTACGTGCTCGGACAGATGCGTCCCGGTCAAACTGAGCGGGAGATCGCCAGTTGCATAGACTATTTCCTGCGCAGCCGGGGCGATGGCCCGCCGGCCTTCGAGACGATCGTGGCGGCAGGGGAGCGCGGGGCGATGCCTCACGGGTGCGCCACGCCCGCCGGGATCAGGAATGGCCAACTGGTGGTAATGGACTTCGGGGCGCGTTGCCGGGGGTATATGTCGGACATCACCCGCACCGTGTGTGTTGGCGGGTGCGATGCCTTGCAGCGCCAGGTCTATGAGATCGTGCTGGAGGCACAGCTTGGCGCTCTCGATTTAATCAGGCCGGGTGTGATCGCCGGCCAGGTGGACGAGGCGGCGCGGCAGGTGATTACCGGGGCTGGTTACGGCGATTACTTCACCCACGGTCTCGGACACGGCGTCGGTTTGAATATTCACGAGGCGCCCCGGCTTGCTCCCAAACAGGAACTGACCCTGAAGGCGGGCATGATCGTGACGGTGGAGCCGGGGGTCTACATTCCCGGTTGGGGGGGTGTGCGCATTGAAGACACCGTTTTGGTGACGGAAACCGGATGTGAGATCCTGACCCCGGTAACCAAGGACTTTTTGGTGCTCTGATGCGGGGTCGCTTGAGTGCCGGGTGAAAAATAGAAACTCAGCGCAGATTAACAATCCATTCAACTGGGTCTTGGCTTCAGCGAAGTTTTCCCGCTGAAGGTTAGAGCCAGTTAATACAGTGATTAGCCGCTCTTATCAAATGCAAAAAGCGGTTGATTAGAGCGGGTTAGTCATCTGTGGATAATACAGTTGCATAACCGCTCTTATTCACCGCTTCGAAGAAGCGGGGGATTAGAGCGGGTAGCAATCTGTGGACAAACTGAAAAAGGGGAGGAAACCCTCCTTCGAACTTCGAACCGCCCTGCAAGCGGGCACCCGCTCGAGGAGGGGTAGGCCAAGACATGATTTCCACAAATGATTTTCGTACCGGTTTGACCGTTGAGATTGATGGCGATGTTTGTTCGGTAGTGGACTTTCAGCACGTCAAGCCGGGTAAGGGTTCGGCCTTTGTGCGCTGCAAGCTGAAGAATCTCCGCACGGGCGGGGTTGTCGAGAGGACCTTCCGGGCGGGAGAGAAGCTTCCCCGCGCCCACCTGGAGCGCAGGGAGATGCAGTACCTGTACCGGGAGGGAGATTCTTTTGTCTTGATGGATAACGAGACCTACGAGCAGACCAGCCTCAGCGGGGAGCAGTTGGGTGACAGCGTCAAGTATCTCAAGGAGAACATGAATCTGTACCAGATAACGCACGCTGGCAATCTGATTGGGGTTGAACTTCCGAATACCGTGGAACTGCAAGTGGTTGCCGCCGATCCGGGAATACGCGGCGACACCGCAACGGGGGGCACCAAGCCGGCTACCCTGGAGACCGGCCTGATCATCCAGGTGCCGCTGTTTATCAATGTGGGCACCGTGATCAGGGTTGACACCAGGACCGGGGAGTACCTGGAAAGAGCTTAGAAGCCAGAGGCAAGAAGCCAGACCCGTCTGCAACGGCGCCGGCAGAGTAGCGAAAATAGGCACGAGTATCACGATTCAAGCGAAGCAATGCGGGTTACATATCAAGAGAACCGTCCCCATGATCTGATTTAAGTCAGAGATGAGTCAGGGAGGTGTTACCATGGATGATTTGCGCGAGAGGATTGCTTACCTGCAAGGATTGGCTGAGGGGCTGAAGTTCGAGGAGGGCAAGGACGAGGCCCGGATTCTCAAACAGATGATCGATATCCTATCCGACCTGATCGACAAGGTGGAGGAGATCCAGGCTGGCCAGGAGGATCTGGAGGATTACCTGGAGAGCATTGACGAGGACATTTACGGCGATGACGAAGATCTCGAGGATGAGGACGAGGAACTGGATGATGAGGATGAAACAGGGACCGGGGACGATGATGAGACGATGACGAGCTGGGCAGCATTTCCGAAGAAGAGTTGAATTACGTGGAAGTGGAGTGCAAGAACTGCCACGACATCATCTGCTTTGAAGAGGAGCTTCTTTTCGACGACGATATCGTCGAGATCACCTGCCCCAACTGCAATCAGGTGGTGTTCGTGAACGACGGGTCGATGCCGCTGCCGCAGGGTACCGGAAAGGCGAAAAAGAAACCTGAAAAGGGCAAGCCGGAGGCCGAAGACATCTAATAAAAAAGTAATGAGTAAAAAGTAATGAGTCTAAAAAGAAGAAGCGATGAACGTACTCACCACTCATCAGTAAATATCGCTCAATTATGTTCAAGCCTTCTGGAGAAGCGGAGGGCTTGTTTATTTAGGTGGCACGCAATTTGCATTTATTTAATGTTATACTGAAATGGGAGGTGCAGCATGAAGGTACAAGATATGTTTGATCTGACAGGCAAGACGGCGGTGGTAACAGGTGGCTCTATCGGGCTGGGGGCACAAATGGCCACTGCTTTAGCAGAAGCTGGAGCCAACCTGGTGATCGCGGCTCGCAAGGTTGATCGCTGTGTCGAGCTTGCCTCCGAACTGGAGAAGAACAACGGGATCCGGGCGATAGGTGTTGCCTGCGATGTCAGCAATGCCAGTGATTGTCAGAACCTTGTGGAGACGACGATCAAAGAATTCGGCACCCTGGACATTCTGGTCAATAACGCCGGAATTACCTGGGCGGCTGATGCCTTGGACTTCCCCATGGATAAGTGGCAGAAGGTCATTGATCTTAACGTGACCGGACTGTTCCGGTTGTCGGCCATGGCCGCAAGGGTGATGAAGAACCAGGGGAAAGGCAAGATCATCAATATGAGTTCGGTGGCCGCCCTTGGAGGATCGGAGCCGGAAAACATGAACGCTGTGGTATACAACACCAGTAAGGGCGCCGTGGCTACCATGACCAAGGACCTGGCCGTCAAGTGGGCTCGCTATGGCATCAACGTCAACGCCATCGCCCCCGGATTTTTCCCCACTCATATGAGTAAAGCACTCCTGGAAAAGAATCTTGATAGCGTCTTGCTCCGGGTTCCGTTTAAAAGGCTGGGGGGAGAAGAAGACCTCAAGGGGATTATCGTGTTCCTGAGTTCTGCCGCTTCCGATTATATTACAGGACAGTTCATCACGGTTGATGGAGGACAGGCAGCGATGATCTAGCTCTGATAATTCAAACTTCGCTGATCAGAGGGGGATTGAACCCCCACTGATCACAATGATTCTGAACCCGCCGTCTAAATAGGCGGGGAACTTCTCAGCGAAGTTAAACCGATAGCTCCTTGCTTATTGCTGGAGGCCGATCCGACTTCGGCAATTGTTAGATGTGTCAAGATGGCACATAGTGTGCAGCAACGCACAGCGTACCCCTCGGTAAACTTTTTTGATATGATATCTGATATGATAAAGGAGGACAAATCAACATGCGCACTAAAGAACAATATATCGAAGGATTGAAGAAAAAGAATCACAACCTGTATTTCGATGGCGCCAAGATTGACCGTCTTGACGAGAAGCAGTTGCCGGCCACCAATGTGATGGGAATGACGTTTGACGCCGCCTTTGACCCGGAACTCAAGGACCTGTGCACGGCCACCTCTCACCTGACCGGAGAAACCATCAGCAGGTTCAATCACATCCATCAGAACGTGGCTGACCTGCATAAAAAACAGGATCTGACACGGGAACTGGGCAACAGGGTCGGGGGCTGCATTCAGCGGTGCATGGGCATCGACGCCTCTAACGCCATCAATGCCGTGTCCTTTGAAGCCGGCAAGAACCCGGACCGGAAAACGGACTATTATGCGAACTGGCTCAAGTGGCTGGAATACTTCCAGAAAAACGACCTGGTAGGCAGTTGCGCCCAGACCGACCAGAAGGGCGAGCGGCTGAAGAGGCCGTCCCAGCAGACCGACCCCGACATGTACGTGCACGTGGTCGAGGAGAAGGCCGACGGGATCGTGGTCAGGGGCTGCAAGGTGCATATCTCCGAAGCCTCCATCTCCGACGAGATCCTGGTGGTTCCCAACCGTGCCCTGTTGCCGGAGGAGAAGGAATATGCGGTCTGCTTCGCCATCCCGTCGGATCACCCGGAGATCAAGCAGGTTGTCTCCTTCCACAACTACAATAAAAGAGATGTCTACCAGAAGGGTTTTGTGGGCGGCTACACCGATTCCTATATCATTTTTGACGATACCTTCGTTCCCTGGGACCGGGTTTTCCTGTGCGGGGAGACCCAGCATGGCGGCATCGCCGCCCTCCTGTTCGCCCTGTTCCACCGCCACAGCTATTCCGGGTGCAAGCCGGCCCTCCTGGATTATATTATCGGTCTGGCCAGCCTGGCCGCCGAAATCAACGGCATCGAGAAGACCCCGCACGTGCGGGAAATGCTGGCCGAACTGATCATGACCGGCGAGTTGGGGTACGCCGCCGGATACACCGCCTCCGACCTGGGTTCGCCCCGGGTTTACATGCCGGGTAAGGGTCTGGTTCCGTACGGGCCCGGCAGCTACATCCCGCATTCGATCTATGCCAACGTGGGCCGGTGCCTGACCGGTGAGGCCGTGTTCCACGAGCAGGAGATCCTCTGCACCATCGCCGGGGGGCTGCCCGCCACCTTCCCGTACGAGAAAGACTTTACCAACCCCGAAACCGAGGCCCTGCTCAAGAAGTATCTCAACCGGAACCCCAAGATGTCGGTTGAGGATCAGATCAAGTTCTGGTACCAGTTCATCGACTTCACCTGCTCTCATTCGGCGGGGACGAAGAACTACGGGACCTACCACGGCGGCGGGTCGCCGATCATGGAGCAGATCGCCATCACCTCCCAGTATGACATCAATACGAGGAAGGACATGGTCAGGCGCCTGGCCGGCATGAGCCCGCAGGAAATGAAGAGGTGAGAAACGGGATAATCTAGATTAAAGACCTAACGTGCTCAGGTTTTTCTTGAGTAGCAAGACTTGGCAAGTGAGTCTGCAAAATGAAAGACTCTCCTAACCGGAGTAATGCATTCAGGAGAGTTTTTGCTTGCACGGGACCAGACCGAATTTTAGTATTCGAAGATCTCGTCAGGAGCTTCCAGGATGGAGGTGTCGCCGATCTTGATCAGCTCGGCGATGTGCCACACGTTAGGCACCACGTTGTTCAGGTAGTAGCGGGTGGACAGGACCTTGCCCAGGTAGAAATTGTAGTCGAAGTGGCCCTCGCCCAATTCCGCCATCCGTTTCTTGGCGATCACCGCCTGGTCCATCAGCAGGTAGCCGCAGTACAACTGGGCGGTGGCGGTGAGGACGCGCCGGCCGTAAACTCCCGCCAGGCCAAGCTTCCCGCCTGTCACAAACTGGAAGAGCGTCCCCTGGATGCCCCGGAAGGCTGCCAGCGCCTTTTCCAGATGCTCCAGTCTCTTTTTCCAGCCCGTCCAGCTTGCCCTTATGGGCGGCGATGAAGTCGTCGATCTCTTTCAGGACGCCGGCAAAGATGGCGCCATTCTCCTGCATAAACTTGCGGAACATCAGGTCGAGGGACTGGATGAAGTTGGTGCCCTCCCAGATCGACCAGATCTTGCACGTCCCGTGCTGAGTTGGCGGCGGGATATTCTTCGCAGTACCCGTAGCCGCCATAGGACTGCAGGGACTCGGCAATCAGGCCCCAGGCCTCGTCGCTGGGATAGGCCTTGCACAGCGGGGTCAGCATCTCCAGTCTTGCCGTGCGCCCATTTTCTCCGCTCCGGGTCGGGAGCAAACCCGGCGACATCCTCGTAGTAGTAGCATTTTGCCAGCAGGGCGCGGCAGGCCTCGGTGGTGGCCTTGTTCAGCATATACATCCGCTTGACGTCTTCGTGCTTGTTGATGGTGACGCGGTCGCCCTTGGGGTTGGTCAAGCGGACGGCCCTGGACGCGTTCCTTGCCGTAATTCTTGGCGTTCCAGTAGGCGTTGGCGGCGACGGCGGTGGCCAGGCGCCCGGTATCGATCCGGGCCTGCGTTCATCATGTTGAACATCTGGGCCATGCCCTGGCCCTTGCCCTCGGCGTCGGGAGGAGCGCCGAGCAGCCAGCCGCGGCAGTTGTTGTTCTCGCCGGACACCAGTTGGGCGGTGACCTGACCTTTCAGGCCCATCTTGTGCTCGATGCCGATGCACTGGACATCATTGTCGGAGAAGCTGCCGTCCTCGTTGATCCAGTACTTGGGCATCAGGAAGAGCGACAACCCCTTGGTTCCCGGGGCGGCGCCGTCTACCCGGGCCAGGTACAGGTGGATGATGTTCTCCACGTCGTCCCGGTCGCCGGCGGTGATGAAGATCTTCTGCCCCTTGATCTTGTAGATCCTGGGGTCGTCGGTGGGATAGGCCTTGGAGAGCATGTCCCCCACGTCGCTTCCGGCGCCGGGTTCGGTCAGGCACATCGTCCCGCCCCATTTGCCGCTGAACAGGTTGGGCTGGAATTTTTTCTTCAGTTCTTCACTGCCGTATAGCCCGATAACATGAGCGACGATTCCTCCGGCGCCGATATAGGGCATGATGGCCGGGTTTGCCGCCGCCATCATCTCATCCAGCAAACCATAGATCGTCGAGGGAATTCCCGCTTCCTCGAGATTATGGTTGCTGGCGCCCCAGCCCTGGTCATTGACAAACGGATCGCCTTGCCCCATGAAGGGGGGATATGGGCCTGTCCGTTCTCCCAGGTCGCCCCGATGGTCTCGCCCTCGTCGGCGATCGGAGCGAGGATATCTTTGGCAACCTTCAGGACCTGGTCAACGATCATGTCCACGTCGTCGACGCTATAATCTTCCTTGTAGCGGTCAAAACTCATGACTTCTTCTAAGGGCAGCCATTCCTTCAAGATAAACTTTATGTCTCTGGTATTGTAGGCATACGTGTAAGACATTTTCCTTCCCATCTCCCTTTTCTAAGTGATGATCTCTAAAAACCATGACGCCAGTAGCAGATAACCGGTTTCCACTTCCGATTTCGGGTATGCAACCCCCCTTTTTTTGCACTCATCCTTTTATAGCACACTTTACGAGCATATGGAAGATCTAAAAATACTGATTGCAAATATGATGCCAGTTCTGAGCTACGCATGAATGCAGGTCTGATCCCCGGCCTGCATCAAACCTGACACATAGTGTGTCAACCCCTACTCAAGTTCGACGTTCGAATGTCTGAGGTTCAGTGGGAAAGGCTTCCCCAAGGTTCGAGGAAGAGGTTCGAAGTTCACAGAGTTTAGGCATAGAAGTTTGCATAGAAGTTGCAGGATGATATAGAAGTTGCAGGATAAAGAGTTTTTAAAGAGAAGTATTTTATTAAGAGGGAGTATGGTGGCACAAATATGCTAACAGATGATGACCGGGAGGTGGGGAAAGGAGTCAATCTTGTTAGAGTCATTGGAGATGCGTGAACTTTAATTGCAAGCAAGTTTCAAAAGTTGTCAAAACAAGGCAAGGGAGGCAAAGACCTGTGAAAAGAATCAGGAGAGTTGCAGTACTCGGTTCAGGAACCATGGGGAGCGGCATTGCCGCGCATCTTGCCAACGCCGGCATTCGTAGTTACCTGCTGGATATTGTTCCCAAGGAACTGAGCGAGAAGGAAAAGGCCCAGGGGCTCACCATGGAAAGCCCCGCCTTTAGAAACAAGATCGCCGCAGCGAATAAAGAGGCGCTCTTGAAAGCAAAACCGGCCGCCCTCATGAACGTGGAGGACGGCGACCTGATCACGGTTGGAAACATGGAGGACAACCTGTCCTGGCTTGGCGAGTGTGATTGGGTCGTGGAAGTGGTTCCGGAAAACTTGGAGATCAAACAGGCGGTCATCAAAAAGATCGCCCCCTTTGTCAAACCCGGCACGTTCGTGACCACCAATACATCCAGTATTTCGATCAACAAGATCGCCGCTGACATGCCGCTGGAGTTCAGACAGCACTGGATGGGAACCCATTTCTTCAACCCGGTGCGGTACATGAAGCTCTTGGAATTGATTCCCGGCAAGGATACCCTGCCGGAAGTCGTCAACTTTTTTACTGATTTCGGCGAGAAAGTGCTGGGCAAGGGAATCGTGTTCGCCAAGGATACCCCGGCATTTATCGCCAACCGCCTGGGGAACCGCGGGGGGCCTTCAGCCCTCAATCTGACGCTGGAGCTGGGTCTGACCATACCGGAAGTGGATGCCATCACCGGCAAAGTCATCGGCCGCCCCGGTACGGGCACGTATCGGCCTCTACGACCTGGTCGGGCTGGATATCGGCGTCAATTCCACGGAAACGGTGAAAGACAATGTTACCGATCCGGCAGAGAAGGAGATGTTCACCCTCCCCGATTTCACCGCGAAGATGATGGAAAAGGGGATGCTGGGCAATAAAACCAAGGGTGGATTCTACAAGAAAGTCGGCAAGGATAAAGTGGCGCTGGACCTGAACACCTTGGAATACGGCCCTATGCAGCCGGTTCACTTTGACAGCCTGGACGCCGCCAACAAGGCCAAGACTCTGCCCGAGAAGCTGCAAGCCTTTTTCGATGGGAACAGATAAGGCGGCCGAATTTACCTGGAGAAACACTGACCGAGAACTTCCTGTACGCGGCCTCCAAGATACCCGAAGTCTCCGACGATATCCTCAACATGGACCGGGCGATGAAGTGGGGCTATAACAATGACGAAAGGCCCATTCGGCACGTGGGACGGGCTTGACCTGGAGAAATACATCAACCGCATGGAAGCCGAGGGCATGGTGATCCCGGCCTGGATCAAGGAGATGTTCGCCGTCGGCATCAAGTCCTTCTACAAGACCGAGAATGGCATCCAGTATTACTACTCCATCCCTGACAAGAAATATGTCCCCGTCGAGCACAAGCCGGAAGTGATCGTGCTTCCGGAATTGAAAGCACAGAACAAGGTCGTCAAGGATAGCGGGGCCGCCACTCTCTATGACCTCGGAGACGGTGTGCTCTGCCTGGAAATGCATTCCCCGGCGTCGGCGATCAGCGAGGAATTGATCGATTTCATGCAGGCGGCCCAGGAAGAACTGGCCAAGAACTGGGAAGGCATGGTGATTGCCGGCTCCGGCAAGAACTTCTGCGTCGGAGCGAACCTGCAGTTGGTGGCCGAGGCTTCCGCCGCCAAGAGATGGGACGATCTCGACAAGGCGCTGGCCCGCACCCAGTCCGCTTTTCTCGCCAATAAGTATTCGGAAAAGCCGGTCGTCGCGGCTGTCCACGGCATGGCCCTGGGTGGCGGCTGTGAGATGACGATGCAGTCTTCTGCCGCACAGGTTGCCGGGGAGAGCTACATCGGCCAGGTGGAGGTAGGAGTGGGGCTTATTCCGGCCGCCGGCGGCCTCAAGGAGGCCGTCCTGAGGACAAATGCATCGATCAAGGGCAGCGGCGCCGCCCCTGTCGATTTCGCCAGGGTCTGGTTCCAGAATTATGATGATGGCCAAGGTGTCGACCAGCGCCAAGGAAGCGATCGCCCTCGGTTACCTGCGCCCGACGGACAGGATCTCCCTGAACCAGGACTACCTGATTGCCGATGCCAAGAAACGGGTCCTGGCCATGGTCGCAGACGGATACACGCCGCCGGTCTCCAGGCCGTTCCCGGCCTTCGGGCAGAACTACCCTGGCGTACCTGAAAGTCGGTGGCAGGCAGATGATGCAGGCCGGAGTGATGAGTGACTACGACTGGCATATTGCCTGCCGGATGGTCGATGTGATGTGCGGCGGCGATGTGACCAGGGGAGAAATGATCACCGAGCAGTACCTGCTGGATCTGGAGAGGGAAGTATTCCTGAGCCTGTGCGGCGAGCCGAAGACCCAGGAAAGGATCGCCCACATGCTGAAAACCGGCAAGCCGCTGCGCAATTAAGCTGAGACGCCAAAGCATCATGCGCAATCATACATTTATCGGGGAGGTAATTAGGTTGAGAGAAGCTGTAATCGTTGCGGGAGTCCGGACAGCGGGGGGTAAGGCTCCCCGGGGCACCCTGAGAGATACCAGCCCGGTGTTTATGGGCAAGCTTTGCATGGAAGAAGTGATCAAAAGGGCGGGCCCCAGTTTCAGCGCCGAGATGATCGACGACGTCATCTGGGGATGCGCCACACCCGAACAGTATTGCGGGATGAACACCGGCAGGATCACCGCCCTCTACGCCGGAATCCCCTATAGCGTACCGGCAGTCACCGTTAACCGCTTTTGTTCCTCGGGCCTGCAGGCGATCTCCTTTGGGGCGGAGGCCATCATCAGCAACCGCTGCAGACGTGGTCCTGGCCGGCGGCATCGAGCACATGAGCCTGATCGCCATGGGCGGGGTCGTCAGGCCGAACCCGGATGTCGCCCTGATCCAGACCATAGGCGATGTCTACACCAACATGGGGCAGACCGCCGAGTATGTGGCGTCGAGATTTGGCATCACCAGGGAGGACCAGGATGTCTTTGCCGTGAGCCAGTCACCAAAAATGCGCTGCTGCCATGAAAGGCGGGAAATTCAAGGACGAGATCGTGCCCGTTCCGGTCAAGATAACTACCCTGGGCCCCGATGGCAAGCCGAAGACGAAAGAGATCCTCTACGACTACGAAGAGGGCATCAGGTATGATGCCAGCGTGGAAGCGATGGCGAAGCTCCCGCCGGCCTTCGTGGCCAGCGGCAGCGTGACCGCAGCCAACTCCTCCCAGACCACTGACGGCGCTTCGGCGGTCTTGCTGATGTCGGTCGAGAAGGCGAAGGAATTGGGGATCAAGCCCCGCCTCAAATACATTGGGTTTGCCGCGGCCGGCTGCGACCCGGCGATCATGGGCGTCGGCCCGGTGTACGCCGTTCCCAGGCTCCTGAAGCGGATCGGGATGAAGTTGGAAGACTTCGGCCTGATTGAGATCAACGAGGCCTTTGCGTCACAAGCCCTGTACTGCTGCCGGGAATTGGGCTTTAACATGGACATCGTCAATGTCAACGGCGGCGCCATTGCCATGGGACACCCGATGGGGAGCACCGGATCCAAGCTGACCGTCACTATAATGCACGAGATGGAAAGACGCAACGTCAAGTACGGCCTGGTCACCATGTGTATCGGCGGCGGCCAGGGGGCAGCCGGCGCTTTCGAACTGTGTAGCTAGCAGATCCTGTTCATTCATACCGGAGGCATGGATAGATCCATGTCTCCGGTATAATGATATGGACTCTTGCCCTGATCCGACAATTCGTCTTCATTCTGACAGGCGATTTTCAGCAGGGGGCTTCTTTATGGATCTTAAATATATAATGCTGGATATTACACAGGAGATCGCTACTATCACCCTGAACAGGCCCCAGCAACTGAACAGCCTTAACCTGGAAATGGTCCAGAAAATGGGCGATGCCATTGACATCTGCGGAAGCCGGCAAGAGGTGCGGGTTATTGTCCTGACCGGAGCGGGCGAGGCTTTCTCCGCCGGTGATGACTTTCAAATTACGAGTATGGACGGAGAGATGTCGGCGCAAGAAATTGCCGACATCATCGAACAGCGAGGATACCCCTCATTTATCAGGAAAGTGATGTCGCTCCCGAAGCCGGTCATCGCTTCGGTAAATGGCATGTGTCTCGGCGCCGGCGGCGAGATCGCCCTGGCCTGTGACTACATCATTGCTTCCAATAAGGCTACCTTTGGCCAGTCGTTCATGAACGTGGGATTGTTGGGAAATACCTACCTGCTGCCCAGGTTGGTAGGTTCAAAAAAGGCCCTGGAACTGATCTGGTCAGGAAGTATAATCGGCGCTGAAGAGGCTTATCAACTGGGCCTGGTCAATTCTGTCGTGGTCGCTGATGCGCTTGTTGAATGCACCTACAAGACAGCCCGGACATTCGCCAAGGGCCCTGACAAAGGCCTTGGGGATGGCCAAAAAGGCGGTGTACGAGGGCCTGAATATGGGCCTGGAGCAAGGCCTGCGGGTGATGTGCAGGATGCAGGGCGAACTGATGAAATCAAAGGACTATCAGGAAGGTGTAGCTGCTTTTATAGAGAAGAGAAAGCCGCATTTCATAGGAGAATAATCGAAGCTCGAAAAGCAAACCCTTAAGTGATAATTCCTTTATTCAATGATCTGGCTTCGAAACATCCATCTTAACCGCAACCAGGGTCCTTAACCCATCATCACTAATCTCTAACTATGAGGAGAAACCCACGTCACTTGTCGCCACTCGGACGGTTAGTTCTTTCATAACACCGGTAAGTAAGCCATATTTATTCAAGGATAACATATGCACCATGGACGACCGGATATTGTATTATATAGGAATGACGGATAGAAAGGAGGGGTATCGGTTCTAGCAGGGGGATGAGACGGTCCTTGGATTATGATGCTGAAAGACTAGATTAATTTAGAATGGAGGGTTAGTTATGGCCAAGATGGTTAACACCGTAACCGGACCCGTATCATCCGACTCTCTGGGCAAGACCTATATTCATGAGCACATACTCTTCGGCTATCCCGGCTTCCAGGGTGACGCTGACCCTTGGCTCCCTTTAACCGGGAGAGGCACTTTGAAGCTCTGTATCGACACCATCAAACCGCTCATGGAACAGTACGGTGTTCAAACCGATGGTGGACGCCACGCCCAACGAATGCGGCCGCAACGTGCTTGTTAATAAAGCGGTGTCGGAGCAGACCGGCCTTAACGTGATTGCCGCCAGCGGCTACTATTACGAGGAGGAGGGCGCCCCCGCCTATTTCAAACAAGGGCACCGGGCCTGACGGACATCGTGCCCGAGATATGTTGAGATATTGAAACACGAAGCCACGGTGGGCATCGAGGGCACGGGAATCAAGCCCGGAGTCTTCAAACTGGCGTCCAGCAAGGGGTCCATCACCAACTACGAGAGGAGCTTCTTTGTGGCTGCCGCCAAGGTTTCTTCAGAAGAGGGAATTCCGATCATAACCCATACCCAGGAAGGGACGATGGGGCCCGAACAGGCCGACCTGCTGATCTCCAGCGGGGCGGATCCCAAGCGCATCAACATCGGCCACATGGGCGGAAACACCGATATCCAGTATCACCTGAACACCTGGCAAAAGGCGTGTACATCTCTTTCGACCGTTTCGGCCTGCAAGGACTGGCCGGATGCCCCTGGGACTACGACCAGGGAAGCTGTTATCGCCGGCCTCTGCGCTGCCGGGCTACGCGGACCGGATCATGCTGTCCCATGACAGCATTCATGTCTGGCTGGGGAGGCCGCTTCCCGCCTACCGGAGGTGGCGATGCCGATGGTCGCGAACTGGCACTGCGGCCACATCCTGCAAGATGTGGTGCCGGATTTGAAAAAGATGGGTGTCAGTGAAGAACAGATTGAACTGATGCTGGTGGAAAACCCCAAAAGGTTTTTTGGACACTGGGCCAGCTTTGAAGTTGAGTTCGCGGTGTTGCCCGCCATCTGAACCAAACAAAACTCTGAGGGGAGATTAAACATGCGCACTAAAGAACAGTATATCGAAGGATTGAAGAAAAAGAACCACAACCTGTATTTCAACGGAGCCAAAATTGACCGGCTGGACGAGAGGCAGTTGCCGGCCACTCAACGTGATGGGATTGACGTTTGACGCCGCTTTTGACCCGGAACTGAAAGACCTGTGCACGGCCACCTCGCACCTGACCGGGGAGACCATCAACAGGTTCAACCACATCCACCAGAGCGTGGAAGACCTGCATAAAAAGCAGGATATGACCCGGGAAGCTGTGCAACAGGGTCGGGGGTGCATCCAGAGGTGCATGGGCATCGACGCCTCCAACGCCATCAATGCCGTCTCCTTTGAAGCCGGCAAGAATCCGGACCGGAAAACGGACTATTATGCCAACTGGCTCAAGTGGCTGGAGTACTTCCAGAAGAACGACCTGGTAGGCAGTTGCGCCCAGACCGACCAGAAGGGCGAGCGGATGAAGAGGCCGTCCCAGCAGACCGACCCCGACATGTACGTGCACGTGGTCGAGGAGAAGGCCGACGGGATCGTGGTCAGGGGCTGCAAGGTGCATATCTCCGAGGCCTCCATCTCCGACGAGATCCTGGTGGTGCCCAACCGGGCCCTGATGCCGGACGAGAAGGAATATGCGCGTCTGTTTCGCAATCCCGTCCGATCACCCGGAATCAAGCAGGTCGTCTCCTTCCACAATAACTCGAAAAGAGAGGTCTATCAGAATGGTTTTGAGGTCGGCTACACCGATTCCTACATCATCTTTGACAACACCTTCGTTCCCTGGGACCGGGTTTTCCTGTGCGGGGAGACCCAGCATGGCGGCATCGCCGCCCTCTTGTTCGCCCTTTTCCACCGCCACAGCTATTCCGGGTGCAAGCCGGCTCTGCTGGATTATCGTGATCGGTCTGGCCAGCCTGGCTGCCGAAATCAACGGCATCGAGAAGACCCCGCACGTGCGGGAAAAGCTGGCCGAACTGATCATGACCGGTGAGTTGGGCTACGCCGCCGGATACACCGCCTCCGACCTGGGTTCGCCCCGGGTTTACATGCCGGGTATGGGCTTGGTTCCGTACTGGCCCGGCAGCTACATCCCGCACTCGATCTATGCCAACGTCGGCCGGTGCCTGACCGGCGAAGGCCGTGTTCCACGAGCAGGAAATCCTCTGCGCCATCGCCGGGGGACTGCCCGCCACCTTCCCGTACGAGAAAGACTTTACCAACCCCGAGACCGAGGCACTGCTCAAGAAGTATCTCAACCGGAACCCCAAGATGTCGATCGAGGATCAGATCAAGTTCTGGTACCAGTTCATCGACTTCACCTGCTCTCATTCGGCGGGTTCGATGAACTACGGGGCTTACCACGGCGGCGGATCGCCGATCATGGAGCAGATCGCCATCACCACCCAGTATGACATCAACAAGAGGAAGGAGAACGTCAGGAGCCTGGCTGGCATGAGCCCAAAGGCAAAAGTAATGGTAACTGCTCAGGGCAGAGTTAGAACGAGATAGTTTAGCGCCTCGTGAACGTCATGAGGAAGCAGAGGCATGATGGGCATCCATGCCTCCGGCATAATTGCAGAATTGCCCCTTAGTGGTGCCCAGCACTTAAAAAGGCTTCGTAGCTGGTGAGTGCTGGGTCACCGGGTGCCACGTCCAAGGAGAGCGGTATCGAATGTGCCGGGTCCCTTGTTGCGCCCATAGTGGCACCCGTTGATGAGCAATAGCAATTCCCCCAAATTGACGAGGAGGTAGGTTGTCTGTGTCGGAGAGCCAGTATTTTGAGCAGTTGCAGGCCCGCTGGCGGAAGGTGTGGCCTCATCCGTCCCTGCCGGAGCAGCCCGTAAAACCCTTTGGCGACCTTCCCATATGCCACTACGTAACGGAATACGCACGTCGCCAGCCCGAAAAGGACTGCCTGATCTATTACGGACGGCGATTCTCCTATCGGGAAATTGACGAGTTGAGCAATCGATTCGCCAATTTCCTGCTATCCTGCGGGTATCAAGAAGGGTGACCGGGTTGCGCTGATGCTTCCCAACTGCCCGCAGTTCTACATCGGTTATCTCGGAACGCTGAAGGCTGGCGCCATCTGCGTTTTGCTGAATCCCCTGCTGAAAGAGCTGGACCTGGAGTCCATGTTGCAGGAAGCGCAACCGTCAGCCGTTCTGACGTTGGACCAGCTATACTCCTGGTGAGCGGGGTGGTTAAGAGGGTCAACCCCGCCGCCTGCGTGATTCCCACCAGTTTTGCGGAGTTCCTGCCAGCCGAGCCCGAGATACCGTTGCATCCATCCATGCAGCCGGCGGAGCCTGTCGGGGAGATATCCGGCTATTTGTCCTCTCTTGCTAGAGAAGAGTTCGCCGTCTCCGCCGCCGGTGCAAATTTCCATCGCGGACTATGCGACCATGAACTTTACGGGTGGGACCACCGGGTTGCCCAAGGCCATCCTGCACCGCCACAGCAACATCATCTACACTGCGGCCTGTCAATACACCTACGGTTACGCCCATTTGCTCGTGGAGGACCATTTCGGCAAAGCCGTAGACTTTCAAGGGTTTCTGGATGAACTATACCGGGATGAGGTGGTTCTTGCGGCCATGCCGATTTTCTGGATTGCCGGAAAAGACGGGGGTGTGGATGGCCCGCTGCTGAGCGGCGCCACCGTTGTTCCCATCGTGCGCTGGGATCCTGTGGTGGCCATGGAGGCCATTGATCGGTACCGCGTCACTTCAACGTATGGGACTTTCGATCTTTACTGGGAACTCCTCACCCACCCGGCAGAGGGCCGGTATCAGCTTGAAAAGCCTGCGATTCTGCTCCGGGTCGAGTTTCATCAAGGGTCTCACCCCCGAATTGCGGGAAAAGTGGCGCCTGCGCACGGGGAGCATCCTCCGCGAGGGGGCCTACGGCCTTACCGAGACGCACACCTTCGACACCATGACAGGGGGCTTCCACCGGGGGAATCTCGACATCGAGAGAGGCCAGAGCTATGGCGGGACGTTCTGCGGAATACCCCAGCCGGGAACGCTCATCAAGATCATCGACCAGGAAACCGGAAACCTGTTGGACCCGGGACAAAAAGGGGAGATTGTCATCAAGTCGCCCTCGGTTGTTGATGGCTATCTCAACAAGCCCGAAGAGACGGCCAAGTCATTCCGGGAGGGCTGGCTGTACACGGGGGACATCGGCATGTACGATGAGGACGGCTTTCTGTACTACGTTTCCCGTCTCAAGTACATGCTCAAGGTTTCGGGCATCAGCGTTTACCCCACGCAGATCGAATCGCTGCTGCTGAAACACCCGGCGGTGGAAATGGCGGGCGTGATCGGGGCTGATGACCCGCAAAAAGGGCAGGTACCCGTCGCCTACCTGAAGCTGCAGGAAGGCTCATCCGTGTCCGAGGCGGAAATAATCGATTGGTGCCGCAAGAACATGGCGGCCTACAACGTACCCCAGCGAATCATCATCGAAACATCCCTGCCCCTTTCGGCTACAGGCAAGGTGATCAGAGAGGAACTGGTGAGTGACTACGCCCGGCGGATTGCGGTCGCGGGTGCGCCGCGGTCAGGCGCCGGAGAGGGTTGAAATGTACTCCTTATTAAATGGTATTCGCGTTGTGGATATATCCGGTTCGTATTCCGGTCCGTATTGTTCCATGTTGCTTGGCGATCTGGGGGCCGAAATCATCAAGGTGGAAAAACCGGATGGTGGCGATGACTGTCGTTCGTGGGGGCCTCCCTTTATCAACGGGGAAAGCGCCTGGTTTTTAAGCGCCAATCGGAATAAAAAAAGTGTGATTCTCGACATCAGCCTGGAGAAGGACCGGGATGTTCTTTTCGACTTGCTCAAAAAGGCCGATGTTTTCCTGGAAAATCTCAATCCCAGAACGCTGGAGCACCTTGAGCTTTCATACGATAAAGTTAAGTCAAGTCAATGAAAAAATTGTTTTCTGCGCCATTTCAGGCTTTGGGCATAGCGGACCGTATGCCGGCAAACCCGGATATGATCTGATTGCTCAAGCCACGAGCGGTATCATGAGCGTCACCGGAGAAATGAACGGACATCCCCAACGAGTCGGAACCGCGGTCTCGGATATAACCACGGGGATCTTTGCGGCATTTTCCATCGTTTCCGCCCTTTTAGCCCGAGTCCGGACGGGAAAGGGCTATTATATAGATTTATCACTGCTTGACACAGACCTTGCCCTGATGTCTCCCCGCATTGCGGCCTATCTGGCATCGGGGATTGAACCCAAACCCTCGTCTGGCACGGACTCGGTAATAACGATTTACCAAAGCCTACCCACTGCAGATCGCCACATTACTGTAGCGACGGGAAATCAAAAACTCTGGGCATCGTTCTGCAGAGCAATAGATCGGGAAGAGTTGCAGAATGACCCAAGGTTCTACGATAACGCAGCACGCTCTGAAAACAAGGAGGAGTTATTAACAATTGTAGAGGCGGAAATGGTACGTCATTCGGCCGAGTGGTGGTTAGACCGGTTAGGCAAGGAAGGCGTACCATGCGCTCCTGTTTTGTACCTTGGAGAGACAGTCAAGCATCCGCAGGTTAAGGCAAGAGGAATGATCCAGGAAATAGACCACCCTCAGGCAGGTATGGTCAAGATTGTCCGATCTCCTTGCCGGTTCGTTGGTGAAGAGCAGCGCCAGGATTGTCCACCACCGGAGTTGGGGAGGGACACTGAAGAAATTCTAGGGAGTATTTTGGAATTCGGAGATAAGGGAGGGGATGGCTGAGTATATCAAAAGGGGATATTGAGAGGGCTTCCCTGAAGTCACGAACTCAGTTTATATTGATCCAGCCGTCTGTAGAGCGTCCTTCTGGACATTCCCAGGGCAGACGCCACCTTGGTCTTGTTGTACTTATACTTTTCCAGGTAGTCCAGGATCATTTGTTTTTCCAGGTCGTGGACGGTAGCCCCCGTATCCCTTGTCATCTGGAATAATCCATGTTCTTTTGCATCAGAGAAGCGCTGATCAGGTCATAGGTGATCTTGCCGTCGGATGCCAGCTCGATCGCTCCTTCAAGAACATTTTGCATCTCCCGGATGTTGCCGGGCCAGGAATACCTTAGAAACACATCCGCCACTTCGGGCGCCAGGGTTACGAGCGGCTTTCCCAGGCGCCTGCATATCTGCTCGATAAAATGTTCAGCCAGCAGGAGGATATCGGTTGGCCTTTTTCTCAGGGGCGGGATCTTGATCCTGATGACTCCCAGGCGGTAGTAAAGGTCACGCCGGAAGCGGTTGTTCTCAACCATCGTTTCCAGGTCCTGATTGGTAGCGGCGATAATCCGTACGTTAACCGGGATCTGCCTGATTCCACCCAGGTGCATGATCGTCTTCTCCTCCAGAACCCTCAGTAACGAGGTCTGTAAGTCAAGCGGCATGTCCCCGATTTCGTCGAGGAAGATGGTGCCCTGATCGGCGAGTTCGAATTTTCCCATGTTGCCGCCTTTCCTTGCTCCGGTAAAGGCGCCCTCCTCGTAGCCGAAAAGCTCGCTGGCGATCAGTTCCCGTGGCAAGGCGGCACAGTTGATCGCCAGATAGGGGCCGTTCCTCCTGGGGCTGGCATTATGCATGGCCTGGGCGAAAACATCCTTCCCGGTGCCGCTCTCACCCATCAGGAGCACGTTGGACAGGGATGATGCCGCGGCGTTGGCTGTTTTTAAGGAAAGCAAAAACTCCGGATCCCTGCCCACGATATCGCCAAATGTCATCTTCGCCCCGCTCCCGATGATATTTCTGACCAGGCGCTTGATCCGTTGACTTTCTCGAATGACGATGACGGCTCCCTCGTCCTGGTTAGAACTCTTCAGGGGGGTGCATGTAACGTTGCAGTGAAGAGCATGGCGCCCGATCACCAGTGAAAAGTCTTCATCGACGGTTCTCCGCCCGGAAGTGATCTTGTTCAAGAAATATTGATTTTCCTGGTTGTGGCCTAGAAATTCGTAGATTGACCGGCCAATCACCGCATCCTTCTTGACATTCAAGCCTTTGGCGCAGTTTTCGTTCATGAAGGTGATATTGCCATCGATATCAATGGCGAACAGGCCTTCCTGAATGGAATCGATCAGGATCTCGTGGTACCTCTTAGCCCTTTCCATCGCCATTTTATACTTGATGTGCTTCGTTGCCGCCACTACCATTCCCAGCGTATGGTTACTGACCTTGTTGAAGGGGGCAATCATGCCGAGACTACCGCAGACTTTACCCTGGTCGATGATGGGAGCGACGGAGCAACTGGCGATATGCGAAAAAAGGCAGAAGTGTTCGTAGCCAAAAACATTGACTGGTTTGGCCAGGGCAATGGCCAGGGCGCCGGCGTTGGTCCCCACCAATTCTTCGTTCCACATGGCGCCCTCGCAGAGCCGGGCGTTTTTGGCAAAGGCCTGCGCTTCTTCATCAAAACCAACCACTTTGACAATGCAGAGGTTGGCATCGCCCAGCGTGATGGTAAAACCGGTCCCGGCCACGAATTCATAGAGACTGTCCAGGATGGGGCTGCTGGTTTCGATGAGAAAACCGGCTTTATCCCGGTAATTGTTTAATTCGGCCCTGGTACAGATATATTGATTCTCACGCAGGTACCGGTCCACCCCATAAGTATAACATCTCTCCCAGGAATCCCTGATTTCAGGGCGAAGCGCCTCTCTCTCCGCCGGATCACCATGGAGTTTTTTCCATTTCGTGAGCAGTTCCTGATCGGTCATGCCATCTCTCCTCACATGGGGGCAATCTTCAAAGAGGCGTGTCCCCACTCCTTCTATTAGTATCTCACTTGATCGGTAAAGGCACAATATCGCGCGCGCCAAACAAGATGTGCAGGGGAGACACCCCCCTGACCTTTACCGGAAGGGAAGGAGTATAAAGTTGGCAAGGGAGCCATATCTATAAAGAACAAGGGGAGGGAAGACACATGCCTCTGGACACCGTAGTCAACCTGCATCCGGTTTTCATCTACCTGTCGCCCTCGCTGAGAGAGATCCTGGAGCAGTTGCCCCCTGTGCTGGCCAATAACCTCGAGGAGATCAGGGTTCGCCAGGGCCGCCCCCTGGCGATAAAAACGGATCAGCAGGATTGTTTTATCGATCACCGTGGCCGTGTGGTGGACATGCCCGGTGGGGCCTACCGGGTCTCTGCGGAAGACCTCCGGACAACGGTACAACTGATCAGCCAGAACTCTCTCTATGCCTTCGAAGAGGAGTTCCGGCAGGGTTTTTTAACCATTCCGGGGGGGCACCGGGTTGGCCTGGCGGGGAAAGCCGTGCTGGAGGCCGGTGCCTTGAAAATGCTGCGGGACATCGGCAGCCTCTGCTTCCGGATCGCCCGGGCGGTCCCCGGGGCCGCCTGGAACATCCTGCCATACCTGGTCGATCGCCAGTCAGGCCGCTTCTATCATACGCTGATCGTCTCTCCGCCCCGGGCCGGGCAAAACCACCGTTCTCCGCGACCTGGTGCGCCTGCTCAGTTGTGGCGTGCCGGAGTTGAAGCTCCCGGGCTGCTCCCTGGGTGTGGTGGACGAGCGGGGCGAGATCGCCGCCAGTTACGGGGGGGTGCCCCAGCATGACCTGGGCCCCCGGGTGGATGTGCTCGACCACTGCCCCAAGGCGATAGGGATGTTGATGCTGCTGCGGTCGATGTCGCCCCAGGTGATTGCCACCGATGAGATCGGGCGCCGGGAGGATGTGGATGCTGTCTGGGAGATGGTCTATACAGGGGTCAGCGTGCTGGCTACTGTGCATGCCAGCCGCTTCGAAGAGCTGGAACAGCGCCCCTACCTCCGCGACCTGATCGCCGAAAGGTTTTTCAGCGCTACGTCTTCCTGAGCAGGCGCAAGGGGCCGGGCACCCTCGAGGGTGTCTGGGACGGATACAAGCACGAAATTCGAAGTTCGATGTTCGATGTTCGGCCTTCTTGAAGTTCAATGTGCGAAGTTCGAAGTTCGATTTTTATAGAAAGCTTGGCGCAAGCCAAGCTTTAGGCTCAACGCTAAAGCAGTTTGGTCTCAAATCTCGAACCTCGAACCTCGAGGATGGTGGGTTATGCTCAAGCTGATTGCCTCTTTGCTGATCATCTGCTCGGCGGGCCTGGCCGGTATGAGGGCGGCCTCCGCCTATTCCCTGCGCACGCGCCAGTTGCGAACGCTGCAGGAGGCCTTGCAACTGCTGGACACGGAGATCATGTACGGCGCCACTCCCTTGCCGGCTGCACTGAGCAAGGTGGCAGCCGCGGCCGGGGAGGCCGTGGGATACTGTGTTTCGTGAAGCCGGCGCCATGCTGGGCGCCAAGAGCGGCTGTACTGCAGGAGAGGCCTGGAACCTGGCCCTTGACCGGAACATCCGGCGAACCGCCCTCACCGAGGAGGACCGGGCGATCCTGCGTTCGTTTGGAGAGGCCCTGGGTTCTTCGGACCGGGCCGAGCAGCATAAGCACATCGCTCTCACTGCCCTCCACCTGCGCCAGGATGAAGAGAGGGCCGAAGGCGAGCGTCAGAAGAACGAGCGGATCTGGAAGTATGGCGGGTTTCTGGTGGGCATCTGCATTGTTCTCTTACTGCTGTAGAGTATTGGTACCCGGATAGCTCGAAATGTTCTTGATCGTCTGCAGGCGCACCTGGCCTCTGACCTCCGATATGAAAGGGGCTGCCTTATGAATGTGAATGTGGACCTGATCTTCAAAATTGCCGGACTCGGCATCCTGATCTCCGTTCTCCACATCATCCTGAAACAGGCGAACAAGGAGGAACAGGCCCAGATGGTGACATTGGCCGGAGTGGTGGTGGTCCTGATCATGGTGGTGCAACTGATCAACCAGTTGTTTACCACGGTGCGTTCGGTGTTTCATCTTTTCTGATGCGGGCGTGAAGGGTGCTAAAGCCTTGGAAATACTGCAGGTCGTCGCCTTAGGTCTGGTGGTTGCGGTTTTTGCGGTGCTGCTGCGCCAGGAGCGCCCTGAGATGGCCCTCGTCCTGGCGCTCGGGTTTGGCGTGATCGTCTTTTTGATGGTGCTGAACAAGCTGGGGACGATCATCACCGTGTTCCAGGATGTGACCCAGCGTGCCCAGGTGGACGAGCTCTACCTGGCCACCCTGTTAAAAATACTGGGTATTGCCTATATTGCCGAGTTCGGCGCCCAGGTGTGCCGTGACTCCGGTGAGGGAACGGTGGCCAATAAGATCGAGCTGGCGGGAAAGGTCCTGATCATGATCCTGGCTCTGCCGATCTTTGTGGCAATCCTGGAGGCTATCATGCGCTTGCTTCCGTGAACTGCCTCCATTTTAAGGACTGATCGCGATTCGCTTCCTCCTTTGGAGGAGGGCTCTCGCTGAACGAGGTTAACTTCGCTGAGAAGTTCCCCGCCTCTTTAGGCGGTGGGTTCAGATTAATAGAATCAGTGAGGGTTCAATCCTCCTCTGATTCAGCGAAGTTAAATGAACAAGTTGTCGTGCCATATGTCCATCACTGAAAACTATTGCTTCGCAGGCTACGCAATATGAATGATGGACAGGCACATGGCATCAAACTTCGCTTCGCTACGTTTGAACTGGTGGTGAATGTTTGGTGCGGCGAAAATGTTACCTGCTGCTTGTATACATGCTGGCGCTGCCTGTGTTGGTAGCCCTGATCTTGTTGATGCTGCCGGCCCCGGCCTGCGCCTTGACGCTGACTCCAGATCCACAGGCCGCGCCCGGCGCCCAGACGGCGACCAGTGCTCAGGCTGCGCCCGATCCCGGAGCACTGATTGCCAAGCAGTTTGGTCAGTTGAATTTACAGGACATGGAGGGCTATGCCGGGCAGGTTGACAGCGACCTCCAGGCGCAGTTGTCAGACTTCAGCCTGGTCAAAACCCTGGAATCCATTCGCAGCGGCCAACTGAAACTGGACCCGAAAAGTTTGCTCCAGGCGCTGGCAAAGGTTTTTTTTCAAGAGTCCTGACCCACGTCGCCCTACTGGGCAAGCTGCTGGTGCTGGGAACGGTGCTGGCCTTGCTGGAGCACCTGACCAGCGCCTTTGAAGAGAATACTGTCGCCAGGCTGGCGCATGCGTATAGGGCTCCTGGCCTTGCTGACCGTGGCCCTGAGTTCCTTTACCCTGGCCATGGACACCGGAAGAGATGCCATTGGCAATATGGTCGGGTTGATGCAGTCGCTGCTGCCGGTGATCCTCACCTTGACGGCCGCCATGGGCGGTCTGACCACCGTTTCCCTGATGCAGCCGGTGATCATCGTGGCGATGAATTTATTGGCAACCCTGACGAGCAACGTGGTTTTCCCCCTGATCTTCTGCGCCGCCATCCTGGGCATTGTCAACCAACTGTCCGAACGCCTGCAGTTATCGCGGCTGGCGAACCTGTTCAGGGATGGCAGCGGGATCCTGCTCAGCCTGTTTATCACGGTTTTCTTGGGGATTCTGACGATCCAGGGCGCCGCCGGGGCGATCAGCGACGGGGTCGGCATCCGCACCGCCAAGTTTGCTACTGCCGCTTTCATTCCCGTGGTCGGCAAGATCCTGACCGACGCCGTGGACGTGGTGGTGGGCTGCTCCCTGTTCATGAAGAATGCCATCGGCATCGTCGGAGCGGTGATCCTGATTTTTCTCTGCGCCCTCCCGGTGATGAAGATCCTGTCGGCAGTGATCGTCTACAGAGTGGCCGCAGCCCTGATGCAGCCGCTGGGCGCCCAGCAGCTCGGTGACGCCCTGCAACTGCTCGGCAATTACCTGTTCATCGTGTTTGCCGCAGTCTTGGCGGTGGGGGTGATGTTTATGGTGGTGATCACCATCGTGGTGGGGCTGGGCAACGTCAGCGCCGCCCTGATGCTGAGAGGGAGGCGCATCCGAAATACCAAGCGAGTGAGGTGACAGCATGGAAACCATTCGCCAGCTTGTCCGAAACCTGGCTTTGTTGGTGATCCTGGCGGCCTTGCTGGAGATGTTGCTGCCGTTGCAGGGAACACGCCGCTTCGTCCAGGTGATCATCGGGCTTTTTATCATGCTGACGGTATTGGGTCCGATCGTCACGCTCTTAAAGCAGCAGCCCCCCCTGCACTTTGCCCTGCCCGCCAGTAGCACGAGCAGCGTGGATTTAAACCAGATCCTGGGCCAGGGGCAGTCGCTCCAGAAGGTGACATCCGACGAGGAACAGGCTGCTTACGTCCAAAGCCTGGAGGACCAGATCGAGGTCATGTGCAGGCTCGTCCCGGGTGTCAAGGAGGCCAAGGCCACCGTGTCGCTGAGCCCCGACCCGTCTTTAAAATCGCTGGGAACAGTGCAGAAGGTGACGGTAGAGATTCAATCCGGCGTGCAACAGGCGGGGGACCGGGAGATTGCCGACCAGGTGCAGGAGACCGTGGCCAGCCTGTTTGGGTTGCAAAAGGAACAGGTTACCGTCAATTTCAGTAGTCAGTAGTCAGGAGTCAGAATAAAAAAACGTTTAGTGTCTATCCGGGAGGTTTCCGAAGTATGAGATATCTAGGTTTGTTATTGCAATTTCGGATGCCGCCGTCTCTATAACCAGCGAATATTACAGAAGGTTTCCGGAAGCATATGCTTGTGACATTCTGAATTCTGAATACTTTTTTAAGTGAGGTGTGTGGCATGCCGGACAACGTGATCGAGATCTGGCGCGATTTGGTGCAGCGGTACCCCTTTTTACGTGGACCGCGGATGTGGCAGTTGCTGTTGGTGTTTGGGTTTGGATTGCTGCTGCTGGTTATTTTCCAGCTCCTGGTTCGCCCCGCACAGCAGCCCCCCGGCCAGTGAACCTGCGCCCAGCGTCAAAGAGCAGCCTGCTGCCAGCGATGACCTGACGCCGGTGGAAGAGCAACTCGAGAGCCGGCTGGAGGCTGCCTTAAGCGCGGTGGACGGAGCCGGAAGTGTTCAGGTGACGGTTACCCTAAAATCTGGCGTCGAGAACGTTTATGCCCAGAACGTCAACAAGCAGGACCAGACGACCCAGGAGAAGGACCAGAGCGGCGGCGGGAACAGTACCACAAACGAGGTGAACGAACAGGACAGCCTGGTGCTGCTGCAGTCGGCGAACGGTGGCAGTGATACGCCGGTCGTCGTCAAAGAACTGAGTCCGGAGATTGCCGGGGTGTTGGTCCTCGCCGAGGGGGCGAACAACCCGGGGCTGCGCGAGAAGCTCGTCCAGGCGGTGGAGACGGTGCTCGACATTCCCTCTTACCGGGTGATGGTATTGCCAAAAGGAGGCGGTAACACGTGAGAGTGCTGTACTTCAATAAAAAATCGGCGCTGTTCGGTTTTCTGCTGGTCATCTTTATCCTGGTCAGCGGTTATTCCCTGTTCGCCACCTGGGCCCATGCCCCCAGGTCTCAGGCCCCGACGGCGCCGGCAAGCGACAAGAAAGCCCAGAGTCAGCAGCAGGCAAATCTCTTGCCGGTCCATACCGAGTCGTGGCTCCCGACCTGGGCAAGGAGGAGTTTTTTGTGGAGTGCCGCCTGGACCGGGACCGGATCCGCAGCGAGCAGATGGAGACCCTCAAGGAGATTGCCGACCAGCCCGCTTCCAGCAGCGAGGTCCGGGACAGCGCCCAGCGGGACCTGATGCTGCTGTCCGATAACATCTCCAAGGAGACGGAGCTGGAAAACATGGTCATCGCCCGGGGTTACAATGACGCCGCAGT
Organism: uncultured Peptococcaceae bacterium; assembly: GCA_963767365.1. Taxonomy (GTDB): domain Bacteria; phylum Bacillota; class DSM-12270; order Thermacetogeniales; family Thermacetogeniaceae; genus Palsa-1188. Next base: position 85,946 of record CAVYEE010000005.1, read on the forward strand.
CATGATCCTGCCTCGCTCGGCCACCGTTGTCATCCAGGCGCAAGCACTACCGCCGTCGGAGGTGAACCAGGTCAAGGAATTGGTTGCCAAGGCCACGGGCCTCGATGCCGGGAGCATTTTCGTCATCGCCAAGTCCTGAGAGCGGGTAGTCATCTGGTAACGCTGTAGATCCAGGATAATGGTAGATCCAATTTATAGTTATACCGTAAAATATCGGCAAGATCTCAGAAGATTACATAATTTAGTGAATATTTCAAGAACCGACAGGAGAAATTTTTCGAATGTCGAATTAAATAATAATGTCGAATTAAATAATAAGGAAGAAGGCGGGCTAAAGAAAAAATCCGCCTTATAAAGGGGAGATCCAGTAATGCTGATCCATGCGCCTGTTTGGGCAGAAATCGATCTGGATGCTATTGCTCAAAATGTAAGAGAACTGAGAAGAATTGTGAACCCGACGGCTGAGATAATGGCAGCAGTAAAAGCAAATGCTTATGGACATGGTGTCACGCAGGTAGCAAAAACCGCACTACGAAATGGCGCTACCAGGTTGGCGGTGGCCCGGTTGGGAGAAGGCGAAGCTCTGCGCCAGGCTGGCTTCGGCGTCCCCATTCTTATATTTGGTTATACGGATCCGAGAGACTATCCTTTACTCGTAGAAAATTGTTTGACACAAACTATTTATGACGTGGAGACGGCGGAAAAATTGTCACGTGTAGCCAGTAATGCCGGTAAAAAGATGAAAGCGCATATCAAGATTGACAGTGGTATGGGGCGTCTCGGCTTTATTGCCGGCAGTCAGCAGGCCATCAAGGACATCCTGATGATAGCGGCGATGCCCAACCTGGATTTAGAAGGAATATACACTCATTTTGCTAAAGCTGACGCCCCGGATAAAAGCTACACTGGAATACAATGGGAGAGATTTACCGGAATGCTCGATCTCTTAGCCAGGGAAGGGCTGACGTTCAGGTGCCGGCATGCTGCCAACAGCGCCGCCACAATCGATATGCCGGAAACCCATCTGGATATGGTACGCCCGGGGTTGGCCATTTATGGTTGTTATCCGAATCGGGATGATCTAGCCAAGGGAAGGAAACGGCTGAACCTCATTCCCGCCATGAGTTGGAAGACCGTAGTGAGCAATGTCAAGAGAGTGTCGGCTGGCACGGGGGTGAGCTATGGGATCACCTATACCGCTGCAGGCGATACCATTATCGCTACTATATCTGCGGGCTACGCTGACGGCTACAGCCGCACTCTCTCCAATAAGGGAGTAGTGCTGATTCATGGCAAACGTTGCCCAGTGGTCGGAAGGGTTTGTATGGATCAGATGATGGTGGATGCGAGAGAGGCGCCTGACATCAAAGCCGGTGCTGAGGTGATCCTGATGGGCAAGCAGGGTAACGAGGAAATCAGCGCCGATGAACTCGCCGTGCAGAATGACACCATTTCGTATGAAGTAATGTGTCGAGTTGCCGCCAGAGTCCCCCGTTATTATTCAGGTGACATTGACCGAGGGGTAGCCCTCTAGTTAACTATTTCTAAGCTTCAGTGGGGGAAAGACAATCCCTCACTGAAGCTAAGAACTAGTTGAAAGACCCTAGTTTATTTGAATATTGGCGGGGAGTCCGGGAGTTCAACCCGGCTGCATGGATTTAGAGTCCATGTGATCCTGCCGATCCACCCCCCGCATAATTAGCCCATGGTTGGCCTGGCGCTGACGGCCATCGCCAGCATGGCAGCCACCCCGATCTGTATCGGGTCCCAAACCACCCGGTCCTCCATGAAGGCGCGGGTGTCGGGGGTCAGACCAAGGGGAACGCCCGGTGCGGCTACCAGGGCATCCGGGTGTAGGTCATCCAGGTCGATGAAGGACGGCTGCGGAGTCGCCTCCACGAGAAAGCGGTACCTGGCCAGCGCTTCCCGGAGATCGCCCGCCACGAGGGCCCCGGTGCGTTCACCCACCTGCCGGGCCTTGCCGGCATCGATGTCGTAAACAACCGGCCGGGAGCCGATCTTCTGCAGCATGGTGATGGCGCCGCACCCGACTGGGCCTGCTCCGAGCACCAGCACCGTTTCGCCCGTGAGGCCTCCCGCCATGCCGTCAAGCGCCGCCACGTAGCCCCTTCCGGTAGCCTCACCGTTGTCGATCACGACCCCGGAGCGCAGTTTGATTGCCACGAAGCACCGGTCATCGGCCATGAACAGGAGGCCGGCCCCGGCAGCCACGCCCCCGGCGATGCCTGCCACGTCGGTCTGTCCGGTGATGAATGCCCGGCAGCCCAAGCGCAGCAAGATGCTGAGGACAGACTGGGCAAAATAGTCGATGACACCATCCCCGGCAGTAATCGGAACCACTGCCGCCAGGCAGGGCTGTACCGCCGCGATCAGTTCCTGCTCCGTAATTCCTGCCGCCGCGGCGGCGATTTGCCGCAGGTTCAGCCCCGTTTTGCGAGCCAATCCGGCGTCATAACCGCAAAGCTCCCGTTCGATACCCTCGACATCGTTCCTTGTCAACCGGGTCATCGACAACCCTCTTTCTCCTGATTCAAACGAAGCGAAGTTTGATTAGCCATGTGCCTGTTTGCCAGATGACTACCCGCTCTAATGCCCCCGCTTCTCTGAAGCGGTGGGATAAGAGCGGCTACGTAACTGGATTAACTAGTTCTAACCTTCAGTGGGGGAAGGCAAGCCCCCACTGAAGGCTAGAACTAGTTGAACAAAGCAAACATATGGCACGGCTCCTAGATATTCAGGCGCGCCCCGTCGAGGTAGGACAGGCTGCGCCCAACCCGGTGAATGTTGCTGTACCCTTCGAGAGCCACTGCCAGCCGCTCCAGCCCGAACCCGATGCCAACCCAGGGATCGACTATACCCCACCGGTAGTCCAGTTTGTGGGGTCCGAAGGCCCCGGAACCCAGTTCCAGGTCCCCGGCGATCACGTCGATTGTCTCCCCGTAGACCTCGGATTCGCTCTTCACCAACTGGTAATGACGCAACCCCACTGCCTCCATCACCAGCGTCGCCAACTCCTCAAGCCGGGCCTGCTGCCTACCTTCCAGGTCATCAAGCTCCGCCAGGTTCAGCATGGTGAACTCGTTGAGGTGATAGGCACCCTGTGATTCCTTGCGGAAACAGGGCCCGATCTCAAAGATGCGCACCGGCTTACCCCATAAACGAACCAGGTCCCGCCACAGATAATAGAGGTTGGGGGCGAGCATCGGCCGCAGGCACTTGTCCTCGTCAACCCAGAAGACCTGCCTGGCCAGGGGATGATCACGGGTGATCGTCATTTTTTCCAGCATTCCCCTGGACAGCAAAATAGGCGTGATCACCTGAACGAAACCGGCGGCGGTGAGACAGTCGACCATCATGCTTTCCAGGCGGCAGGGCAGAGGGCGCCGGACGGAATCTTTCAGAGCCTGCAACCGCTCCTTGTGCCGGGCCACCAGTTGCCGCTCGCTCTTCAAGAAGGACCTATCCCGCTCCCCAGCATTGTCAAATACCTGGTCAAGCAGGGCAGTATCCGCGTTCAGTTCGCTCAATCGCTGCTTCTGGGATGTTGTCCAACTTACAGCCATTCACCGCACCTCCTTCCCACTCTCCCCCGGCTCGAGCCTCGAGCCATAGTGCGGGGTGAAGAAGGTGGTACTGTATTTTTCCAGTTTCCAGGCAGGAACACGGCATGCACTGCAAGCGCCAGCCGCATACTTGTTGCGCAGCCACCGGGCCGCCCGGCTGTTCTTGGAGTTGTGCACCAGGAAAGTCTTGTTGCAGTGGGTGGTCAATTCAGCATAATTTCCTTTTTCCAGAAAGGACTTGACCCCGTGCAACAGGCCGGTGCGGGATGGCCACAGTTTGATCTTGGCCACCAGCCGGAAAAAATCCACCCGCTTCCGGTAATATCGCTTTGTTATTTTAGTCTCGCTCACCCCGGCACCTGCCTCCAGTAGCGTTGCGCCCCCGACACGAATCATGCCTATCTTAACACAACTCCGGCCGTTCATCTAACTCAAAATCTGGGAGCGACAGATGATGCTGCCGGCAGATGGCCGCGATCGTGGCGTGGCGCCGCGCCCGGGCCTCCTTTTCGACGGCGTCCTGGTGGATCAAGGTGGCCACCCAGCGCCCGGCCCCCGGAACATAGTCCGTGATCGCCTCGTCTGCCCCGAAAAAGCCGGTTTCCAGCCTTAAATGCCCGGCGGCGGAGATGATGTGTTCCCCCAAGGTTTCCATCCTCCCCGGCGTCACCAGGATATGCTCGTAGATGACCTTCCGGGCGGGATCCGCCGGGACGGCAGGCAGGCGGTGAAGGACGAATATTTCGTAAAGCGCCACCAGCATGTTGATGCCCGTGGAGCAATAGACAGTGGCAGGCGTCTGGCTGGGCAGGCGGGCGTCGATCTCCAGCACCTTGAGAATACCGCCGTGGTCGATCACTTCCACGTCCATGATCCCGTTCAAGCCAATCAGGCCAGCGATCCTGGCCGCCAGGGCCTGAAATTCCGCTGTCCTGCCGGGCGGCAGCCTCGTCGGGGCGGTCACCCGCCGGCAATCGTAATCTGCATCCATCTCCAGGTCGGTCACCTGGAGGGGAAGATAATGACCGTGGCAGCCGAGCACCTCGATCGAATAAGAATAACCCTCAAGAAACTCCTGGACCACCCACTGTTCAGCTCCGGGCCCAGTGGCCGCCAGTCCCAGGTCGACTTCACCCGGCCGGGCGATCAGGCGCACGCCCCTGCTGCCACTGGACTCCGAGGGTTTGACGATCACCGGCAGGCTGCAGCCGGGCCAAGGACGCGGCGCCGGAATGCCATACTCGGCAAACAGAGCGTCGGACCGCAGCTTGGAAACAGTGATGGCGTAAGCAGCGGCATCATGGGCAAGAGGTACGCCCACGCAACTTGCAGCCTGCTGCAAACGGTTCAGCGCCGCCCGGTTCTCCAGTGCCGGCACCACCAGGTCGGCCTGCTCCAGGTGTCGCTCCAGGGCCAGGCCGCCGGCCAGCAAATCCAGCCTGACAAAGCGGTCACAGAGCCCGGACGCCAGGGGCGACTCCCTCTTGTCGATCAGGGTCGTTGACCACCCGGCCTTGAAGGCCAGGTATGCGGCCTCGGCTCCCTGCAGACCGCCTCCGGCCACGACGATCCTCATGGCATCACCACCGGATGGGCGTCACCAGACCCGCGCAACCGTCGTTTCCAGGCGTCGACCCAATCGTTGTAGCGCCCCGGCGGCGCAGGCTCCAGACCCAACTGCTCCAGCAGGGGCAAGATCCCGGTCACGGTACGGCAACCGTCGTCGATATCCCTGGTGCCCTGGGCAACTCCGGCCAGCCCCAGGCGGGGCGGGATCAGCGACGTGACCACATTGGCGCCCGCATTCAGCCTGGCCTGCAAGCCAACCACACCATCAATATCGAGCGAGGCCGGGATCAACCGGTCGGGAAAGAGCAGGCGCATCACGGCGGTCACTTTCAACTCCTCGCCCCGGTCAGGGGTGGTCCAGGCATCCATCGGAGTGCCCTGCTGCGGCACGAAGCTCATCACCCGCACCTGCTGCGCCCCGATCCGGTCCATGTACGCCAGCGAATCGGCGACATCGGAGACGGTCTCCCCGACTCCCTTGAGAATCCCCTCTTCAACCAGCAGGCCGTACCGGCGGGCCAGGTGCTTGGCCTGCAATCTGGCATCGAAGCTCTGATGCAAGCGGAGCTGTGCAAACAGCGCCCGGTTGTGGGTCTCCTGGTAGCAGGCGTACCAATCGGCGCCCGCCGCCACAAACTGCTGCAACGCCTCTCCGGGAACAACTCCGGGAGAGAGCATGACCGGCAGTTGGAACCGGGTTTTGACCGCCCTGACCAACCCGGCCAACTGTTCATACCCATCCGGCTGCAAAAAGCAGTCCGCATCCTCACCGGAGGTCAGGTCGATCAGGTGCACCCCGGAGGTCGCCAGGCTGCCGGCAGCATCGAGGATCTCGGCCTGAGTCTTGCGGTACCGGGAGCTCAAGCGATTGGACTTGCGGTAAGAGCAGAAGGCGCAATCATTGCGGCACCAGGTAGAGAAATAGATGAAGCCGTAGAGAAAGACTTCGTTGTGGAAATACCTGCTCCTGAGGGCGCGGGCTGTTCTGAAGATCGGCTCCGTTGACTGTGACCCGGCTTCTAGCAAGGAGATGATTTCATCCCTGGATAACGCCTGGCACCGGTCGGCTTTGGCCAATATTTGCTCAAGATCGCAGTTGGACTCTGTCATGACGCCTCCGGTTATTCTTGGAGTGATGAGTGATGAGCGATGGTGTCGAGGAAGATATTTTCGACACGATCAATTTTAATCCTTCTGGCAAGGCCGCCTGCCTGCATTCTCCACCCAGGTCTAGTCATCTGCTAAAGCTTCGCAAGATATGACACCTGACAGCAAAATTGTCCAAAGGTTTGACGCCAATGATCTTGAAGATTTGTTGGTTATTATCGACTCAAGGATAAGAAATAACTCCGGCAGTGGTAGCCCCACGCAAACCAAGAACGGCAACGCATCCTCAAGACACGTAAAAGGAGGCTCATACCGTGAAAAAGACTACCACCGAGCAACCATTCATTCTGACTTACCCCGACGGCAGGATCATGACCTGCAATCAGGCCTTCTGCGAGTTGACCGGCTATACGGAGGAAGAGCTCCGTGGCATGAGATGGGATACCGAACTGACGCCGCAGGAATGGCAAAAGCTTGACACCGATCAGATCGAGAAACTGTATCTGACCGGTGAACCCTTGTCCTTCGTCAAGGAGTATGCCCGGAAGGACGGCTCCCGCATCCAGGTAGAATTGTTCCGGCAGTTGATACAGGATGCGGAAGGGAAGGTACGCTACTATAATACGTTCGTCACTGAGATCACGGGAAGTAAGCCCAGGAGGCAGTCTCCCTGGGAGAGCAAGCGTGCCCACTTTACCCTGATGGGCCATCTACCCGGTATAACCTACCGTTGCCTCAACGATAGGAACTGGACGATGAAGTGGATCGTCGGAGGGTGTTATGAACTGACAGGCTACTACCCGTCAGACCTGATCGACAACAGGACCACCTCCTGGAACCAGTTGATCCACCCGGACGACCGCGAGCGGGTCTGGGATGTGGCCATGGTTGACTTCAAGGAGGGGCACCCGTTCCAGCAGGAATACCGCATCATCACCGCCAGTGGTGCTGAAAAGTGGGTCTGGGAGCAGTGCCGGGGCATCAGAACCAATAAGGGAGTGGAGGTTATCGAAGGGTTCATCGCCGATGTCACGGAGCGCAAGCTCGCCGAAGAGCAGATCGAGGTCTCGCTTAAGGATCAGGAGGACATAATCAAGGATGTTTCCGATCTCAGTTCCCAGGTTGTGACCAGCCTGGTCAGCATTCAGTCCCTGCTCAAGGACAAAGGCGATCAGCAGGTTTCCGAAGAACTTCAAAAATGCATCAAGACCCTGTGCAAGGCCCAATCAAAACTCTACCAATCCAAAAAGATCACCGGTATCGACTTTGCGGGCTATACGCAACTTGCCCAGGATGTGGAGTTCATCTTCAACGGGCAGGAGTACCTCTATCTCAAATAGGAGCCTGGTGGCCGACCAATGCCTGGGTGGCCCGGTCTTGGTTGTTTGCTTCTACGCCCCCTCCGTTCCTTCAATCAGGATGTCGATGATCTTCTCCAATGCCGCCGGCGACAGCCCATTTTTTTTGGCCTTTTCTGTAAGCTTCAGGTAGGGCATGCTGTCGGCCGACAGGATCAGTCCGATAATCTCCTGAGGCAGATCTGGCAATATGTCCATGGGCAAGGAGGCATTCTCGATCCTGAAATAATCCGGGTTGACCCGCAATGATTTGGCCAGCTTGGCGGTTATCTTGCTCGATACCTCCCTGCGCTTGCCTGACTCGATCAGTAAAATATACGATCGTGACACACCGGACATTTTAGACAGCGCATCGGCAGTCAGGCTCCTAAGCTTGCGCAGAGAATGCAGCTTGCTGCCAAAACTTTCCGCCATAGTATTTCCCCCCAACCCCTGCTGGCAATATCCAGTAACATTATAAAGATTTACATAGAATCAAGCAAACAAAACTTCAACAAATTTCAACCACACTTTTCTTTTTTTGACAGGCCGAAGTCACATAGGGAAATAATCTTTAGAGTTGACCCTATTGCAAGATCACTGTCAGTAACTTATAATAAGGGCAAGTTGTCCGCCTGGGATGCCTAATATGAGAAAGGGGGCAAAACATGAGTCAAGAAAATGAGTCCGGCGGATTTGGCGAGAATCAAGATCAACGGTGTATGGCATGAGTTTCGAGTGGGGGTGGATATCGAGCCGCAACACACCCTGGCGTACGTGCTACGGGAAAAATTGGGCCTGACGGGAACGAAGATATCCTGTGACACCGGCGAATGTGGCGCCTGTACTGTGCTCGTCGATGGCAAGGCCGTTCTTTCTTGTATGACTGTCGCCCTTTCCGTGGACGGTCACGAGGTTACGACCATTGAAGGACTCGCCAAGGACGATCCTCTGGTAAAGGCTTTTGTCGATCAATGCGAGCCGGGCTATGGCACGGCGATTCAATGTGGCTACTGCGCACCGGGCTTCATCATGTCAGCCAAAGGTTTGCTGAACGAGAATCCTAACCCAACAGTGCAAGAGGCCAAAGATGCCCTGTCAGGAAACCTATGCCGCTGTGGAACCTATCCGGCAGTGCTGCAGGCGGTCCTGCATGCTGCGGAGAAGATGCAGAAAGCAGGGGAGGCATTGAAAAAGTGATCGAGAAGAAGAAGGCATTTATTCCACGGGTTCCCCGTAAGTATACCGGTACCTACCGGCCGCGCACGGATGGCTTGGACAAGGCCAGGGGTTTAGCTACCTATGCCGACGATATGTCTCTGAAGCGCCGCTTCCCCGACCTGCTCTATATGACGATCCTCAAGAGCCCCTATCCCCACGCCAGGATCAAGAGTGTCGACACCAGCAAAGCTGAGGCGTTGCCTGGAGTGGTAGGGATCCTCAAATATACCGACCCCGAGATTGCTAAGTTACCAATGACCTCCGCAACCTGGACCGATGCCACGGGAACGATGGATATGAAGCGCGGTTGGACGAGTGGTTGCCTGGACCGGAAAGTCCTCGGCGATACACGCCCACTGGGTGGGGGATCATCTCGGGGTGGCGATCGCGGCCGAAACCATAGAAACGGCTGAAGAAGCCCTCAAGTTGGTGGAGGTCGAATGGGAGGTGCTGCCTTTTGTCCTCAACATCGAGGACGCGATCAAACCAGGCGCTCCGATTCTGCACCCGGAGGTGAATCCGGACAATAACTACATGCCTTACTATGATCTCTCGGGACCAGATATGTACCTTGACCACGGCGATGTGGACAAAGCCTTCGCCGAGGCCGACGTGGTGCTGGAGACCGAGTGCACGATGGGCAATGCCATGCCAGGTGAAATGGACTACTGGAGTTGTCTGGTCGATTGGGGGAAAGACGATCAGATCACGGTCTGGTCAAACTCCTATGCCGTTGATCAGACTCGTATGCACCTCCACATCATGCTGGACTTGCCGATCAAAGATATTCGCGCCATCAGCCCGTACGTTGGCGGCCAGCACGGCAAGGGTGACACCGGCGATCAGCCGTTCTTTATCGTGGCCACCTTGATGTCCAAGCAGACTGGCCGGCCGGTAAAGTTCCGGCACACCCGCTACGAGCATTTCCACGACACGCGCACGGGCATGGTCGGTAAAGTCAAGCTTGGAGCCATGAAGGATGGCACGATCACGGCGCTTCAGCTCGAGAACACCGGCATTTTGGGAGCATATCTCGACTTTTCCATGTTCGCCATCAAGTTCGTGCCCAAGGAAGTGGCCGAGGTTCTAATCGGCCGCATCCCCAATCTCCGGATGATCGGCAAGGGCATCTACACCAACATCATCCCCAGCAGTTGCATGCGCTCGATCGGTAATGTCCAGATGTGCTACTTCCTGGGACTGGCTATGGATACGCTGGCAGAACGGCTGGGCATCGACCCGGTGGAGCTGGCGATCAAGAACCTGAGCCATCACCTCATCCCAACGCCCAATCCCTGCGTGGAGGAGGTCGTCCGCGCCGGAGCGCGTGCCATAGGCTGGGAACGGCGCCACGCGCCTGGTCAAGGGCGAATGGTTTGAGGGGACCAAGAAGCGCGGGATGGGCTTTGCCGTACACAACACGTGGCACGTGGAGTGCCAGGAGCATCATCGCGGGCCTACCCAGGTTAAGATCAAGATCAATCCCGACGGCACGGTGATCCTTGAAGCGCCTACAGTGGAGATAGGCACGGGCTCGAACGGTTGTGCGGTTGCTGTCTGCGCGGAGACGCTCGGCGTCCGGATCGAAGACGTGCGCTGGATTTCGGTCCAGGATACGGAAACGGGTCTCAAGGACGTGGTGCAGACCGACAGCTCCGTCTCCTTTATCCTGTCCGAGGCCGTTTATCAGTGCGCCCTGAAAGTCAAGGGCGAACTGCTCGAGAAGGTGGGAAAGAAAATGGGAAGGAACCCGGAGGAACTCGACATCGTGGATGGCCGCATCTTCGTAAAAGCGGCGCCCGAAGTGGGTATGACCATCAGAGAGTACTATGACTCGGTGGAGCTCTTCCTAGAAGGCAGCCTCGTGCCCTTGACCGGTTTTCATGTCAGACATCTGTCTTTGGAAGACTATGGCATTGCCTATATGGCCGCCTTTGCCGAAGTGGAAGTGGACACCGAGACCGGACAGGTGGAAGTGTTGAAGTTTGTGATGGCCAGCGACGGCGGCACGGTGTTGAACCCGGCCGGCGCCGAGGGGCAACTGGTTGGAGGCCAGGTCATAGGATTGGGCGAAGCGCTTTACGAGGGCATGATCTACGACGAAGCGACCGGCATACCACTCAACTTCAACCTCGTCGACTACAAGTTCCCCACCATGGCCGACTTTCCTGATATTGATCCCCTACCCATGGAAGTCTACAAGGGACACGGAGAATACGGAGCTTGTGGTATGGGTGAAGGCGCCGGAGCCTGCACTCCGAGGGCGATTGAAAACGCGGTTTACAATGCGATCGGTGTCCGGATCAATGATCTGCCAATAACGCCTGTCAAGGTCCTTGAGGCCTTGGGAAAGGTCGGTGAGTGAGATGGCCTGGCCGCGCTTTAAATTTACGAACGCCAAATCAATTGACGAGGCAGCCGCTCTCCTCAAAAAAAGTGATGGTCGGGCAGCGGTGATCGCCGGCGGAACCGACCTGCTGCACGGATTCAAAGACCACATCTACAGCGAGTACCCCGGGCTGGTGGTCAACCTGCGCTCGGCGGGCGAGGGAGACTACATCAAAGCAGACAGCAACGGGGTGCGCATCGGAGCGCTGACGACGCTGCATAGCATCGAACGGAGCGAGATGCTCAAAGAACAATACAGCGTGCTGGCGCAAGCTGCGCATACGGTGGCTTCACCGCAGATCAGGAATACGGGCACCATCGGCGGCAATATCTGCCAGGAGCCTCGCTGCTGGTATTACCGCAACGCGGATAACATGTTTAACTGCCTGCGCAAAGGCGGTGATTTGTGCAACGCCCTCACCGGGCAAAACGAGATCCACTCGATCTTTGGTTCGATGCAGGTGGAAGCGACTCCGTGCAAAACAGCATGTCCTGCCGGCAACGCCATTCCCGACTACTTGAGCAAAATCAGGGAAGATAACCTCATGGAGGCGGCAAAGCTGTTGCTGCAGACCAACCCCATCGCCGCGATCACCAGGCCGGGTCTGCCCCCATACCTGTGAGGAAAAATGTAATCGCGAGAGCTTTGACGAAGCGGTAGCGATCAGATCGATCGAGCGGTCGGTGGGAGACTTCATGCTCCAGCACCACGCCGAGCTTGCCCCCCGGCCGGGAGTTGACACCGGCAAAAAAGTAGCTATTGTTGGCTCCGGCCCGGCGGGCCTGGCGGCGGCCTTCTACCTCAGAAACCAGGGCCATGGCGTTCGCGTGTTCGATAAAATGCCGAAGGCCGGTGGCCTGCTCAGATATGGTATCCCCGCCTATCGTCTGCCCAAAGATGTCCTGGATGCACAGATCCAGGCGCTGGAAAGTATGGGCGTCGAGTTCACTCTCAATACTGAGCTTGGCAAGCAGGTGAAGCTGGCCGATCTCAGGAAGGACTATGCGGCTGTGTTCCTGGCGACTGGAGCCTGGAGCGAGGTTTCCACCAATTTGGATGGCGAAGACAAAGCCGTATCGGCTATGCAGTTCCTTCAAGATGTGGCGTTAGGTAAAAAGGTCAAAACCGGCGACAAGGTGGTAGTCATCGGCGGCGGCAACGCGGCCATCGACGCGGCGCGTACCGCCCTGCGCCTGGGGGCGGCGTCAGTGACCATTGCCTACCGGAGAACCCGGGCGGAGATGCCTGCTTTAGCCGACGAGGTGGAGGCGGCAGAGCAGGAAGGCATCAAATTTCTCTTCCTGGCCGGGCCGCACAGAATAGAGGGCGCGGGCCGGGTGGAGCGGTTCCACTATCTGCCCATGAGTTTGGGCGACCCGGATGAATCCGGGCGCAGGCGTCCGGTCCCCAGCGGAGCGGCGCCGGTCGCCGTGGACGCCGATAGCGTGATCCTGGCTGTAGGACAGCAGACGGATTTGAGTTATCTTGAGCCGGAACTGGGTATTGGCGGCAGAGTGATTTCGGCCGATCCCGAGACCCAGCAAACTAGCGTCCCCGGTCTGTTCGCCGGTGGTGACGCCGTGACCGGTCCGGCCACCGTGATCGAGGCGGCGGCGGCGGGTCGACGCGCCGCTGTGGCTATCGATCAATTCGTGAGCAAGACCGATGCGCAAGAGACTGCGCAGAGCGCGAGATCATGCGGGCTCTCCAGTTTCGATCCTTCATGCCTGAAGCCGTCGAAGCGGGCGGAGGTGCCTGAGCTGCCTGCGCAGGAAAGAAACATTGATCGGGAAGACGCTCTCGGCTTGAGTTCCGAGCAGGTAAAAGCCGAGGTCAAGCGGTGCTTCAACTGTGGTTGCGTGGCCTCCTGTCCGTCAGATACGGCGCCGGCATTGGTTGCGCTGGGAGCGAAGGTCAAGACGACGAAGAGAGTGATCGATGCGGAAGAGTTCTTTGCGGCAGGAGTGCTGAAGTCGACGGTGCTGGAGCCTGACGAGCTGGTAACGGAGATCCAGTTGCCGGCGGCTCAGCCGAACACCAAGAGCGTATACCTGAAGTTCCGTCACCGGCAATCGATTGACTTCCCGCTTGTGTCGGTGGCTGCAGCAGTGACAAGTGAAAACGGCAAAGTGACTGCGGCGCGCATCGTGCTGGGAGCGGCGGCGCCTGTGCCGATCAGAGCAAAAGAAGCTGAGGATTTCCTGAAAGGGAAAGCGATCAGTGATCAAGTTGCGGCAGAGGCGGCCGAGGCGGCGGTACGTGGAGTACTGCCACTTGGCAAAAACCACTACAAGGTGCAGGTAACCAAGGCATTGGTTAAGAAGGCCATCCTGGCCGTCTCCACCTCATAGTTCCAGTGACCGGGCGATCGGCATTTCTCCTTCTTGAAGCCGTAGCCGCCCGACATGCCGCAGCAGCCTCCGGCCACCATGTCCACCTGCAGGCCGGGGATCTGCTGTAAAACATCCAGAGCGTGACGGCCTATTCCCTCCACTTGAAGGCCCCTGGGGCCTTCAAGTGGCAGGCGTAGGCTACCTTGAGCAGCAGTGGTTGGAACCCGGCCTCCCAGTGCCCCCTGCTGCAGACGGTGCGGCAGCCATTCGACGAAATCGGAGACGTGACCTGGCCCTGAAAGGTGACTATCAGAACTATTAAAAGGCAATTACTACAACTAAGTTACTGATAGTATCATAGACCTCCGTCTCCCTCGTGAATGATTGGCAGAGAACTATCTCATCTCATCGCCAATCAGTATCTACCATCACCGCCACCCACCTCTCTGTCATGGAAAGTGGGAGCCTACAACAGGTATTGCAATATTACTCTCAGTAACATATAATAAAACAATCTTCAGGTTCCCGCTTTTGCATCAAGCATCTCCATCCTCACCAGGCGTTAAG
>CAVYEE010000006.1:0-35226 GCA_963767365.1 uncultured Peptococcaceae bacterium
GGCTCTGTGTTTGGCGCTTGGGACGATTTGAGGAAGCCGAGCGAATCTTCGAACGGATGCTTTGGCTCAACCCATCGGACAACCAGGGCGCCCGGTTCCTGCTCAACAGCGTCAAAGAGCGAAGGGAATGGGAACCGGAAGAGGACGAATATTAAGAGGGAAAACAATAGTAGCGCCAGATTAGTTGAATTTGGAACCAATTTATTTTTGATGATACTTCCGTTATCGAGTAGCCCACCGCTTCAAAGGAGCGGGGGCATTAGAGCGGGTAGCCCTCGGTAAAAAAATAACTCCCTCCACTTTTAGTTTGGAGAGAGCCTTTTGCTGGTTAAACCTTACAGGCGCTCGACGTTGCTCGCCTGAGGTCCACGATCGCCTTTAGTGACATCAAATCTGACTTTTTCGTTCTCATCAAGGGATTTGTAGCCTTCACCCTGAATAGCGGAGAAATGGACGAAAACGTCACCGCCCTCTTCCTTCTCGATGAAGCCAAAGCCCTTTTCAGCGTTGAACCACTTTACTTTACCTTCCATTAAGATTGCGCCTCCTTCCATGCTAGTTCATGCAAAAGTGGAATTCCTTCAAGTGCCTTTGTCCATACTGCTAAACAGGAGGGCGCAAGAACTTTTAAGTTTCCCTGATTCTTTAACATGTCTAAGCAAGCATAACATATAAAAATTACAATAGCAAGAAATAAATACCACTGTGTCGTCGGCACTTGCAAAGCATTCAGGCTGTACTTTAAATATGGTGTTCCGGTGCTTGAGGCGATAACTCTTTCCGGTCAACATCAAGGGCGAGTCCTATCGACTGAAGGAGAAGCTCAATGCCGGGTTGATCAAGAAGTCAGACGAGCACTGAGGGCAAGGGTGGGTGAATTTTAAAACGCCAAAGTGGGTGAAATTTCAGATGCCGTTGACACTAACTGCTTGCGACACAAGCGATTCAATAGCTATAATCCTGTTTAACTACAATATGAACCCCTATACGTTCAAAAACTTAGGCGGTGGAAGCGCACCTTCCAAAGAATTTACCGTCAATAGCCATTCTCCAACCAACAGCTTGGAAGTCCCGTGGGCTAATATCTTGCCGTCCTGGTCGGTGACTGTGCTTTCCGTCAGGGAGAAAGTCCGTCCCGTCTTGATACAGCTTCCTCGCGATGATTACGCCTTCTTTAATAGAGGCCAGGTTATTGGTTTGGAGGTCTAAGGTGGTCAATCCCAACCCTTCGTCCAATTCACAGTAAGCCGCCCAAAAACAAGCGGTGTCGATAAGTGAAGCGTATGCTCCACCGTGAACACTGCCAAACGGGTGGCGATGCTTCTCCTCCATCAAACTTTTAACCACCGAAAAACCCATCCCCAGTTCCACGATCTCCATCCCCAAAAGCCGGAAATATGGCCCCTGGTTTGCCCACCTTATTACCGCCGTAACATGATCCGGGTTAAGACTCCGCACCATATATTCTCCCCTCGATAACTTAAACCCGCCCGACTTCCCCTCGATCGACAGCCATCCCATCTGTTCCAGCCTTTCAAGATGCTTTTTAGTCATTCATCGCGTCCCAGGCTCCATCCCACCGCTTCAAAGAAGCGGGGGCATTAGAGCGGGTAGCCCTCGGTAAAGAACTTCTTGCCGTAAAACCGAGCTATCCCCTATTAAATAACACACGTAAGCCCAGATAATTACAAGCTACGAAGTCTTTGTCATTATCTCTCGGTAGTAAGCTTCTGCTCATTATCGTATGGAGTCATCTACCCAATCCCGGAGTACGGCCTTTGCCGGTTGTAATAGATCTCGAGATATACCATCTTCTTCATAGTTTGCATTTTTCCTTTTGTTTTCGGCGGTCAAATATAAAACGTCTGCCGGTGGCCGGCGCTCTACCGGAGTCCCGTCCAGCGACGGGAACGGTGATCGGGTGCTGACGATAGCTGCGTTAGTAGACAGTGGGCGGACCGATGTTTTGCCCAGGCCTGGGTCTGTGCTGTTCCCTGCGCCCTAGCCTTTCATGTGCGACTTTAGCCCCCATCTTTGACCCGCCAGCCATCCCTTCGACCACGGTTGGATGAGCTCCGGATACCGGATGTCCAAGCGACCGCGTCAAAATGCCCGGCAGGATCTTCCTGCCGGGCGATCCCTAATTACTTTTTCAAGTTACGGGTAAAAGTTTCGTAGTCCTGGATACTGAGCCCGCGGGCGCGACCGGTTTGCGGTGGCGTGGCGTGGCGTTGGCGTTGGCACGATGACCGGAATGGTGCACGTAAATTGACTGGTGCCGCTTAATACGGTGATGCCGGCGTCCACATTCGTGATCACGTCACCTTGCGTTGTGGCGGCCAGGATGGTAAAGGTCACAGTCAACAATATTGATGAAAAAGCGGGCACGGTCAATCCGGTCCAGGTAATCAATATGTTGGTATTAGAGTATGGACCCGTTGGAGGGGCGATTGAAGTTGCCAACGGAACAGTCGTTAAGCCGCTGATCTGTACATCCGCCGGTATGTGAATCTGATCCAGCACCGTAACGCCGGTGGCAGCGGTGGAGCCGTTGTTGGCAACCGTAAGGGTGATGGTTGCCGTGTCTCCGACATTAAAGTGGGTGTTCGGAGGAGTGGAGTAGGGCATACCTTGGTAAGAATAAGGGGAATCTCACATGTCGCTCTTGTAATGGTATTAGTGTCTAATGTGACCGCGCCGTTCATGGCCAGCAACCGGCCATCCACCGTTGCACCGGTCGTAGCTGTGATTGATGTCAAAGCCAGGATGGTTCCCCTGAAGGTAGAGCCCGTTCCGAGCGTCGCAGAACTGCCAACTTGCCAAAAGATGTTGCATGACTGGGCGCCATTGATGAGATTCACATTGCTACCCGATGCCGTGGTGAGCGTGGAACCCATCTGGAAGATGAAGACGGCATTGGGGTTGCCCTGGGCGTCGAGCGTGAGAGTGCCTGTTAGCCCAAGTGAGGACGCGGATTTGTAGACGCCAGGGACGAGGGTTAGCCCTCCGAGGTCTCCGGATACGGTGGTAGCAGGTATTCGTCCGGCAGCGTCGTTATATGCGGTGGTCAAATCGGTTTTTGCCACCTGTGTGACAGCGTCACCCCCGTGGTTCGTCCCGATCAATGTGACAGAACCAAAGCCGGTTTCTGTTGTGGTTGGAAAAGTCCCAACATCCCCGGTAATCGTGGTCGGACCGGTGTTGGTGATCCCGGAGCCGGCCAGAACTGCGAAATTGCCTGCCGTTCCAAGGTTTACTGGTGGTTGTGCCATGGGACAAAGAACACCTCCCTTCATTTTTTTATTATATGGAAATTGGCATAATGTGGTTACAGTGGGTTTCATAAACAGGTTGGGGCCATGATCGTTTGTTTGACATAATATGTTAATAATACGGGGTGGGATATGAATGGCCGCAGACGTACAAAAGCAGTGGACGTTACTAATTTACGCAAACGGCAACAACGAACTGGAGCCTGAAATGTGGCAGGCTAAATTAGATGCGGAAAAAGCCGGTTCAAGTCACAATGTAGATGTAATAATGCAGATAGGGCGGGAAAACCGGCAGTTGATCAGGATCCTGAGACCCATGGACATTCTGCCTGATGCCGATGAGAGATGGGTTGGGGCAAGGCGATATTATATCAAGAAAAATCAATCTGATTTAATTAATGACTTGGGGAACATCAATATGGCCCATCCCCGGAGCCTCTACGATTTTATCAAATGGGGCATGGAAAATTATCCTGCCAGGCACTACATGTTGATACTAGGAGGCCATGCCCTTCAGTTTGTTGGAATGATGACGGACTACAGCCAGAATATACCATATATCATGGGGCTTCCGGAAATGGCAAAAGCCCTGAATCTGCTGAAAAAGGATACCGGAAAAAACATAGATCTCCTGGTGCTGGATACATGTCACATGAACTCCGTGGAAGCGATCTATGAACTGGGGCAGGATGAAGACCATGCCGTACAAAATGTCCTTACTTTCATTGGAGAGGGACCTATTGCGGGATTACCGTATGACAGCATTATTTATTTAGTGCAAAAGAATGTCGATAACGATGTTGCCTATATCATAAAGCAGATCATAGATTGGTTACATTTGGATTTAGTAGCTTTTGAGATTAACCATAAAAAGCTTCGAAACATAAAAAGAACTGCGCATGAACTTGCCCTTTACTACTTAAATTGTGACGGTAAAGAAGAAGTAAATGCACTTGATACCCGGTGTTTGGACAACAAGTTAGCATCAATCATACTCCATTCTAAGTGTATCTCTCAAAAGAAGTGCCATGCAATTATGATGGCCGCAACAATGATACCGCCGCTGGCACATTTTTATTTTAAATTGGCCTTTGCCAGAAACAATTACTGGACTCACCTGCTGCTTAATAAATTCAAAGATAATGATTACGCCGCAAATATGCGCATTGAGTTAGAACCCATTAGTCTACCAAAAGAAGCATTATACTTCTATATAGCGATTATGAACGAGTCACTGGATCAACAAAGGCTAGAAATGATACTTGAAGAACTGCTGATCTATAAAAACTGGCAGATGGATTGAGACCTTAGCGACGGAGACAGATAAACGCATTTCTGGATAACAGAATATGGCATCAACATTATGATCAAAATAGCCTAAAAAATTAGTGAAGGAGCTGATGGAATGCAAAAATACCAACTGCTGGCTTGAACTTGACGGCAAATTCAAACTTCGCTTCGTTTGAATCAAGGCGGCCCGTCTGAACCGCCTGCTGTGTCTGCTTCTGAAATTACACTTACTTGCCCAATACGGTGAGCAGCTTGTAAATCATCGCCGCGGCCTGGGCCCTGGTGGCGTTGTCGTTGGGGGCCAGCCTGCCAGTGGCCATCCCGCTGACGATACCCGCCCTGACGGCTTCTTCCATGCCGGTGACCGCCCAACTGCTGACCGCCGACCTGTCGCTGAAGGCGTTCAGCTCGGTCCCGTCAACGGCGGGAGCATTGGTTCCCAGGGCATGAGCCACCATCACGGCCATCTGCTCCCTGGTGATCGGATCGCTGGGAGCAAACAGGTGATCACCCATGCCAGAGACCAGGCCGGCATAGACGGCGGCGTCGACGGAGCTGTAGCACCAGGAACCGGCGGTGACATCCGTGAACTGGCCGCTCGTGCCGGCAGTGTTCCGCCCGAGGGCATTGACCAGCATGGTCGTAAACTCCGACCTGGTGATGGCGGCGCCCGGCTTGAAGGTTCCGTCCGGGTAACCGGAGACGATGCCCTTGCTGCTTAGGCTGCCGATGGTATCATACGCCCAGCAGGAGGTGGGGACGTCGGAGAACGTGGGCGTAGTTGTCTGTGAAGCTGACGTGGCGGCTGGCGCCCACCTAAAACCGGCGCCGGGTTTATTGTCAGGCTCAGAGCCACGCTGCCGCTTTCATTGATGCTGTCGGTAACAGTGACGGTGAAGCTGCTGGCGCCGCTGCTGGTTGGCGTGCCTGACAATATACCGGTGGATGAAAGGCTTAATCCTGTCGGCAGCACCCCGCTGGTAACGGCATAGCTCTTGGTTCCTACTCCGCCCGTTGCCGTGAAGACGTAGTTATATGGGGTGCCCGCCTCGCCACTTGAGGGGGTACTTATTATGATCTGAGGCGCAGCCTCTATAGAGGCATATCCTTTCCAGGTGGGAGTAGTAAACCCGGTACTGACAGGTTGATAGTAAATCACAAAACCGGCCGGGACGCCACTAAATACATCTACTCCCATGGTCGGCGTATTACCGGCAAAATAGGCATAGGTAAGGTTACTGCAGTTATAAAAGGCATCTCCCCGATACTGGTCACGCTGCTGGGAATGGTGATGCTGGTCAACCCCGTGCAGTTATAAAAGGCATATCCCCGATACTGGTCACGCTGCTGGGAATGGTGATGCTGGTCAGTTTATAGCAGTTATAAAAGGCATCATCCCCGATACTGGTCACGCTGCTGGGAATGGTGATGCTGTTCAGCGCCGTCCAGTTATAAAAGGCTTCATACCCGATACCGGTCACGGGTATACCGTTAAGATTGTCCGGAATTACCACATTCAGATCAGTACCAATGTATTCAGCAATTGTAACTGTAGCAGGATTACCTATATTAAGAGCATAGGTAAAATTGCCTGTGATTAAATCGGATGGCACGGACCCACTCGCCAAAGGATTACTGGTAAAATTGCCCTCCGAATCTGCCAATGCCGGTTGTGCTACCGGAATCATGCCGATGAGCATGGCCATAATCACAATTGCTGTGATGAACATCCGGTTTTTCATTTGATCAGCCCCTCCCATAAGCCCTGACAGTTCAAAAATACCTACACCATTTCGCCAAATTCGACAAACGGAGCCGTCCCTGCCGTACAATGCGGAATGGCTTCAATTATTGAATGGAAGTGGTGATAGGGGATGCTGAAGATCAGTTCGTCCTTGTCATAATCTTGTCTTCTCCTGGTCGTAAAGTCCTCCAAAACAACGTTTATTTCGCCCTTTAACAAGGGGTAAGTCACTGCCATGTGACAGGTTGACCCCACGAAGGAACACCTGGGCGAGATGCCTGTGCTCCACGTGGCAAGGGTCATGAGGCGGCACGCCTTTTCAGGATTGACAAAAAACAAAACAACGTCGGGACGCAGGTCTGCCTTTTCCAGGGGACACATAACAATGTTTCTGGTCAGGTCCACGGGTGGCGGTGAGTCCAAATTTATTCTGTAGAAAGCGGCGGGGGAGCAAAAAAGTTTTTCCCCATCTACCAGGAAGCGGGTCAATTTTTCCTTGGGCTTGCCTTGTGGCGCCGGTCCCAGGCCAAGGTGCCAGGTCCCCCCTGGACAACTGGAGTTTTCCCTGTTCAATACGATCGTCTCACCTTTTCGCGCCCTGACAAAAGCATCGCAAGCCGCACATTTGCCTCCCGCAAGATGGCCGAAGTCTTTATCGGTATAAGTTATACTGACGGGGCTACCCTTCAGGTCCAAAACATCTGTTAAAGTTTTGGCATAATCCTGCCACTGCACAATACCTACCCCCTATTCATTTAAGTTTATGATGGCCGTGCTGAATCAATTCAATCCGGACGCCTGCATCTTGCTTCTTACGCCCCTTCCAGCAGGGAGCGCAGTTGGTTGCCGGCGTTGCCGGAGAGGAAGCCCCCATGGTACCCGCACACGTGCTGGAAAGACAGCTCTGAGACCTGGCGCAGCGATGCCTGCGCCGCCTCCGGGTCCTGGGTGAAGCCTGGCGGCGGCCCGGACAGCACCCCGTTTTCGTAGCGCAGCAGGTCACCCGCCAGCAGCAGGTCCCGGCCGGGCAGGAAGAGGCAGAGATGCCCCGGCGTGTGCCCCGGCGTGTGGATGATCAGGCACCCTCCCAGCACAGCCAACTCCTCCCCACCGCTCAGGCGCAGATCGACCCTGACCGGGGCGGCTTTCATGCCCTGCTCCATTCTCTTGCGGAATTCGGCCATCTGCTCGGGAGTGGCCTCCGGCATGAACGCCCTGATGCGTTCCTCCGGGAAAACTACCGGTGGCCGTGCCACGGAACCGTCGATGAATCCCGCGTCTTCCCGGTGTGCCCAGACCTCCGCCCCGGTGCGCTGCGCCAGCCCTGCCAGGCCGCCCGTGTGGTCGACATGGTGGTGGGTAATGATGATGCGTTTCACGTCTGCGGGCTGATGTCCGATCCTGGTGATGTAAGCACAGACAGCATCCTCGGCCCCAGGCGGCCCGGCGTCCACCACGGTCAGACGGCCGTCATCGCCGTCCAGCAGGGTGACGTTTACAGAATTGGCGCCGCCAGGACCCGGCATCACCACGTTGTCCACGATATGCACCCCGGTTAGAATCTCCATCTTCAGACCTCCCTCGGTAATTAGTTGTCCCTGCCTCCCATTTTACCAATGATCCCCTGTCGTGTGCAACCAAAACCGCAGCGGTGCAGAGATCGCAGGCATGTATTTCAACTGGTTTAAGGTTACAATATAAGCGAAGTTTGAATTATGCCATGCGCCTGTTTGCGAAGGTGTTGAAATCGGCAGATGTTCTGCTGCAGCCTGGTGGAGATCGGCGTTCTCCCGGTTCTGGGTCATCTTGCCGTTCTGGACGGCCATGGTCAGCTAAATGAACCGAGAAGCCCATACCCCTTCAGGAGATTGGGTGCGTCCTCTGATCCTGCGATTTGAACTGGGTGTCGTACAGCTTCTTGTACAACCCTTGTCTTGCCAATAATTCTTCGTGCCTTCCCGTCTCCACGATCCGTCCGTTTTCCAGCACGAAGATCTGGTCTGCCGCCAGCACGGTAGACAGGCGGTGGGCGATCACAAAGCTCGTTCTGCCCTTCATCAATGGCAGCATCGCTTTCTGGATAAACATTTCCGATACCGAATCCAGCGCCGAGGTGGCTTCATCAAGAATGATGATCGCCGGATTCTTGAGGATCACCCTGGCGATGGAGACCCGCTGCTTTTCTCCGCCGGACAGCTTGATGCCCCTGTTCCCCACCACCGTCCGGTACCGATCGGGCAGAGTCATGATAAAGTCATGGATGTACGATGCCTTGCAGGCAGCCACCATCTCCGCTTCAGTAGCGTCATTATTGCTGTATCTCAGATTCTCTTCAATCGTATCGTTGAACAGATAGGGCTCCTGCATCACCATGCCGATCTGCCGGCGCAGCGATTCCAGTGTCATGTCCCTGATGTCGATGCCATCGATTTTGATGCTTCCCCTCGACTGCCTCGTACAACCTGGGGATCAGATAGGTGACTGTTGTCTTTCCGGCGCCGCTGGCGCCCACCAGGGCGACCATCGACCCCGGGCGGACGGAGAAGCTCAGGTCTGTCAAGGCCTCACTCTTTTCATTGTAGGAAAAATGGACATGGTCAAAATCGACCTGGCCGAGGAAAGGCCCCGCCTTCAGCGCACCCTGCCGGTCGACGATCTCCTGTTTCTGGTCGAAATACTCGAAGATCCTCTGAAATAGGGCAAATGAACGGGTGACATCGATATGGATATTCGACAATTGGGTTACAGGCCCGTACAGCCTTCCCAGCAAGGCCACGAAAGCGATGATGGCGCCGATGGAGATCTCGCCCCTGATGAACAGGTAGCCGCCGTACAGGTAGATGAGCATGGGGCCGATGGTGGTGAACGAGCTCACCGTCATGATCAGCCATCTGCCGGCCAAGGACTCCCTGATCTGGAGCTCGGTCACCTCTTCGTTGACCCCGACAAACTTCTTGTACTCATCCTTCTCCCTGGTGAAGATCTTCATCAGGACGGCGCCGCTGATGCTGAGCGTCTCTTGAATGATCTGGTTCAATTCACTGACTTTTTCCTGGCTCTGGGAGGCGATCGCCCATCTCGCCTTACCGACTCTACGGGTGGGGACAATATACAGGGGGAGGACGACACATGCCGAGGATGGCCAGCTTCCAGTTCATCGAGATCAGGGCGACGGCGGTGGCGGCCAGCACAAAAATACTGCTCAGGGCGTTGACGACTGTCGTGTTGAAGATGTCCTGAATGCCATCGATATCGCTGGTCAGCCTGGTGATGATCTCGCCCGGCATGGCAGAAGAGAAGAAGCTCAGCGACATATGCTGCAACCGCTGATACATCTGGTTTTTCATCTGTAAAATGATATGTCATGGCGATCCAGTTGTTCAAATAGGTCTGATAAACCTGCAGCAGTCCCAGCAGGATCGTGATCAGAACGGAAATCGCGATCAACAAGCCCAACAATTTCAGGTCCCTGTGGGGCAGCGCCTGGTCGACAATGTTCTTGATGAAAATCGATGGCGCCAGCCCCAACACTGACGATATTAATATCGCAGCCACCGCAACCAGCATCTGTTTCCAGTAAGGAATAAAATACTCCAATATTCTGGCAAGCATCTTCCTGGTGATCTGCGGTTTTTCCATGCTTTCATCATAATACCGGATCCTGCCCACACCTGCTGGCATGGCTGCCCTCCTCCCGCAACAGTCGGAGCTGTTCTCGCAGTGTCCTATTCCACCTGCGCCTGCTCCACCGGGATGAACCCGCCACCTGTAAGGTTGGGGACATCAAAGCGAAGTTATATAGTTTATTATATATCAAGGGAACCTGAATCGGCATGCCGTTTTTGTTCTCCAGCCGCCAGAGACAGTGGATTCAACTAGTTCTTGGCTTCAGTGGGGGATTGTCTTTCCCCCCACTGAAGCTTAGAAATAGTTGAAGCACGGGCAATGACGATCCTTAGGCCTGGCGCGGAGCCGGCGTGGCTGGAGCGAACCGGCGGCGCGCTTTTGCATGGTGAGGGTGTAGATGAACGCCAGCACCTCCGCCACGGCGGCGTAAAGGTCCGGTGGGATCTCTGAGCCAAGGGGGAGCATGGTCAGCAGCTTGGCCAGGTCCGGGTCTTCGTAGACCGGCACCTGGTGCTGTTCCGCCTCCTGGATGATCCGCCGGGCGAGTTCTCCCTTGCCCGAAGCGACGACCCGGGGGGCGTTGTCTTTGTCCTGCCGGTACCTCAAGGCTGCGGCCTGTTTGGGTTCGTGGTCCTCCATGTGCTCACCTTCTCCCTCTCTTTCCTGACGGTACCCGGGTGCCCTCCAGGCGCGGCGGTGTAAGGATCTGCCCCAGTCTCAGATGGAGATGTCAAAGGGGTTATACTGCTGAAACCGCAACTCGAGGTCATGCACCGACCGGGCCTGGCTGTGCACTAGGCCGAGTGCACACTGCTGCGAGGCCAGCTTGAGATTCAGGCTGCTGAGGCCGGCGGCGAGCAGCGCCCAGTTGTCATCCAGCGCCAGCTTGGTCCCGGGCTGCTCCACCAGGGCCTGAACAGCCACCTGGTGATTCTGGCAGGCCAACCGGAAGTGCATCCACCCCAGGGCATCTGTTTCCAGGGTCAGGGTGAACAGCCAGGCATCCTGATCATTCTCATCCTCTTGTTCGCCGGCCGGCGGGTAGATATACAACTCACAGTTGCGCAGGCCGGAATTATTCAAGATGGTGTACAGGGGCAGATAAAGGTAGTGCCCCTCCTGGCCGGTTTGAGTCCAGGTATAGACCTGCCCTCCGAGCGCCTGACTGCCGGGAGCGCCGCTCTTCTGCACCAGTCCCTGGAGCGCCGCCCCCAGGTTCTGCCTGCCGCCAGGCTGGGCGGACAGTTGCTGCAGCGCTTCTACCAATCTCTGCACGCCGGTGAGTACAAGCTGTTTGAGTACCTGGGCGCCATCGCTCCCGGCGGGCAAGGCGCCAGGTGTATCCTCCTCTTGCTGCTGTGCCAGCAGACTGTTTAAAAAGGCGGCCACGGTCTTCAGCACCTGGTCCGAAGCCAGGCCGGCTTTCAGAAAAGACGCCGCCGCCAGCAGGTTGGGCAGCGACAGGCCGCCCAGCGTCTTCAACAAGGCGGCGATCTTGTTGGTGGCTTCTGCTGTCTCCGGCAGTTCTGCCAGGCGCAGGGCAGTCAGCAGGTCCACCTTTCCACCCGGCTCTGGCGCAGCCTGCTGTCCGGCGGTCTCCGGAACGGCCCCGTCCCTGATGACGCGCAGGCGTACCTGGCCGCCTGCGCCCTGTTCCTGGCTGACGAAAAGCGTCTGCCCCGGCTGCAGGGGGATCTCCGACTGCACTTCAAGCGCCTTGCCGTTGGCCAGGATCACCGCCGTATCGCCCCGGGCCTCCAGCACGGTGAGGAGGAACCGGCCTGGCAGAGACTCCTGCAGTATTGTGTTGACGGTGATGCCGGTAAGACCTGCCGTCACAGCCATCACTCCTCGCGTAAGCAACCGTTCAACGAGTTCTTGGCTTCAGTCCACCGCTTCAAAGAAGCGGGGGCATTAGAGCGGGTAGCATCGGGTAAACATCTTCTTCCTGAGCTTTTCGCTGCCTTTTTGATTTTTCCTCTTTGCACTAAAGTAGCACATATTTTCAGTTTAGTAACGAGCCATGTTCGATGATACACCAAAACGATCGGTAAGTTTGGCGTATACCTAAAGAAGTGGTAGGATGAAAGATACTTACAGGAAAATACAAGGAGGCAACAAATATGAGTAAAATATCTTTGAGCTCCAAGGGGGCATGCATCACGCCGGTGTGGGTGATCGGCACCTACGACAAGGCGGGCAAGCCCAATGCCAGCACCGCCGCCTGGGTGGGGATGTGCTGCTCCAGCCCGCCGGCGGTTGCCGTCTCGTTCAGGAAAGCCACGCTTGCCTACGAGAATATCATGGAGAGAAAGGCCTTTACGGCATGCATCCCTTCTCAGGATTACGTAAAGGAGGCAGACTATTGCGGGTTGGTATCCGGAAGGGACGTTGACAAGTTTGCCGCTGCCGGGCTCACGCCCGTGAGAAGCGGGCTGGTAGACGCTCCCTATGTGCAGGAGTTCCCTTTCATTATCGAGTGCAAGCTGCTCCAGTACGTCGAAATCGGATTGCACACCCAGTTCATTGGGGAAATCGTCGACGTGAAAGTTGAGGATGCCGTGGTGGGAGAGAACGGCGCTCCGGTCATCGACAGGCTCAGGCCGTTTTTCTACGTCCCCGGCAGTGGTTTCTATTACGCGGCCGGTCAACAGATAGGAAAGGCGCATTCCATAGGGAGAGCGATCGGCTTGAGAACGGCTCAGATCCCCCAGGCTGAGGTGAAGCAGGTGCTGTCAACGGGTTAGCAGCCGCCCGCACTTGTGCTACAATCGAAAGCGGGAGAGGTGAAAATGGAGACGAAGATAAGAGCCGTGCTCTTTGACCTGGACGGAACCCTGCTCAACTCGATACCCCTGATCAGGCGCTCCTTCGAAAAAGTGTTTGCAGACTTCGGAATCCCCTGGGGCGACGGAGAGGTGATGAAGACCGTGGGGTTGCCCCTGCGGCAGGCCGCCGAGATCTACGCCCCCGGCCTCGAGGAACGGTTTTTAAAGGCTTACACCGAATTCTACCGCGATCATCAGCAGGAAATGCTCGAACTGTTTCCGGGCGCCATGGAGACCCTGGAGGCGCTGGATAGCTCCGGCTACCGGTTGGGGCTGGTGACCTCCAAGCGGCGGGAGCCGGCTGTTGCCAACATGTCCCTGACCGGACTGGACCGCTATATCAGCCATGTAGTCGCCCTGGAGGATACCAGCAGGCCGAAGCCGTATCCGGATTGCCTGCTCAGGTGCCTGGAACTGCTGGCGGCAGAGCCGGGCCAGGCTTGCTACGCGGGGGACAGTTGGTACGATGTCCTGGCGGGAAAGAGCGCCGGCGTGGCTACCGTGGGGGTTACCTGGGGGATCGCCTCCCGGGAGGAGTTGTGCCCCTACCGCCCGGATTTTATCGTGGATAACTGGGGGCAGCTTCTGGCGGCCATTTCAGAGGTCAGAGGCAAGAAGTCAGAGGCCAGAGGACAGAAGCAAGAGGCCGGAAGTCAGAGTTAAAAGCAGGAAGCGGGCAACCGCTGGCGGGCATGAGCATCAGGAGGACGTCAGGGGGGTTAACATCTCGCCCAATATATATTAGAATATAGTCAGGTGAGCTTCGCAAACAGGAACATGGCTTAATTCAAATTTCGCTTTGCTTCGTTTGAATACCGGTTTTTCTGGGAAGGAGGCGATACCGAGTGCTGAGGAAGAGGTATATGCTGCGGGCAACCGCTCACTGCAAGGAAGGCTGCAGTATCTAGTCCCGGGCATGACGAAAACTGCCCATTTCCGTGGTGTTTTCAAAAGTGACGGGAGCGCCGGGTGTGGAACTTGGCGCTCTTTTGTGTGCGCCCGGCAGCCTCATAACATCCGCTGCCTGGAGGTATGCTAACAGTAACAGCAGGAACAGTGAGAATGAAAAAACGAAGGGGGATGACAGGGCTTGAATACCGAGAGGGCGCAGGAGATCTTCGATTCGCTGGGCGTCATCGAGGTGCTGCACCACGGGGCGCCGGTCTGGATCGAGGAGGTGGCGGATGATCTGGCCACCGTGAAGTACCTGGACACCCAGGAGCGTATCCTGGTGCCGGTGGCGGACCTGGTGGAAGGATAACTTTAATATATTATTGGTAATGTTGCATGAGATATTTAACATAGGATCAAGATTGATGATCTAGTAATAATATGTAAAATGATGCGTCCAGCCTATGTCTGGGCGCTTTTTATTATTCTGGCATGCCTGCCTGCCGCAGTCAGGCGCCCCAAACATTGCTTGACATAGCAAGCATTCCGCTGTGCATGCTAAAAATGCAAATAGTTTGTCGAAAAATTGGGGGACAGGGGGGGCATGGCGATGTTCCAATGGCTGCGCAACCTATTCGGACGCCACGGGCAAAAAGGCGGTCCCCTGAAAAAGCCATACCAGGTCGAGCCGGAACAGGAGGACCGCCTCCTCTCCAGGAAGCTCGACGACAACAAGCAGGTGCTGGCGGAGATCTTCGACCGCTGCGAGCGACCTGGTGACGCGCCAGATCAGGATCGGCAAGCAGGGCACCACCCGCGCCCTGGCGGTCTTTTTTGACTCCCTGGTGAACTTCGAGATTTTGGAGGAGAGCGTGCTGAAGCCCCTGCAGGAGAGCCAGGCGCCACCGTCCGGCATCACCATGGACTGGCTGATGGAAGAGGCCATTCCCAACACCAGGGTCATCATGTACAACCGCTGGGTGGACGTGGCGGGCGAGATCACCAAGGGCCTGGTAGCGCTCTTCGTGGACGGCCAGGACCGGGCGCTGCTATTGTACGCCCAGGAGAACATCGATCGCCCGGTGATGATGCCGCAGACCGAATCGGTGGCCCGGGGCTCGCTCGACGCCTTCAACGAGAACGGGCGCATCAACATCGCCCTGGTGCGCAAGCGGCTGCACACCACCCGGTTGGCGGTGGAGAGGGTGGACGTCGGCGAGGTCGGCAAGTACAAGATCAGCATTGTCTACCTCAAGGGCTACGTCTACGAGGGCCTGATCGAAGAGATCAAGTCGCGCCTCTCACGCATCAGGATAGACGGGATCCTGGGCAGCGGCCAGATCGAGGAACTGATCCAGGATGCCCCCTTCTCCCCGGTCAGCGGGATTGCGACAACCGAGCGCCCGGACCGGGTGGTCGCCCAACTGTTGAATGGCAAGGCTGCCCTGATCTTCGACAACGACCCCTTTGCCCTGCTCGTCCCGACGACGCTGGCATCCGAGATGCAGAGCCCCGAGGATTACTACAACCGCTACTGGTTCGCCAGTTTTATCAGGCTGATCCGCTGGAGTTCGCTCCTGGTCGCCCTGCTGGCCCCGGCCTTCTACGTCGCCATCACCACCTTTCACCAGGACCTGATCCCCACCGACATTCTGGGCAACATCCTCTCTGCCCGGGCCAGTGTGCCCTTCCCGGGCATGGTGGAGGCGATAGTGATGGTCCTGGCCTTCGAGATTCTGCAGGAGGCGGGCATCCGCCTGCCCAAGGCCTTCGGCCAGACCATCGGCGTGGTCGGCGCCATCCTGATCGGACAGGTCGCCGTCACTGCCGGCCTGGTCTCCCCGGTGATGGTCCTGACCATCGCCCTGACGGCGATCGCCTCCTACACCCTCGCCTCGCTGAACCTGTCGACCGGCTTGCGTGTCCTGCGGTTCGTCTTCATCGTCGCTGCCGGATTCCTCGGCCTGTTCGGGATGATGGCCGTCTTCACCATGGCCACCTTCCAGATCTGCGCCTTGAGGTCATTCGGTGTTCCCTACCTGTCTCCCTTCGCCCCCCTGAGCCTGGGCGACCTGAAAGATACCTTCGTCCGGGCGCCGATCTGGGCGATGCGCATGCGCCCGCGGCTGACAGGATACGTGGAGCCGGTCAAGCAGGACTCGAACAGACCACGACCGCCAAAGCCCAGGGGGTAAACGTCCCTGGCTGAAAGAAAGGGAATTGGCATGTTGGATAATGGCCGTATCAGCAGCGTGCAGTTGCTCTTCTTTTTTATAGTATTTGAAGCGTCCACCGCCATCCTCTACACACCGGCCAGGGTAGCCGCCCTGGCCGGCCCGGACAGTTGGTTGGCAGTTTCCCTGGGCGATGTGTGGTACGGCCTGTTGATTGTCCTGGTGGCGGTGGCTCTGGGCAAGCGGTTTCCGGCTCAGGCCTTCCCCGAATACCTGCCTGAGATCCTGGGCAAGGTGACCGGCAAGCTGCTGGCCGCTGCTTATGCTTTAGGGTTCACTTACCTGGCATCTGTGATCCTGAGCGAGGGCTCCACCTTCATCCATATAGCTCTTTTAAACATGACGCCACCGGTGGTGCTGGATATGGTGCTGGCAGCGGTGGCTGCCTATGGCGCCTACCTCGGTATCGAGGTGATCGCCAGGGAAAACGGAATGGTTTTACCGGCGTGGGCGCTGATGGTGGTTTTATTGCTTTTCCTGGCGGCCAAAGACATGAATTTCGGCAATCTCAAACCGGTCTTGGAGAACGGCCTGCTGCCTGTTCTCAGGGCCGGGGCATTCCACAGCGCCTGGCGGGGCGAGGTCTTTCTGCTGGTCATGTTCTACCCCTACCTGAACCAGAAACACGAAGCGCTGAAAACATGTCTGGTCTACCTGGGATCGGTCATCATTCTTGCCGGCGCCGTCCATGCTGTCATCGTGGGAGTGTTCGGCGACCCGGTCACCGCGCACATGATCTTTCCCTTCGTAGAATTGGCGCGGTACATCTCGTTGGGTAGACTTTCTCGAACGCCTGGAGATAGTGGTGATCGTCTTCCTGGTCGCCGCGGTGATCATCAAGCTGGCGCTCCTGTTTCATTGCGCCGGTATCGTCGCCGCCAGCACCCTGGGCCTGAAGAACTACCGGATCACCCTGATTCCCATCGCCCTGATCACGATCATCCTCAGCCGGGTGCTGTTTGGCACCTATCTGAAGCTGTCAAATTTCCTGTTCTATATCTTGCCGATCAATATCCTGATCCTGAATCTGGCCATCCCTGCTCTCGTCTTGCTGATAGCCGTGATCAGAAAAAAAGGAGGTAAGCCAGGTGCTCCCGTTGCCAATAAATAAACCCTTGAGAATGATCACCCTGATCATCGTTGCACTGCTGCTCCTGAACTGTACCGGGTGCTGGGACCGGAGAGAACTTGAACACGCTAAACGTGGTCACGATGATCGGCGTCGACCGGATCGTCAAAGACGGCAAACCCCTGGTTCTCATGAGCGTGCTCTCCCTGAAGCTGGGCGTAGGGGGAGGAGCAACGGGAGCGGGTGGCGGCGGAAGCGTTGTTATGCCTCCCACCCTTGGTTATGTGAGCACGGCTGAGGGGGAGACCATCACTGATGCCGCCAGAAATATTGCCCTGCGCTCCCCCCGGGCTCTCTACCTGGGGCATCTCCAGGTGATCGTGATCGGGGAGGAGATGGCCCGGGACGGTATCCAGGATGTGATCGACTTCTGCGACCGCAGCAAGGAGATCCGCTACGGAGTGGAAGTAGTCATCTGCCAGGGCTCCGCCCTGGAGGCCATGGAGGCCCAGCCTGAGCTTGAGACGTTGACCTCGACGGAACTATCCAAAATAATCAGAAATAACCCCGTCCGTGTTTCCAAGACAGTGCCTGCGAACCTGTTCCAGGTGGTCTACAGCCTGATGACCCCCGGGAGGGACGTGGCCATGCCGCGGCTGTGCCTGTTTACTCCGCCGGAGAGAGGGTCATCCGTTCGCAAGGGACCGCCGAGCGGCATCGTTACCCTGGATCAGCAGGGCCAACAGGGCCAGGCAGGCCAACAGGGCCAGGCAGGCGCACCAGGACCAGAGGATTTCAACCAGGTGCTGGGGGTTCAGGAGGCCAGGCACCCGGAGCGGAAAACCTTTGGAGTAGGCGGCTACTGCGGTCTTCGCCGGGGACAAGCTGGCGGGCTGGCTGAACGAGGAGGAGAGCATGGGCGCCATGTTCATCACCGGGCAGGCCAGAGGCGGCGCTATCCCCTTCGCCTTCAGGTCGGCGGAGAAGAACGCCTCTTACATTTTCCGGAGCGCCAAGACAAGCGTTAAACCGGTGATCAGCCAGGACGGCATCACCTTCGAGGTCAACATCAAGGGAGTGGGGACACTGACGGAGGACAAGAACGCCGCCATCGACGTGATGAAGGAATCGGATATCAAAGCGGCGGAGCAGTTGATCGGCGAGGAGGCGCAGCGCTACTGCCAGGAGGCGGTGGCCAGGTGCCAGTCGTTGAACTCTGACGTCTTCGGGTTCGGGGATATGATCCACAAGGCCGACCCCGCCTTTTGGAAGCAGATCAGGGACCGGTGGCGGGACTATTTCCCCGGTGTGAAGGTTCAGGTGACAGGCGGAATTCACCATCGAGAATACCGGGGCGACCGGCGAGGCTGTCAAAGTGAAGTAACTTCGCTCGTTCTTAGGAAGAAAAAAGCCCCTGATGTTGATCAGCGGCATTTGACTGCAACTACCCCATTCTTGAAGTGATGAGTGATGAGTACTTTTTTTGGCGCTACGCCAACTTTATTGTCCCGTCGTCAGCGACCGTGATGGAGTCCACCAGGTACGGCAGGCCCGCCTGCTGCAGCGGCCTGAAATCTCCATCCACGCCGCCCACCAGGATCATATCTGCCAACCGCTCCCCCGTCTTGCTGCTGCCGGCCGTGCTGCCGGTGGTCTTGGCGCTGCTCAACCTGGCGATGTAGATGTTGTCGTTCTTGTCAGTGCCGATCAGGGCGTACTGGCTGCCGTCATTGGGGGAGATCCACTGTTTCCCGTCCTTGTCCACCAGGTAGACCCGCCCGGTGTTGACGCTGTCGTAGAGCAGGGCGTCCTCGCTCTTTAAATTGGCGATCCGGCCAATGACGCTGGGGGTGTTGCTCACCTGCGTCAGGACGTTGTTGGCGTCAGTGCGGTAGATCGTCGAGATGTCGCCGCTCTTCACCTGGATGTAGATCACGTTGGTGTCCGTGGAGTAGGCCACGTCGGCGATCTCCGCGTCCTTGGCCAGGCCGGTGATGGTGGGCGCGATCGAGTGGCTGTCGGTGACCATGTTGAGCGGCTCCAGGGTGCAGATGGTGCCCTTCTTGCCCGGCTTGCTGATCCCTGCCAGGGCGATGTCGCGGTCCTGCAGCCAGGAGAAGTAGGTGAGCTTCTCCGTGGCGCCGATGTCGATCTCCTTGGCTGGGTGACTGTACGTCGCTGACGGCGTAGATCTTCACGGCGTCCTTGGAGACGTCGGCCCGGAAACTGCCATCATATGAGAAAAATTGCTGGACACTGTCGCCGCCGGATTCGACCGGCGTCACATTGTAGTGGGCGACGGCTGGCGCCAGCAGATGGTTGAGATAAAGGTAGATGCACAGTTGCAAGACGATCACTGCCAGCAGCCAGGGTATCAGTTTCTTCACCGGATCACCCCCTTTTAAGAAGTGATGAGTAATTGGGTAGTCATCTGTGATATGTTACTTGACGATGAAGGCGGTAGACACCATGCGCTCTCCCAGCGGGTCGCAGGGATGGTTGATCACCTTGCCGTCATAGTACATGGTGGTGCTGGAACCCCCGTCCAGGTTGGCCGCCGTCCAGGCGCCTGCATCGTAGAGGATGTTCTGCACGTCCAGCAGGGTCGCTCCCGGAGAGTCGATCTGGCGCCCGTCGATCACCAGCAGCAGGATGGTGCCGTCCTGTTTCTGGCCGATGGCGGTGCGCGGGCCGATGCCCCACTGGTCGTTTCCGCACCGGTGACCATCTTCTCGCCGTTCTTGATCAGGGTTGGGCCGAAGGAGACGCCTTCCCGGATGTTCATCTGCTTCCATCTCAGCGATGGTGTAGGAGCCGGTGACCAGCACCCCGTTGCCGTCCAGTCCGATCAGGTCTTCATTCGTCCTCGTCGTTTTCCTCCCACATGAGGATGCCGTTGTGGATGATCACCCCGTAGGGGGTCTTGCCGGTCCCGGTCCCGGACGGGTCATCGAAGCCCCCGGCGTTCACCGCCGCGATCGCCCCGTTGTCCCTGGCGATCTCGCTGGTGGCTGCGCCCTTGGTCCCCAGGCTGGGGGTGATGCCAAGCGTCACCTGGGTGGGATCGTCGATCTCCAGGAGGTATCCCTTGAAGCGGGAACTGTTGACCTGCTGTAGGGTCACCGTGTTGTCGTGGTTTTTACTGGGGTTGACCCCGGTAGTAGCACCGCCGGGGCCTGCCACCTGTCTGGAAAGCTTGTTGATCTCCTGCTGGCTCATCCCGATATAGCGCAGCAGGTACGAGTGCTCGGAGGTGCCGATGGCGCCCAGGGCTGCGGTTTTGATGTTGTGGAACGGGCCGAACCACACCACGAAGGGGCAGGTCACAGCGAAGAGGAGGATGTTGACTGCCAGAAAACCGACCACCGCCAACAAGGCTTTGATGGCGGGTGCCCTCCTTCTGGTTGCCCTCCTGGACCTCGTGGACCCGTGCTTCTGACCGTGTTGCCACTAGGATTTTCCGGTATGTACAACCCCCGTCGACCTCCCGGCGTGGACGTGCGAAAAACTCTTTCTGCCTCAAGAATTTCAAACGAAGCGAAGCGAAGTTTGATGCCATGTGCCTGTTCAGCACTCATATTGCGTAGCATGTGCAAGCAATAAGTCGTTTGAGTGCTGAACACATGGCACGGCAAATAAATCAGATAACATCGCCAATCATAAAGAGATTGAACCCCCACTGATTTACAAATCTGTATCCGCCATCTGCAGAGATGAGGGGCACCAAAGCGATGTTATCATTTTTCCGGCTTTCCGGCAAGACCCTGAAGGTTTTACCAAGCTTCCGGAGAATTCTCCAGGAGATGGATTGAACCGATGCTCAGTATGAAAAAAACATGATGATCTAAAGATAACTGCGACCAGAAAGGCGCTGCATATCAATCATGAAACCTATTTCCCCGAAGTATTCGTATCTCATCATATTCTTTGTTATCGTTGGCGCCCTGTTGTGCCAGGATACCTGTACCAACAGTACCAGTACTTTAAAAAAATAGCGGACCGGAAGGTTGAGGAATCTCAGCAGCCGGGCCAGAATGCCTATAGCGACGTCTGCATGCTGGCTTCTCCCGGAATATGAGGGCCGGGCGCCCGGGACGGCAGGGAACCGGTTGGCTGCGCAGTACATAGCCGGTCAATTTCAAAAGTTAGGCTTAAAGCCGGCGGGGGACCAGGGCACATACTTTCAAGCGATCACAAGCCCTGGAATTTTCTTTGATTGAACAGGGAAACCGCTGGGTACCGAGATTGTCCGGGGACATCTTCTCGCCGGTTGCCAGCGACAATGTTTTAGGTTATCTTGCGGCCGGGAATGCCCAGTTTCCGGCGGATACCATTATCGTCTCGGCTCATTACGACCACCTGGGAAGGTTAGGCGATCATTACTTTCCAGGCGCCAATGACAATGCCTCGGGGATCGGGGCCATGTTAGAAGCGGCAAGAATTCTGGCCAGTCGTCAGCAACAGCCCAAATTGCAACATCCTTTTTGCTGCCTGGACATCCGAAGAGGAGGGCTTCCATGGCTCCAGGAGCTTTACCGAGAAGAGCCCCACCGGGGGGATCAAAGCCGTGATCAACATGGATACGGTCGGCAATGGCGATGTGCGCGCCTTCCGGATCTGGACGCAAACCCCGGACAATCCTCTCGTCGGAATCATCAAAGACGAGGGGGCCAGGCAGGGCCTCAACATCGGTACGGAAGTGCTGGGCAACCATTCTCCTCACACCAGCGATCACCGGACTTTTGCCGGGATCGGCATTCCCGCCGTGACTTTGTTCGCCCCGCACTGGCTCGATAAAAACCACTCCGTTCAGGATACGCCTGCCATTGTGAAGCCGGAAAAGCTGAACAATGCCATCAAACTGCTTGTCGCAGTTGTCGACAGGATGGCCTACTGAAAAAGAGGGGGTAACAGCGCTGGCCCGAGTTTTGCAAAAAGAGTGCCGCACAGCCCTGAACCGCTGTGCCATTCCCGGCATGGATTACTGCCTCAACCCTTACACCGGCTGCACACATGCCTGTGCCTACTGCTATGCCAGCTTCATGAAGCGTTTTTGCGGCATCGGGGACAGGTGGGGTTCATTTGTTCAGGTCAAGGTCAATTTTGCGGACCGCCTGGCCGGTCAGCTACGCAGGGCAAGGCCCGGCAAGGTGACTATTGCCAGCGTTACCGATCCCTACCAGCCGGTGGAGCAGCAATATCAATTGACACGCTCTTGTCTGAGCCTGCTGGCAGACAGCGAGATGTCCGTCTCGATCCTTACCAAGTCCGACTTGGTGCTCCGTGACCTGCCTCTGCTGAAGAAAATCGCCAGGGTGGATGTCGGCTTGACGATTACCACCACAGACCAGGGTGCAGCCAGGTTCTTGGAGCCCGGCGCTCCAAGCCCGGAGCGGCGCTTCCGGGCCTTATCCGGGTTGGCCGAAGCGGGTATCGACACTTGGGTTTTCATCGCCCCGGTGATCCCCGGCATCGGTGATACCGAGGCCAATCTCAGCGCTATTCTAAAACAGGCGAAGCAATCAGGGGTGCGGGAGGTGGATTATGATTCCTTGAACTTCTATCCTACCGCCGTATCCAATTTAAACCACTTATTCCGGATGCGCTGGCCCGGCCTCCTGCCGGACTTTCAGGCAGCCTGCGCAGATCCTGGCACTGCTCATGACCGGCTGCGCTTCCTGGCGGAAAATCTCTGGCCGGCTTACGGTTATTAGAAGATAAAGACAGGCTGAAACCCTAAAACCCCGTGAAAGCGGGGCTTGATTTTTTGTATGCATCCTGGTGGCGCATATCTCTTCCGGCGTCTGCCATATGCTTGCTTTGCAAACAGGCACATGGCATTCAAACTTCGCTTCGCTACGTTTGAAAAAATACCTCAAGTTTTAGGCCTTGACTCCGATAATCGAGCCAGAGGGGTTATCTCTCCTCATTTGACAGATGACTACCCGCTCTAATGCCCCCGCTTCTCTGAAGCGGTGGGATAAGAGCGGCTACGTCACTGCATTAACGATTTCTAGGCTTCAGTGGGGGAAGGCAAGCCCCCACTGAAGCCAAGAACTCGTTGAAGTCTCTGTTTCGGTAGGGCAACGTTTAAGGGGGAAGCAGCGTAGATGGACAGCGACCTGGAAGAAAGAATGGAAATGGTCAGGGACTTCGTCAACGAAGGCCGGGAACTGCTGGATGATGCAGAGCCGCAGATCATTGACATGGAAAAGTCAGCGCTTGGCTCCGGAAAAGTGGATGAGGAGATCCTGAACGCCGTCTTCCGCCTCTTTCATTCCATCAAAGGAACGGCATCCTTCCTCGATTTCCAGACGATCATCGGAGTCACCCACGAGGCGGAGACCCTGCTGGACATCTTCCGCAAGGGTAAAACCGAGATCACGCCCTACCACGTGGACCTGCTCTGCCGCGCCACCGACTTTATCCGCAGCATCCTTGACGTGGTGGAGCGCAAGCTCAGCGACGAGGGCTTCGAGGCAGAGGCGGAATCCCTGGTCGATGATCTGAGGCAGGCGATTGCCGCTGTCTCCGGCGATGGCCTAGCCGCACCCCCACCCCTTCAGGCCGGTGAGGAGAACGGGTTGAGGATCACGCCGGAGATGGCCAGGGTCTTTGTCGAAGAGACACTGGAGTTGTGCGAGGAGGCGGAGTCGGCCCTGCGGCGTGGCGCCGCGGACGCCGAATCCGCTGGACAGGCCTTCCGGGCCTTTCATAACATCAAGGGCAACGCCGGCTTTTTCGGCTACGGGGATCTTGAAAGCATCTGCCGCTTGGCTGAGAGCGTGCTGGACCGGATCAGAAGCGGCCAGGCAAGTACGCCGGCTACCATCTTCACCCTCCTTGAGGTGATCGACGCCGTGCGCGGCAAGCTCGAAGACCTGACCCTGGGAGGTCCCGGTGAGATACCTGGTCTGGGCGAGTTGTGTGATCGCCTGGAGCAACTGGTGGAGGAGCAGAACAGCCAGCCCTTGGAAGAGGCGGCAGCGCCATCTGCGCCCTCCCTGGAGGATGAACTGGAGCAACTCACAGCCGGGGACGAAACGCCGGAGAGCATTTCCATAGAGCAGCCGGAGGAAGAGAAGGGTAACGGAAGTCAGGCGCAAGAAGTCAGAGGGGCGCCCTCCCTGGAGGATGAACTGGAGCAACTCACAGCCGGGGACGAAACGCCGGAGAGCGTTTCCATAGAGCAACCGGAAGAAGAGACGGGTAACGGAAGTCAGGCGCAAGAAGTCAGAAGTCAGAAAAAAGATTTAAAAAAGAAAAAAGAGAAAAATAAAAGGGACGCAAGTCACACTTCCGGACTCCGACCTCCGACCCCCGGCCTCTGAAGTCGAAGATATACAAGCCACTCTTCCGGCATCCGACATCCTGCCTCCGACATCCGATACCGGCAGGGGAGCCGGATCGCAGAGCGCCGATGCGCCTGCTGCCGGCGGCGCCAGGGAGTCCGGAGCGGGGTCCGCCGCGGTGATCAGGGTGGATATCGACAAACTGGACAAGATGCTCGACCTGGTGGGGGAACTGGTCATCGCCGAGTCGATGGTCGCCAACAACCAGGATCTGGATATCCTCAAGAACGACCGGTTTGGTAAAGCCGTCCTGCAATTGGACAAGATCTCCCGGGAGATCCAGGAAGTGGCCATGTCCATGAGGATGATTCCTCTGGACGGGGTATTCCGCAAGATGGTGCGCCTGGTCCGGGACCTTGCCCAGAAGGCTGGCAAGCAGGTAGACCTGGAGATCACCGGCGAGGACACGGAGGTCGACAAGACGATCATCGAGCAGATCTCCGACCCCCTGGTCCACCTGATCCGCAACGCCGTCGACCACGGCCTGGAAACCCCAGCCGAGCGGCTGGCGGTAGGAAAGCCGGAAGTGGGGAGGGTTACCATCGAGGCCAAGCACTCGGCGGGTGAGGTGTGGATCACCGTCGTGGACGACGGGAGAGGCCTGAACCGCGACAAGATCTTCCAGAAGGGGCTAGAAAAAGGCCTGGTCAGGAGCGAGGACCGGGAGATGAAGGATGACGATGTCTGGCGCCTGATCTTTGAGCCTGGCTTCTCCACTGCCGAGCAGGTCTCCAGCATTTCCGGGCGGGGCGTCGGCATGGATGTGGTCAAGAGGAACATCGAGAAGTTGCGGGGTAAGGTGGACGTCAGGAGCAGAGCCGGGGTGGGGACGATATTCGCCGTCCGCATCCCCCTGACCCTGGCCATCATCGAGGGGATGGTGGTGAGGATCGGGGCGAACCGCTACACCATCCCCATCAGTTCCATCAAGGAATCGTTCCGTCCCGCCCGCGAGCAGATCACCCGCACCCCTGACGGCCTGGAGATCGTCCGTATCCGCGGGGAACTGCAGCCGGTCTTGAGGTTGCACGAACTCTACCGGGTGGACCCCCGGTACTACCAGTTGAGCGAGGGGATCCTGATCATGGTCGAGAACAGTGACAACAAGTGCTGCCTGTTCGTCGACGAACTGCTCGGCCAGCAGCAGATCGTGATCAAGGGGCTGCCGGGCTACCTGAGCCACGTCAAGGGGATCTCAGGCTGCGCCATCCTGGGTGACGGTGAGATCAGCCTGATCCTGGACATTGCCGACCTGGTCAGTTCCGTAGAAGAGGGCTGCCCGGTCGCTTGATGGAATTCAGTCAGCCTCTACAAACTTCCGTACTCTGATGGTGGCTCTGGATGCGTCATGAAGGTCTAGGATAACAATTGATAACCGGTTCGTCCGGGGCATGGGCAAGGGTCGGGGGCCTGATGAAGATTCTGTTGAACCCCAACAGACTACTTTATGAAGAAGAGGAGAGCACTGAACTGTGGAAGCAAATGAAGCAACAGTAAAGGGCAAGAAGGATTTATCAGTTTTGGACGGACTCCGGATGCCAGTATTTGCCGTAGACAAGGACGGAAAAGTCGTTCACGGCAACAGTGCCTTTGCAGACCTGGTGGGCAAGAAACAGGAACAGCTTCAGGGGGTTCCCATCACCTCCCTGATCAGGGTCGAGGAGAGCGGGGTGGAACGGGCTCTTTCCGGCGACAGCACCTGCATCGAGACCTGGGCCACCATCAAGAACAAGAAGTATTTCTTCGAGCTGCGGCCCACACCTACCTATGACTCTAAGGGCAACATCAGGGGCGTCATCGAGACGATCATCGACCGGACCGGCCAGAAGCAGGTCATGCAGGCGGTTCATGAACTGATCGGCAAGGCCAGGGCCGGGGACCTCTCGGCCAGGGCCAAAGTCGCCGCAGAAGGCGATTACAGGATTCTGGTAGATGGTATCAACGAGATGCT
Organism: uncultured Peptococcaceae bacterium; assembly: GCA_963767365.1. Taxonomy (GTDB): domain Bacteria; phylum Bacillota; class DSM-12270; order Thermacetogeniales; family Thermacetogeniaceae; genus Palsa-1188. The sequence continues at coordinate 26,259 of CAVYEE010000006.1, forward strand.
GGATGATTTCATCAACCCCCTGCGGGTTGCCGGCGCTTATATCGAAAGGCTCTCCAAGGGGGATGTCCCGGAGAAGATCACCGAAGAGTATGGCGGTGATTTCAACAGCATCAAGAACAACCTGAACAATCTCATTGACGAGATGCACATCCTGGTGGACGAGGTCGGCGTGGTGATCGGGCTCGCCCGGGAGGGCGACCTGGCCAAGAGGGCCGACCCCGACCGGACGAAGGGCGTCTACCGGAAGATCCTGCGGGGGATCAACGATGCCCTGGATGCGCCTGATCAGCCCCCTGAAAGTTGCCGGAGGATTGCTTCGACCGGATCAGCAAGGGCGACATCCCTGAAAAGATCACTGCAAATTACAACGGCGACTTCAACGTGATCAAGAACAACCTGAACAACTGTATCGAGGAGGTCACCGGTGTCACCGGAGAGATGAACAGACTGGTGCGCGCAGCCTCCGAGGGCGTCCTGACCAAACGGGGAGAGGCGGGCAGGTTCCAGGGCGCCTATAAAGGGATGGTTCAAGACATGAACGGTCTGATCGACTCCATGGCCAACCCGCTCAGTGAATTGATGGCAATGTTGAACCGTCTTACAAAAAACGATTACACACAAAAAATGGCGCAGGACTATGCCGGCGTCTGGGGCGAGCTTAAGGAAGCTGCAAACATGACCCTGGATAGGATGCTCAATATACAGGATGTTGCGAACAGGGTCAGCAACGGTGATCTGAGCAGATTGGATGAGTTTAAGAAGATAGGGCGCAGGTGCGAGAACGATCAGTTAGTGCCTTCCTTTACCAGGATGATGGAGACTATCAAAAGCGTCATGGGGAAAGTGGAGGATCTGACCGGAGCCATTATAGGCGGCGACCTCTCCAAGCGGGCCGACGAGAATATGTTCCAGGGAGTGTACCACTATATCGTTCGTGGCCTCAACGGAATGATGGAGTCCGTGGCCAATCCGCTGAACGAATTGATCGGGGTGTTGAAACGCCTGGCGGTCAACGATTATACCCAGAAAATGGCCAAGGATTATGCGGGTATCTGGGACGAGATGAAGAAGGCTGCCAATCTTACCCTGGATCGAGTGCTGCACACCCAGGCATTGTTGGTTGAAATCAGCAATGGCGATCTCAGTGAATTAGAGGGCGTTAAGAAACTCGGCCGGAGATGCGATAATGATCAGTTGGTACCGGCCATGCTCAGGATGATGGAGGTGATCGAAGCGCTGATCGACTGATGTGGATGTGCTCGCCAGGGCGGCGGTGGATGGCAAGCTCAGCACCAGGGCCGACGTCGCAAAGCACCAGGGGCAGTACCGCAAGGTGGTCGAGGGTGTCAACGCCACCCTGGACGCTGTACTGCTGCCGGTCAATGAGGCCGCCGCCTGCCTACGGGAGATGGCAAAAGGCAACCTGGACGTGGAGATGAAAGGAGACTACAAGGGCGACCACGCCGTGATCAAGGAGAACTTGAACGCCACCCTGGTATCGCTCAACGACATCCTGAACCAGGTGACGATTGCGGTAGAGCAGGTGACCACCGGGGCGCGCCAGGTCTCCGATTCCAGCCAGTCCCTGTCCCAGGGGGCAACAGAGTCGGCCAGCTCCCTGGAGGAAATCACCGCCTCCATGCACGAGCTGACCTCCCAGACCAGCATGAACGCCGAAAACGCCACCCAGGCCAACCAGTTGGCCGTTCAGGCGAGGCTCAGCGCCGAGAAGGGAAACCAGGAAATGGCCAGCATGGTCAAAGCCATGACCGAAATCAACGAGTCGGCGGCCAGCATCTCCAAGATCATCAAGGCGATCGACGAGATCGCCTTCCAGACCAACCTCCTCGCCCTGAACGCCGCTGTCGAGGCAGCCAGGGCCGGGATCCACGGCAAGGGGTTCACGGTGGTGGCCGAAGAGGTGCGGAACCTCGCCCAGCGTAGCGCCGCCGCAGCCAAGGAGACCGCCGAGATGATCGAGGGCTCCATCAAGAAGACCGAGGCCGGCGCCAGGATCGCCGAAGAGACCTCCAGGGCGCTGGAGGAGATCGTGGCCGGGTCCACCAAGGTGACCGACCTGATCGGCGAGATCGCCGCCGCCTCCAAGGAGCAGGCCCAGGGCATCGGCCAGATCAACACCGGCCTCTCCCAGGTGGACCAGGTCACCCAGCAGGTGACCGCCAGCGCCGAGGAGTCCGCCTCCGCCAGCGAGGAGTTGTCCAGCCAGTCCCAGCAGCTCAAGCGGATGTTGGCCAAGTTCCGGCTCAGCAAGCAGGGGCTGACCGTGGCCGCCTCCGGCCTGCCCGCAGGGATCACTCCGGAGATGATCCAACTGCTGCGGGAGATGCTCCGGTCCCAGCAACTGGCAGCGGCCTCCGGCATGCAGTCCGGGCGCTCCGGCGGCAGATCTCCGAAGAAGGCCGGTGATGCGATCAGGCCGTCCGACATCATCGCTCTGGACGACAATGATTTCGGGAACTTTTAAATATATCGGGGCCACGGCGCTGCAATTCCTTGACCACAGATGGCTACCCTCTCTAATGCCCCCGCTTCTCCAAAGCGGTGGGATAAGAGAGGCTACACCACTGTATTAACTGGCTCTAAACTTCAGTGGGGGCATCAATCCCCCCAATGAAGCCAAGACCCAGTTGAATGCTGCCAGAACATGATTGAGAAGTTTGGAAGTGAGCAGTGGGAATATAGAAGGAGGTGAGACCAATGAGTCAAAAGGAAAGGTTAGATGCCGATCTGGTCGAGGATGATGATGAGGATGAGGAGGATACTCAGGAGGACAAGTTTCTCACCTTTATCATCGGCAAGGAGGATTACGGGATCGAAATCCGCTACGTGACGGAGATCATCGGTATCCAGAGTATCACCGAAGTCCCTGACATGCCCCCTCATGTCAAGGGAGTGATCAACCTGAGGGGCAAGGTAATCCCGGTCATGGACGTGCGGCTGCGCTTCGGGGTGGAAGAACGCCCCTACGACGACCGTACCTGCATCATCGTGATCAACATCAACGAGCAGCCGGTCGGGCTGATCGTGGACCGGGTGCTGGAGGTGCTGGACATACCGGAGAGTGAGATCGAACCCCCTCCGAAGATGAAAAAAGGAAAGAGCAACCGGTTCATCCAGGGCATGGGCAAGGTCGGGGACCAGGTGAAGATCCTGTTGAACGCCAACAGACTTCTGTATGACGAGGAGGAAGAGGCTTAGCCATGGAAGAGAACAGCGACAAGGAGACCGCTGCCCGGAGCGGCAAGAAGGATCTGTCGGTGTTGGAACTGCTGCAGGTACCCCTGTTCGTTGCGGATAAAGACGGAAAGATGGTCTATGGCAACGAGGCCTTCGCCAACCTGGTGGGCGTGAATAGGGAGCAACTTCCGGGCACTCCTGTTTTATCGCTGATCCAATCCGATACCAGCGGCATCAAGGCCTGTCTCGAAACCGGTTCCACGGCTGTCATCGAAGCCTGGGCGACGATCAAGGACAGGAAGTACTTCTTAGAGTACCGGCCCACCCCGACCTGCGACTCGCAGGGAAAGATCAGGGGTGTCATCGGGACGATCATCGACCGGACCGGCCAGAAGCTGGCCCTGCAGGCGGTCCAGGACATGGTGGCCAGGGCCAAGGCCGGGGACCTGTCGGCCAGGGCCACCGTCAAGGCGGAGGGGGACTACCAGTTGCTCATAGACGGTATCAACGACGCCCTGGACGCCCTGATCAACCCCCTGAAAGTTGCCGGGGATTGCTTCGACCGGATCAGCAAGGGCGACATCCCCGAAAAGATTACCGCAAATTACCACGGCGACTTCAACACCATCAAGAACAACCTGAATAACTGTATCGAGGAGATCACCGGCGTCACCGGGGAGATAAGCAGGCTGCAGAAGGCAGTCTCGCAGGGTATCCTGACTGAGCGCGGCGACCCCGATAAGTTGCACGGGGCCTATAAAGACATGATTATCGGCATGAACGGCCTGATCGAGTCGATAGTCGAACCGCTAAATGATTTTCTTGCTCTGGAGCGCCGCCTCGCAGTGAATGATTACACACAAAAGTGGGAGAAAGAATATCCCGGCGTCTGGAGTGAGGTCAGGACAATGCTCAATGGGACACTGGAGAGGTTCCTCGTCCTGGTGGATATCATCATCAAGGTCAGCAACGGGGATCTGAGCATGCTGGAGGCGCTCAAGAAGGTAGGAAAAAGAAGCGAGAGCGACAATTTGTTACCTGCCTTTGCCAGGATGGTTGATACCATCAGCGGCCTCATGGGAGAAATCGGGATGGTGACCGGAGCCATGACAACCGGCGATCTTTCCAGGCGGGCCGACGCGAACAGGTTCCAGGGAACATACCGGGAGATCATTCACGGCATGAACGGGTTGATGGAATCTGTGGCCAACCCTCTGGACGAATTGACCGGAGTGTTCAACCGCCTGGCGGTGCACGATTACACCCAACAGGTGACCAACGATTATACGGGTATCTGGGAAGAGATGAAGAAGGCTGCCAACAGGACCATGAGGCGGCTGACGTTCGTCGATGAAATAATAATTAGAATAAGCACCGGCGATCTCAGCGAGATGAAAAATACAAAAAAAGGCGAGACCAGGAGCGAGAATGACCGCCTGGTGCCGGCCCTGAACAGGTTGATTGAGGCCATCAATATGCTGACCGAGGATAGCGACATGCTCTCCAAGGCGGCGGTGGAAGGCAAGCTCTCGACCAGGGCTGATGTTTCCAGGCACCAGGGCGAGTACCGCAAGGTGATCGAGGGTTTCAACGCCACCCTGGACGCCGTCATCAAACCGGTCAACGAGGCCTCCGCCTGTCTCCAGGAGATGGCCGGGGGCAACCTGGACGTGGAGATGAAGGGTGACTACAAGGGCGACCACGCCGTCATCAAGGAGAACCTGAACGCCACCCTGGCATCGTTAAACGACATCCTGAACCAGTTCTCCAGTGCGGTGGACCAGGTGACTACCGGAGCGCGCCAGGTCTCCGACTCCAGCCAGTCCCTGTCCCAGGGGGCAACAGAGTCGGCCAGCTCCCTGGAGGAGATCAGCGCCTCCATGCACGAGCTGACCTCCCAGACCAACATGAACGCCGAGAACGCCACCCAGGCCAGCCAGTTGGCCGTCCAGGCCAAGATCAGCGCCGAGAAGGGAGATGCGGAGATGGGCAACATGGTCCGGGCGATGAACGACATCAACGAGTCGGCGTCCAGCATCTCCAAGATCATCAAGGCCATCGACGAGATCGCCTTCCAGACCAACCTCCTCGCCCTGAACGCCGCCGTCGAGGCCGCCCGCGCCGGCAAGCACGGCAAGGGCTTCGCGGTGGTGGCCGAGGAGGTCCGGAACCTCGCCCAGCGCAGCGCCGCCGCAGCCAGGGAGACCGCCGAGATGATCGAGGGCTCCATCAAGAAGACCGAGGCCGGCGCCAGGATCGCCAAAGAGACGTCCAAAGCCCTGGAGGAGATCGTCACCGGGTCCACCAAGGTGACCGACCTGATCGGCGAGATCGCCGCCGCCTCCAAGGAACAGGCCCAGGGCATCGGCCAGATCAACACCGGCCTGGCCCAGGTCGACCAGGTCACCCAGCAGGTGACCGCCAATGCCGAGGAGTCCGCCTCCGCCAGCGAGGAGCTATCCAGCCAGTCCCTGCAACTCAAGAGTATGCTGAGCAAATTCAGGCTTCGGAAAAAGGAGTTGGCTGCAACGGCCTCAGGTTTGCCGGATGGGATCACCCCCGAGATGATCCAGATGCTGCGGGAGATGCTCCAGTCCCAACAACTGGCGGCGGCCTCCGGCGTGAGGCCCGGGCGCTCCGCCGGCAGGCCTCCGATGAAGGCCGGCGCCACTCGGGGCGGGACGACAGTCAAGCCGTCCGACATCATTGCCCTGGACGATAATGATTTCGGGAATTTTTAGCAGGAACTCAAGGTTTGACCAGGAGGTGAGCGTATGGCCACGGAAGCTGATAATAGCAGGGAGACTGCTGCCCGGAGTGGCAAGAAGGATCTGTCGGTGCTGGAAATGTTGCAGATACCGCTGTTTGTTACGGATAAGGACGGGAAGACGGTTTACGGCAACGAGACCTTCGCCGATCTGGTGGGTGTGGAGCGGGAACAGCTCGAAGGCGTCCCTTTTTTATCGTTGATCCAATCCGAATCCAGCGGCATGATGACGTGTCTTGAAACCGGTTCCACAAACGTCATCGAGACCTGGGCGACCATCAGGGACAAAAAGTACTTCTTAGAGTACAGGCCCACCCCGACCTACGACTCGAAGGGAAAGATCAGAGGCGTCATCGGGACGATCATCGACCGGACCGGCCAGAAGCTGGCCCTGCAGGCGGTCCAGGACCTGGTGGCCAGGGCCAAGGCCGGAGAGTTGTCCGCCAGGGCCACCGTCAAGGCGGAGGGGGATTACCAGTTGCTCATAGACGGCATCAACGATGCCCTGGACGCCCTGATCAGCCCCCTGAATGTGGCTGCCGAGTATGTGGACCGGCTCTCCAAGGGTGACACCCCGGAGAAGATCACCGAGGAGTACCACGGCGACTTCAACATCATCAAGAACAACCTGAACAATCTCGTTGACGAGATGCACATCCTGGTAGACGAGGTTGGTGTGGTGATCGGGCTCGCCCGGGGGGGCGACCTGGCCAAAAGAGCCAACCCCGACCGGACAAAGGGCGTCTACCGGAAGATCCTGCGAGGGGTCAACGATGCCCTGGACGCCCTGGTCAGCCCCTTGAAAGTTGCCGAGGATTACGTCGATCGCATCGGCAAGGGTGACATCCCCGGGAAGATCACCGAGGAGTACAATGGTGACTTCAACATCATCAAGAACAACCTGAATAACTGTATCGAGGAGATCACCGGCGTCCTCGGAGAGATGAGCATGCTGGAGCAGGTAGTTTCGCAGGGCATCTTCAACAAGCGAGGCGACTCTGACAAGCTTCACGGGGCATATAAAGACATGGTAATTGACATGAACAGGCTGATCGAGTCTGTGGCCAAGCCACTGGATGAGTATATGGCCTTGGAGCACCGTCTCGGACAAAATGATTTTACTCAAAAATGGGAGACGGAATACCCCGGTGTCTGGGGTGAGATCAGGAAAACTCTCAATGATACTTTGGACAGGTTTGTCGTCCTGATCAAAATCTTTTACAAAGTCAGCAACGGGGACCTGAGCTTGTTGGAAAAGCTCAAGCAGGGAGGGCGCAAGGGCGAGAAAGACGAGTTGACGCCGGCCTTTATTGGGATGATCGAGAACATCAAAGGCCTGACCGGAGAGATCGATACGTTAACCAGGTCACTGGCAGGCGGCGACCTGACCAAGCGGTCCGATGAGAACAGGTTCAGGGGAACATTCCGTGAGATCATTCACGGCATGAACGGGTTGATGGAATCTGTGGCTGATCCGTTGCATGAACTGACAGCGTCGATGGAACGCTTTGCGGTAGACGATTTCTCCCAGAAGATAGATAAAGACTACCCCGGGGTCTGGGCTGACTTGAAAAAATCCACCAATACAACAATCGGTGTGATGAGGAAAACCGTAAGTATCATCAGAAGAGTCAGCCAGGGAGACCTTAGCGATCTGGATTACGTCCAGAAAATAGGCAAGCAATCCGAGAACGACGAGTTGGTGCCGTCCTTCATCAGGATGATTGGGGCTATCGAAGGCCTGATCAGGGATGCCGATATGCTGGCCGGAGAGGCGGTGGAAGGCAAACTCTCGACCAGGGCTGATGCTACCAGGCACCAAGGCGAGTACCGCAAGGTGATCGAGGGTTTCAACGCTACCCTGGACGCCGTCATCAAACCGGTCAACGAGGCCTCCGCCTGTCTCCAGGAGATGGCCGGGGGCAACCTGGACGTGGAGATGAAGGGTGACTACAAGGGCGACCACGCCGTCATCAAGGAGAACCTGAACGCCACCCTGGCATTGTTAAACGACATCCTGAACCAGTTCTCCAGAGCGGTGGACCAGGTGACTACCGGAGCGCGCCAGGTCTCCGGCTCCAGCCAGTCCCTGTCCCAGGGGGCAACAGAGTCGGCCAGCTCCCTGGAGGAGATCAGCGCCTCCATGCACGAGCTGACCTCCCAGACCAACATGAACGCCGAGAACGCCACCCAGGCCAGCCAGTTGGCCGTCCAGGCCAAGATCAGCGCCGAGAAGGGAGATGCGGAGATGGGCAACATGGTCCGGGCGATGAACGACATCAACGAGTCGGCGTCCAGCATCTCCAAGATCATCAAGGCCATCGACGAGATCGCCTTCCAGACCAATCTCCTCGCCCTGAACGCCGCCGTCGAGGCCGCCCGCGCCGGCAAGCACGGCAAGGGCTTCACGGTGGTGGCCGGGGAGGTCCGGAACCTCGCCCAGCGCAGCGCCGCCGCCGCCAGGGAGACCGCCGAGATGATCGAGGGCTCCATCAAGAAGACCGAGGCCGGCGCCAGAATCGCCAAAGAGACGTCCAAAGCCCTGGAGGAGATTCGTGGCCGGGTCCACCAAGGTGACCGACCTGATCGGCGAGATTGCCGCCGCCTCCAAGGAACAGGCCCAGGGCATCGGCCAGATCAACACCGGCCTGGCCCAGGTCGACCAGGTCACCCAGCAGGTGACCGCCAATGCCGAGGAGTCCGCCTCTGCCAGCGAGGAGCTATCCAGCCAGTCCCTGCAACTCAAGAGTATGCTGAGCAAATTCAGGCTTCGGAAAAAGGAGTTGGCTGCAACGGCCTCAGGTTTGCCGGAGGGGATCACCCCCGAGATGATCCGGATGCTGCGGGAGATGCTCCAGTCCCAACAACTGGCGGCGGCCTCCGGCGTGAGGCCCGGGCGCTTCGCCGGCAGGCCTCCGATGAAGGCCGGCGCCACTCGGGGCGGGACGACAGTCAGGCCGTCCGGCATCATTGCCCTGGATGATAATGATTTCGGGAATTTTT
>CAVYEE010000007.1:0-42039 GCA_963767365.1 uncultured Peptococcaceae bacterium
AAAACTAAACTAGCGAATACCGTTAGAGACTCAAGTAGACCGATGAAAAATATAATATAAGTGTTTGCTATACCGGAATAGAGACTCTGAAAATCCGGACCATTAGCCCAATACTCCGGAGACATCATCGAACGCCAACCCAGAATGAACATCTCTTAAAATAACTCCTTCGGCAATTAATGACATTATCCTTCAAAGATGGAAACGCCAGAGAAAATATTAGTCCCCTGATCGGGCAGGAATCGCATCTCTTAATGCCGAGAATTTCACCAAAGCTATCTGTAAGAAAAATCCCCAAACTCGAAAACTCCTTCTTAATTGCCGCATTTGAAAATCACCGATCATGAAAGGAGACCAGCATGAGCAACGACAGTTTCTATGCTCAAGGATTTAGCATGATCAAAATGAAGGCCGGCACCATGGACAATAAACGAAGTTTTACAGGTAAAACCCTTGAACTCTTGGAATGTGATGACCCAGGCCGGGGCGCTGACAAAAAGCGCGGCAGCGACAGCTCTGCGATGCGGGCGTCACGAGGCAGGCAACGCAGGCAAAGCCCTCTGGTGTTCTGGCATGATCGACATCTACAATGTATATTCCCGGGACGTGAACATGAACAATGCTCAATTTCATCTCTGGGTGGCCAAGAGCTGTCAACCCCCGGCGATGCCACGGAGGCGTGCCGTCTGGCGGTCTTGGGCATTTTCTTTGGCCATGCTAAAATCGAGATGCCGGGATTCGGCTGGCGGTTGCTGCGCCGCCCTGGCCGGCCGGCGATGGCCGAAGTAAGGTTGGATGGCAAGGACGGTAATGTGATCAGGTGGGTCATTGACGCTCCAAGGATGGGAGAAGAGCCTGCGCCGGAAGCGGATCTGTTCATTTACCCCACCCGAGAGGACGCTGAGCAGAAAACACCGGCTGGCAGGAGATATACCTGGGACCTGGCCGTGATTGCCGCCAGGCCGGATGAGCTGCGCAACGCAGTGAAGTTAAAGAGGATGCCAGAGATGAAGGGAGCGGTTCGATGACTAAGGAAGAGTTAGATCTGGAAGCGGAGAAGATGTCGTGGGACGAACAGAATTGGCTGTTCAACCGGCTGATGGACGGCTTTGGCCGGAACTGGCCGGACAGAAAGTAGCTTTTCAAGTCGTTTCGTCCGACTATGAGGATGATGGCTACACCGACGAAGACTATGAGTGGTATCGGAAAAAGGCGGAGGAAATAGAACGGAAACTGGCAGAAGAGGAATGTGACCAATAAAATCTTCAAGTTTGGGGAACGCAACCTTAGGGGTCTGGCAAGCGCCGAATGCAAGTTTGGTTTATTGTTGCAATACCGACTCATCGTTCATCAGGTGGCGGCTACAAGGATGCAGAGAATTTGGTTAACCGGGGAAACAGGCAATTCACTCTTCACTTACCGGTATGGGTAAAGCCGGTTGCGGCAAGGCATTGAGGGCATTTTTACTCCCTTTTCCCCGGTGTGTTTTGGTTTCTGGGGCGTGAGATGAAAGATCAGCCGGCAAACATGTCTTAGAAAGCAGCTTAAAACCTTGGCCTACATGGTATGAGGCTTACCGGGAAGATCTCGTAGAAGGCGGGCGCTTCCCGAAAAATAGTCTGAGAGTCCCGTTGACAACGCATAGAATTTGTTATAGGTTCAGGCTAAGATAATATGGAAGATGTTGACAATAATCAACAGAATGCTCAAATAGTTGTTCACGCCTGGTCTCAGAGGCTTTATAACTGGGACAACCAAAGCGTCTGTCCATTGAGAGTCCCAATTCTCGGTGCGGGTGGAAGCCCCGGAGACTGCATGAAATGTGCGATGAGCGATTGCAGTCTGGCAGGCAAGGCTACAGGAAAAATCCCAGAGCGAAGAGCGGGTGTACTCCTGTGGCGGCGCTGAGAGCGAAGAGCGAGGCGCCTGACCGGAGGAAAGTTGCATAGCTGAGAGCGAAGAGCGAGGCGGTGACTTTCCGATGGCAACCTCTGTGGTGCGAAGAGCGGGGCAGAGGCGGCCGGCCAGTACGCGACTGGCAAATGGGTTGCGGGGCAGAGAGCGAAGAGCGATGCGGCAGCCTCGTAGTGGACAGTACTACAACCTGTCCGGCGGAGATCCGGAAGACTGAAGAGTGAGGGAGTCTTCCACCCGGTTTGGGAGCCGGTGCTCCGTTTGCAATCTTTCCTCACCGATGGACCCCGGTTGATGCTCAAGGCATCACCGCTCTCCGGAGTATGGGGTCCGGCCCCCGGGCGCAAGCCCACCCGAAAGGGAATGGGGCCATTGAGTGCTCAACAATTGCAAGCAAGGCGTGTGAGAGAGGCCGTGGCCGCTCGTCGGGAGCACGCAGACAATTGAATAAAACGGGCCAAGCCCGTCTCAGGCATCCCGGAGGGGGCACTGAGACGGGCGGTCGCCGGCAAGCGGCAACCGCGTAAATAAAGGCCCGGCGGGCAACAAGCGGTATGATTTGTTGCGACAAACCCCCTGAGACGGCGCCAAATGAGGTGCATCCGCCTGGCGGGTTTTTTATTTTTACCGGTAAGACAAAGGACTTCTGAGTGTGTCAGAAAGTCCTTTTCTATTTTGTGAAGCTTCTGAAATCTGGAGGTGATGTCAATGGCGCTACGTGTCTCCTGGGAGCCTACCGGTAATCCGGTGCTTGACCGCCTGGGACAGCAGTTTGTTGAAAGGGTGGCCTGCTTTGCGAGAGGTGGATCATACGCCCGCCGCCAGGTCAAATACAACACCTACCTTAACTTTCTGGCTTTCCTGGCGGAGCAATTCGGTCCGGAGGATATCCGCAATATCCAGCCCCGCCATGTGGCGGCGTTTGTCAGGCATTTACGGAACAAGGGGAGATCGAGGGATCGGATACTGGCTTATCTTTCCGTCATCCGCTGGTGGCACGAACAGATCTACTGGCGGAAGTACGAACTGCCCGAAAACAAGATCATATTTGAACTGGAGGCGAAACTGGATGACAAAGAATATTGCGAGTCAATCAAGAACAAATGCCGGCGAAAAAAGCTGCGAGGGGGTGTACAAAAACCTTGACGCCCAACTGGAACGGGTCTGGCGCGAGGCAGTAAAAACAAAATCTAAGGCGATGTCCAAGGGATCACATTTCCGGTACCGGAATAGCATGCCGGTGTTTCTCCGCTTCTGCGCGGAAAAGTTTCATCTGCAGAAGCTGGCGAATGTCCAGGCAAAAGCATCTACGCGCTTTTGTGGATTACCGCCGCCAGGCGGGGATATCCGAGAAGACGTTAAAGAATGATCTGGCGGCGATCCGCTTCTTTCACCAGTTTACCGGGTCGCGCAATCTGCTTCCCGATAACCGGTCGCTGGGAATCAAAAAGACGCCCCAGGGCGGCAGGGACCGGGCCTGGACGGTTGAGGAATACCAAGGCATGATGGCTAAGGCTGGCACACTGGGCCGGCAGGATGTAGTCGATGCCCTGAAATTGGCCCGCCTGGAGGGGTTGCGCATTCACGAATGCACCAGGATGACAGTCGGCCGGATCGAGGATGCTCTGAGGGAAGGCGAGCTGGAGACGGTGGGCAAGGGTGGCCGGGTGCGCCGCATACCGGTGAGCCCGGAGTTGCGGTTGGAGTTTGAACGGATCTTGCGGGGGCACGAAGGCGGCAGAGAGTGCAAGATCTTGGTCGCACCGGGGCAGAAAACTCACCGGGAGATTAAGAGCATTCAGAGGTTCATCCGGGATCACCGGCAGGAATTTACCGACCGAAAGATCACATTGCACGGACTGCGGCACGCATTCGCCAGGGAGGAGTTTGAGCGAGAGGCCGGCGGTTCAACAAACAAGCGGGAGGTCCGAGCAGCTAAGGAGCGTGTGGCTAGGGAGTTGGGTCACGGCAGGCCGGAGGTGACGAATATTTACCTGGGTGGCAAGAAATAGAACTTTTCAAGTGGCACGTTGTCATGATATTCCAGGGAGACTAAAAAAGAGGCAGGATTATCAAGGCTATCTTATAAACCGTATGCATCTTGAAAAGAGCAAGCCTGAAATAAGTGAGGAGTTCGAGATTTAAGTTACATTCCCCAACTTATGTCCTACAGCAAAATAGGTCACTGGTTTCATCTTAAGTTTTTTAGCACTTTGGACTATTGCAAATGTTCCGCGGTGATCTTATGATGGCGATGGACAGCTAGATTTTCTATGCTGTAACGCCCAACTCACGGGCTTTTTGTGAGAACCCGACTCGGGTCCCGCCTTTGTTGCGGCCGTGTTTAGACAGAGTCGATGTTTGTCGTGGATTAACCCTCTGCGACTGCATTGGCTCTTTTTATTTTGTTACCCACTAAATGCCAGAGGCGGTTTTGACCGGACGGGAGGGTATTGTCATGGGCAAAGAAAACACTCCGCAAAATGCATCAAGAAAAGAAACAGACGTTATCCTGGCAGCGATTATTTTTGAGAATTCCGTCTGCAACGGCCTGGAAGGAGATGCCCAAATCTGGCGGGCAGCGAAATCTGACACGGCAATAGCCGCGATTGCCGGCGCCAGGATCGGACGCAAAGTCTCAGATGATAAAATCAGACGCCTCCGGCTGGCAAACAATATCTTTGGACTAAACCCCGGATGGCAAGCCGCTGGGCCTGGCCGCCCGCAGGGAAGCTCGGGTAAGCACAACAACACAGAGAGAGCCTACCGCGGACACAAGCTCACCATTTCCGATACCGATGTAGTAGGTTGGTGCTCCAGCATTTATGACTACAATCAGGGCAAGCTTGTCCTTTCGCTAAAACGGGCGGGCGTCAAGCCGCCCCATCTGACCAACCTGCCCCGGTCCTGGAAACCCGGTCTGGCTTTTGGGGGCGGCGGGAGTCTCGGCAAGCAAGGCGGCCGATCCGACCGCACAACGATAATATCGTCAATGAAATAGCAGCCACCGCCACGCCCTGGAGAGTGATCGCCTCCGGGGCTCTTCTGTTTTATAGAGGCAATGCTGATGCCTACCCCTTCCCCACACCCCGGCCGCTCGCCGGGATTGTTAATTGTCAAGGAGGCGATCATCGTGATCGATCTTGAAGACTTTCCGCCGCTGCTCACTGTCGCTGAAGTTCAAAAGCTGCTCCGCATCGGACGGGGTAAAGCCTACGACATGATCCGGGCAAAAGAGATCCCCTCAAGAAAGTTCAGGGGCGCAATCCGGATCCCACGCGACGAATTGCTCCGCATGCTGGAGCAAGATTCACAGCAGGAATCCTCAGATTCAGGGGCGAATATCCACTCTGTGCCCCCGCCAAAGGAGGGGAAATAGCTTGAGGGGCCATGTTGGTTGTTATTCCACAAAAGCAGGTAAAAAGTTGTGGTTTTACAAATTCACTTCACCAACCACAAAGAAGGATGTCTGGAAAAGAGGGTTCGAAGGCAAAAGAGAGGCTGAAGAGGCCCTGGCAGTAACGCTGGCCGGTATCATCACCGGGGAATATGTAACTCCCGACAAGACCACTTTGATCGAGTATATCCGCACCTGGTTTTCAAACCAAACCCTGGCTCGTACGACCAGATCCGGCTACCACAAAATCATCGAGAATCACATCGCCAAAGATCCCATTGGCAGCATGCTGGTCTCGAAGATCCAGTGCAGCGCCATTGACAACTACTATGCAGGACGCCGGCAGGCAGGTCTTGGTGAAAACACTCTCAGGCGGCACCGGGCAATCCTGCGCCCGGTCCTGGACAAAGCGGTGTACGACAAGCTTCTGACCGCCAACCCCGAAAGGTTCGTAAAGCTCAAGAAGCCGCGGAAGTACAAAGCGGCCACCTACGACGGCGGTCAGGTCGCCATAATGCTGAAAGAACTTCGAGACGAAGAGATCTATCCCGCTGTATTACTGGCCGCTTCTGGCGCCTTGAGGCGTGGTGAAAACTTGGGCGCTACCTGGAAAGCCTTCGATCCGGAACGCAAAACACTTAAAATTGCCCAGGCGTATTATGTGGTAGATGGAGTGGCCGATTTCGACCCTGTAAAGAATGATAACAGTGAGGATGTCGTCTATCTGACGGACTTCGTGGTTTCTGAACTGAAACGCATCAGGAAAGGGCAATTGAAACAGAAATTCCAGTTCGGCGCCGCCTGGCAGGACAATGACCTGATCTGCTGCCGTGCCGACGGCAGCCCCTGGAACCCCAGCACCGTCAGTAAGAAGTTTCCTGAAGCGCTGGCCCGGCATGGACTGCCGATCATACGTTTGCATGATCTGAGGCATTCGCATGCCACAATTTTACATGAGGCAGGTTTAGACGCCAAGGATATCGCCGACCGGCTGCGGGAAACTCCACAGGTGGCGTCAGATACCTACATTGACGTAACAGCGAAAAGGAAGCGCAAGATCGCAGACGTATTCGATCAAGCCGTCTTCGGACCAAAAAAGAACTCCCGACGTAACCGGGAGATCCAGGCTTAAGCTCTCAGTAGCACACAGTAGCACAGCAACAACCACTAACATTTATTCCCAACAGCGATCCCTGAATCTCAAGTGTGGTGCCGGGAGTGGGACTTGAACCCACACGGGCCGCGAAGCCCCCGGGATTTTAAGTCCCGTGCGTCTGCCAATTCCGCCATCCCGGCTAGAGAATAAAATGGAGAGCCAAGGCCAGATTTGAACCGGCGCATGGCTGCAGTCCGCTGCGTTAACCACACATGGTTCAAACCAGCCTATCAAAGGGTTTTCACTTCGTGATTGCCCTTCAAGCGCAGTGGACTTATCTTTTGTTGCAGGCAATTTCAATAGGTGTCCACTGAGTCAAAAATATTTTAACATAAAATATGCACGTCGGCAATTTAACCCTTGGCTCTTGTCGTCGGACTGTGATAATGTCACCCTGTAAGCGGACTGAGAAAATGTCACCCCCCTCAAGTTTAAGCATGAGAGAATCAGAGCATGAGAGGAGACATTTTCTTGAGTCCCAATGAAGCCAGAAGGGTGTACGTGATGGAACAAGTACTAGCAAGAAAGATGACAATAGCTCAGGCAGCCAAACTACTCGGTCTCTGTGAGCGCCAGGTTCAACGCCTCAAGGGAGGAATGTTGAAAGAGGGAGTGGCGTCCTTGGCCCACAAGAACAGGGGCTTGAAACCGAAGCATGCCTTGAGCCAACAGTGTCGGGATCAGATAATCTCCAATGCCTTAGGCGATTATCATGGCGCCAGTTGTGAACAGATGGCTGAACTGCTAAAGGAGTACCAGGGTATCTCTGTTTGCTCCCGCACCATTCGAAGCTTGTCCATCTTGGGAGAGAAGAAGATGGTGTGCCGGTCACTATAGAGGCCGCAAGGAACACCATAATTAACGAGCATCTGCATCAGCATCTGCATGTAGCCGATAGTGTCCTCCTCCATCCGGAAGTAGATGCCCATGACCTGGCCGGAGGCATCGTCGATGGCGCCGTGGAGAGACATTCTGGGCCTCGATCTTCCAGCCAGTCGAACGGGCTGGCGTCGCACTGAACTAACATGCCCTCCTTGGGCATCCGGTCACGGGAGCGCCTCCTCCGGGGATCTATCGAGGAGGAGCTGGCGGGCAAGACCGTGAATCTGACCCAGTTCGGTCGCGCCCTTAATGAGTTGCAGATCACTCACATTCCTGCCCGCTCACCTCAGGCCAAGGGACGAATAGAGAGGCTGTGGGAGACGCTGCAAGGCCGCCTGGTGATCGAGCTACGCCTGGCTGGCATCTCCTGACCTGGAGGGCGCCAACGCTTTCCTACCCTCTTACCTGCCCAGGTTCAACAAACGTTTTGCAGTGGCCGCCGCCGATCCAGACGCCGCTTTCCGGCCAGTTCCTTCCCCCGCTGTGTTGTCACGGATTGTTTGTTTTAAGGATGAGCGCAAGGCATCCAATGGTTCCACTATTGCTTTTTTAGGCAATACTTATCGTCTGATCGATCAAAGGGGCAATGCCGCGCTCCTTTACCTCAGGAGCAAGGTGACCGTGCTTACTCAGTTGGACGGCTCGATCAGCGCCCTTTACAAGGACAAACCCTACTGTCTCGAGGCCTGCATCCGGCAGCCAAGTGTTTCAGAAAGACAGGCTCCGGTCGTGCAAGAGCAAATTAAATCGGTTAAGCCAGCCAAGGACAATCCTTGGCGCAACTTCAAGTTTGGGAAAACACTCAACAGATCAGGTAGCGCTGTTTTGAGCAACATCAAAGTTCCTATTCAACAGTAATTTTGGTAGTGCCCGATCCCAGCTTCCCGGGGTCGGGTGTGGTGGTGAAGAGTTCAGTTAGAGGTGACATTTCCCTGTCCATTGACATCAACCCTTGACTCTGAGCAAGGGTTCTATGCCCGATCTGAAGCACCACCACTGAAAGGGGCGGAAGCGGAGCAGCAGTCACCTTAAGCCGGATGCTCCTAATGCTGAGCAACTATCGCCTACTCTACCTAATTATTTAGGTTTGTTCGCTGGCAATATCGAAGCTATTGGAGCAGTAACTTTCTTCTCAGCCTTCTTCTTCTTCTTCTTTTCCTTATTCTTAGGACTTTTATCTCCCATATTAAATACCCCCAATCGCAATTTAACACAAGTATACTCTATTCCTGAAATCATAGCCATCAGCAGTAAAACTAAAATGTAACACTCGTCATGCCTCACACTGGATTTGAAGTCCAGGCGAATAACAGGAATGCTCCGAACCGCATAAACACCTTCACCAGCGTCCTCTGCCCACACAATGCACTCATCGCAAGCAACTAAGAAGTAGAGGCATGGTAGAGGCAATACCTCTACCAGACAAAATGGCTCTACCAAAAATTCATCGATCCCTTCATTCAAGTAGAGAGGTGGAGGTAGTGGAGGCATTTTTCCTTAATTGTGCCGTGTGTTAATTTTTATTTTTCTTCACTTTAGTATGCCAACACTCCTAAAAACATCCCTATCTCAGATGTCAGAAGCAAGAAGCGGGTGGCCATGTTAGGGGCGTGGTCAGAAAAAAGCCTGAATACCCACAGCTCTGTTTTAGACTGTCAGTCCAGCCGGGGGAGGAACGGGTTCAATGGTCAGTTGTCGTGGCACCCGGCCCTGGAACAGAAACCGTGTCAGTGAAAAACGATCAAAGATCAGTTTCGAGAGAATCACGGGAATCATAAAACTGATTAGGGTCGTGGCGCCGTTGCCATAATGGAAATGGTATTCGACTAAGAGCACGGAAATTATTGGAACGTGAAGATATACCACCGGAACAGAGACATTGCTCAGTAGGTTGAAAGCCTGCCCCGGCTTGCTTCGGGCCAAGACCTGGCTTATTCCCAAAAGTGTTATAATCATTATTACGGGGATCAACAGATCTAAAAATAAGTGTTGGTAAATCACGTACTTCATATTGAGCACGTATCCGATCCATCCTCTGTAATCAGCGGCGATCAGCAGTGTGGATGCGGCGACGGCAGCCAGCGTGGCTGTCGGAGAAATGCTTGATAACTGTTTTTTGCAGAAATAGCCGATGGCATAATAGGCGACGGCAATCAAGGCCACGTCCAGGTCCCATGGCACGAGCAGGGGATGGGAAATTATCAGCCAGGCTTCTACGTGGGCAAACAGATAGGCAACCACAACTGCCGCTATTACCAGGCGTTTGTCTTTGAGTACCAGGTTGAAAAGGGCAAAGATGACCTGGGTGGCAAGCAGGCAGGTAAAGAACCAGAAAACTGTGTAATAACCGCCGATCAGCCGGCCGCCGAACAACAAATCAGGCAAGTCCTTCAAGACAAAGCTGGCCTCCAGGACATGCAGGTAGCGGTAGGCATAGAAGTACCTGACCAGGGTGACCAGGACCAGATATGCACAATAGGGAACCAGCACCTCGCGGCTTCGTTTGGAGAACCATGAGCGAAAGGATGACCAGTTATCGGGAAGCTTGACCAGATAACCGCTGAGCAGAAAGAAGGCCGGCATGTGAAACCAGTAGATGTATTTTGTGTAGACGGCGTTGGCCGAGTGACCGACTACTATCAGGATCAGGGCAAGGATCTTGGCTATATCTACCCAGAGCTGTCGTTTGGAACTTTCCACTATGAGGGTACCTCTTGGAAGCTAATTTAGCAGGTAATTTTCAAGGGCAATTTACCTGAGCATTGGCAAATCTATTATAGCAACTACCGAAATAATAGTCATTGAAAAGGTGTAAGCGGCGTGTAATTCTGATCAAGCTTCAGCAACCGCTTCTTATTCTTTATAGCTGCCCGTGGTGCCATAATATCACTCCCTAACCTATACCGTTGAGTCCAACAAGGGCATAATTTTTACCATGTTTTCCTAAATTATTAAAAAAGACCTCCACTGCCTCTACTACCTCCACCCTTCTCGTCTTAGCATCATTTTTATGGTAGAGGCATGGTGGATGCATTATCCCCTGCCCAAAATGCCTCTACCAAAAAACCGTCCGCCTCGTCCTCTATAATGCTCCTTCTTCTTGAAAAGCCGGATTTCGCTCATCATAAACGAGCACTACATGCCCATTGGCAGAGCATGCTTTTCCATCTTTTACGCCGTGGCCGCTACTTGGTCAGTGTCAATCATGGCAAAACTCAAGAAATAGCGCTGGACGGGATTGATATTACATGGGAAGGAGCCGGAATTTACTTCGACTTTGTCACCGATGATTCCGGAGAGGGGTCAGGTAAATACGCATGGTTGGCGGAAAGAAATGTACATATCGTGGACATCGGCAGCAGGACATGCAATTTGCTCACTGTTTCCAACGGCAAATATATATCCAGGCTAAGTTGCACGGACAACCAGCATGGAACGCTGCTTGTTGAAAGCTCTTCCCGGAGTAAGCGGATTTCGGACAGGGATAAGGAGCAGTTTGCCCGGACTATAAAAGCACTCGTTGCTTCTAATTGGCTCGATGCTGACTATGGTTCCGATGGTGATGATGTTCTCATCTTTGCCGGGGGTGGCTCTTTGCTCATTGAGCAGTATCTCCGGGAGTACTACCCTTCAGCGATATTTCCTGCCGATCCAGTGCTGTGCCAGGTAAGCGGATTATACAAGATGGGCATGGCGAGAAATGGCCGCTAAGAAGTACATATCTAAAATCGTAAAGTTCATGCTGAGTAACCCCAAGGATTTGAAGCGGTTACAGGCTCTTGATGGTATCAGTTTTAGCAAATATGTAAAAGGGAAACTCGATGAGGATGCTGCTGGTGTTGACCCCGCTATTGTTTTATTGCAGGCGCAGGTCGCGAGGTTGGAGAAGGAGATTAAGGAACTCAAGATAGGCGTTGTGGTCAAGGACGTTGTGCCGGGCAAGAAAAAGGAAACTAGATTAGAAGTTGATAATTGGTTTGAAGAGTAGTAGGATACGGAGCCCTCGGATTGCACCGAGGGCTTGTATTCTATTGTAACCTAAGCCTCAATTTCAAGCGGCCAGTACCGGGTAATGAATATTGGCATTAACGCCGTTATCAATGCCCATATGCCATATGTTAACAAAAAGCCCCCGGCAGCCGCAGCCACTGGAGATACCCTAGTTTATGCCTACCAACAGCAAGATCAGGATCAGGAAGAGAATAAAAACCCACGACCCGCCACCGAAACCAGCGCCGATTCCAACTCCTGCACCCATCTTATTTCCTCCTTCGTTAATGGAATTCCATCGCTCCCATATTATGCTGCTTTACTGGTGGAAGTGCCTAAAACAAAAATAACCCCCGGACCGTTGTCTGCAGCCTCATCGGTACCCCCTAATTAATAAACATAAACAGAATCAGGATGAAGAATATGAAGAATATCCACATCCCTCCATACATAAAGCCGCCTCTTGCTTCCGCGCCCTTTGCTTCCGCGCCCCTTGCTTCCGCTCCCTTTGCTTTCATTTCAATTCCTCGCTGAAGAAACTGTCGCAGCCGATCCACTTGGCTTCTTGCTTCCACGCCATTCGCTTCCATTTCTATTCCTCCTCTTTTAATTTCGTCCCAATCGGAGTTCTAAAAAGAAAAGACTAAAAAATAACGCCGGCTTAGATCAGGAATATGAAATTGCCACCCAATAAACCAGTGCCAACACCAGAAACAGCATCCTGACTTCGCTACCATACTATGCCATCAAGCCATAAATGTGTGCGACATTTTCAGAGCGCAAGCCGCACGCCCAACGAAAGGTGAAAAAGCTATACCCCGGAGTGGCAAAGCATCAAGTAAAGTTCTCTCGCTAACCCCCTGCGCCTGTTTCCAGAAAAGAAATCCCTGCTTAGCCTTTTCCCAGCTTGTAATATCCTTTTCCTGAGAAATCTTCCTGACCTTGGACATAAAATATCCCCCTCCTAGTTTTTTACAACCACGAAGGAGTCCTCTGTGTCTCAGAGTCCGCTGTGTCTAGTCTAAACGCAACGGACTACTCAAACAAAAAAGGGCTTCATGCGTTTTTTCATAACGCTGAAAACCCTTGATAAATGCCCGCCATTCCGGCTATAGAATAAAATGGAGGGCAAGGCCGGAGTTGAACCGGCGAATGGCGGATTTGCAGTCCGCTGCGTTAACCACTTCGCCACTTGCCCTCATGTTTAATTATCGATTTCGGAATTTTATTATAAAACACTTTTAACCTCTTGACAACAGCATGCTTGGGTAAGATTTTTATATGAGTTGACACGCTGGGCTTTTCAGGTCATGGGGAAAGGGCTCTCTTTACGCCACACCCTATTTTTTTATGCCTTTCCGCTCCGGTTGCATTACGTGTTGCATTCCAAACATCCTCGATGGCGGCGCCATCATACGAGCCAGAAACGGCGGCACTGTCACGGATCATGAAAAGCATAAACACAGCCTCCGGCTCCCCCGGAGACACTTCGTTTCACCTGGCTTCGGGAGTAGCATAGCGTTCGTAGCCGACAATCTCCCTCACGTACTGCAGGTTTTTCTGCTCCACGTGGGCGTTATCGTTCTTCTTATAGGGACGGGATCGGGTAAAGGAAAGCTTGTTTTTCTGACAGAAGAGTAACAGATAGTCATTGATAAACTCACTCCCGTTGTCACAGTGCAGGCCCCAGGGAGGTGTCGGCCAATCCTGGATAATGCCCGTTAGTTCCTGGAATACGCCAGCTTGACCGCGGCCGAGGACTGCCCGGCGACGGCTGAAACCGCTGACCACATCCACCACGCTGAGAGTGTAAGCGAAGCGGCCGAGGGAGGATCCGCCGTTATGCTCGACCAGGTCAACCTCAAGAGCGCCGGGTCTGGTTTCGTCCCAGTCATAGTACTCCACAGGGATCTCCGCCCGCAGGCCGGTATTTGGCTTTCGTCCTGGCAAAGTACGTTTGCTCTTAGGCGAGATCAGGCGTTTCAACCGGCGAGCTAATGTTGCCCGGCTGATCTGGGACATTTGCAAGCGTATTTCCGGTGTCAGGGTGAGTTCCCCGTGTTTTGACAGCAGTTCTGCGGTAGACAGCAGCACCGGATGGAGGCGCTCGGCACAAGGGAAGTCCAGTGCTTCCCAGACCAACTGGATTGCCGGCAGCGCATTGAGGTACTTAACCGGTCGTTGCCTTTTAACAATTTTCTTTAGGGCAATTTTTGGGCTGTTTAAGGCTTGAACGGCATACTTCCGGTGGAAGCCCAATACGCTCACCAACTCATCAATAATTTGCGATTTTTCTGCTCTCGAAGAAGCTTTCTTGTAACGCTGGCACATGGTACCCAAGTATTCCCGGCGACTCTGCATCGACATACTCACAACACATCCCCTCGGTAAGATTTCGTCGTGAGTGATCCGGATCCCCTTGGGTAAGATTATAGGTGAGTGATCGCGCATGCTTGCTTTATAAATCCATTGCAGTTAGACTATTAAAGTTAAAAAAAATCGCTCGAGGGGATGAAGCATATGATGGACGAGGAGAACAAGAAATTGAACTGGGCCGGGTTTGTCGAAACAACAGTTGTAAACTTTTTTCAGGAAAATAACCTTGAAAAGCTGGCGGTTGAAGATGGTATGGGAAATAAAGCCAAACTTTACAGACAAAAAGACAATGTGATTAAGGCGGAATATACATCAACTACAACATTGTAATGCTTGCCTAGACAGGTTTGACGGTCAAAGGCCCCGGTCACTCGCCAGGGCCTGTCTTTTCTTCTGCCTCGATGAACCGCCTCAGCCCATCCATATCCCCAGCCTCCAGGAAGGCCTTGACCGCTTCGGCCTTCGCCTGGGCATCTCGTACGGCGGAATCGTCGTCGAAGAGGCGAAGGACGTCAATCTCCGTGAGGTCAGAGTCCGGGTGAAACTGCTGGAGCTTGGCGATCAGAGCGGAGACTTTCAACGAGGTTCATCTCCTTCCTGGATCAGTTGCCAGAGCTGAGGATCTGGAGTTCATTCAAGAGATGCCATATATCCATTCCTTGATTGTTGATTCCCCTTCCGGAGGAGGTAGCGACTTGGAAAAGCACCTTGCCATGGAAACCAGGGGTTTTTTCCTGCAAACATTGCAATAGCTTTAATCTCGCCTATAATCAGGACTAGTTGCACGCCCTTCAATTCCAAAATCAATACTGAGAAAGATCCCTCCGCAGTTTCGGCACCATTTTTCAATATATTCTCCGTCGAAACCAACAATGTTTGTTATCCTATTCCCCTGTGCATCGTTGCCATTAAATTTTTGCCCCTGCTCAAACCGAAATGGCTCTTCATTTCCACGGATTACTGTACCATTTTCAAGTTTGACAGGAAAGGATACCAACATATCCAGCACCCTCTATATTAATATAGGTTACTATTTTCGCTTTTAATTGGCATATTCCTGCATTATTGCCATACTACGGCCCGGAAGTTTGTATGCTATAATAAGAACAACTGTTCTAAAAGGAGGTGCTTCATGTCAGACAATAAACTCTGAGAATCCCACCGCATGATCTCCCCTGAAGCAAGAGAAATGGCCATCAACGAATGCGGCGACTGCCGTTTCTTCGTCACCATTCAGGGTGTCCGGGAGAAACGCCTGGGCTGCGTCTTAGATGTCCGGAAGTATCGGACTCTCTCGGTGAGGGCGCCGACTACAATTCACGTGATGGATCTGATGAGATCGGCTGGTAAAGAAGGGCTGGCCAGGATCCTGGAGAAGAGGAATCGAGGGCGCAGGCCTGTGAGATGTGGCTGCCGAAGCAGATGAGGAAATAATCATTCTGATTGAGATTAAGCGGGGCATTCCGCAAGGCGGGTTATCCAAGCTTTGGGTAACCCGCCTTATCAGACGGTGTAGGATAAGGTACTATTACTTCTTCTTGGAGCCAGAGGAGCCTCTGGTGGCTTGGCCGGCTCTAACTCCATCCTGGTAAGCCTTAGAACCGCCTATTGTGGCAATATGGTGAGCAAGGTCATCAATAAAACCGCGCTGCCTTTGCGCATCTGCTTTACCTTTTTCGTAGTCAGCTCGATCTTTGGTTTCCTTAGACATCTCTTCATAACCTCCTTTCTTCTAACTGTACATTACAAGGATTAATATAACATATATTATATTACCTGTAAATAATGCAAGTTGTAACCGGGCAGCCATCGCGCCACCGGGGGTTTTCGCTATTCTAGGTAGGATAATTTTAGCTGATCTTGGCCCGCAGAAAACGAAACAGAGACAAAAGTAAAACCCCGGACACGAGCCCGAGGCATTAAAAAGGGGGTCAAGAAAGACTTTACCACCGCTGCCTTAAAACAAGCTGAAAGGCAGGTTAAGGTTGCGTAAATAAAAATAAGCCCCCGGACCGAAGCCACGGGGCCTTATTGTGGAGGTACTTCATGGTGTAGTCGCTGATATTTTTAAAATGGTCTTAATTGATTCCGAGGATCAGCAGAATCAGAATCAGAAAGAGAACAAAGACCAACATCGAGCTGCCCCCGAAAATGCCACCGATACCAGCGCCGAGTCCAGTTCCTTCGCCTTTTGCACCCATTGCGCCCACTTCATTTCCTCCTTCGCTAATGGAATTCCATCACTCCCATATTATGCTGTTTTGCTGGAATGGGTTACTAAAAAAATAAGACACCGGCCACCACATGGCAGTGCTGCCGATGGTCAATCCCACTACGGCGTATCCCCTGGTAGCCCTGCTGATGGTGACTTTCTGCGCCGCTGGATCCCAGCTTGTCTGGGCACCCAGGAGATCAGCCAGAAAGCGGACCGGCACGAGGATGCGTCCATCAGAGATGAAGGGAGAGGCATCCATGACATAGGATTGCCCGCCCAAAGTGTAGGATTTCCGGCCAACGGTGAAAATTGCCGACTTCTGTCCGCTGGCAATTATCGACCCATTGCCGGCCACGGTGGTGATGATACCTGTGGTATCCACCTTGCGGATGCGGTTGTTGTCCCTGTCGACGATGTAGAGGTTGCCAGCGGCGTCCACTGCCACGCCCTCAGGGAAGTTTAGCCCGGCGCTGGTGGCTGTGCTCCCGTCGCCAAGCCAGTATCCCATCTGTGACCCGTTGCCGTCCATAGAGGCGATCGCTCCCGGCGTCGCAGCGCTGGCTGCAGGGATGCTATCGGGTATTCCGAGCGCTACGCACAGAAACATAGGTACCAAAACAAACGAAAAGAGCTTGGCTGCAGGAGGGAGAGTCTGCAGCCATAATTTATAACTTTTAAAGACAGGCCGAGAGGGGGATAGCATACTGCTTTTTCATGTAGACGGTGGAGACACTGTTGTTGTCTGTGTACCCGTATCCCAGGAGACGTTGCAGCCGAAGGCTTTTGCCACATATCGGACTGGCAGATAGGCTCTGCCGTTCACGATCACGGGAGCCACATCCATCTGGCTCTCCCGGCCATTGGTTGTAAGGTTAGCGCTCCCAATAGTCAGCACCACTATAGTGTTACCCCCGGTGATGGTGACTTTTTGCGTATTTGCATCCCACCCAGCCTGAGCACCCAGGGCATCAGCCAGGTAGCGCACCGGCACAAGAGCGCGTCCGTTCGAGATGAAGGGAGGGGCATCCATAGCAAAGGACTGCCCTCCTGCAGTATAGGAATTCCGGCCAATGGTGAAACTGATCGGATTTTGCCCAACGGTTAGGGGTACTGCCGGCGTAGGGGCTTTCACACTGGGTAAAGGCGCCGCCGACACAGGAACAGTGGCTTTCACCTCGCGGATACGATTGTTGTTCTGATCAGCGATGTAGATGTTGCCGGAGGCGTCCACGGCCACACCGGTGGGAGAATTTAGCTCGGCACCGGTAGCTGGTCCCCCGTCGCCGGAGTAGCCCGGGTTATTGACGTTGCCGGCAACGGTGGTGATAGCGCCTGTGGTAGTATCCATCTTGCGGATGCACTGGAAGCCGTCGGTGATGTAGAGGTTGCCGGCGGCGTCCATGGCCATACCGAAAGGAGCGATCTCGGCGCTGGTCGCCGGCTCCGGGTTGCTGGAGTAGCCCAGGATAGTGCCGCCACCCGCCACGGTGGTGATGATGCCGGATGGATCCACCTTGCGGATACGATTGTTGTTCAGATCGGCGATGTAGAGGTTGCCGGCGGCGTCCACGGCCACGCCGACAGGTTGAGCCAGTTCTGCGCCAGTGACCGGTCCCCCGTCACCGGAGTAGCCCCCCAATAAAGCGTTACCCTGTCCGTTGCCCGCCACGGTAGTGATGGTGCCGGAAGTATCTACCTTGCGGATGCGGTGATTGTACGTGTCGGCAATATAGAGATTGCCGGATGCGTCCACCGCCACGGCTTCAGGGGCATCCAGTTCAGCTTTGGTAGCCAGTCCCCCGTCACCGGAATAGCCTCCAGAGTTGCCAACCAGATATTTAGGGTAGGGGTACTTACAATAACCGTTGCCCGCGATGGTGGTGATGACACCGTTCGCGTCCACCTTGCGGATGACATTGTTCATCATATCGGCGATGTAGAGGTTGCCGGCGGCGTCCACGGCCACGCCGTAAGGACGGGCGAGTTCGGCGCCGGTGGCCGGGCCGCCATCGCCTGAGTAGCCTTCGGTCCCGTTGCCGGCCACGGTGGTGATGATGCCGCTCGGATCCACCTTGCGGATGACGTTGTTCTGAGTATCGGCGATGTAGAGGTTGCCGGCGGCGTCCACGGCCACACTGTCGGGGGAATCCAGCTTGGCGCTGGTGGCCGGGCCGCCATCACCTGAGTAGCCCCAGGTGCCGCCACCGGCCACGGTGGTGATCTCTCCGGGCAACAGGGTGCTGAAGGCAGGAACGTTGACCGTTGAAGAGTTGTTGATGGTGAAAGTGGCCGAAGTCACGCTGCCCCAGCCGGTCACCGGGTCTTGAATGGCAGCCTGAACTGTCTCAGATTGGCTGACGGTGAATGCGCCGGCGTAGAGGACGGCGGTGCCGCTGAACGTTGGGTTGGAGCCATCGGTGGTGTAGTGAGCGCTGTCCCCGCCGGGGATGCCGCCGATGGTCACGCTCTGGGCGGTGGTGAAGACGCCGCCGTCAGGGGAGATGACCGGCGCCTGGGGCGGCGAGGAGCTGATCGTGAAATTGGCCGAAGTCACGCTGCCCCAGCCGGTCACCGGGTCTTGAATGGCAGCCTGAACTGTCTCGGATTGGCTGACGGTGAATGCATTGGCGTAGGCGATGCGAGTGTTGCTTGTCTCCGGGTTGGACCCATCGGTGGTGTAGTAACAGGTGTTCCCGTTCGGGATGTCGCCGATTGTCACACTCTGGGCAGTGGTGAAGAGGCCGCCATTAGGAAGGATAGCCGGCGCCTGGGACGTCGAGGAGCCGCTGATCAGGAAAGTGGCCGAGGTCACGCTGCTCCAGGCGGCGGAAGGGCTGTAATTGGCGGCCTCTACCATTGCGGATTGGCTGACGGTGAATGCCCCGGCGTAGGCGATGCGTGTGCTGCCTATCGGGTTTGACCCATCGGTGGTGTAGTAGGCAATCTCCCCGCTGGGAATGCCAGTGATGGACACGCTCTGGGGAGTGGTGAAGGTGCCCCCGTTCGGGTTGATGACCGGCGCCAGGGGCGGCGAGGAGCCGCTGATCGTGAAAGTGGCCGAAGTCACGCTGCTCCACCCGAGACGAGGGTCGTCATTGGCGGCCTTGACCGTCCCCGACCACACGGTGAAGGGCCCGGAGTAGATCATGGCGATGCTGCTCGTCTCCGGATTTGACCCATCGGTGGTGTAGTAGCAGAGATCCTCGCTGGGAATGTCGCCGATGGTCACGCTCTGGGGAGTGGTGAAGGTGCCGCCGTCAGGGGAAATGGTCGGCGCCTGGACCAGGCTTGAACCGTTGATATAGAAAGTGGCCGAAGTCACGCTGCTCCACCCGGCGGAAGGGCTGTAATTGACGACCGCGATCATCTCCGACTGGCTGACGGTGAAGGCTCCGGTGTAGGCGTCGCCGGCGCCGTATTCTGGGATGGTCCCATCGGTGGTGTAGTAGGCGGTGTCCCCGCTGGGAATGTCGCCGATGGTTACGCTCTGGGGGGTGGTGAAGGCGCCGCCGTCAGGGGAGATAGACGGTGCCTGGGCCAGGCTTGAGTCGCCGATGTGGATCGCTGACAGGGCCACGCTGCCCCAGCCTGCCACCGGGTCATAGACAGCGGCTTCGACCGTCTCGGATTGGGATACAGTGAAGGCTTCGGTATAGAGGGTGCGTGTGTTGCTCGTCTCCGGGTCGGAGCCATCGGTGGTGTAGTAGGCGGTGTCCCAACTGGGAAAGCCGCCGATGGTTACGATCGGGGGGATGTCGTAGTTACCGCTGGCAGCGTAAATGACGGGCGTGGGCACGGAGTTGGAAGCTGATGCAAGCCCGGCCTGTACCAGCAGCATGAAGGCAAGAGTTGCCATGACCACAAACGGGGAAGGCCACTTGAGGCGTTTTCCAATCAGCAAGTTTCTCCCTCCAGTCAATTCCTGCATATTCCATTGTAATCGACCATTCATTCCGGCCCAAGTGACCACCTACACCGAATAATGCTGTAAAATTTCCAGTTGCCCAGTCTCGTTTCTAGCGAACCAGTTTTCATTATTTTGTCTGTCCACGCAAATGCATAGAAAATATTGTATCCCGAAGTCAGTCAGTTGCCACCGTTGGCAATGTCAGATTTCTACTCGAGCATCTCTTTTCATGTAGACTGCTGAGACACTGATATTGTCTGTGCAGCCGCATCCCAGGAGACCTTGAAGCCGAAGGCCTCTGCCACGTAGCTGGCTGGCAGATAGGTTCTGCCGTTCATGATCACAGTGGCCACGTTCATCTGGATTGTCTTGTAAGTTCCGCATGCATTGCCGTTGGCACTCAACGATCCCATAGCAGTGCTGCCAATGGCCATGGTCAATTCCACTACGTCGTATCCATTGGTAGCCCTGGTGATGGTGACTTGCCGCGCCGAGGGATCCCAGCTTGTCCGGGCGCCCAGAGCATCGGCCAGAAAGCGGGCCGGCACGAGGAGGCGCCCATCGGAGATGAAGGGAGAGGCATCCATGGCAAAGGATTGCCCGCCTAAAGCATAAGATGGCCGGCCAACGGCGAACATTGCCGACTGCTGTCCGCTGGCAATCGTAGACCCGTTGCCGGCTATGGTGGTAATGATGCCTGCGGTGTCCACCTTGCGGATGCGGTTGTTGCCCGTGTCAGCGATGTAGAGGTTACTGGAACTGTCCACGGCCACGCCAGAAGGACACATCTTGGCGCTGGTGGCGGGACCGCCATCACCTGAGTAACCAAGGTCTTTGGGCAAGGTAGCGATAGCGCCGGCCACGGTGGTGATGGTGTCTGTCGTCGTGTCCATCTTGCGGATGCAAGCAAAGCCATCGGTGATGTAGAGGTTGCTATCGGCGTCCACGGCCAATCCGGAAGGACCGCAGATCTCGGCGCTGGTGGCCGGTTCCCTGCTGCTGGTGTAGCCCAAGATACTGCCGCCACCAGCCACGGTAGTGATGATGCCTTTGGTGTCCACCTTGCGGATGCGGTTGTTGTTCTGATCGGAGATGTAGATATTGCCGGCGGCGTCCACGGCCACGCCGTAGGGCTGGGACAGTTCGGCGCTGGTGGCGGGTCCCCCGTCGCCAAGCCAGCATCCCATCTGTGACCCGTTGCCGTCCGCGACAGTAACCGTAACCGGTGTTGCAGCAGCCACAGCAGGGCTGCTATCGATCATGATCCCTAATACCATGCACAGAAGCATGGGTAGTAAAATGATCGAAAAGTGCTTTCTTAAAAGAGTTCTTGGCTTCATCATCGCAGCAAAAACTTCCCTTCCCGAATGAATAGGCCTGCTTTGCTGTCAAATGATTTGAACCATGGTGGCAACCTGCATATTCCGATAGGATCGTCCACTGATTCCAACAATCGGCCACCATTTCCGAATTGCATCGACCACTCATTCCGAAGTAATCGACCACTTTTAAAATTTCCAGTTCAGAGTGAATCGACGAAAAGGATGACGAACTTTGCTTGAACGCCGTCCTACCTCACCAGCTATCTAGTTTCTTTGGGACACGGCTACGGTTCGGGAACTGGCGTCCCACGACACATCATAACCCAGGGCTTCCGCAACATATCTGGCTGGAAGATACGTCCTGCCATCCTTAATCACCGGCGCCTGATCCATCGCCTGCGTCTGGCCGTTCACCGTCAGGGTGGTGCTACCAATCGCTATCTGGATGTTATATACGCTCGTGTTTACGGCGACTGTCTGGGTATTGGCATCCCAGTCAGTCCGGGCGCCCAGGGCGTTCGCCAGGTAGCGGACCAGAACAAGGAGGCGTCCATTCGCGATAAAGGGGGGTACATCCATAGCAAAAGACTGTCCGCCCGCAGTGTAGAAATCCTGGCCAATGGTAAAGCCGATCGGATTTTGCCCGCCGGGTAATGGTGCGGTGGTGGTTACTACTGGCTCCGTATTACTGGTGGCTGGGGTCGGGGAACTGTTGATGGTGAAGGTGGCTGAGGCCACGCTGCTCCAGTTATTAGACTGGTCCTCGTTGGCGGCGTTAACCGTTTCTGACTGGCTGACCGTGAATGGCCCCGTGTACTCAAGGGCGCATGTTTAAGTCTCCTCCTCCGGGCTGTTGCCGTCGGTGGTGTAGTAGCAGGTATCCCCGATCGGGATACCGCTGATACTCACACTCTGGGCGGTGGTATAGCTGCCGCCGTCGGGAGTGATCACCGGCGCACCGCTACTGACGGTGAAAGTAGCCGACGCCACGCTGCTCCAGCCGGCTTCCGGGTCATGAATGGCAACCTTGAACGTCTCGGATTGGGATACGGTGAGGAGTCCGAGTCCAGTGTAGGGTATGGCGGTACTGCTGGTCGTAGGATCGGAGCCGTCGGTGGTGTAGTAGGCGGTTTCCCCGCCGAAGATGCCATCAATGGATATCTTCGGGGCGGTGGTGAAGGTACCGCCGGCAGGGTCGATGATTGGCGTCTGGAGCGAACTTGAGCCGTTGATGTGGAACGTGTCCAAACTTGGGCCACACCAGCCAAGCTCATTGTCATAGACGGAAGCTCCGACCGTCTCGGACTGGGATACGCTGAAGGCTCCGGTATAGAGGGTGCGCGTGCTGCTTGTCTCCGGGTTGGAGTCGTCGGTGGTGTAGTAGATGGGGTCTCCACCGGCAGTGTCGCTGATGGTCACGCTCACGGCGCTGGGAAAGGCGCCGCCATCGCCGTCAGGGAAAATGGCTGGCGGCAAAAGACTGCCCGCCAGGGAGGATCCGCCGGGGCTGGTGACACCGCTGATACTGAAGATGGCTGCGGCCACGCCGCTCCAACCGGCCACGGGATCGCGGGCAGCCGCCTGAACCGTTTCGGAATGCATGGCATTGACATACTGAGTGTAGAGAGTGGCGCTGCTGCTGGTTCGCGGGTCGGAGCCATCAGTGGTGTAGTAGATGGGGTCACCGCCGGCGGTGTCACTGAATCTAACGACAAAGCCATCGCCATTTGTGGATGTAGCGCCGTCAGGGTAGATGACAGGCGTAGGCACAGAGCTGGAAGCTGACGCCAGTCCGGCCTGCGCCGGCAGCATGAAGGCAAGAACCGCCATGATCACCAACGGGGAAAACCACCTGAAACGCTTTCCAATCAACAAATTTCTCCCTCCAGTCAATATTTGTGATTTTAACACTCAATGAACAAAACAGGCCGCATTTGCCAAATATCGCTCTTGACTAACAAATTCATGCCCTGATTTTTTTGAAGGAAATCTCCGAAAAGGCCCAGTTTCACTATCATTTAATGCCTTCGGCTTACTATCCTTGCTATCACTGCCGCATCCTGGCAACATTTCCACTTATTTAATACTATCGTATTCCATCCATGGGAATCCTTAAAATAGGATAAGAAATATAGCTCCACGTTTTTAAACGTGATATTTATACCAGACGAAAGAGAACAAATGCGCAAGGAGCCCGATCAGCGCCACCGAGGCCAGGGTGATGTTGACGTTCTGCAGCAAGAAATGCAACCCCGGTGCATCGATAAAAAACGCCAGAGACCAAATACAAAGCAATAGGATAATGAACCCGATGCCTCGTGACTTGTCGACAATGCCTCTCATCCTCTCGTCGGCGCGTTCACGCTTCATGCCGTCAGGGCCGTCTATCCGGTAAGAGGCGATCAAGTAGATCAATCCAAACGAGGCGATCGTAGCGCCGATGATGCTCAAACCGTCCGCCCGACCAAGATACAGGTCCCGCAATGCAGCATAATCGGCAATCAAGGTAAAAACGCTCCACCAGAGAATGCGGTGCATGGGGTTTTTAAACATGCCTTCCAACCTCTCTCTCAGATTCAGCCAGCCAGAAGATCTCTTCCAGCGGCAACTTGAAATACAAGGCAATTTTTAGAGCCAGGGCGATCGACGGCTCATACCTCCCGTTTTCGATGGCCATAATGGTGTGCCTGGTGACCCCCAGGGCCTCGCCCAACTGTTCCTGGGTGAGTTCGTGAATGTTGCGAAGTAGCCTCAACTTGTTCTTAACTCGGTCTGACACTTTCATCACTCCGTGAAATGTTAAGCATGCATTACATATTGTATAGCATACTTAACGATGCGTCAAGTTGCTTGGGTAAGATTTTTATATGAGTTGACACGGTTGAGGCTTCTGCATATTCCATCGGCCACTGATTCCGTTCCAAATTATTATCTTTATTACGGAATAAAAAAATCCGCTAATATCAAGGCACCTATCGTCGTGAACATGTATTGTGGACTTGATGGATAACTCTGAAGAGTTACCCACAAGCCCCACCGCCCCCAGGTTCATAATCTCCTATTCACTTTTGGCACGTCTTACAAATACAAAAGGACTTTCTGGCACATTCGAAAGTCCTTCACCCCGACTTTTGCTGTTGGTGTCTTAAAAACCCTACTTTTTGGTCACACTGTGATCAGGTCGAGTTTGTATTCCTTGACAACGTTCCGCAGCATTTTTGTAGTAGCCGGGTCGAGAAGATCCGGATCGCAGATCTCGATATATCCTGATAACTGCCCTGGAAATAAATGCCCACTTGCTTAGAGTCCAGCCTTATTAAATTCTTCAAAATAGTTATACTGAACGAGCTTGCTAACTCGCATTTTTTATCACATGAAAGTTAAGCGTCATAAGCGATTGAATGTGATTTATAAAATTATGTATGCGACTTTATTGGCTCGTTGAGTATAGAACTATCATAAAGGCGGCGCTCTCCCAGGCTGTGGACATTGTGGTCAAAATAGCAAACACAAAAGCACTCCAAAGCCTGGAGTGCTTGATTTTTTAATGGAGCGGAAGAAGGGATTTGAACCCTCGACCCTCGCCTTGGCAAGGCGATGCTCTACCGCTGAGCTACTTCCGCTCGTACTTTCCATATGGTGGCTCAGGCCAGAATCGAACTGGCGACACGCGGATTTTCAGTCCGCTGCTCTACCAACTGAGCTACCGAGCCAGATCGCTTTAAAATGGCGGAGCTGACGGGAATCGAACCCGTGATCTTCGGCTTGACAGGCCGACGTGTTAAACCGCTACACTACAGCTCCGCATCAGCACCTATACGGTGGTTCGTCTTTCAATGGTGGGCGATGACAGGATCGAACTGCCGACCTCCTGCTTGTAAGGCAGGCGCTCTCCCGGCTGAGCTAATCGCCCGAGTGACAGGAATGATTATAGCATCCCCGCCTTGGCAAGTCAACAGCCAGAAGCGCAGTCAGGGCTGCATTAAACGGGCCTAAGCCGGAAACCCCTGGGCCTTCAAGGCGCTCCTCAGAGTCGCCTCGGTAATGATGCGGGTATCGAACAGCACCACCGCCGCCGTATCCCCATGGTCGTCCTGCTGGGCATTGAAGACCCCCGGCAGCCTACGGATAAGATCGTTGAGGCCATCCAGGTCCCTGCCCCCCATGTCATGGAGGTGAAAGTGGCCCAGGTGTTCTTTGGGAGTACAGCACTCGCACATCTTCAGCAACTCCTTCCCGGATTATAACTTCGCTTTGATGTCCCCCACCTATACAGGTGGCGGGGTCAGATTGGTAAATCAGCGGGAGTTCAATCTCCCTCTGACTAGCGAAGTTATATGAACTAGCAGCCGTGCTATATGTTTGCTTCGCAAACAGGCACATGGCTTAATTCAAACTTCGCTTCGCTTCGTTTGAATAGTGTCTGTCGTTCCCTCATCGCAATCCTACCATGTTCTATTATTCTCTGCCTGTAGTCGATTCCCCTGCGTGCAGGTGTTTTTTCATAGCCGCCCTGGAAATGGCCAGCAGACCCTCTCTGACCATCTTGGCCACCAGCATGGCGGTGATCCCGGCAGTGTCATAGACCGGCGCCAGTTCCACGATATCCAAGCCAACCACCTGCAGTTCCTGAAGCATGGCCAGGATCTCAAAGATCTCCGCCGGCTGAATGCCCCCCGGCTCCGGGGTACCGGTGCCTGGGGCGTAGGCCGGGTCCAGGATGTCGATGTCCAGGGTCACATACGCAGGGCGCTCTTTCAGGCCCGGCAGGCAGGACTGCAGCCCCCTGGCAGCCTCGAAGGGGTAGAAGTTGGTATGGGCGCGCCCGTATTGGAACTCTTCTCTGGTTCCCGAGCGGATGCCGAACTGGTACACGCTGCTATCCCCAACCACCTCGCCGATCCGCCTGAGCACCGTAGCGTGGGAGAGGCTCTCCCCCAGGTAATCGCCCCTCAGATCGGCGTGGGCGTCGAACTGCAGCACCGCCAGGCCGGGGAAAAACCCGGCCATAGCTTGCACCGCAGGCAGAGTGACCAGGTGCTCGCCACCCAGCATGAAAGGGATCTTGCCGTCGCCGGCGATTATCCGGCAGGCCTGTCCAATCCGGCTCAGGCTGTCTTGCAGGTTGCCTAGGGGCAGAAACAGGTCCCCGGCATCATGAAAAGAGCAATCCCCCAGGTCACGGTCTAGCAGCGGGCTGTAATCCTCCAACCCCTGGGAGGCAGGCGCGCGCCGCTTGGGGGGCATCCCGGGAGCCCGTGCGAAAGCTAGAGGTGATATCGAGCGGAGCTCCCAACAGGATGATCCGGGCATCCTGGTAATCGGCACGGGCCTCCAGAAACGACTTGTCGCAAGTGCAAAGGTCGTTCAGTTTCAAAATTCGCCCTCCTGCAGCGGGAACATTCATGGGGGCATTCCATGGGGACATTCCCCCGAGTGGGGTGTGCCCCCGTACCTTGAAAGGGGTGCGTCCCCTTACCTTAATAGATCCTGGACAAACTGGGGCAAGTTGAAGGCCGCCCGATGCACCTCGGGAGTATAGTAGCGCAGCCCTTGGCCGTCCATGGGTTCGGCTGTTCCCGCCGGACCCTGCGCCGGGTCATACTGCTTGCTACCCAGGGTGAAGCTCCAGAGGCCGCTGGGGTACGTGGGCACGTTGGCCAGGGCGAGCCTGGCGATCGGAAAGATGCTACTGACGTCGCCATATACCCTGCTGATCAGGTCCTTGTTGAAGAATGGCGATTCCGTCTGTGCGGCAAAGATGCCGTCCGGGCGCAGTGCCCGGTAGAGCGACTCGTAAAACTCCCGGCCGAAGAGGCCTGCCGCCACCCCCACCGGGTCCGGGGCATCCACCAGGATCACGTCATAGCAGGCTTCCTTATCCTTGACGAAGGCAATACCATCCTCGAAGCGTACGGACATCCGTGGATCATCGAAAGAGCAGGCCAGTTCCGGAAGAAAGTGACGGCTCACCTCCACCACCCGCTGGTCGATCTCCACCTGGGTGACACTCTTGACCTGCCGGTGCCGAAGCACCTCCCGCGCGCAGCCCCCGTCACCGCCGCCGATGATCAGGACATCTTTCGGATCATGATGTGAACAGATGGGCACATGGGCCAGCATCTCGTGGTAGACGAACTCATCGGCAATAGTTGTCTGGATCGCCCCGTCAAGGACCAGCATCCGTCCGAACTGTTCCGTGTCCAGAACCACGATCTCCTGGTAGGGGCTCATCTCCCGGTGCAGTGTCTGCAGCACCTTGCAGGTTATTTTAAGCCCGGGATGTTGCAGTTCGGTGAACCATACCTCCATCGGGTCACGCTTCCTTTCTACTCAACCACCATTAGTACCACAGCGGCACCGCTGCAAAAACACAGCCACAGGTGACAACGTGGTGCTCGGCTGCAGCCACTTTGATCTCCGCCAGCTTCATCCCCCGGTGCTGGAAGGCCTCGGTCACCATCTCCCGCACGCAGCGCTCCGCATCCTGACGGCCACAGTGGCCGGCAAATTCCATGATCACTCCGAAGTCCCCCGCCTCGGCCCCTATCCCCACCGCCACCGCAGCCGCGATGTGGGCGCCGGTCTCGGCGCAGATCAGCGTGCCGTAAGCGATTGGAACCAGAGAACCCGGCGGAATATCCAGCCTGGATTCATAGACTGAGCCAGGGGGCAGGATACTGCTCACCCTGATCAGGTTGACGTTTCCTATTCCCGCATTGAGGAGCGCCTTGTCGAAGGCAGTCAATTCGTGCTCCCCTTCTGCAGATGCAGCAACTAAAGAGTAGCGGCGCGGCGTTGGCAGCATCTCCTGCAAATCTTCCCCTCATCCCAGATTATTTTCCAGATGACTACCCGCTCTAATGCCCCCGCTTCTCTGAAGCGGTGGGATAAGAGCGGCTACGTCACTGGATTAACGATTTCCAAGCTTCAGTGGGGGAAGGCAAGCTCCCACTGAAGCCAAGAACTCGTTGAACCATCCCCGGTACCGCAAAGCTGCGCACAGCAGCAAGAAAGTACCGGAATGCAAACTAGACAGATTATACCCGGCGGCTTTGGCACTGTCAATGCAAGAATCCAACCCGGGCATAACCGGACCCGGCCCGGACTCCCCTGGCAGCGGCCTCTCAAGATGCAGTCACTGCCCTGCCAGGAATGCCGTTCCCGGTCCTACCGGCTTCCTACCGCTCCATCTTTTCCAGAACATCCCCGGCGTCCTTGAACCACTCGTTCAGGGCGTCGGCCAGGATCTTCTGAACGTCGGCCATGAGCTGGGCAAACCGGTATTCTGCGCCCAGGTAGTCCTGCAGGGCCGGGTTGAGGCTGACGAGTCCGGTCACCTGCTGCAAGCGCTGCTGTTTGTCCGTGTTTACTTCCCGCCCCAGGGCCTTGTCCATTTCCAGCTCCCACTGCAGACGCCGCAGTTCGTTTAGCATCTCCTTGTTCTTCGGGTCTGCCTCGATCTGCTTTCTGGATTCCAGCCAGGCCCGGTATTCACCTGAAGCTTTCAGCCCCCGGGCCAATTCATGGGCCTGATCATAGGGGTTCATCAGATCACTCCATATTTCCAGATTGCAGCCGGCAGGACGCATGCACGTTTAACGCACCTTGGGAAACTTGCTAACCAAGCTCACTTATTCTGCGTCCCTTAAAAGTTACCACCACTAAAACGGTCCGTAAAGGGTTGTCCCCAGAAAGATCAGGTAGAAGAGTCCTCCCATCAGCAGAATGTAGGCGTTCAGATTCTTTCCAATCCTCAGGCTGAGATAGACCAATCCGGCGGAGAGGCAAGTCAACAGGATCGGGGTCAGCGAGCCGGATTCGTAATGCCAGTTGCCGGTCAGAATACCGATGCTGGGCAGGATGGCGCTCTGAAAGACCATCGCCCCGGTGATATTGCCGATCGCCAGGGTGTCCTTGCGCCGCTTGAGCCAGATGATGCTGTTGAACTTCTCGGGCAGTTCTGTGGCGATGGGAGCGACAATCAGGGACAGGAAGAAGATGGGGATGCCCAGCAGCAGGGAGATGGCGGTAACCTGGTGAATGAACAGTTCCGCCGCGCCGATCAGCAGGCAGACTGCAAACACGACCTGCAGGAGAATCATGAGGATGCGCGGCCTGCTCCTCCTGGCGCTGAAGAACAGCGGGCGGAGGTCCGGGGACTGGCCGTGTGCTGATGTCCTCCTGAGGGTTAAAGAAATGTAGAGGAAGTAACTGCTCAGCAGCACCACCACAAAGGTGGGCTGCCACTGTTCGGGGGCAATGAAGGCGGAGAGGCCGAGGATGTAGCCGAAGAAAAAGAACAGCAGATCCCGCTGAATGATCCCCGGTTCGACTTCCAAGTTGGGGAAGCTGGACCGCTTGCGGGCGTCCAGCACTACCACCAGGCCGCTGATGAAAAAGGCGAGGGTGCTGAGCATGAAGGGGGCGCCGATGATCGCCCCGATGCCCACATCCTGATGTTCCAGTCCTTTACCGGTAACAAAGGCGATCAGAGGGATCAGGGACTCGGGCAGGGCGGTGCCCACCGCCGCCAGGATGCTGCCGACGGCGCCCTCAGCCAGGTGCAGGCGCAACCCCAGCCATTCCACACCGTTGGTAAAGATCTCCGCTGCCGCCAGAATAGTTCCCAGGCTCACAAACAGCAGGAAAAAGTCCATCTATGTCGCGGCTCCTTAATCCCTGTGAAATAGGTGGAGCTCAGAGAGGCTGCATGATCCTCCGGCGCCCGTTCAACTAGTTCTCGGCTTCAGTCGGGGGACTGCTTTACCCCCACTGAATTATCAGTAAAACTTGGCTTGTGCCGAGCCAACGGCGAAGGCAGAAGCCGTAGTTGCACTGTCAAGGGCTTAGCGCCACTTGGTCTCCCGTAAACGGGAGCTTAGTGGCGGTTAGCCCTCGGTCGGAAAAAGTCGCCAACCTGCGGTACCCGATCCGGTATAAAAGCTGGCGCCCGCGGCGAGGTCTCTTCCGATCTCTTCGGCTTCATGCGCATCCGAGCCGAGGGTTGCCGGAATGCCTAGAGAAAAGCATTCCTGCAGCAGTTCCGTGGCCGGGTAGATCTCCGCGCAGGGTTTATAGCCACCCCTGGTATTGACCTCGACCGTCAACCCGGCCTCCCTGATCGCCTGCAGGGCGGGGGCGGCCAGAGGCAACACAGGCCCCGCCGGCCGGTAACCGAACACCTTGATCAGGTCGAAGTGTCCGACGATGTCAAACAGGCCGGACCGGGCAAGCTCCCCTATTAAACTAAAATATGTTCGGTAGAGCTCGTTTATATCCCATCGGGAATAAAGCGCCTGATAATCTGGATGGTCGAACATCCAGTCCCCGATCTCGTGCACCGACCCGATCAGGTAATCAAAAGGCAGGTGCCGGATATGGAGGCGATCTTCTCTCCCTGCCGGGCATGAAGTCGAACTCCATGCCGTTCTTCACCTCAGGAAGGAAACCGCCCCGCCACCGCAGCCACCAGTTCAAAGTCGATGCCCTCGCAGTACCAGTCATGGTCTGACAGGCCAATCTCTTCAATCCCTGCTCCGGCGGCGGCCAGGATTCTCCAGCAGTTCCTCTGTGCCCCAGGGGTGGGTATGGTAGTCGACCAGCATGCTCCCGCTCTCTTGATGTTTAAAATACCCTCATCAGACTATTGCATTAAAGAGGAGTTTGCAATCCTTTTAGTGAAAAATATGATCACCGGTATCGCAAGGCAACGAGAATGATGTGAGAGGTGGAAACTTTGGCGGAAGTCATTCCGTTTCACGGCGTCAGGTACAACACCCGCATGTCGTCGAACATGGCGGCAATGGTGACGCCGCCCTATGATGTGATCGACCCCGCAGCGCAGCAAAGATATTACGAGCGGCATCCCTATAACGTGATCCGCCTGGAGTACGGTCAACAATACCCCGCCGACGATGACGGCAACAACCGCTATACCCGCGCCGCAACTGACTACCGGGACTGGCTGCGGTCCGGCGTCCTGGCCCGGGAGCCGGAGGCGGCGATCTACCTGCAGGAGCAGTTATTTCAGCAGGGTGGCGTCTGGTTCCGCAGGACCGGCTTTTTTGCCCAGGTGGCCCTCGAGGAATACGCCACCGGCAAGATCCGTCCGCACGAGGAGACCCTGTCCAAGCCCAAGGCGGACCGGCTGGCCCTGCTGGAGGCCTGCCAGGCCAACTTCAGTCCGGTCTTCGCCTACTATGAGGATGCCGGCCTGACTCTGCAGGGCGATTTCGAACGGGCGAAAGAGGCGCCGCCGCAGTTGGACCTGGTCGATGACACCGGCGTCAGCAACCGGCTCTGGGTGATCACCGACCCCGTCCTGCATCAGAAGCTGACCGCCGCCCTCAGGGACCGCCCCCTGTACATCGCCGACGGCCACCACCGCTACGAGACCGCCCTGAACTATTACCACGCCGAAAAAGAACGTTGTCCGGGGGCGGCATACATCCTGATGTACCTGGTGCGCACCGGCGACCCCGGCCTGGTCATCCTGCCCACCCACCGGATCCTGCACAGCCTGCCGCACCTGGACCTGGCTCTCCTCAAGGAGCGGTTGCAGGAGGACTTTACGGTGGAAAAGACCTCCCTGACCGACGCCGGTCAGGCGCCGAAATTGCTCGATGTCCGCCGGCAGCCGGACCACCCGGTCCTCTTGATGGCCACCCCGGAACCGGCAACCTACCTGTTGACCCTGAACAACCACCTCCGGGTCAGGCAACTCGTTCCGCATAAATCCGAGGCCTGGTGCAACCTGGACGTGGCGGTGCTGCAAGTCCTGATCCTGAACAGGCTGCTGGGGCTGGAGCAGGAGGCGCTGTCGCAGCAGGAGAACCTGACCTATACCAGGGATGAGGCGGAGGCGCTCCAGGCAGTTGCCAGCGGCCAGGCCCAGTTATCCTTTATCCTGAACCCGACGCGGATCGAGCAGGTAACGGCTGTCGCCGCCGCCGGTGATAAGATGCCCCAGAAGTCCACCTACTTCTATCCGAAGATTCTTACCGGGCTGGTCATCAACGACTTGGCATTTGGGATGTGCGAAGTGAGAGGTGAGAAGTGAGATTGCGGGTACCCGGCTCCCATGACGATCACCAGGTACCCATGATGTTCTTTTAAACCTCAGGGGCGGTACTTCTTACATAATTGCGCCCGGCTCTTCAAATACTAGAGACAATCTAAGAACCGGGAGGTATCGGTATGGCATCAGTTGCTCTTGGCATATTCGACAACCGCGACCAGGCCGAGAGGTCAGTGCAGGAGTTGCGTAACAAGGGGTTTGACCGGGAGATCTCCGTCGTCACCCGCGACGAAAAGCAGGGCGAATCCTCCGGGCTCAGCATGAGGAGCGACACGGACTCCAACCTGGACGGGGTCGTTTCCGGAGGCGTGCTGGGAGGCATGGCCGGCCTGGCCCTCGGGGCAGGCGCCCTGTTCATCCCCGGCATCGGTCCCCTGATCGCCGCAGGGCCGATCGCCGGACTGCTGTCCGGAGCCGCCACCGGTGGCATCGCCGGCGGCCTGATCGACTGGGGCATCCCCGCCGAGGAGAGCCATCACTACGAAGAGGACGTCAAGCAGGGTAAGACCCTGGTAGCCGTTCACAGCAGCGGGCCGAAGCTCGATGACGCGTCCCACATTCTTCGCCAGCATGGCGCCCACGACGTTCAGACCTACTAGAAAAGGGGCCGGGGTCGGAAAAGACAAAAGCAAAACCATAAGCAAAGAATAGAATTAGTCCAGATCGCAGTTAAAGAGCCGGGGCAGCGTAAGTCCCGGCTCTTTGCTGTTGGAGCCTAACAGGGCTCCGTTAGCGTTCCAACTTCTCGCTAGGAGATATCCCAGGCAGCCCTAGCCCCCTCTTCCACCGCCTCAACTATGCGGCGGACCCCTGCCGCGTCACCTATTACGTAATGCCTGATCCCACGGGCATCTAACACCTGTTTCAGGCTGTCGTTGGGCGTGGCGCCCGTTGCTATGACCACCTGGTCGACAGGAGCCAGCATCTGCTCTTCACCATTGCATACCACCACTACCCCATCCGGTTCGATCCTTTGTACGGTCGTGTTAAAAAGCATCTGACAACCGGCAGCTTTGAGGCGCGTATGCAGCATATACCCATGGGAGAAGAGCTTAGAAACCGGTGATGCCTTGAGTTGATCCACTAAAGTTAGACTGTGCGGACCCTGCTGGATCAAATAGTCGGCTGTCTCCATTCCTACCAAACCGGCGCCGATAATAACCACATTTTTGCCTGGCTCCACCTCGCCCTTCAGTACCTGGCTGAAGCGGCAGACATGCGGCAGATCTATTCCTTCCACTGCCGGCGTCGTTTCCTTGGCGCCCGTGAGAATAACAACCTCCGGCTGGCCTTGGGCGATCAACTCCTCCGTTACCTCTACGCCCGTACGGATTTCAGCCACTTTCTCAGCCTTGGCTGCCAGCTTCTTGATCCATTTCGTATAGGCTCCTTTAAACGGTGTTCGCCCCGCTAGCAAAACCTGACCGCCTGTCTCCTTTTCTTTTTCAAATACCGTTACCCTGTGTCCTAGTCTGCCGGCCTCGTAGGCAGCCGTCAGCCCCCCAGGACCTGCCCCTACGACCCATACCTTACGGCTGACTGATGCTGGTCCCTGAGGGTAAATCAATTCCTGTCCTGTTTCGGGGTTGATAGCGCAGCGGATCCTTTTACCTTCGAACATCAGGCGCTCAATGCACCCCTGGTTGCATGCCAAACACTCAAAGGTCTCCTCCGGCCGTCCATTAAGAGCATTGATCAGGAAATCGGGATCCGCAAGATGCTGACGCCCAAAGGCGATCAGATCGGCATCACCACGGGCAATGTACTCGTCGGCTAGAAATGGATCCGTAAAACGCCCGACCCCGATCACCGGGACGCCTACGACCTCTTTCATTTTACGGGCCAGCCCCACGTTAAACCCGGGTTGATATTCGATAGGCGCTGAAGTGATACCGGCGGGGCTTCCGTGAGTTCCAAAAGAGGCGTGGATTATGTCGACCCCCGCCTTCACGAATTCCGGCACTACAGTTTGCATATCCTCGGGCTTATAACCGCCTTTGATCCACTCGTCCACCGAAATCCTCAGGGAGATAGGGAAGTCTTCCCCCACTCTCCGCCGGACCTCCTGGATAACTTCTACCACAAACCTGGCTCGCTGGCGAAAATCTCCGCCATATTCATCAGTTCTTTGATTGGAATGGGCGGAAAGGAACTGTTGCAGCAGATAACCATGAGCCCCATGCAGCTCCACTGCGTCAAATCCGGCCTCTCTGGCCCGGACGGCCGCCGCGCCAAAACTTTGAATGATCTCTTTAATGTCGTCAATGGTCATCTCCTTGGGAACCCCGCCGAAAACCACGCTGGGAACCGCCGAAGGAGCCATTGCCTGTCCTCTTTCCAGTTGATACCGGCCCTCCCTGCCACAATGGTGAAGTTGCATAGCCACTTTGCTGCCTTGGGCGTGGACCACTTCCGCTATCTTCTTCAAGCCAGGCATGAAGAGGTCATCATAAGCCGCCAGTTGCAAAGGGGATGTCGACCCTGATGGGTGCACAGAAGTTATTTCAGAAATCACGAGCCCGGCGCCGCTTCGAGCCCTTCTCTCAAGGTAGGCCAGGAGTGCCGCACTGACACTCCCATCCTTGTTAGCCAAGATAGTTCCCATGGGAGGCATTACTACCCGGTTCGGGATTTCAACCGACCTGACCTTTATGGGACTCATCAAATGCTCAAGACCCTGCACGCTCTTCTCTCCTCTCGCACTGGCAAAACATCTTCTTCTGGGGTGCTGTTGCATAATTTCTTAGAACTTTTTACACCCGTTTTTTCTTCTTCCGTTATACCAAACATGGACAACTCCCGTCCTTTCTTATATCCTTATTATACATCGTATTAGAATGATTAAATACGCCAGCCTAACTCACGACTAAAGTCACGAGTGTGACAGCGCGGTAATATAGCCAAGCATAGCCCACGATCAGACAAAAAAGTTGGCGATGGAAAAGGCTACAACCTGGGTGTCAGGCCAAGCCTGTTTTCAAACGTAGCAAAGCGAAGTTTGATGCCATGTGCCTGTCCAGCACTCAAATTGCGTAGCATGCGAAGCAATTGGTAGTTGAGTGCTGGACATATGGCACGGCAACTTGTTCATTTAACTTCGCTGATCAGAGGGGGATTGAACCCCCACTGATCAATTAACCTGAACCCACCGTCTAAAGAGGCGGGGGACTTCTCAGCGAAGTTAAAATTTACGATGACGGTTATTGAGGAAATCGTACATATCACCAACATCTTTGAATTTCAGTTGTTCGGCCATTTTCTCGGCTGTAGAGGGAGATACGGTGGTAGCATCGCCATGGCTATGCATAGTTGTTTGACGATATTGGCCGTCCGGTCCTACCCCACGCCAAAGCATACTACTTTTTTGAGCCCTGGCTATGCCAAGCCGTCTGCAAATTGATTCGATATCCCCGAAGGTAAATTGTGGAGGCATTTTATACCCCCAAAACTTGCTTTACTTTGGCGATATCTCCGCTACAACGAGCAATTCGACGGAGGTATGGGTAGTGAGAAAGACGGTTAACCATGGGAGACAGGTAAAACGATAGCTCAGAGAAATACAATTCCGCATACTCGTTGGCCGCAGTAGCCAATACTTCGGCAGCATCCTCGCGAGTCTCACCATAGCCAATGATATCAATTTCCTTAAGGGATACGGTGAGCGAACCGTCCTCGTCCTCATCCCA
Source organism: uncultured Peptococcaceae bacterium (assembly GCA_963767365.1). Lineage (GTDB taxonomy): Bacteria > Bacillota > DSM-12270 > Thermacetogeniales > Thermacetogeniaceae > Palsa-1188. The sequence continues at coordinate 35,926 of CAVYEE010000007.1, forward strand.
TTGTGGAGCAAAGACAAAAGAATCGGTAAGTGAGTCTAGCAGCTCGGTGGAAATAATGGAAATTAAGGGACTATTAAGCTGCTTGCTATCTTCGATCAGAATTTCCCGGCCTTTTAATGCCTCACGTCGAAGTTCGGCAAACCGATCACGAGCTATACTGGCAGAAAGCATCTGCATCATTTTTACCACCCCTTGTTTATATTATATCCGAACCAAGCCATTTACGCCATATGAGCCAAATCATTTTCGGGGCTTCCCTTTTCCATCTTCTCAACACGCCAACGCCCGGTGATCATTCCTCTCTTCTCTCCTCGCACCGGTGCTGTAAATATGGTATTTTGTAGCGCTACCTTTTGTCAAAGCATTTCCGCAAAAAGCGGTGCGGTATATTCTGCTTAATATACGGATGATATTACGTAATATATTGGGTATAATAAGATTAACCCGGCATATGCTAAAGGATGGAAGAAGGTGGGTGTAAGTGCTATGGAACAAAAACCGCTATTTAGTGATGATCAACTGATCCAGGCTTCTGAGGCAGCTAAGAAATTTGGGATTATGCAAGAACGTGCGCAAAATTTTCCACTTTTTGTTACTGGCAAGCAGGGTAAAATAAAAACCGTGCTGTTAGGATATGGCTTGTTCAAAAAAATTTATGCCAGATTAGCCGAACTGGAAGAAGCAGAAAATGATCGCATCCTCCGCCAACGCCTCGATGAGGTAGAAAAAGATGCCATTGGCAACAGTGTTCCTTGGGACGCTATACGGAGGACAAATGGCTGACCACCGTTTTGAAGTCCGCTTGCATAAAGCTGCTCAGAAAGAATATGCCAGATTGGATAATACCGTCGTCCAGATAGTGGACAAGGCTTTGGAAGAACTGGGGATACGCGCTGATGAGATAGGCAAGCCTTTGGGGAAAAAGCGGAATATTAATCTAACCGGCTGTAAAGAGATCAAGCTAAGAGATGCCGGCATACGGATTGTGTTTACAGTTACCAAGCAATATGTCCAGGTCTTGCAAATAGTAGTTGTCCTTGCTATAGAAGACCGCACCGACGATATTGTGTTCCGGTTAGCTGGAGAACGATTTTATGATATGAAAGCGGGACAAAAAACAGAGAAGCAAACTTGAGTACAAGTAGCCCTTATCCGCCATAACCCTCTTGTTTCACAACTTCCGAAAGAGGATGGTTATTAATCTGAATCAGGGCAGCCGCAACAGGTGACCCCACCACCTGCTCGACGAGGCCAGAGAACAGGCACGCCGGAAAAAAGAACTTATCTCGCTGGATCGGGTCAGGTTGGAACACTTCCACGAGGGCCTGTGCGCCCAGGTAATGCACATCGGTCCCTACGGCGCCGCCGAGGCTCCGACCGTCTCCAGGCTGCACCATTTCATCGAGGAGCAGGGCTGTACCCTGCGCGAAGCAGGGTGGCTATCTCCCTGGACACCGAGAGTCCCTCTTCTCCTTCTCCCACCGGACACAAATTACCGGCTCGCTCCTGATCAGGTTGACGATGCAGGCGGAGCAGTTGTCGCAGATATCGATCTCCTCCTCGATCCCCTCTCTCGCTTTCTGGGGCCATAGGGGATCGCACAGGAGGGCCCTGGCTAGGCCGATCAGATCGGCCTGGCCCTGCTTCAGCACCTCTTCGGCCAGGGTGGGGGTGGTAATGCGTCCGGCAACGATAACCGGGATGTTAACCGTGCCCTTGATCCGCTTCGAAACATCGGCGGCGTAACATACCTCGGCGGCCAGTTTTTTATAGTCAGGGTTTAACATAGGGGCTTCGTTACTCTCGGTCATCACAGAAAGATAGGCTACGCCGGCCTTTGCCAATTCGGCCGCGAAGGTGGCTGCTTCCTCCGGGCCAAAGCCTCCCGGCAGCCACTCGTCCCCCGTCAAACGATAGCCGACGGGGAAACCGCCCACCGCTTCCTTGACTGCGCGTACCACGGCCAGGGGAAAGCGCATGCGGTTGGCCAGGCTACCGCCGTATGCATCCGTCCGCCGGTTGTAAAACGGGGAGAGGAACTGCATCAGCAGGTAACCGCGCCCGCCGTGCAGTTCCACCAAATCGAAACCGGCTTCCTGTACCCTCCGGGCCGCGGCGGCGAATTGGGCGATCACCCGATGGATGTCCTCTTCGGTCATGGCGCGGGAATGCTGACATAGCGGCGACGCGAAGACCGAAGGCGCCAGCGGGGTTTCCGTCTGGGCGTATCGGCCCAGGTGGTTGATCTGGCAACCCGCCAGGGCACCCCCCTCCTTGATGGCTGCTGCCACCCTGCCCAAGTCTGGCAGGAAGCGGTCTTCGTCGGAGCGCAGCATCCTTTTCGATCCGCCAGTGGCCTGGTCGATGCAGGTATGTTCCGTGACGACTAGGGCGGCACCACTGGCCCCCATTTCCCGGTAATGACCGATGAGAAGATCGCTGGCCGTACCGTCCTCATTGGCGTACCCTAGAAACATGGGAGTCTTGGTGATGCGATTGGGCAGCACAAACGGTCCGAGACGAAGACTTTGAAACAGGCGGTCATAAGTCGTACTCATCTAAATCCCCTTCCCCTTCAAAAATATTAACCTTTACCTTGTGACACCAAATAGCAACAGAAAACTCCGTAGTGGCTTTTACAGAGAACGGAGGAAGACTAGTAGTCTTTGGGACATAAAGCGCAGATTCAGGCCGGTTCATCGGTCGCTCCCGTATATTCGGGAGGTACATCCAACTCGTCTAGTTTAACGACAGGAATTTCTTTTATGTTTGTAAAACCTGGGGATAGACATTGATAAACAGCCGCCTTACCTCGTCTTCCGTATATTCAGGGTGCCTCTGCCGAACACCCTGCGCCAGCAATTCCCTTGCGGTTGATTATTCGGACAATGATCCGATCAATTCTTTGAGAAATTCAAGAACATCCTGGCGATAGATCTTCCTCAGTTCAAGAGCGTCATCCAATACAAGACGTATTTTGCGCTCGTCCAGGTCAGCAGCGTAGGCCCAGCGAAAAAAATGCCTGAAAGCACGGAGGTTGTCCAATAGACGAATTGTTTTCGGTTTTAAGAGTGCCGGACGAACACCCTCAATTTCAATCATCATTCGCTTGAGCAATTCCACATGGTATTTACCCATGTCGTCTATCTGATTTTCGAATACTCCTGCTACCAGCTTAAAAAGATCCTCGAAGGCGCAGTACAAGTTGTGCAACCGGAAGGCGAGGCTCTCCAATTCAGCCGATGATTCCGGGCTTTTTCTCTCCTCAACCTTTTCGAAAAGGTTCTCGATAGTTTCAACCTGATTCATCACCTGTGCTTTCAGCAGCGCTAGTTGCTCCCTTTCCATCGTATCCCCTCCTGCCTGACAATGTTCTCTAGCGGATGGCCGTCGAGCTGAATCAAGTCCACATCGGTTTCCAGCGCTGAAGAAAGAAAGGCCGCCGCCGGGAAATAATCCTGATCATTCATGCCCGTGACTGCAATATCGACATCAGAGCGCCCTGGTATGTAATGCCCTTCCTTGACCAGCGATCCAAATACATAGGCTTCTGTGAATTGGCATCTCTGGGCGAGAAGATCCAGAACAGCTAAAGTTCGGTCAAGCAACCGCTTTCGGCGCTCTTCCCGCTCAATCTTCTTCTTGTGCAGGGCGGCGTCAAGCAAATACGTTGAGAACCGTTGTTCCATGAAGACGCCTTCTCCCTCTTAGATGAAAATGGTATCGCTATCCGCCCGATCGTGACGGGACATTTGCAACAGCTTTACATGTCAGCAATATAAGGTGAATTCGTCATCCCTGTAGCCTAATCTCATCCTGTAATGACGTGAGGTTAGGCTAATCTGACGAACGAAGGACCGAAGTGGGAATATATCCTCGAAATCAGTATAGCAGAGGACGGAGATTTGTGATATGCCTGAACATATGGAACCGCGTAGCGGTAGGAGATGATCGGGAGGTGGTGATTGGTGAAATTGATGAGCGGGGCGAGGCTGTAGGTGTGTGGACCACCACCCCGTGCATTGTCCTGGTTGCCAAGGAGTATACCAAACACGACATCTGGGGCCGGGTGTTGATCTATGCCCTCGGCGAGGACGAGTTTGGACGGATGTGCACAGACAACGAAATCCTGTCCTATTTAATCAACAACCGGTAGAGAGGGGAGAAATGAACCGTATGAATATCGATTCCTGGTATGTTAAAAAAGCGGCAACCCGACTTGGGGCCGACCTCTGCAATATCGCTCCGATAGATCGTTTCAAGGATGCACCGGAAGGGTTCCATCCCCAGGATGTCTTCCCCGGCTGCAAGTCTGTAATCGTCTTGGCATCCCAGTTTGCCAGGAGCACACTGAGCGCCAGGTCAAATGTTCCATACACTTTCGAGAGAAATATGATGGTCAGGAAAATGGACGAAATATCCTTCGAACTTGCCAATCAGTTGGATGCAAAAGGCATTGCCGCTGTGTCCATACCGTCTGCCGAGCCTTATGAATACTGGGATGAAGCGAGAAGGCACGGCCGTGGCATCATCTCTCTCAAACATGCTGGCGCATTGGCCGGTCTTGGCCGGATCGGCAAGAATACGCTCTTGATAAATTATCTATACGGAAATTCGATCTCGGTTGAGCGCGGTCCTGATATCGGAAGAGGTGGAGGCAGATCCTCTCGCCACTTACGAGAGCTGCCTGCCGGATTGTGAATTATGCCTGAATGCCTGCCTTGAACCTCTCACGACTGAAGTCACGAGATTCTTGACCCCAATCACTCGTTCCTGATTCATCGCCCCTTGCCTTCGTGAGAGAGGTCTTACCAGGGCTCCACAGGCTATCCCCGCAGTTCCTGCGGTTCATTTGAAATTTTCAGGCTGCGAGAATCCGCAGTCCTTCTTTTAAGATGTTTTCCGCGGCGTTTCGGTCGCGTTCGTGGATCGTCTTGCAAACTGGACATTGCCAGTTCCTCATATCCAGGACAACCATTGGGTTTACTTCTCCGCAGTGACTGCACTTCTTGGTAGATGGGTAGAACTTGTCGATCGTGACCAGTGTCCGGCCATACCAGTTGGCCTTGTACTTGAGCATCCGCTTGAATTCTCCCCAACCGGCGTCCTGAATCGACTTGGCGAGCTTACGGTTTCTAACCATGTTCTTCACCTGCAGGTCTTCCAGGCAGATAATTTGGTTTTCTGTTATCAGCCTGGTCGACTGCTTGTGAAGGAAGTCTTTGCGCTGGCTGGAGATACGCTCGTGGAGTTTCGCCACTTTGACTTTCTGCTTGATGTAATTCTTCGAACCCTTCTTCATCCTGGAGAGCCGACGCTGTGCCCTTGCCAGTAGCTGCTCGGTTTTGCGAAAGTACCGGGGGTTCTCTACTGGTTCTCCTTTAGAGGGGATCAGGAACTGTTTCAGGCCGAGATCAAAGCCGATATACCGGCCGACTTCCTGAAGATCCTCTACTTGGTCCAAACAAGTGACCGAAACAATGTATTTACCGCTTGGAGTGCGCCCTATAGTGGCGTTGATAATCCCTACCGGGAAGATAGTCTGTTTCTTATTCTTGCGGAAGTTGACCCAGCCGAGCTTCGGCAGCTTGATCCGGCAGTTGCCCATATCTACTTCGATATTGTTATTGGTAAAATTGGTCCGATAAGACTGTTTCTGCCCATGCTTCTTATGAAACTTCGGATAGCCCTGCTTGGTATTGCCTTTCCCCTGTTCCCGAAAGAAGTTCACGAATGCGGTGTCCAGATCCCGCAGGCTGTTCTGCAAGGCGAATTTGTCCACTTCGTTAAGCCAAAGATGATCTTTATCCTGCTTCAGCAAGGTCAGTTCCAGGTTGCACTTGCTATAACCCAGCGTTTCTCCGGTTTCCTCGTAATATTTACGGCGTCTCGCCAGAAAGTAGTTGTAGACAAACCGGGCGCAACCGATAGCTTTGAAGATAAATGTTTCCTGGCTTTCTGTCAGGTAGAGGCGAAAGACATAGGCTTTGTCGATTTGTTTGGTTCCCACCAGATCACCTCCTATGGAGTATTATACCAGAAGGTAATCTTAAAAGCAAACAAGTATTCGCTGTCCTAACTCATGACTGAAGTCACGAGGGTGCGGCCAGCAGG
>CAVYEE010000008.1:0-98103 GCA_963767365.1 uncultured Peptococcaceae bacterium
TAAATAAGGGAAACTCAACTGAGCCAGACCATCCAGTAGCTGCTGCCAGGTTGCGCTGGCACTGGAGCAGTGGTTCGTGGCTACGTACTGTTGGATTTACTCAGCATAACGGATACCGAAATGGCTCTGTAAGCGCTCATTGAAAAAGGGGCCAGCTTTGGTAGAGGCATTTGGTGTGGGAAATAATGCCTCCACCATGCCTCTACCCTGAGTACGATGATAAGATGAGTAAAGTGGATGCAGTAGAGGCAGTAGAGCCATTTTTCTTAAATAAAAAAGGTATTACATGGAAATTATGTGAGGATGGAAAAACAGGAGTCTCATTCAGGTAGCCGTAATATATAATATGTTAATAAATGTTAAATTATTATAGTAAAAATGCCTCTACTACCTCTACCATCTCTACTTGAATGAAGGGATCGATGGATTTTAGGTAGAGCTATTTTAGCTGGTAGAGGTATTGTCTCCACCATGCATCCACCGTTAAGGGATATGAAATTTGTACATTGTGTGGGCAGTAGACGCGGTGGAGGTGTTTCAGCATCATCAAGAAAAGCTCGTGCGGCATGATTTTGGGCTGAGCGCAATCGATGTTTTGCTCAACCTGTGACACTATAAAATGAGGAGGTCGTCCAGCTTTATGAGTCAATCTAATAAATTGTTTATTCTGTGGACAAATGCAGACGTTATAACATCGGATAAAATGGTTATGATGTATGCCACCAACAGCATGTTAAGACAATGGTGGGATGAGGTCACGGTAATTATTTGGGGAGCTACAGCCCAACTTGTGGCAGAGAATGCTATGCTGCAGGAAAAAATTAAAATGGCTCAGCATGTTGGCGTTAACTTTTCAGCTTGCAAGGCATGCACCGATCAATTAGGCGTATCAGAAAAGCTGGTGGAGTTGAATATTGAAGTAATATATTGGGGAGAAGGCCTGACTGAGATTATTAAAGAAAATGAAAAACTAATTACAGTCTGATACGGTGCTTCGATAATAAGACCCTGGGATACGATAGATACGGCAATTTGCAAAAAGCATTTAATTTACAAACACCTTGAGTTATTCTGGTATTTAGGAGGAATGAGCTGATAAAAACTCAGAGCAGCACAAATGCTTTGCTATTCGAAATAGCCCGGTGCAATAACTTCAATCGGTTATAAAGAAAATAATGCCAAGGCGATAGCGAAAACATTGGAGGTGTAACCTGAAGTTGTTGCCGGTTGAGCTTTACCAAATACATTTTAAAAGGAGTGAATTTGTATGGTTCTTACTGAAGATATCAAAGATGTGATATCAAAGGCCCCATTTGTTCCCCTCGTTACCGTATCTGCGAAGGGAGAGCCCCACCTGATCGTGGTAGGGAAGGTAGCTGAGATCCATCGGTGTTCTGTTAAGCCCTTATAATCCCATTATCGCCCAGGTATAACGCTTAATCCCTGGTAAATCGACAAAAATGTCGAAAATGTTCCTTGACAAGCAGGACAATAGCCTCCATATGTGGAATTCTCCTCCAGATATTCTTTTGGAGGGGGATTCAAATTGGCGCCACTGCCTGGCAACCTCGATCCGCACATGGTTGAAAAGACACTGTACAAGATGTTCGCACCGGAATGGCTCCGAGACACGGCAAAAAGGGTTGGGTACGTCCAACGCCGGCGGAAGGTCGATCCTTTTATCCTGTTCTGGGTCCTGGTGCTCGGCTTTGGAGCCGGGGTGCAGCGCTCCCTCGCCTCCTTGAGAAGGGCTTACGAGGAAGAATCCTCGGAAACGATCGTCGCCTCCGCCTTTTACAATCGTTTTACCGAAGGTCTTTATAGGTTCCTCAAGGAATGCCTGGTGCACGGGGTAGCGGATCTCGCCAGCCACGCCAGCCTTGCTCTGTCAGAAAAACTGCAAGGGTTCAAAGATCTGGTCGTCTTCGACGGCTCGATCATCAAGCTGCACGACATGTTGGCCGAAAAGTTTCCCGGGTCGAGGCACAAGGCCGAACTCAAGATACGACTCACCATCGGGCTCACCGGCAATACCAAGAGTGTCGGGATCTTTTCCGGCAAGACCAGCGAACTGAAAACCATCCGTATCGGTTCCTGGGTGGAGAACAACATATTGTTGTTTGACCTAGGATTTTTCAAGTATGAGATGTTCAGCCGGATCAGAAAGTTCGGCGGCCACTTCGTCAGCCGGGTAAAGTCTGGGGTCAATCCTACTATTGTCTCGGTGCTAAAAACCTACAAAGGCAACGCCATCGACCTCGCCGGCAAGAAGCTGCAGGATGTGCTGCCCCGCCTGAAGCGGGAAGTGATCGACATCCTGGTGGAGGTTGAATTCAAGGCCAGCGCCTCCAGGGCCAAGAAGTCAGATGGAGACAATTTCGAGGTCTATCGCCCCAAGGGCGCCGCTTCCAAGATCAAAGAGACGTTCCGCCTGGTTGGCGTGCTGGATGATGAGACCGGGGAATATCACCTCTTTATTACCGACATCTTGCCGGAACAGCTCACGCCGGAAGATGTGGCGCTCCTCTACCGGGCGCGCTGGAGTGTTGAAATGGTTTTCAAGGAGCTCAAGCGTCTGTACAAGCTGGATGAGATACCAAGCAATCAGCCGGTTGTCATCAAATCACTGGTAATGGTGTCCATGCTCACCCTGGTGGTCAGCCACCGGATACTCAACCTGATGCGATGTCTGATGCCGGAGAAGAGTGAGCGCTTCACCCCCCTGCGCTGGGCCGAACTCTTCTATACCTCAGCATCCAAGTTGATGGACCGGGTGCTTGCCTTAGATGGAATTTACCTGGATGCCTTCACGCTCCTGATGCTGTACGCAGGCGAGGGTATCGACCCCAATGTTAACAGAGAACGTTTGCTGTCCCCCTGGGTAGAGGCAGCGACAATTACCAGGTAATATATGTTACTTGTTTACATTTATGGTAAAAAGATCACGCATGAGCTGAGATCAGGGAAGGAGACGTGCTCTGTTTCGGCATCTATAAGATGGAGGTTACCCAGCAGAACATTAAGAATAACGGTAAAATGCAGGTGCTGATTGCAACGAAGGAAGGCGGCCCCAAGGGATTCAGGCTGGAAGGTACGGCTAGCATTGAAGAGAAACTGGTCCTATTCAAGGCAGAAAAAGCGGAAGCGCTGATGTAGCACTTTCTGAACCGCACAATGAATCCCGCTTCCGGCAGGCGGGATTATTGTGTTTATGGGATTGGTGATACTCACCGCCAGAATGTTTTACTACGCTTACTACCGGGGCAATAGTACATTCAATAATCTTGCGACAGGTGGGGCTAGATGAGATGGGGGAAATGCCTAAAAGGCGGACGGTTCTTTGGTAGAGGCATTGGGTAGAGGCATTATCTCCCCTACAAAATGCCTCTACCATGAAAACAATGATAAGATGAATAAAGTAGAGGTAGTAGAGGCAGTAGAGGCAAGAAAGCAGTAGAGGCAGTAGAGGCAGTAGAGGTATTTTTCTATAATTATAAAAGGAATAACAGGGCAATAATGATTCTGGTGCAAAAAGTCTCTTTTGCCCGACTGTAATTCCTCATATAGTGTCCTCTACCTCTAATAGCTACGATATATAGTAGTGTAATTTCCTAAATAGGAGTTTCCGCAGTGAAATCAACAATGTAATAAAGGATGGAATTTGATGATTGGGAGTTTAAGTTTAAAGCCGTCAGAATGGTGCATGCAAAATGAAGGATCTGAATAAAAAAGCGCTTGGCGGGCTCCTGTTCCTTGTCATCTGCTTGGCAGTATTGTTGTTCCTTCCGGCGTGGACTCTTGACTACGGGCAGGCATGGACTTTTCTTGCCGTATTTACAGCGTCGGTACTAGCAATCACCTTGTATCTTATAAAAAAAGATCCGAAGCTTTTGGAGCGGCGAGTTAATGCAGGTCCGGGCGCCGAGAAGGAAAAAAGTCAAAAAATCATACAATTCGTTGCACAGATAGCATTTATCGCGGTTTTGGTTTTTCCCTCAATTGATCATCGCTTTCAGTGGTCAACGATGCCGCTATATATAGCCGTAGCCGGAGATGTTCTTGTCGCTCTCGGGCTTCTCATCGTATTTTTCGTGTTCAAAGAAAACACCTTTACCTCGGCAATTATCGAAGTCGGCACTGAGCAGAAAGTAATATCGACAGGGCCTTATGCGTTCGTACGTCATCCGATGTACATCGGAGCTCTTGTCATGCTTTTAGGCGTACCTCTTGCTCTTGGCTCGTGGTGGGGATTGTTCACAATTGTTCCGATTACGATTGTGATTGTGTGGAGACTTCTTGATGAGGAACAATTTCTGGTAAAGACCCTGTCTGGACTATTCAGAGTATCGAAATAAGGTGAAGTATCGTTTAGTGCCGTTCATCTGGTAATCATCACCTTATTATAGTATCGACCCGAGGAATCCAAGTCTTCCCCGCAACAGAAAAAGAGGATGGGACTGGTCTCGCAAAACATATACTTAAAAGAGAAATTTCGGCATCCAGCCGCAGACACCGCAGATAAATAATTAAAACGATACACAATATAGTAAAAATGCCTCTACTGCCCCTACGCCTCTACTTGAATGAAGGGATCGATGGATTTTTGGTAGAGGTATTGCCTCTACCATGCCTCTACTTCTTAGTTGCTTGCGATTAGTGCATTGTGGACGCTGTAGACGTGGTGGAGGTGTTTATGCGGTAAGGAGCATTCCTAATTCTACCAGGACACACAATAGTGGAAAACGCGGCAAGGGGTTAGCGTTACAGCGGGACGATATTTCCTGAGAGACGCCTTGAAAACGTAGCCTCCGGCAGATATAATATATAGTGTCAAATAGCTAATTGTAGTGCAACAAGGTTGAGTGCCGAAGTGGCGGAATTGGCAGACGCGGCGGACTCAAAATCCGTTGCCCCTTAAAGGCGTGTGGGTTCGAGTCCCTCCTTCGGCACCAAGAAAATGAATAACGGCAAGGCTTCCAGGTTTCGGGAGTCTTGCCGTTTTGGTCATCCTTGGCAATGGGGTCACAAAATATCACAAAAATATCACAAGCCACAACAATATCCGCATTACATAAGCATACGCTTTTATGCTCCTTTTCGATTTCCCATTTTTCAAACACCCCGTGTTTATTTTAGGCAATAGTGTTATATTAATCTTAGTCACCGTCAATCACTTGCAGGAATTTTATGATAAGTGTGTAACCCTTTTAATGAAGGGGGAATAAGTATGGAAGGAAAATTGCTCGAGGATGCGTATGAGCTATTCTCAGAAGTCTGTGAAGAGATAAACAACTTGCTCATATCTAAAAAAGCTGCCTGGCTTATTAGAAGGCAACGATTCGGTTTTGCTCTCTCCGGACCACTTCCTCCTGACAACATACTGAATAAGTTACCTGCGGAGGTACTAACTCCCTTAATTAACAGTATAGCCCAGCTATTATTAGCCTTCTTAAACAAAAACGAGGATAGTATATTTAAACAAGCCAAAGAATCCGGGCAAGAGCCCTTGAGCATGACTGAAAAAAAGTTAGCATTAGTTAAAAAGCTATTTGTAAATGAGACTTTAAAAGATAATTATTATTTTCTAACAAATTGCACATCAAAAATATTAAAAGGCATTGCATTCCAACCAATAATTAAACCAGGAACTCAAGGATTTCCAAAAATAATATCCGCGTTAGCAGTTATTGAGATTGATAATAATTATTTATCAGAACCTTCGTTAGAATTTATTAATGTAGAAATTACAAAACATAATATTGATTCATTAATTAATGGCTTAACCCAACTTAAAGAAAATCTTGATAAAATTGAAGGTAATATAAATGATAAAATTGAAAATAAGCCCTGACAGGAAGCTTAATTACAAAGAGTTTTGTAATGAGCTTGATAACCCAAAGAATCATTTATCAAGCAAGGATTATCTTGTGTCTCAAATAAGATATTTTGAGCATTTGTATAAGATAGATTCAAAGGTTTTCTATAATCAATTCGTAAATGGTCAACTACCAGATAAATATGATTATACGAAATGGGCATTTTTTTGGAGAACATATAGTCGTTTATATGCCCCAAGCAAGGGGGGCAAAACTTGAAGGATATATATACTCAACATCTTTTTCAAACGGTTCATAAACTTCTTTATGAAGTGTCAGTCGATGGTGATGTTTTTTATTACCCTGAACCAGGTACCCTAACTGGTAAAAAGCAAGATGCAGAAGGAATAGTATCTTTACATGCAGAAGTAAAGACACATTATGGAGTTAATGTAGAAGTACAAGAAGAATTACAGTACAAGCTGGGTACTATTGAGAGACAAGCTTATTCATATCAAGCATACAATCCGAACGCAAAAGAGGATGGTACAGTTTTAAGATATGAAAAAGATTGGACACATCACAAAAATATACCAACCTTCCCAGATCACAAACATATTGGACCAGATACAGTTGTAGAGAATTATGCTACTACTTTGGAAGATTACTTTAAGGAATTAAAGACAATGGAAAGTAATGGGACATTAGATAATATACTTAAAAAAAGTAAATAGAAAAGAAGAACGCTCCGGTCGGGTGCCGGGGCGCTTTCTTCTTTTAAAAGACTTAATTGTTTATCCATTGGTCAAGAATGGCGTTTTTTGACGGAATGCCCTATTCCTCTGCTCCAAACATGGCTTTGCCCAGGGTATCCGCAGCGTGCTTCCTACCCGCCGGGGTCACGTGGCCGTACGTGTCGCCGGTTAACGCGATCGAAGCATGTCCCAACATTTCCGATACTCGCTTGATCGGCTCCCCGGCTTCTAACATCATTGTTGCCGCCGTGTGCCTGATCATGTGAAAATGGGCATCATCCCTGTTCAATACCCGCTTTGCGACATCCCGCCAATGCCCGCTCAATTTAGTTGGCGGAATCGGGCTTCCGTCCGGCAGACAGCAGACAAGCCCGTGATCCTGGTACGCCGGCCCTGCCGCCAGCCTCTCTTTTGCCTGGCGTACCTTATGGGCTTTCAGTTCGGCTACCACTTCGGGGGAAAGATCAATGCGGCGCCTGCTGGACTTACTCTTGGGAGGGCCGAAATGCAAGCCGTCCTGTGTCTGTTTCAATGTCTGCGTAACGCTCAGGTATTTCTCTTTCAAGTTTACGTCCGTCCAGGGAAGCCCCAGGCACTCTCCCGCCCGCATTGTGGTTCCAGCAGAAATGACAGTTGGCATGTACAAGTATGTATCTTTCATTGTTCGTACCAGGGTATTAATTTCTGGTCTGGTGAATATTTTTATCTCGACGCGCTCTTTTTTAGGTGGCTTTACTAAGTCCGCCGGGTTTCTGGCAATCATTCCCCATTGCATGGCATGCGCCAGGGCCTCATGAATAAGCCTGTGGAAATGCAGGACGGTATTTCCAGTCAGGCTCGGGCTGCCGTCCTTAGACTTCTTGCCATCCTTCCGGCCACTCGCCCGGACCTCCGTGTAAAAATTCTGAATGGCCGCCGGGGAAATCTTGCTCAATGGGGTAGCGCCTAAAGACGATGGTTTCAAGTGCCTGTTTATGTAACTCTTATAATCCTGAAAGGTTCGGACTCCAAGGTTCTCACCGTATGTCTCAAGCCAATAATCAAGGTATTCCCCAAAACTCTTCTTCTCAGGTTCAAAATAGGTGCCCCTGGCAACATCGGCCAGGATCTTCGCCGCCTCTTTTTCCAATTCGCCCTTGGTGTCCGCCGTCAGAAGTTTTTGTTTGCGCTTTCCTGTCTTTGGGTCGGTGCCCGCGTCCACGGTTGTCCGATAGACGGTCGTTCCGTTCTTCAAAACAACCTTCTTCGTCTTTGAACCTCTCGCCATGTTTCAGACCTCCTTCATATTTGCGTTTTAAGCAGGGTTAAAATCTCATAACGTCCATTCATACCAGGTGGACTATTTACGCCCCGTTTAGGTGCCATTCTGCGCTTCGTCCTGGACATACTCGAACAAGTCTCCGGTTTGAATGTTCAGTGCCCGGCAGATACTGTCCATAACGTCAAAATATATCGCCGTTGACGATTCATTGTATAGACTTCTGACGGTAAACTCGTTCAATCCGGCTTGCCGCGCCAGGGCCTTCCGGCTCATCTTCCTTTCGCCCAGGATACGGGACAAATGGCATTTAATCATGGGTACAACCTCCTTTCACCTACAAGCATATTAACATGATATTCTTATAATGTAAAGCTCTATTTTTTTATGTGATAATAATAATGTGCATACGCGCGCAAAAAAACAAAAAAAAGAATAAATGTTAAAAATATGTAATAGTCTTAATTTCTGTTAAGTACCATTTAATGGAAATGAGTATTGAAACATTTGTTTTGCAAAAATAAAAAACGCGATCATAAAAATTTTTGATTGCAGGATCATTGAAAAAACAATGCCCCGGTTATTTGCCGGGGCTTCAACACTTCAGTCTTGAGGTTCACCGATGGAGACAGTTTCCAGAGCTAAAATATGCTTTCAACATTTGGTGTAATGGTTGGCGTTGGTGGAGGTTCACGTTTTACGGCAATATACCTGTCCATGAGGTCTCTTGTCCATTTGAATTCTGAACAATTACTCCAACAGAATTACCTGGCGATATCGTCCATTTGCCATCTTTGCCACCGTAATCACCAGAAAATCCGGCAATTAGAATTTGATTGCCAGTCCAGGACTCGTAGTTAAGAGTAACATCATCGCCACTGTACCCAGCATTCCAGCCCTTTGAAATATCTTGAAACCTGAAGTTACTTGAATTGCCCGTATATGGGAGCCCAGCTTGCAACGCTCCAAAGCCAAAACCGTTGATAGTCATTTGAAGACCCTGACCTGAACCAAAAAAGGAAACAGAGGTTATGGTTGGCTTGTTTGGAATGGTCACCACTGGTGGCTCAGGTGGGGGGGTCACAGTAGTTGGAGGAGTCACTGTAGCCGGTGTGTTGATGGCAAAAGAAGCCGATGCTACTCCGCTCCAGTTGCCATACTGGTCCTCAATAGCCGCATTCACGGTTGCGGACATACCAAGCGCGGAAAAACCATTTGTTCGGACTCGCGTGCTGCTGGTCTCCGGATTGGAACCATCGACGGTGAAATAGGTGGTGTCTCCAGGTATCGTTGTTATCGTCATGGTCACTTGGTTGCTGAATGTCCCGCCGTCAGGGGTTATAGTTGGCTCCGGCGGTGTCTGCTGCTGCCAAGGCGGTGTCTGTGGTGTCTGCTGCTGCGGTGTCTGAGAGGCAAGCATGTTGAACGTGGCTGAGGCTATACCGCCCCAGCCGGAGTAGCTGTAGGCGACGGCCTGGATTGTCTCGGATTGGTACACGGTGAACGGCCCGGTGTAGGCGATGCGCGTGCTGCTGGTCTCCGGGTTCGACCCGTCCGTAGTGTAGTAGGCGGTGCCGTAAATGTTGCCAATGGTCACGGTCTGAGGATCGTTATAGTTACCGCCATCAGGGGTTATAGTTGGCTCCGTTGGAGAAGTCACTGTGGTTGGAGAAGTCGCAGTTGTTGAATTATTGATGGTAAAAGAAGCCGAAACAACGGCGCTCCAATTAACAAGCTGATCGTTGTTACCGTTGGCATACTGGGCAATAGCCACGTTTATGGTCTCAGACTGGCTGACAGTGAAGGGGCCAGTGTAGTCATACACTGCGCTGGAGTTCGGGGGGCTCACCTATCCGTGGTGTAAAAAGCATTATACCCACTGGGTATATTGCTGATGGTCACGGTTTGGGGACTGCTGAATGTACCTCCATCCGGTGTTATGGTTGGCTCAGGCACTTGTGTTGTTGTGGTAGATTGAGTGCTGATATTGAATATGGCCGAAACTACATTACTCCAGTTCCCATATTGATCTTGGTTGGCAACCTGCACGATCTCCGACTGACTGACATAGAACGGCCCGCTATAGGCAATACGGGTGCCGCTGTTCATCGGATTGGTGTTATCGGTAGTGTAGTAGGCGGTGTCTCCGCTTGGTATGTTGCCGATGATCACAGCCTGGGGTCCGGTGAAGGTTCCGCCGGCAGGGTAGATAGTTGGCGCATACACCTGTGAGGTCACTGTGGTAGTCGTAGGCTGAGTGCTACTTGTGCCGCCGCTTCCAATATTCACCTGCTGGTTATCTGGATTCCAGGAGATGTTCGCTCCTAACCCCTGCGCTATCCATTTGATCGGCAGAAAAACACGGCCATTCGTGATCTCTGGGGGGTATCCATAGTGATCTGCCCGCCAAGAACCGACATAATGTCGCTGCCGACGGTAAGCTGGACAGCGCCGTTGCTGCTGCCAACATCAATAATGGTCACTGTCTGAGTGCTCTGATTATACTTGATATTGCTGTCAGGTATGCCTAGGGCCTCCGCTGCATACCGGATAGGAAGCATTGTTCGCCCGTTCTCAATATAAGGAGTGGCATCCATCGTCTGTGCCTGGCCGTTGACTGAATAGGTGTTGCTGCCGACGCGGAACCACGTGCCATTATCGGCCAGTGCTGGCCCGGCAAACAGGACACAAAACAAGAGAGACAGTATTACAATTAATGCCCTTTTCATGCTCTCGCCTCCTTGATTCTCCATATGCTCCATTCACGCCGTCGATTCAAGGCCTTCAAAATCCCTCCGCATATGATTCTATTCCTTCTCCTTCTTCGCAAGCCTTTTACCAACCCCTTTCTTTAACCGCACATTGGCGGCCAGGAGAGTCCAAAGGTTTCTTGTCCACCATAACGGTATTTCTCAATTTTTTTCCTGTAACGCCAATATAATCATAATTCGCCAGCCTCTTGCCCATCACCTTGTTTACAAGCCTGTCAATCTTCGCGTTCTGCACGAGGGTTCGGGAATCACCCAATCCGCACCTTTCGGCCATGTCGATAAGGATGATCTTTTCGGTTTCGCAGCGGAGGAGTTCCTTCAATGTAGGGTTACTCATCTGTGGGAGCCACCTTGTCAGCTTCCAGTGCTTTTGCCAAGATCATCTGCACGAAAGCGTTTTTGGAGATGCCCAGCTTCTTTGCTTCCTGGGTGATGATCTGATCAAGGTCAAGGGTAAATCTGTAGGTGTTCCGTTTAGTTCTTTTTACTGTCAAGTAATGTCACCTACCTGTCTTGTGATCTCATTATAGTTTTGCTGTCACATGGCTGTCAAGTGACTGTATACATAAACTACTTGGTGGCTAGAATAGTTGTAATGACTGTTTATGGAGGAGTTCAATTGGCTACAGATAAACGGGTGTTCACTCTACGTCTACAAGATGAAATATTTGACAAAATTGCGAGTCTTGCTAAGCAGCAGCACCGCACCTTAACGAATTACATTGAATACGTTCTATTGAAACATCTTAACGACTACGAACAGGCAAATGGCTCGATCAAGATCGATGATGAAACAGATGATGACTAAATAGAATTTTTCGTGATCACCAAAATTTTAGCTTGCTATTACCCAAAAGATTCCATCGCACCTCTTTCTTTGTTGCTTCGTCCAGGTGCCCTATTAGCTCATTCGCCGTCTTAATAATACGCGGTTGATCTAAGGCATTGAACATTATCAGTTTTGCCTTAAACTTGCCGGTGTCCAAGCTATTTAATAGACCAGCCGCGTCAATCAGATCCTGGCCCCATTCTTCGGCCTGTTTTGTGAAGGTTTCCCAGTCGGCCTTATACTTCAATACCTGCTTTTTCAGTTGTTCGGCATACTGGCCCGTTTCAATGGCTTCCTGCTGCAATGCGGCCAGGTGCTCCTGCTCCTGCCGCGCGGCCTGGAAAGTATTTTTAGCCAGCCGGTTTAGCTGGAAAGCCCATTCTCTCAATTGCGCTTCGGCAGGATCATGCTCGTCAGCCATGCGCTTATCCAGCTTGGCGACAAGCCCCGGGTCAAAATAGGCGACTGCCTTTTTCAGCGCATCCAACAACTTTGCAAGCTGCTGGCTCATTCTGCGCTCGAAAGAAAGCGCTTCGCCAGCCGGCGCGGGGACAAGGCCAACCTGAAGCGCGGTAGGGACCGCCGCGGTAGGGACCGCGCCCAGGGAACCATACGCAAATTGCGTAGTCGTCAGGGAATAATACTGGCCGTCCTTCGCCACCTGGCCACTCTCCAGTAACCGGGCCAGCGCCCTTCTGATTCGACGTTCGCCCATGCTGGTTGCCGCCGCCAGTTCATTAACCGTGCTTTCGGATTCCCTGAGTACTTCAATAATAGCTGCATCCGCTTCTGCCGCTTGAGATTCAGCCATCTTACGAATATCCATGCGATCACCCCGATACTTTCGTGTTTCTCAAATTCAGCCATATTCAACCTTGGTGGTTAATTCTGTGGATAACTTGCGCATAAGTTATCCGATCAACTCGCGTTTACTTCAATTTTCTATGTCGTCTATTTCACGCTGTCCGAACGGTGTTACCGGGTAAAAGTGCTTGTGGCAGAAGCATTACAGGCGTTTTTATCTCCTTCACGCTGTCCGTTTGCGCTGTCACTAGTAACAGCGTATGCTGTCCGTTGCGCTGTCCGGGGCGATACTTATGGGGTATACGTATACGGAAAGTACTATACGCAGGGGATGGGGGACGTGCCCGGTATTTACAGGCTAAAATAAAGTCCTCGAAATGCTCCCCATGACACCAGGTGTCACTTTACCATAATTTCCTACCACCAGGTGGCAAAAACCAGGGTGAAGGAGGGGGTAAAATCACCCCCTCCTGCCAGGTGTCCCAATCTGGACACCTGCCCCTATGCTGCCGGTTGCGTTTCAGTCTCTTCCGGGGTGATCTCCGGGATCTCCGGTTCGAACCTCCGGCAGTGTCTCCGTGATCCCGCCCGCCGGGGCGATCTCCGTTGTGGTTGTTTCCGATTCCTGCTCGCCACAATTCACTTCAAGCTGTAGCACGAGCTTACCGGGTGCTGACATCCACGAATCTATTAATCTGCAAGCACATAGCTCTGACATGATGGTTCCTCCTCTCTTGACCGACGTTATATGTAACCTGCGATGGGCAGGGGTTATTTTCAAAGGTCTCTCAGCGCCCGGTGATCGTCCTTCGGTATCCGGTGCTCATGTGCGCTATCTTTCTGCTCATTCTTGCCGTCAGCGCAGGTCAATTCGTCCGGTGTTGGCCGTTTGTCCGGGTGATCCATCTCGTTCAATTCCTGAGCTAACTTGTCCACCAATGTTCTTGCCATCATCATTCACCCTCTTTTAGAAGCCGCTTTCGAAAATAACTCATCCGATGATGGGAGAGAATTTTAATCCAATATTTTACGTTGAAGCGCCCGCCGTCTTTTTGCACTTCATCAAAAACCTGCCCGGCAATGTTACGAATCAATTCCCAGTTCCCATATCGGCCTAACTGCGCCAAAAACGTGTTCTTGTTCCCCCACCCCGATGTGAAGAAATAGTATGCTTCTGTTCCTTTTAGTGGCTCAAGCGCTGCATGGGCCATCTCTCATATAGGAAATCCTGCTGCGTTCGCCGGGTCCACGGTTCCCAATACGGTAGCGCAGCCGTTGCGTATAAGTCCTTATCAAACGCAGGGGGTCAGCCTCGACGTGCCTTTTCATCCTTCGTTAAATTCACGATATCCACTCCATCCCGAATAGAACTCAAGCCTGTTATGGTTTATTTGGCAAAAGCCTGTCTCGCATTGTGGCAGTACGCTTGCAGCCTATTACGCCAGGTGTCCAGCTACCCAAAGACTGTTTTGAACCGGACATAATAGCAGATTTTACTGCCATTGTGTTGATAAACTCATAGGCATGTAGAGACATAAACATCGTCGATCTGGTCCTGCTGAATCCCGATGTAGCGTAAAGTCTCGGCCTGGCTGCTATGATTCAGCACCCGCATTAACAGCGCGATATCGGTTCCTTGCTTGTAGGCATGATACGCGAAAGTCTTTCTCATTGTATGAGTACCTATGTTCTCTTTCACGCCTACGCTCCTGGCTGCTCGGTGAATGATCTGCCAGGCTTGGCTCCGGGATAATGGCCTGTTAATTCCCTTCCTGCTCACAAACAGATAGCGATCCCCGTCATGTCCGACAGCCCGGATAAACTCTTCCAAAGCCTTTTTTGCCGATTGGTTCAGCCTGAAAGTCTTTTCCTTCCCGGTCTTGCGCTCTCGGATATGGACGGCATCGAGTACACGGCCGCGCTCGTCGTAAACGTCAGCCTGCTTTAGCCTCAGCAGGTCACTGACGCGCAAGGCGCTGTTTATCCCCAGGCAAAACAGGAGCCAATCCCGGATATTCTGGCCGCGCAGCACCTTTTTCATTGCCTCGAATCTTGGTCAGGTCCCTGATCGGTTCAACCGTGTTCATTCCCGATCCCCCTCCTTATGGCTGTTGCCCCAGGCCTCCGCTGCTAGTTGATGTAAGTACGCAGGACTAACCCCGGTTTTAGGTGTGTCACTGTGACAGAATACGTCCTCGCTATCCTCTTCGCCAATAGCAGCAAGGATTTCAGGTGTTAGAAGTTTGTCACATTCGCTGACACGCCCTTGTGACAGAGCGTTAAGTGTGTCAGGAGCAGGCAAGCCGGTGGCCGGTGGCATCTCCTCCCCTATCACGAGATCCGCGGTTCGCCCTTTTTGGATCTCGTTGTTTGTCAGCCAGCCAAGGCGTATGGCCGTTTTTGCGTGTCTCCTGGCGATCTCCCGGTGGACATCAAGCCACTTCGCTAATTCTGAGTATGTGATCCTGATCTCGTTATTCTGAGACTTTATATCTTGGACGGCATTAACGACCTCTCGGACGGCCTTACTCGCCCCGGTTACGGTTGCTGCATACATATCACCAACAAGATCATATATAGTCCTGTAGTCCTCGATCTCAGCAATCAGCCGCCCTTGGTCATCGCGCCCCGGTGTTGGTGGCGGATAACTGCCACGCTCTTAACGAGAGACAACACACGCTGAAAGTCCCTTAAAATGCGGGGTGCACTTGCCGTCTTACCGATCTCAATCGCCAGTGTGACAGCGAAGGGAACAATCACATTCCACGGTGCTTGCACTTGCAGCAGAGTTTGGAAAGCGATCAACGCGGGATCAACCTCGCTCGGCCCGGTGATCTCCAGCTCTCCCTGAGCCTTCAATGCCGCCCTAACCTGTTCCTTATTGTCGGGAATATCCAGGGTGAAGATCCTCGTCATTAACTGATCGCCCCGTTTGCTGGCCGCCGTGGTAACAAGAGTAGTCGGGCCACTGCCTTACTAATTTTACGGACGATATAATTACCAAACTCATCCTTGACAACAACATCATAGTTGAGCCTGCCGTCCTGAAGCAGACTACGCACTGCGCTTGCTGCCGGGTTGTCCTCGTCGGTCGGTATGCTGTCGGCCTCGCTGAAAATTATCATCCGGTGTTTAAGGGGTTCGGGATCATAGATCAATACCCGTGGACTGCCGGCGTCTATAACCTGATATGCAATGCCTGGGAGCATTAAAGAACAACCATCAAGGTGTAGCTCTTCCCGCGCTCGACGGGCCATGCAGAAGCAGGTGAACAGGCATAGCCCCGGGTCTGATCGCCAGCAGCCGGGAGGTTGCGGCCAGGTACACAATCTTGGGAGCTTTCAAGTCGCCGCCATAGCCAAGGTTACGGATCTGTGTCTCTACAAGATCCAGCGGATCATCATCAGCCAGGACCGTGGCGGCCTGCTCCTCCAGCGCGTCCTGACACAGTGTTACACTTTCCTGATCGGGTGTGTCGCCAGGTGTAACAGACTGAACACTCACTCCCATGCCATTTTGAAGGGTGCCTGACACACTGACACACGCTAAACCGGGGTTTGATCTGCGTGCTATCTTAATTTCGAAGTGAAGCGCCTTTTTGGTGACTCCCTGGGGCTTGAGAATTGCAGCCAATGCATCAATACCAGCATCCGCGTAAATACTTGTCCCCGCTGCAAGCAAGTTAATTGCACGTGTGACAAGTCTCTGTAATTCCACGTCAGAGGTATAGCTCTTGCCATCATTCAGCCGTCCTTTTATCTCATCGAGAACATTATCAAACTCGCTTGCGGTGTTGGTCATAATGACATCACCGCCCCGGCCAAGCCCAACCTATCAGCGCGGGCCATCCGCATGACAACCAGCTTATCCGCCAGGTCGCCATATTGAAGCTCGTTCAGGACGTGATCGCAGTAGTCCATCAAGGTGCAGTAGTATGAATCAGGGGTGTCCAGCAACAAGAAGCAA
The DNA here is from genome assembly GCA_963767365.1 of uncultured Peptococcaceae bacterium. GTDB lineage: Bacteria > Bacillota > DSM-12270 > Thermacetogeniales > Thermacetogeniaceae > Palsa-1188. The sequence continues at coordinate 16,200 of CAVYEE010000008.1, forward strand.
GCTCGTCGAAGAGGCACCAACTTGGTGTAAGCTTTATCTGCCCAGGCTTTCAGCGCTCTTTCCTGCTCGCGCTGCCGTGCCTGCTCTGCCGCTTGCCGGCGCTCCTCCGGGGTACATGGCCGTAGCCGTCCAGGTGACAAGTCGCTAGGCGCGAATCCCATGGCCACGACGATCTCCCGGTAGGTGCAGCCGCTCCAGCAGTAGAGCAGAATACGGCCATCTTTGCCTACGGCTATTGATAGGGAAGGGTTGCGATCAGGGTGTGCCGGACAGAGCGCTGTCCACCCGCGGGAAGTCTTGCGGACATGCTGTAAACGCTCCAAAACTTGACCAATGTTGACTTTAGGTAGTGTTTGAATTACACTGGACGTAGCCAATGATATAATCTCCTTTCGCCCAGCCGCCCGGCCTCATCCCCGGACGGCCTTCGTTTTATTGCGCCTACCCCTGAGCATTCTTTGTCTCTTGCAAAAACTCCGATACTGCCCAACAAGGAACCAATATTTTCTTCCCAGCCTTCACAACCTGGATTTGTCCCTTTTTAGCCATGTCGTAAAACTTGGTCCGGCTCACGCCGATCTCGTTCCAGGCTTCTTCCGCCGTGTATGTTCGTTTCATTTCTTAAACCCCTTTCTGTCTTGTTGTTACTTTAAAGGATATGTGAGATAATAGTATACGTAAAGGTAACTTTTGAGTAACGAATTATGGGGTGATAGAATGGTCAGTTACCTGGAGTTTGCGAATCTGTACCAGGCCAGCGATGAAGAAATAACCCGCTTTATGGAGAAGTCAGGCCATCTGGGGTTAAACGTTCTTAATGCATTTGAGTCTTATTACAAAAACTACGCGGATTATTGGGACATGGCCGCTGCTGTGGAACTAATGGAGGAGAATCATCAAACATTTTTTGAACAATTGCACCTCGAAATGTGTCATAAGCACGACAGGGAACGCTCTTATCGCGAAGAAACTCCCGAAAATATCAGACGGGAAGCAAGCACTATGCGGGACACGATAGTCACCTACCGGCTCTGGCGTGATTATAGTCAGTCAAAAAATGCCGCTCAGTTCTTGGAGGGCTAACGTGGGAGGCTATCCGGGGGGCGAAGAAATATATACATCCGGTGAGGAGGGAACGGACGAAGCCGCCAAAGAGCTATCAAGCTTTGCGGAGGAACACCTTTTGCGAATATTTCGTGCGGTATTGGGGGCCGTCACGTTGAATATTTCAAAGGCCGATGCCAAGTTTGCCGTGAAACCAGTTGCATCCTGCCTCATGGCCGATACTGGTATCAGGTCATTCGGGACGTGGTTATTGATAAGGTGACACCCGTGATCTGTGATCGTTGCGGCAGGATGTTCATGTCTGCTCGTTCGTGGGGGAAGTCTTGCCTGTTTTGCCGGAAAGCAGCCAAACAATATAGATACCGGGAAAGGGTAGCCGAAAAACAAGGTCGGGAATTGCGCCCGGGCCCTGGCCGTCCGTTGAAACAGGATAGACAGTAACCTTGATCAGGTGGCCGACCATATCACAAAAATATCACAGACATATCACAAAACAGGGTGATACGGGGGAGTACAGGTGATAATACGAAGGACGAAAAATCCCTTAACGGTGCGTATTCCAGGTCACGGAGAAATATTCAAAAACACGCCAAAATACCAAAATTACTGACTCAAAATCCGTTGCCCCTTAAAGGCGTGTGGGTTCGAGTCCCTCCTTCGGCACCAGAAGATGAGTAATGGCAAGGGTTCCATGGTTATGGAACGCCTTGCCATTTTTTAATCCTCAGCAAAAATTGAGAAAGTTTGCCGTGGGTGCTCGCTGTATTTTCTTGTAGATAGTATTTCCCCTAAAAAACTAGAGGAAATCCTGATTGGCTACCGAATGTTGTCATAAATGGAACTAATGGGACAAAGAAAGTATATTGTTTCAAATCCTCAGTGATGAAGTATGCCCTTTAACCTCTGACGCGAATTTTATCTTGGTCGTGCGACTGGAGTGTGAGCAGTAACTTGTCTCGCACGTGATTTGCCGGTGGCTCCGGGGAAGGAAGCTGCCAGATTTCAAGGTTGGCCATGAGTGGCGCATTGATGAGAAGGACCTGACCGCTCTAATCGAGGATGCAAAGCAAAGCATCAAGACAGTTGAGCAAAAGCTGAATATAATATGAACAAGCCAGACGGAAGGTGAGGAAATTAGCCATGCAAAGACGGTTTAAAGTGATCCTGGAGTGGAACGAGCGATGGCGGCGTTAAACGGTGAAGTGTGCAAAAAACAGCAGATCATACATGACACAACCAGGTAGGTGTATTGTTAATGGCAGAGGTCGATGGAGGAAGATTGCTGGCCAAGGCATTGAAGAATGAGGGTGTTGAACAGATCTTTACCCTCAGCGGCGGGCACGTCATGCCAATTTATTATGGCTGCCGCGCAGAAGGGATCAAGGTGATCGACTTTCGACACGAATGCGCCGCTGCTTATGCAGCAGAATCCTATGCCATGATAACCGGGAAACCCGGTGTGCTGGTTACAACTGCCGGGCCGGGTGTCACCAATACGGTGACGGGAATGGCGGAGGCTAAACTGCAAGGAGTCCCCCTGATTCATGTCGGAGGCGCCTCGGCAGCGATGGAAAATGAGACCGGATCGCTACAGGATCTGAACACCCTGGAGATCATGTCTACTGTTTCCAAGTGGGCGCGCAAAGTCTATCATGTCCAGAGAATCCCGGAATACATTGCCATGGCTTACAGGCATGCCATGGATGCAACCCCGGGACCAGTCTATCTGGAGATTCCAATGGATGTGCTTTGCATAAGTCTTGTTGAAGAGAACCAGGTTTGTTATCCGGAGAAATACCGCACCGATGCCGTATCTTTTGGAGACCCGGCACTGGTTGAGAGGGCAGCCGATCTGCTGGTTAAAGCCAAGAAACCGGCGATGATCCTCGGCGATGGGGCGCTCTTTACCGCCAGGTATGGCGAGGCAATACCGGAACTGGTCGACTACCTGAAGATTCCAGTCATGTCACAGGTTATGGCCCGCGGCCTCTTTGCTGACGAAGAAAAAAATCCACTGTTCAGGATGGGTGCTGGCGCCCTAGCCGCAGCGGATGTTGTCCTGATGCTTTCTGTAAACAATGACTACAGGGTCACCAGGGTGCACCCCCCGCTCGTCAACGAGGAGGCGAAGAGAATCCAGGTCAACCCGGATATTACCATGATCGGGTACAATGCACCTGCTGAAATCGGAATCGTTGGCGGGGCCGGCGCGGTTGCCAAACAGATCCTGGATGTGGTGAAGTCGAAAACAGCCAAGCGGGAAGACTTGGCCTGGATCGGTGAGGCTGCGGAATTGGTAAAAGAGCTGGCCGAGCCTTGGTTTAAAGGTTTCTTTTCGAACGAATTGCCCATGAATCCCGGGCGCTGCGCTTTTGAGGTTAGCAAGTTTCTGGCAACGGAAGGAAGGGATTGGACGGTTGTCTGCGACGGCGGAGACGCTGCCCAGTGGATCAAGATAGCGGTGAGTGCCCGCCGTCCGGGACAGATCGTCAGTTACGGGACCGTTGGGAACGATTGGCTCGGGCGCCGGATTCACCATCGGTGCCTGGGCAGCTAACAGCAAACCGGTTCTTTATTACGTGGGTGATGGAAGTATGGGCTTCTATCCGATGGAATTCGACACCTTCGTCAAACAGGAAATTCCTGTGGTCTGCGTTATTTCCAACGACTCTTCCTGGGGAATGATCAAGCTTTCGGAAACCTTTGTCCACCCCGATGAAGTGGCAAAGGGCCATGTTGCCACTGAACTGACTTATATGAACCGTTATGACAAAATGGCGGGCATGTGGGATGGCTACGGCGTTATGGTAACCAAACCGGAGGATATCGTACCGGCGATTAAAAATGCTTTTGCTTCCGGCAAGCCGGCTATTATCAACGTAGAGGTTGATAGGGTCAATATGAGCCCGATAACCAGGGGATTCGGAGAAGGTTTCAAGATATAACGGGTGACCGCCCCTTCGGCACCAGGAAAATGAGTAGTGGCAAACTGGCCGCCTGCAATGACCCTGATGGATATCACCTGATGCTATTTTCACAGGTGTAAAATGCAACTCCAAACTTCCTGTGCCGGGAGGCAGGAAATAACAAGGTTATGGCGAACCGCTATAGTAATGATACTGACCATAACGGGATCGGTGATGTTTCGTGTTTACGGTTGACCAGGACAAGTGTACGGGGGACGGCATCTGTGCCGCAGTCTGCCCTCGCGGCCTGATCAAGGCGCCAGAGCAGGGCGGTTGCCCAACGCCGCGTGCCGGCGCCGGGGAGCTTTGCCTCAACTGCGGCCATTGCTTGGCTGTTTGCCCACAGGGGGCGCTGTCGCTCCAGGGCATGGATGTCAAAACCGCTCTGCCCATTCACCGGGAGTGGCGCCTGGCCCCGGAGCAGGCCGCTCAGTTCCTGAGTGCCCGCCGCTCCATCCGTGTCTATCAGGATAAGCCGGTAGCCCGTGAACTCCTGGAAAAGGTGATCGGCATCGCCAGCTACGCCCCGTCCGGGAGCAACTCGCAGCCGGTGCAATGGCTGGTGGTCCATAATGCCAAAGATGTCCAGCGCCTTGCGGGGCTGGCGATCGACTGGTGGCGCGGGCTGACCAGGGAGCAACTGGAACAGGCCGGGAGGGCGGGGTACGCCAAGCTGGGGGAAGAATGGGATCGGGGACTGGATCGCATCTGCCGCAAGGCTCCGCATCTGGTCATCGCCCACGGTTCACCATCGCCCGGAACCCAGACCTCCTGCATCATCGCCCTGACCTACCTGGAACTGGCCGCTTTCGCCCACGGGCTGGGCGCCTGCTGGGTCGGCTTATTCCACCATCCTTTCCTGGAACATCCTCCGCTGCAGCAGGCTGTGAGCTTGCCTGCAGGTACCCAGGCCTATGGAGCGATGGTCGTCGGTTACCCGAAATACCAGTATTACCGGATTCCCACCGGAAGAAACCGGCGATCACCTGGCTTAGCCGCATCCGCCCTCAATCATCATCCAGCGCTGACGAATTTCCCCCGGCCGGGTGAGGTAGTGGCAGGGTAGCCACCCCCTTGCAGGCGGCCATGGGTGGCCGGTTACATGCGGGAGTTTCTGGCCAAGCTAGGGTGAAAACCGGATCAGGAACAGATGCCTTCAGTGCTAAGTCTTATTATTTTTAAAAGGACAAGGACAAAGATACCAGATAAATCTATGGTTCTTGAAAAGGAGGGAGTTCTCTTGAAAGTGATGATTATCACCTGCAGCCCCAACAAGGAAGGCCTGACCGAAACCTGCGGCAGAGTTGCCAGGCAAGGGGTCGAAGATGCCAAAGGGGAAGCATTGATGGTGAGATTGAATGATCTGAACATAGCAAAATGCCAGGCCTGTGATAATGGCTGGGGTGCATGCCTGAAGGAACACCGGTGTCAAATGGATGACGATTTTCAAAATCTTCATGAGTCTGTGGGCGCCATGGATGCATTTATTATCATTACACCGGTGTACTGGGGCGATCTGAGTGAATCTGCGAAGGCCTTCTTTGACCGGCTGCGCAGGTGTGAAGCTACCAATCAAGGTAAGAACAAGCTGGAAGGAAAACCGGTGATTTCGGTAGCCGCAGCGGGTGGAAGCGGGAGAGGGACGCTTACCTGTCTATCTTCGATGGAAAGATTATGGTCTCACGTGAGAGCGGATATCTTCGATCTGCTCGGTATCACGCGCCGAAACAGAGACTACATGCTGGAGGCAATTCGGTCTGCTGCAAAGATGATGGCTGCAGGCTGAAGGACGTGGCCATAGGAGGATTGGTTGTGGCGAAGAAGTATGCGGACTTCTACATGGCCCGCGACGCCCTGGCAATGTGGCTTGACTACCTGATGGATGAAGGCGAAGATATCCCTAAGTACTTCTGATTGCCGAATCGTCTGCCACGCTCAACTGATGCTCGCTGGCCTTGCCCTCGGGACTTATATAGCTGTGCTCGATGATCACAAGCCCAATGTACCCGCCAGCAGACTTCTCCTTGTAGTAAGCCAGAATTTCCTGGCTGACATGTCCGCCAGGCAGGGCCTTGGCTGTTGCCATAGGCGGCATGACCAAGCGGTTGTTAAGATGCATGTTATTGATCATGATGGGTTCGAGCAGACGAGTTGCCATGAAAATCACCTACTCCCTTATGATCATATTAGCAGGACCCGTGACGCTGGAAATATACACCGGTATGCCTGGCGCCAAGCCGTCAAAGCCTTAAAAGCCGTTCAGCGTTTTTGTGCGCTATCTTCTCTATGTCCTCCGGACTCAAGGGAGCGGTATTCAAAAGATTCCGGCCATCCGTATTCGGGCTATATGGGTAATCCACCGCAAATATGATACGGTCGGCGCCGAATACCGTCAACGCACAGAGCAGGGGCTGCAAGGTGAAATATCCGCTGGTGGTAATATGAAAGTTGGTATGGAAATAATCCGCAACTCTGCGCTGAAGGTGAGTTGTGGCCGGACTCAGTCTCTCATCGGCACGGGCCAGGGAAAAAGGGATATTTTCGCCCATATGGCCGATGATCAACTGCAATTTCGGAAAGCGGTCGAATACCCCGGACACTACGAGACGAAGACTATGCAGGCCGTTTTCGGCGTGCCAGCCCCATCCTGCCATAGAAAGAGCGACACCAACGCCTTCCGGCAATCCGCTAAAATACGCCTTGAACACGTCAGGTGGAGGCGGTGCCGGATGTAAATAGATGGGAACGTCCAGCCTTTCCGCTTCTGCCAAAAATGGATAAAATCTCGGATCGTCAAGGAAGCGACCACCAATTGTTCCGCTGACCATTGCTCCCTTGAACCCGAGTTGGGTCACACAGCGCTCCAATTCGGCGGCGGCACTCTCCGGTTCCTGCAATGCCAAAAGGGCAAAACCGGCAAACCGGTCCGGGTGAGCTCCGACAGCCTCAGCAAGGGCGTCGTTGCATTCACGGACTAGCGAGTTTCGGGTGGTCTGGTCTAATTTATCAAGACCGGTTGCCGGCAACGAAAGTACCTGCATATCTATGCCGGATGCATCCATGTCGGCTAGCCGGCCTTCTCCCAGGTCAAGCAGTTTTTTAAAGACCTCAGCCATGTGCGGTGGCACAGACATGCTCTGGCCGGTCGCTTTTTTTATGGCATCCTGATACTGGGGCGTGGAGCAATGCTCTTCAATCGCAATTGTTCTCATTCGCTTAGCCTCCTTACTCATAATGGTGATGCCAGATCATGGGATTCAACAATCACGGTTCTTGGCAAGGTGTCTTGTTTGGGCTCTCCTCTAGGCGCTGAATGAGGTGGCCGTTACGGGTTGGATGTAGCATGTTGACCTCGTCATGTACCTTGAATTCATAGTGTTGCCTCCTCCGTTGTCGTTTTGCCCCATCTACCTTGCGCAACGGCCGCAATTAGAGGGCTGGCGCTAATCGCTTTCTTGAATTACATCCTGTGAAGATGGGGCGTCCTCCGCCTCGTGGATATATATCTCGCCACGCATCATAGAAGCGATGGCCGCCACCAGGGACATGGCCGCGGCTCCGTAGAAAGTTATTCTCAGGCTGGCCATGAAAGCCGGCGCCATCAACGAAGGGAAGAATTCCTTGCCCAGGATCAGGTTCCTGGTGAACGCAGGCAGGTTGGCCAGCACTGCAGGCGGGAGCAGTTGTTGCATGGGGTTGTAGCCCAGGAAGGCGGCAAAGAGCGCCCCTGTGGGCGGCAGACTGGCCGTCGTGGCTGGCCACCGCCGGCGGTATGCCCTGCGCCACCAGGCCGGAGTACAGCACCGGCGGCAGCTTGCTGGCCAGGCCGATGATGATCATGCTGAAAAAGAGGGACATGCTCAGGAGCATGCCGGAGTTCTGAATGGTGGCCCGCATCCCGGAAGCCACCCCGCGGTATTTTGCCGGCACCGAGTTCATGACGGCCGCCATGTTGGGGGAGTTGAACATCCCCATGCCCAAGCCCAAGAGCACCAGGATCAGCATGAACGGCAGGTAGGAAAAGTTGGCCGGCTAGCAGCCGCCAGCAGCAGAAAACCGACCATGGTGAGCAGCATGCCGCCGGTGGCAAAGCCCCGGGAGCCGAAACGGTCGGACAGCCAGCCGGAGAGCGGACCCATGAGGAAGAAGCCGCCCATCATGGGCGCCATGTAAATGCCGGCCCACAGCGGCGTGTCCGCGAAGTTGTAGCCGTGCAGCGGCAGCCAGATGCCCTGCAGCCAGATGATCAGCATGAACATCAGGCCGCCCCGGGCCACGGCCTTGGAGAAAACCGCTCACGTTGCCGGCCGAAAACATGCGGATGCGGAAAAGGCTGAGGCGAAACATGGGGTCCTTGACCCGCATTTCAATGAAGACAAAGGCGACCAGCAAGATGATCCCCGCCACCATGCCGCCTTGAACCCACGGATTCGTCCACCCCATGGGCGAATGTCCGTAAGGCATGATGCCGTAGGTCAGGGCGACCAGCAGGATAGTCAGGCCGGCGCCGAAGGTGGTGTTGCCGACCAGGTCGAGCCCCTGTGTCTTGTTCAGGACGCCGGTTTCCTGCAGCTTGAGATAGGCCCAGATCGTCCCGGCAATGCCTATCGGCACGTTGACCAGAAACACCAGCCGCCAGTTGATGGCGGCCAGAAAACCGCCCAGGATCAGTCCAATCAGGGAACCGCCGATGAAGGCCACCCCGTTCAGGCCCAGGGCCATGCCTCTTTCTTGCGGTGGAAAGGCATCGGTCAGGATGGCCGCGCTGTTGGCAAACAGGAAGCCGCCTCCAATTGCCTGGACCAGGCGTAAGATGATCACCTCCATGGCGCCGGCGTTGCCTGTGCTGGGGATCAGAGAGAGCAGGAGGGAACCAACCGTAAAGATGAGAAAGCCGAGGTTATAGAAGCGCACCCGGCCGAAGATGTCGGACAGCCGCCCGAAGGAGACCAGCAGGGTGGCCGTTATCACCGAATAGCCCATGAGTACCCAGAGCAGGTAGGTCGTCTCGTCCGGGGCCAGGGGATTGACCTTGAGGCCCACGAAGATGGCCGGTAGGGAAATCAGGACAATATTGACGTCGATGCCGGCCATCAGCGTACCCAGGGTGGTGTTGGACAGGGCTACCCATTTGTAGCCCGGCTTGAGGGGAACAGTAGTTTTTGCCAATGGTTCTGCGTTTGCTGTGCGTTACTCAAAGTTTTTGTCGCACCTCTCATTGCCCGGCCGGTCGCTGATCTTCTCCTCCCGGCATGGCGATTTGTCGCTTCAATCCGGCATAAACACCGCTCAAGAAGGCGTTTATGCCATCCAGACCGGCGCCTTCACCGGCCAGGAGCCGTCAAGCAGTGGCTTGTCAGCGACTTCGGCTGCCGATTTCAACACCTTCGCAAACAGGCGCATGGCATAATTCGAACTTCGCTTCGCTTGTAGTGTAACCTTAAACCAGTTGAAATACATGCCTGCGATCTCTGCGCCGCCGCGTTGATCCTCAGGTGCCGATTGAAGAGACCGTGGGTGCTATTGCAGACATGGTGAAGGCGGGATATGTGCGGTATATCGGTCTTTCCGAGGCTGGGGCGGAAACGATCCGCCGCGCCCATGCTGTTTTCCCGATCAGTTGGCTGCAGATTGAATACTCACTCTTCAGCCGGGGTGTCGAAGCGCGAATCTTGCCCACTTTACGCCAGTTTGGGATTTCACTGTCGGCCTATGGCGTGCTCTCGCGGGGATTATTGGGGGGAACATGGTCGAAGGAACGTGTTGCGGATGTGCATGACTTCCGTAGTCACGCTCCCCGGTTTCAGGGTGACAATTTGGACCGGAACCTGGCGCTTGTCGAAGCCTTGCGGGCAATTGCCGAAGCCAAGCAGGTTACTGCTGCCCAATTGGCTATTGCCTGGGTTTTATCTCGCGGCAACGACGTGATTCCGTTGATCGGAGCCCGAAGCCGTGTTCAGCTTCATGATGCGGTAGGTGCGCTGGATCTGCGCCTGAGTCCGGCCGAGCTGGCCCTTATTGAAACAGCTATCCCTGAAGGTGCTGTGGCCGGGGATCGCTACAATACCCCGCAGATGGCGTTGCTCGACAGCGAGCGATAATGGGGGTCTTTCTTGCCAATGAACTCTTGGACATCAAGGTTAAGTTATAACTGCCCAAGGAGGCTAGGCTACACTGGCCTCTTTATTGCTATGGATGTGTGGTTGACTTGGATTGAACCCGAAGAGCTTGACACTCCCTGTCGCCGTAAGCACCTTTTGCCCATTATCAATGGTTGCCCAGGCTTCTATGGCAAAGTGGTAGCCCACCTTGTCCAAATTCACGGCGGTTACCTTGCCGTCGGTACGCAGGGTTGACCCAAGCGGGACCGGGGCGATGAAGGAGACGTCCAGTTGGCCGTTCTTGGACCAGGATGAGCCGAAAGCGCGCCCCAACATCTCCGTGACTACCGCCATCGAGAGCATGCCATGAGCAATCCGCTGCCCAAATTGGGTGGTGCGGGCGAATTCTTCGTCCAGGTGCAGGAGGTTGTGGTCGCCGGACATGTCGGCATAAAGTTTTACCAATTCAGGTGTGATCGCCAACTCGATCGGAGTGATCTTAATTTCTTTCTCCCAATCCATGAAGTAGCCCCCTCTGTCCATTAAATGGCCGACCCAAAAGGTACCCCGGCTGCAAAGTTAGGCAGCGGAAATAGTCGTCACCCGGCTTCGGCACACCACCGTTCCGTTCTCCAGGAAACCTTCAAGCTGAAGAGTTAACCAATGTCTCCCTTTCTTCTCCCATTTTTCCTCAAGGCGTGCGCGCACCTTATACACCGCTCCCACCGGCGCCAAACCTAGAAACGATGACCGCTCACCAACGTGGATGGAACCAGAGACATGTTTTGGTTGATCCGTCAGGAAGCGGTGAGAAGTCATCGCCAGCACGAACGGGGGTACGGGGTCACCCTCTTTGACCGGCGTGGTATCGCCAAACAGCAAGCGATACTGTCTTACCTTTTCCGCCTCGAGGAGAAAGGACGCCACTCCTAATTCCTGGCCATTCTGTATCTGGTCGTACCTGAGATTCGATCTCTGGGATCTCGGTCATAAAATTCACCCCCTAAGATTATTTTACCAGAGCGGATGCAATGTCAAGCCCTCGTTGAAAATATTTAGAGGCTAAGGGATGAGCGGCTCCCGCCTTTGCGGATGCAGGATATGGCGGCGATTCCGGCGAATTGTTCCAAGAGTTAATGACGGAAGCCAGAAACTGGATGTCGCAACAGCAGCCAGAGACCGGATGCCGGACAATAGACTTACATCCATGCCTGGCTGCTTTTTCAATCTTTTTCAGACCTCAGACCTCTGGTATCTGACTTCTGAGTTGATCGGCATCTTGTCCAGGGATTACTATAGGGGCAAGACCTGGCGTTTTCAACGTACCTGAATCATAATTTTAGGAGATGCAGAGTCCATGCAGCATGATACCACCGGCGGTGGAGCGGCGCCCGGGGCCTACTCCCCGGCCGCCAAAAGGATCGTCCTGATCGCCACGACTGTGAGTTCTTTTATCACACCGTTCCTGGTCTCATCCGTCAATATCGCCCTTCCCACCATGGCGCACGAGTTTTCTTTAAACGCCATCATGATGAGCTGGGTGGTCACCGCCTACCTGCTCTCCGCCGCCATTTTCCTGGTGCCCTTCGGGCGTCTCGCCGACATCTACGGGCGCAAGAAGATCTACCTGGCAGGAAACGCCCTGATCGCCGTCTCCTCCTTCCTGGCAGCCCGGGCCACCTCCTACGTCATGCTGGTTTCCGCCCGCACCCTGGAGGGGCTGGCCGCCGCCATGATCTTCGGCACCGGCATTGCCATCCTGATCTCGGTTTACCCATTACAGGAGAGGGGCCGGGTGATCGGGATCAACGTTGCCGGCACCTATTTTGGACTGTCCATGGGACCGCTGATTGGCGGCTGGCTGACCCAGTATCTCACCTGGCGCAGCATCTTCGCCATCATCGTGCCGATCGGCATCACCACCGTGGCCGTGGTTTTCTGGAAGGTCAAGGGGGAGTGGGCGGAAGCCAGTGGCGAGCGTTTCGATCTCTTTGGCTCGCTGTTGTACTGCGTAGCCATTTATGCGGTGATGCACGGTCTCTCAGTGCTGCCGGCGCCGGTCGGATTTATCGCTGTTCCGGCCGGCATTGTCATCCTGGCATTGTTCATCTTTTGGGAGTTGCAGACCGATCATCCGGTGCTGAACGTGAAGATATTTCGCCATAATATTGCTTTCATCTTTTCCAACCTGGCCGCCCTGATCAACTACAGTGCCACCTATGCCCTGACCTTTCTGCTCAGTCTCTATCTCCAGTACTTGAAGGGGCTGAACGCGGAGCAGGCCGGCTATATCCTGGTCTCTCAGCCACTGATGCAGTTCCTGTTCTCTCCATTTGCCGGACGGCTTTCGGACCGGGTCGAGCCGAGGCTGGTGGCCTCGGTGGGCATGGGGATGTGTGTGGTCGGCCTGGCGCTGCTGATCGAGATCAATACTCACACTGGCTTGGGTTACGTTGTGGCCTGCCTGGTCCTGCTCGGCCTTGGCTTTGCCCTGTTCTCGTCACCCAACACCAACGCCGTGATGAGCTCCGTGAGCAAACAGTTCTTCGGGGTGGCCTCGGGTACCCTGGCAACCATGCGCCTGACCGGGCAGATGTTGAGCATGGGGATCGTGACTATGATCATGGCGCTGTATATTGGCACGGTGATGATCGCTCCCGCAAATTACCCGCTGCTGCTCAAGGCCAACCGGACGAGTTTCATCGTCTTTGCGGCGCTCTGCGCCCTGGGGGTGCTGGCCTCGTTAGCCCGGGGTAAGGTGCATACGGAAATGGGGAATGTTAATGGTCATCCTGGGGATTGACCCCGGTGTGGTGTCGACCGGGTACGGGTTGCTGTCCGCGGCTGCGGGACAACCTGTAATCCTGGAGTACGGCACCATCGTGATGGAGAGTGGGCTTGACCTACCCAGCCGGTTGCAGGGCATCTACCAGAAACTGGTGGATGTCTGCGGGCGCTACCATCCCCAGGCCATGGCCATCGAGGACCTCTTCTACAACAAGAACGTCCGCACGGCCATGACCGTGGGGCACGTCCGGGGCATTATCATCCTGGCGGGGATGCACCAGGGGCTGACGGTGCACACCTACACACCGCTGCAGATCAAGCAGGCGGTGACCGGGTACGGGCGGGCCGACAAGGAGCAACTCCAGCGGATGCTGAAGCTGATCTTCAAACTGCCGGAGGTGCCCGAGCCCGACCACGCCGCTGATGCCCTGGCCGCAGCCTTTTGCCATATGAATTATAGCCGGGGAACCCAGCGACTGATCAGATGAATGCTGCTGTCTGCCTTCTGGCATCTGACTTCTGAAATCGAGAGGAGCTTCTATGATCGCTTTTATCCGGGGGATTCTGAAGGGAAGCGAGGATAACCAGGTACTCCTGGATGTGGATGGGATCGGCTACGAGGTGACAGTCCCGCCCGGCCTGGCGCGGTCACTGACCGGGATCGGCCAGGAGGTGGAGCTTTACACCCACCTCCACGTTCGGGAAGACTGCCTGCAGCTCTATGGCTTCCGGTCGGCGCAGGACCGTGCCCTGTTCCGGCTGTTGTTACGGGCTCCGGGGATTGGCCCCCGGGTGGCCCTGGCTATTCTGGACACCTTCAAGGGAGAGGACCTCTTTGGGATCGTTGCCCGGGGTGATGCTCACGGCCTGCAGCGGGTGCCCGGCGTGGGGGCGAAATCTGCCCAGCGCCTGGTCCTGGAGCTGAAAGGCAAACTGGACGGGTTGTTTGAGGCCCCGGCGCCAAGCGGCGCGTCAGATGCCGCCACAGGTCGCGACGAAGCCTCCCAGGCCTTGCTGGCCCTGGGGTACAGCCGCCAGGAGGTGGAGGCGGTGATGAAGCGGGTCCGGAAGGCCCGGCCCGATACCGCCGGGGTTTCCGAACTGGTCCGGCATGCCCTGAGGGAATTGGGCAAGGCCGAGCTTTGATGACAGACCGCTCCTTTCATCCAACCCCACCGGGTGCCCGCTTGCGGGCGCGGTAGGTTTTCAGGAGCAGAAGGGATGGGGATAAAATATGGAAGAGAGAATAGTATCGGCTGCTCGCACTCCGCGCGACGAGGCCGGGACCTCGCTGCGGCCGCGCCGGCTGGGGGACTTTGTGGGGCAACGACAGATCAAAGAGAACCTGGCGGTATTTATCGAGGCGGCGATGAAGCGCCGGGAGCCGTTGGATCACGTACTGCTTTACGGGCCGCCCGGTTTGGGCAAGACCACCCTGGCCCACATCATCGCCCAGGAACTGGGGGTGCGCCTGTATCCCACCTCCGGGCCGGCCCTCGAGCGCGCCGGAGACATGGCCGCGGTGCTGACCAACCTGGAGGCCCACGAGATTCTCTTCGTGGACGAGATCCATCGCCTGCCCAGGGTGGTGGAGGAGATCCTCTATCCAGCGATGGAGGACTTTTGCCTGGACATCATTATCGGCAAGGGGCCCGGGGCCAGGTCGCTCCGCCTCGACCTGCCGCCCTTTACCCTGATCGGGGCCACCACCAGGGCCGGCCTGGTCAGCCTGCCTCTCAGGGACCGCTTTGGCATCATCGCCAGGCTGGATTTCTATCCCCAGGAGGACCTCCACGCCATTGTCAGCAGGGCGGCCGCCCTGCTGGGGATGAACCTGGATGAGGACGGCGCCTGGGAGATCGCCGGGCGCGCCCGGGGCACGCCCCGGATAGCCACCCGCCTGCTGCGCCGGATTCGTGATTTTGCGGAGGTGGCCGGAATCGCCTGCGTCTCAAGGGAGATCGTGCAGTCGTCCCTGGAGCGCCTGGAGGTGGATGAGGCCGGGCTGGACAAGGTCGACCGGATCTTGCTGAGAACATTGATCGAGAAGTTTCAGGGGGGCCCGGTGGGGTTGGATACCCTGGCGGCCTCGGCCCGGGAGGAGTCCGGGACGATCGAGGATGTCTACGAACCCTACCTACTGCAGATGGGGTACCTGCAGCGCACTCCCAGGGGGAGGGTGGCGACGCATTTCGGCGTACGCCCACCTCAAGATCGCCTACCCGGCCAAGCCCGGCGCCACTGTACAGCAGGCCACCCTGTTTCCGGAGGGAGAAGAGGAATGAAACTGCTACTGCACGTCTGCTGCGGCCCCTGCGCCGCCTGGCCGGCCCGTGACCTGTTGGGGCAGGGCCAGGATCTGCTCGGGTTCTTTTTCAACCCCAATGTTCATCCTTACCAGGAGCACCAGAAACGGCTGGAGGCGGCCCGGGAACTGGCCCGGCAGCTGGAGTTTCCGCTGCTGGTCAGCGAGGGGTACCATCCGGAGCGCTATTTCCGGGACGTGGTTTTCCACGAACAAGAAGGTGAGCGCTGCCGTTTCTGCTACACCTTGCGCCTGCGGGAGGCGGCAGGCCAGGGCCCGGGAGACGGGTTGCGCCGGGTTTACCACCAGCCTGTTGATCAGCCCCTACCAGAAGCATGACCTGATCCGCGCCATAGGCACAGAGATCGGAGAGCGGTCCGGTGTTCCTTTCATCTATTACGACTGGAGGCCGGACTACTACGAGGGCCGGAGGCAGGCCAGGGAGATGGGCCTGTACAGCCAGCGCTACTGTGGCTGCCTGTTCAGTGAGTATGAGCGTTACCCAGATGAACCGCCCTAGGCTCAGCGGCGGGATGGCGGCACATATGTCTCGCTCTAGTGGGAAGCAATCACTGAAGCCAGGCCCAGGAGGGAAGATCGGCATGGATAATTTTACGTCCCTGGCCAGGATCATCATGATCGTCGGGGCCATCCTGTTCGCCGGTGGGGCACTGCTCCTGCTACTGGGGAAGATACTTCCCCTGGGGCGGCTGCCCGGTGATATTTTCTGGCAGCGGGGCAGTTTCAGCTTCTACTTCCCGATCGTCACCTGTATTGTGCTGAGCCTGCTGTTGACTTTGCTGCTGAATCTTTTCTGCAGGTGACTACCCGCCCCGATCACTTCGGCAACCAAGGCTGATGCAGCGCCGGTCCATACCTCCGGCAGGGGAGGGTGCAGGACGGGCAGTAGCCCGGGAAATAAAAAGAAAAGAGAAAAGCCAATTCGAGAATTGACCTGTGATCTTGTTTTTGGCAGGAAGCCGGCAATGAAAAAATACCGCGAAAATTGCAGGAAATATCTTCAATTGGTAGAAAAGGATAACCAGGGATCCTTTTCGGTCCTGGTTTATTTTTAAGGATGACTACCCGCTCTGATGCCCCCACATCTCTGAAGCGGTGGGATAAGAGCGGATGCGCCACTGCATTAACTGGCTCCCCGAGGAGAGTTCGAGGGACAGGGACGGGGAGAGCTGGATGACTGTGCATCATGCCTGGAGATCGTTGTTGCTGTGCCTGTTAGTGTTGCTCTGCGCCGGCCTGGGTGTGCCCCGGCAGACGGGCGCCACGGCCCCGGCCGCTTCTTCCGCTGGATCAGGGAGCACCACCGGAGGCGTAGGGGGCGCAGGGAGCGCCGTGCCCGCCGTTACCACGGCGCAACAAACAAGTAATACCAGTAGCACGGGGGTCCCCACGCTCCGGGTGGCCCTCGATGAGGGTGTTTCCTCAGCCTCCTTCAGCGTGGCGCAGGGGTCTTATACCCTTACCGACGGCGCGACCGGGGTCTCCCTGGGAGCGGCGGCGCCCGGGAGCACCTGGTCCGTGACCGCTGCCGGGACGACCATGCAGGTGCAGGGTCCTGGCCAGAACAGCGCCCAGCCTTTTCAGGGTCCG
The DNA here is from genome assembly GCA_963767365.1 of uncultured Peptococcaceae bacterium. GTDB lineage: Bacteria > Bacillota > DSM-12270 > Thermacetogeniales > Thermacetogeniaceae > Palsa-1188. Next base: position 33,035 of record CAVYEE010000008.1, read on the forward strand.
ATCAACTTGACAGCGAGCGGCGGCGCCGGCGGCAATAACCCGAACCTGTTCTGCTATAATGGCGTCCAGTACCGGGGCAGCCTGGTGGTCCAGATCCTGAACAACGAACTGCTGGTGCTGAACGTGCTGGATGTGGAAAGCTATCTCTACGGTGTGGTGGGCGACGAGATGGGCGGCGGCGCTCCGCCTGAGGCATACTGCGCCCAGGCTGTGGCCTCGCGCTCCTATGCCCTCTCCATGCGCGGCCAGTCTCCCTGGTACGATGTCGGTAGCGATACCAGCGCCCAGGCATACGGCGGCTACACCTCGGAGCAGGAGTTTGCATGCAACGGGGACAACCCGGTGGTGGATGCGGTCCAAAGCACCAGCGGCAAGGTGCTGGAGTACGCGGGCACCCTGGTCAAGGCCTACTTCCACTCCAACGCCGGCGGTTACACCGAGGATGCGGAGAACGTCTGGGGCATAAGCGAGCCCTATCTCAAGGGCGTGCCGAGCCCAGGGGATGCCTATGCGGACACGCTGGGCGGTTGGGCGCAGGACACCTACAGTTGGACGAAGACCTTGTGACCGGTCAGACCTGGGCGCCCAGCTCGGGGTGGGCCGGATCCTGGACATCCAGGTATCCCGCAACCGCACCCAGGTCAGCACCGACCCGGTAACCGGCAGCACTACCGTGAACTTCCTACCGGGCACCACCACCGTTTCCGGCAGGGTCACCCAGCTCACCGTCGTCGGCGCCAGCGGTACCGAGACCTATGCCCGGGACGACATTCGCCGTCCTTAGGGCTCAAAAGCACCCTGTTCGATGTGGATGTTGGCGGCCAACTGGAGGGGTTGGACGCCCAGGGCCAGACTGAGGCCATTAGCGGGGACGAGGTCTGCGTCGAGGGGAAGGATGGGACGCAGCAGTCAGTTCCCCTGGGGTCGGGCAGCCTGTACATCATCGGTTCCGGCAACAGGCTGGTAACCCAGAGCGCATCCAGCGACGAGATCACATTCAGCGGCCGCGGCGATGGCCACGGCGTGGGTATGAGCCAGTGGGGGGCGATCGGAATGGCCGTCGAGGGGGATAATTACCAGGATATCCTGGAACTATACTACGACCAGGGTAAAAACGACGGCAACCTGCAGATTGTCGGCAATTACGGTTCAACTGAGTTCTTAGCTTCAGCGGGGACACTTATCCCCGACTGAAGCTTAGAGAACAGGTTAATGCAGTGACATAGCCGGTCTTATCCCAGCCGCTTCAGAGAAGCGTTGGAGCGTTGAGAGCGGGTAGCCATACGGTAATCATCTGACAACTGAAGAGGCCAGGCATGAAAGTAAGCAGCTTCGACTATCATCTGCCACCTGAATTGATTGCCCAGTACCCGGCGCCGGAGCGGCAAGATGCCCGGCTCCTTGTTTTGCGGCGGGCCAGCGGCGAGATCAGCCACCGGCAATTCCCGGACCTGCTGGAATACCTACAGCCCGGAGACCTGCTGGTGCTTAACGAGACCAGGGTCTTTCCGGCCCGGCTCTTTGGGCGGAGGGCGGATACCGGGGGGAAGTTGGAAGTGGTGCTGCTGCACGAGCGACAGCCGGGCGCCTGGGAGGCGCTGGTGCAACCGGGACGCCGCGTCCTGCCGGGGGTGTCCATCCTGTTCGGGGACGGGTCGCTGCAGGCGGACGTTGTCGAGCGCACCGCCGCGGGCGGACGGTTGCTGCGCTTTACCCCCGGTGATCCCAGGCTTTTTTGGTCACAGGTCTATACCCTGGGGGAGACACCCCTGCCCCCCTACATCAGGCGCCGCCCGGAGCAGGCCGACCGGGAGCGCTACCAGACCGTGTACGCCCGGGTCACCGGCTCGGTGGCCGCCCCCACCGCGGGGCTGCACTTCACGGACTCGCTGCTTGACCGGGTCCGGGAGCAGGGGGTGCGGACCGCCTTCGTGCTGCTGCACGTCGGTCTCGGCACCTTCCGTCCGGTCAGGGTCGAGGATGTGGAGGCGCACCCGATGCACGAGGAGTTTTACCGGCTCGGGGAAGCCGAGGCCGCTCTGATCAACGAGACCCGGCGCCGGGGCGGGCGCATCGTGGCGGTGGGCACCACCACGGTGCGTGTCCTGGAGAGCGCCGCTGCTGACGGGAGCGTTCGCGGCGGGAGAGGGCTGGACGCGCCTGTTCATCTATCCCGGCTACCGGTTCCAAATCGTCGATGGGCTGGTGACCAACTTTCACCTGCCGCGCTCCACGCTGCTGATGCTGGTATCTGCCTTTGCCGGACAGGACCGGGTGCTGCGCGCTTACCGGGAGGCGGTCGCCAGGAGGTACCGTTTTTTCAGCTACGGCGATGCCATGCTGATTATCTGAGGAGAGAAGACCTTGCAGAATGACCTTTGGCTTTCAGGTGATCAAAAAAAGTGCCGGGTGTGCAGCCAGGCTGGGCCGCTTGCAAACCTCCCGGGGGGCGATCGACACCCCGGTCTTCATGCCGGTGGGCACCCAGGCCACGGTGAAGACGCTCACGCCGGAAGAGGTCAGGGCGCTGGGGGCGGAGATCATCCTCGGCAACACCTATCACCTCTACCTGCGGCCCGGCGTCGAGGTGATCGCCGCGGCAGGAGGGCTGCACCGCTTCATGCACTGGGAGCATCCGGTGCTGACGGACAGCGGTGGCTTCCAGGTATTCAGCCTGGCCGCCCTGCGCCAGGTTACCGATGAGGGAGTGCAGTTCCGGTCGCACCTCGACGGCAGCCCCCATTTCCTCACCCCGGAGCAGGCGATGGAGGTTCAGAGGAGTGCTGGGATCGGACATCGCCATGGCCTTTGACGAATGCTCCGCCTTACCCCTGCTCTTACGAGGATGCGGTAGCGGCGGTGGCAAGGACCGCCCTGTGGGCGGAGCGTTGCCTGCACGGGACGCCTGCTCCAGGGCAGGTGGTCTTCGGTATTGTTCAGGGAGGCGTGTGGCCGGAATTGCGGTCCCGGAGCGCACACGCCCTGACAGCCATGAATTTTGCCGGCTACGCCATCGGCGGCTTGAGCGTCGGCGAGCCCAAGCCGGTGATGTACGAGATCCTCGATTACACCATCCCGCTGTTGCCGGAGGACAAGCCCCGCTACCTGATGGGGGTCGGGAGCGCCGACTGCCTCTGGGAGGGCGTGCGCCGGGGCATTGACATGTTCGACTGCGTCCTGCCCACCAGGGTCGCCCGCAATGGCACCGCCCTCACCGCCCGCGGCAAGGTGGTGCTCCGCAACGCCGAGTATGCCCTCGATTTCTCACCCATCGAGCCGGGCTGCGGTTGCTATACATGCGCCAACTTCTCCCGGGCCTACCTGCGCCACCTGTTCAAGGCCGGGGAGATCCTGGGGCACCGGCTGCTCACCATTCACAACCTCCACTTCACCCTGACCCTGATGAAGGAGATCCGGAAGGCTATTTTGGAGGATTCGTTCGAAACCCGGCACGAGGAGTTCAAAGCCCGGTATTATTCCCCAAAAGAACTGTAAATTAGACAAATGGCGCGGCAGGAACCACCACTGCTCTGTCTAATAATGTCCAATATATGGCATTAATACAGTCGTTAACTGCTCAGGAGCCAGGAGTCAGGAGCCAGGAGTCAGAATGAGAGAACGGTTTAGTGCCTCTAAGTATTCTGTATTCTGACTACTGAATTCTGAATACCTGAAGAGGAAGGTGGGTTCTCGTGGACATCATCGGCATGATTGACATCCGGCGGTGGAGAGACCGTTGGGAACTCTGGAAGCAGCACCGGCAACGGCTGATTCATTGCCAACGGATGCGCAGCGATTACCTGAAGATTGCCGGCATCACGCCCGGGATCGCCGCGCTCCTGGATGAACGGAGAAGCGAGACTGTTAATGTTGAGCCAAAAAGGGGTGGAGACAGTTGGCAGTGAACCCTGCCAAAGAGAGCCTTCTTATTGAACGCGGGGACATCTACCTGCTGGAGATTGGCGGCCAGGAGAGGAGAAAACAGCCCGTCCTGGTGATCCAGAACGACATCGGAAACCGGTTCTGCAACTCGATTATCGTGGTTCCCCTGTTGCCCAACCTCCGGTTAAAAACCCTGCTGCTTGGTGTATTGCTAACGGCAGGGGGCAGCAACGGCCTTCCGGCGGATCACATCGCCCTGCTTTCCCAGATAATGACCGTTGATAAATCTTATTTCCGGAGGGATAATTTCATCGGCCGCCCGGATGAGAAGACGCTGGAGCGGGTTGACGAGGCGATCAAGTTGAGCCTGGGGCTGAGCACGATTCAACATTTGGAGACAAAACAGAAGTTGCTTCGGAGGTGGCGGCCGTTCCGCAGAGAAAAAAATAAAGTTTGTTGAAAAGGATTATTGGTGGTCGAAAGCGAATCATACTATGTTTTGTCATAAGTAGCTTGCTCTAAAAAAGTCGCTTTTACCGCGATGACTACCCGCTCTAATGCCCCCGCTTCTCTGAAGCGGTGGGATAAGAGCGGTTACGTCCCTGGATTAACGATTTCTAAGCTTCAGTGGGGGCTTGCCTTCCCCCACTGAAGCTTAGAAATCGTTGAACAAAGCCTGGGACATGGAATGATGTGGTAACAGGCTTACAGGAAGATTACGCCGTATGTCCTCGTGCCCGAAACCAGGGGCTTTAGGGCGCATTTTGGTAGTGGACAAGTTGCGGCGCCGGATCCCTCCGGGCGTGGCGCCGGTTGCAGGCTGATGTGCGATCGTGTACAATCACAGAGAACTGCGAGGGGCAGGCGAAACGCAGTGCAAGTGGCCACAGTCACTTTGGAAGAGGTTAAAAGGGATATCCTGACCGACACCCTGATCCGCACCGGAAACAGCAACCTGGGGGTGATGGGGTTCACCGAGCACGGATACCGCCACCTCAACCTGGTGTCCAACATCACCCACAACGTGGCCAGGAGGTTGGGTTTCGCTCAGCGGGAGATCGAGCTTGCCGCCATTGCCGGCTACATGCACGATATAGGCAACGTGGTGAACAGGGACGAGCATCACCTGTCCGGAGCCGTTCTCGCTTATTTTATCCTGGAACGCCTGGGGATGCCCCCGGACGAGATCGGCACGGTGGTGGCCGCCATCGGCAACCACGACGAGGAGACCGGGTCTCCGGTGAACAACATCGCCGCTGCTCTCATCCTGTCGGACAAGTCTGATGTGCACCGGACACGGGTGCGCAACACCGACGTGGCCAGCTTCGACATTCACGACCGGGTCAATTATGCGGTAGAGCGCTCTTTTTTGAGAGTGGCGGAGGAAGAGCGGACGATCACCCTCGAGTTGGAGATCGACCAATCAATCAGCCCGGTGATGGACTACTTTGAAATCTTTTTGACCCGGATGCTCTTATGCAGACGTTCAGCCAATTTTTTGGGCTGTCGCTTCGGACTCCAGATTAACGGCCACAAATTGGTCTGAATTCTGAGACAGCACTAAAAGCAAGCAGGCTTGAAGCCTCATGACAATCCCGCCTACACACGGGGAAGGCGGTGCCATTAGAGCGGGTAGTCATCCGGTAAGCAAGCCTGTACACAGGGAGGAAACAGCATTGGCAGGCAAGAAACAGCGTAGGAACGCTAACAGGGGGCAGCAGAAAAAGACGTCGCCCGTCAGCCCTCAGCAAGAGCCTACCATGGCAGTAGCCGGCGCCGCCGACCAGCCGGCAGGCCCGGAAGCTTCAGAGTACCGGCGGGTGCCCGCTTCAGTGGCGGCGCGCCAGGCGGGCGCGCCGCCGAACAGGCTGCCGCCGAAGAGGCCTATCGTCAATTGGGCGGATGCGGGTATTCTGGCCGTGATCATCGTGGTCATTCTGGCGGTGGCCGTCTTTGCGGCAAAGCCGGTTGCCTCCGCTCTGCAGAAACAACTCGGCCTCGACCTCCAGGGGGGCGTGACCGTGGTCTACCAGGCTGTGCCGACACCGCAGGCCCCTGTCACCAAGGACTCCATGAGCGCCCTGCGCGACAACTTCGTGCGCAGGATTGACGCCTATGGCGTCATGTCGCCGACGATCCAGATCGAGAACGGAAACCGCATCCTGGTCGAGGTGGCCGGGGTCAAAAACCCGGATGACCTGGTGAGCCAGCTCGGGCGGACGGCGCAGATGGAGTTCAAGACCGCGGACGGCAAGGTGGTGCTGACCGGGGCCGATCTCAAGAAGGCCCAGGCGGAACTGGACCCGCAGTCAAATGAGCCGGATGTCGCCCTCACGTTCAACGCGGCGGGTACCAAGACCTTTGCCCAGGTGACGGCAGCCAACGTCGGGAAGCAGATTGGCATCTACCTGGACAACCAGTTGCTCACCAACCCGGTGGTCAAGGAGGCGATCCCCAGCGGCAACGCCGTGATCAGCGGCGGGTACAAGACGCTGCAGGACGCCCAGAACGACGCCCTGCTGCTGAATGCCGGGGCGCTGCCGGTGCAGGTGACGCCAATCCAAAAAAGCACCGTGGGGCCGACGCTCGGCCAGGACTCCCTGCACCGCAGCCTGATCGCCGGCGCCATCGGCCTGGTCATTGTCTTCCTGTTCATGCTGTTCTACTACAGGGCACCCGGGATCGTGGCCGACCTGTCGCTGGTCGTCTATACCCTGATCATGGCCGGGCTCTATATACTGGTTCATTATACCCTGACCCTGGACGGCATCGCCGCCTTCATCATCTCGCTGGGGATGGCGGTGGACGCCAATGTGCTGATCTACGAGCGGCTCAAGGAGGAACTGCGAGCGGGCAAGACCCTGCGCAGTTCCTTTGACGCCGGCTTCAGGCATGCCCTGCGGACGATCCTGGACTGCAACGTCAACACCCTGATCGGCGCCTGCGTGCTCTACTACTTCGGCAGCAGCGACGTTAAGGGTTTTGCCGTGACCCTGTTCATCGGCGTCTTTTGCAGCCTGTTCACGGCGGTCACCTTCACCCGCTTCATCCTGCACCTGCTGGTGAGCTCGCGGCTGGTGCTGAATCCCAGATGGTACGGCCTGTCCAAGGCCAAACTCGCTACCACTGAAGTCAAACCGGCGGTTTGAGGGAGGGGAGAGATACATTGAACAACCTGATCAAACTTCGCAAGTACTGGTACATCTTATCCCTGCTGGTAATTATCCCGGGGATGATCTCCTTTGGCATCAGGCACATGAACTACGGGATCGACTTCACCGGCGGCAGCATGCTGCAGATCCAGTTCAAGCAACCGGTGACCGATACCGCGATCCGGAATGTGCTGGTTAGCCAGAACCTGCCTAGCGATAGCGAGATCCAGATTTCGGGCGGCACCAATGTGGTGATTAGCACCCGCACCCTTACCCAGGACGAGAGCACCAACCTGGTCAACGACCTGCAGCAAAAGGTCGGGCCATTGACCGTGAACAGCGACAATATGGTGGACCCGGTTGTCAGCAGTGAGCTGATCAGAAGCGCCGCCCTGGCGGTGCTGTTCGCCTTCGCCCTGATGCTGGTCTACATCGCCATCCGGTTCGAGTTCTGGTTCGGCCTGGCGGCCATCATCGCCATCTTTCACGACATCCTGGTGACGATCGGCCTGGCGTCGATCTTCTGGCTGCAGATCAACAGCGCCTCGGTGGCAGCCGTCCTGACGATCGCCGCCTATTCCGTCCACGACACCATCGTGATCTTTGACCGCATCCGGGAGAATTTAAAGCTGCGCAAGAGGGGCGAACCCCTGGACGAACTGATTCACCGCAGCATCATGCAGACCCTGGGCCGTTCCATCAATACCGTCCTGGCCGTGATCTTTTGCCTGCTGGCCCTGATTCTCTTTGGCGGGGTCACCATCCGGGACTTCATGATCATGCTGTTGATCGGGGTGATCAGCGGGGCGTACTCCTCCATCTTCAACGCCAGCCCGCTGTGGTTCGATTTCAGGCGGATGCGGGGCGAAGAGGTATTGACCCGCAAGCAACCGGCGCCTACGAGCTGAACTTCGGGCCCCAACAAAAGCGAAGTTATACCAAAAAGTCAGGCCTGGGACGGCCAGGCCGGGTCTTTACAGATGACTACCCGCTCTAATGCCCCGCTTCTCTGAAGCGGTGAGATAAGAGCGGCTACGTCACTGAATTAACGAGTTCCAAGCTTCGGTGGGCGGAAGGCAAGCCTCCACCGAAGCTTGGAACTCGTTGAACAGGACAACGGCAACGAGTAACCGTGGGACTTCACCAAGCATAACTTGATGAAGTCTCTTTTTATGGGGGAATGCTTGGATTGACAGAAAAAACCCTTTCCGATACTGAACAAAAAGCGAAGGCAGAGCGGCTTTCGATCGGTTCCAACGCCCTGCTCGTTGTCCTCAAACTGGTGGTGGGGATCGCCATCGGCTCGGTGAGCGTCCTGTCAGAGGCGATTCACAGCGGCATCGACCTGCTGGCGGCACTGTTGGCTTTCTTCGCCGTCAAAAGGAGCGGCAAGCCGCCGGACGAGGAACACCGCTATGGGCATGGCAAGATTGAAAATGTCTCCGGGGTGGTGGAGGCGGTTTTGATCTTTCTGGCCGCGGTCTTGATCGTGGTGGAGGCGGCGCGCCGGCTGGTGACCGGGGCTGTCGTCCAGACCCCGCTCTGGGGCCTGGTGGTGATGGGCCTGTCTGGACTGGTCAACCTTTTTGTTTCTTCGAACCTGATGAAGACCGCCAAGGCTACGGACTCCATCGCCGTGGAGGCGGATGCCTGGCATCTGAGGACCGACATGTTCACCTCCTTCGGGGTTGCTGCAGGCCTGCTCCTGATCTGGATCACCGGGCGGAGCCTCTTCGACCCCCTCTTCGCTATCGGCGTTGCCCTGTTGATCGTCAAGACCTCCTTCAGCTTGGCGGTCAAGGCCTTCTCCCCCCTGCTGGATACCAGGCTGCCTATGGATGAGGAGGCTGTGATCAGGCAGATCATTGACGGTTATGGTTCTGAGTACATCGGCTTCCATGAACTGCGCACGAGAAAATCCGGCTCCGATCGCCATATCGACCTGCACCTGGTAGCGCCCCGGGACCAGAGCATCGCCAGGAGCCACGAACTCTGCGACCAGATAGAACAGGCGATCAGCGACCGCTTTCCGGGCGCCCGGATCCTGATCCACGTCGAGCCCTGCCGGGAGGGGGACGACTGCAGCAGTTGCGCCGCTCGTTGCGAATCGCCGCCGGATGGCCGGTGCCGATGATTGACCACAGAGCCAGACTGATTTTGAGGCAATGCCAACCTCAGTCATCGTGCCTTGTGGGAGCGGCCCTGGCCTGCGACCTAACCTCTTTTCCTTACACTCTTCTTGACAAGATGCGACCCTAAAACGTACGATAATCCAAATAAACATTCCTGTACTTATCGAATTCAGAAGTCGGATGCCGGAAGCCTGATGTCAGATAAAAGACGAGTACTCAGGAGCCAGGAGTCAGGAGCCAGAATGAGAGAACGGTTTGTCGTTTTGAATAATTCTGAATTCTGACTGCTGAATTCTGAATACCTGATCAGTCTGACCTCTTGCTTCTGACCTCTGTTACAGGAGGTTGGCAAAGGTGAGCCTCCAGCGGTTGTTCAACCTGATCGAGAGCTATGCGCCCGGTTATGACCAGAAATTGCTGGAACGTGCCTACTATTTCGCCCAGGGGGCACATCTCGGCCAGTACCGCAACTCCGGCGAGGAGTATATCAATCACCCGGTGGAGGTGGCCTGCATCCTGGCGGAGATGGAGCTCGATCTGACCACCATCATCGGCGGGCTGTTGCATGACGTGGTCGAAGACACCAGGGTGACCGTGGATGAGGTCGAGGCCCAGTTCGGGCACGAGGTGGCCTTTCTGGTCGCCGGGGTGACCAAGCTGGGCCGGATCGAATATAAGTCCAAGGAAGACCACCAGACGGAGAACCTGCGCCGGATGTTCCTGGCCATGGGCCAGGACGTGTGGGTGATCTTCATCAAGCTGGCAGACCGGCTGCACAACATGCGCACCCTGAGCTACCAGCCGGTTGCCAAGCAGCGCGAGATTGCCCAGGAAACCCTGGAGATTTTCGCTCCCCTGGCGCACCGGCTGGGGATCTACCGGATCAAGTGGGAGCTCGAAGACCTGTCCCTCCGCTACCTGGAGCCGGATACGTATTACTCCCTGGTGGAGCAGATCGCCAAAAAACGCCGGGAGCGGGAGGACTATATCAACCTGGTGATCTCCAGGCTGCAGGAAAAACTGGATGAGGCCGGGATCAAGGCGGAAATCTCGGGGCGGCCTAAAAACTTCTACAGCATCTATCAGAAAACGGTCGGCCAGGGCAAGAGCCTGGGCGAGATCTACGACCTGACCGCCGTCAGGGTGATTGTCGACACGATCAGAGACTGCTATGCCACCCTGGGGATCATGCATACCATGTGGAAGCCGATCCCGGGGCGTTTCAAGGACTACATCGCCATGCCCAAGCAGAACATGTACCAGTCGCTGCACACCACCCTGGTCGGGCCTTCCGGGGAACCATTCGAGTTGCAGATCCGCACCCACGAGATGCACCGCACCGCCGAGTACGGGATCGCCGCCCACTGGAAGTACAAGGAAGGCGGGCGCGCCGTCGACTCCCAGTTCGATGAGAAGCTGGCCTGGCTGCGCCAGATCCTGGAAATGCAGCTTGAGACCAAGGATCCCAAGGAATTCATGGAGTCCCTCAAGTTCGACCTCTTTTCAGACGTGGTGTTCGTGTTCACCCCCAAGGGCGACGTGGTCGAACTGCCCGCCGGCTCAGGGCCGATTGATTTTGCCTACCGTGTCCATACCGAGGTCGGGCACCACTGCATCGGGGCCAAGGTCAACGGCCGGATCGCCCCCCTTGACCAGCAGTTGGTCAACGGGGACATCGTCGACATCCTGACCTCGAAGCAGAGCAACGGCCCGAGCCGGGATTGGCTCTCTATTGCCAAGACCTCCCAGGCCAAGAACCGCATTCGCCAGTGGTTCAAGAAAGAGAGGCGTGAGGAGAACATCCAGCGCGGCCGGGAACTGCTGGAAAGGGAGGTCCGCCGCATCGGCGGCGAACCGGTGTTGTTTTTCAAGCCGGAAGTGATGGAGTTCCTGCCGCGGCGCCTGGGCTTCCAGACCGAGAGCGACCTCTATGCGGGAATTGGTGAGGGGACGGTGACTGCCGGCCAGGTAGTCGGAAAGGTGCGGGATGAACTGTTCAAGAAAGAGGCGGCGGTGCCGGCCGCGGAGCCCAAGCTGCCGTCGCGCCCGACGGATCAGCAGGGCGAGATGTGGTCCGGGATCAGGGTCAAGGGAGAGAAAGACCTGGTGGTGCACATGGCCCACTGTTGTAATCCCTTGCCAGGAGACCAGATCATCGGTTATATTACTCGTGGTAGGGGAATTACCATCCACCGTCCGGACTGTACCAATGTCGCCCACTATTACTCAGGGTGAGCCCGAGCGGCTGATCGAGGTCAGTTGGGATGTGGATGCCGCAGCCACGTACCAGGTGGCGCTTGAGGTCAAGGCGCTTGACCGCCCGCGCCTGACGATGGATATCCTGAGCACCATCGCCGATACCAAGACGGTGGTCAACGCCGTCAATTCCAGGTCGAAGAAGAACAAGATGGCGGTGGTGAATTTGAAAATCGAGATCCGCGACCTGGAGCACCTTTACAATGTGATGCAGAAAGTGAACCGGATCAGCGACGTTCTTGAGGTCCACCGGGTCGTACCGTGAGGTGGAGATACGGGACGGTGGGAAACTGGTGAGGTTCCTCGATGAGTAGCAGGCTACGCTGTAGCCGATCCTGAAGTGTTAACTGAGGGGTCGGGTTAGAGATGCGGGCGGTTGTCCAGAGAGTGAGCCGGGGTTGGGTCAGGATTTCCGCGATGCTGGGCGACCCGTGCGCAACGAGACCATGAGGCACGACCGGCCGGTGGCGGAGATCGGCAGGGGCTGGTGGTGCTCCTGGGGGTCGGTGATGAGGACGGGGAGATGACGCCTCTTACGTGGCGGACAAGATCCTCAACCTGAGGATCTTCCCGGATGACGGGGGAAACTCAACCACTCGGTGCTGGATGTCCAGGGAGAGTTGCTGGTGGTTTCCCAGTTCACCCTCTACGGCGACTGCCGGAAGGGGAGCGCCCAGTTTCACCGGCGCCGCCCTCCCGGAGAGGGCCGTAAAACTGTACCTGGCTGTGGCCGAACGCCTGGCGGAGAGCGGTTTGAAAGTTTCGACGGGGGAGTTCCGGGCGATGATGACAGTGGGCATCATCAACGAAGGCCCGGTTACTATTCTGATCGACAGCAAGAAAGTATTCTGAAGCGGAGGTTGATGGAATGAAAGTGAGAAAGATGGAAGTGGGCCCGATGTTGGCCAACTGTTATCTTGTCTGGTGTGAAGAGACGAGAGAGGCCCTGGTCATTGACCCTGGCGGGGAGGGCAGACGCATCCTGGCCGAGGCTGCCAAAGAGCATCTTCAGATCAGGTACGTTGTCAACACCCATGGCCATATTGACCATATTGCCGTCAACGCAGAGGTCTGTAATGTCACCGGCGCCAAGCTGATGATTCACGAGGACGACGCCTCCATGCTGAGCAATCCGGGCCTGAACCTCTCCATGTTTACAGGTTCAACGGTGAGATCGCGGCCGGACATTCTGCTTCACGAAGGCGATGAGATTACCTGCGGGAAGCAGATTCATCTGAAAGTGTTGCACACGCCGGGCCATACCCGGGGCGGTATCTGCCTTCAGGCCGAGGACATGATCTTCTCGGGAGACACTCTCTTTGCCGAGTCGATCGGGCGGACCGATTTTCCCGGGGGGTCCTACGAGACCCTGATCGAGTCCATCAAGAACAAGATCATGGTTCTGGACGATGCCTGCCTGGTCTACCCGGGGCATGGCCCTGCCACTACGGTCGGCTATGAGCGGGCGCACAACCCATTTTTGTGATGTGAGAAGTGAGAAGTGGGATGACCTCTCACATCCCAAATTGGAGGTCGGAAAAGTTGATGAAGGCGCCCCGGGGAACCAGGGACCTGCTGCCTGGCGAGATTGAGAAGTGGCAGTTCATTGAGCAAATAGCCCGGGAGGTCTGCGAGATCTACGGTTTCCATGAGATCCGGACCCCTGTCTTTGAGCACACCGAACTCTTTTTAAGGGGCATCGGGGACGCTACGGACATCGTCCAGAAAGAGATGTATACATTCGTCGACCGCGGCGGGCGGAGCATCACCCTGCGCCCGGAGGGCACGGCGGCGGTGGTCAGGTCGTATCTCGAGCGCAACCTGGACAGCCAGCCGCAGCCGGTGAAGCTCTACTACCTGGGGCCGATGTTCCGCTATGACCGTCCCCAGGCCGGGCGATTCCGCCAGTTTCACCAGGTTGGCATCGAGGCCTTCGGAAGCAACGACCCGGCGATCGATGCAGAGATCATTGCCTGCGCCTGGGACTATTTCACCCGTCTCGGTCTGGCCGGCCTGACAGTGGAGCTGAACAACGTCGGCTGCCCGGACTGCCGGCCGTCTTATACCGAAGCGCTGCGCCGGCATTATCGCCCGCTGCAGGCCTCGCTCTGCGACAACTGCCGGGCGCGCCTGGAGCAAAATCCTTTGCGCCTGTTGGACTGTAAGAGTTCCGAATGCCAGGAGCTGGGAGCGGGGGCGCCGGCGATCACGGATTACCTGTGCGCTGCCTGTGGCAGCCACTTTGAGAAGGTGCAGCAGTACCTCCGCTTGCTGGATATTCCCTTTCATCTCGATCCGGGACTGGTGCGCGGTCTGGATTACTATACCCACACCGCCTTTGAGGTGACCATCAAGGGCATCGGCGCTCAGAGTTCGATCGCCGGGGGAGGGCGCTACAACGATCTGGTCGCCTCCTTCGGTGGGCCTGCTGTGCCCGCCATCGGCGCCGCCATCGGCCTGGAGCGGGTCTTGCTGGCCCTTGAGCACCAGGGGGTCGAGCTGCCGATCCCGAAAAGGGGGCTGGTCTTCGTTGCTACTGCAGATGCCCGGTCCGAACCCCTCAACCAGGAGGCCCTGCGCCTCTTGATGGAACTGAGGCGCTCCGGTTATGCGGCCGAGAAGGACTATACTGGCCGGAGCCTGAAGGCGCAGATGAGGCAGGCCGGCAGGCTCGGTGCAAGATGGTGCGTCATTATCGGGCCGGATGAGCTGGAAGAGCAGAAGGTGCTCCTGAGGGACATGTCCCAGGGTACGCAGGAGTCCGTACCGCGCTAAACTGATGTCGGATGCAGGATGTCTGAGGTCGGAGAAATGAATATAACTGAGAGCCAAGATACGCAGAGAGCCGGAAGAGATGTCGGATGACTTGATGCCGAAAGGCTATTATCACCGGACATCTTGTCTGACCGCTGAATCGGGAGGCCGAATAATTTGGAAGACGTTAAACCTCTGGTAGCAACAAGACGAACACACGGATGCGGTCACCTCAGCGTCGAACAGATTGACCAGGACGTGATCCTGATGGGCTGGGTACAGCGGCGGCGCGACCACGGCGGGGTGATCTTTCTGGACCTGCGCGACCGGAGCGGCCTGGTGCAGACGGTGCTGAGCCCGGACCGCCAGCCGGAGGCTTTTAAGATAGGCCAGGCGGTGCGCCCCGAGTACGTGGTGGCCGTGCGCGGCCGGGTCAGCCGGCGTCCCGAGGGAACCGCCAACCCGAACATGCCGACCGGAGAGATTGAGGTCCTGGCGAACGAGATTATCATACTGAACGCCGCCAAGACCCCTCCCTTCTATCCCGGGGAAGCGACGGAAGTGGACGAGGCAGTCCGCCTGCGTTACCGCTACCTGGACCTGCGGCGCCCGGAGATGTGGGAGATCTACACCTTCCGGCATCAGGCCGCCCTTGCCATCAGGGAGTTCCTCTCCAACCAAGGCTTTCTGGAAGTGGAGACTCCGATGCTCACCCGCAGCACCCCCGAGGGGGCCAGGGATTACCTGGTTCCAAGCAGGATCTTCCCGGGGCATTTCTTTGCCCTGCCCCAGTCACCCCAGCTTTTCAAGCAGATCCTGATGGTGGCCGGCTTTGAACGCTACTTCCAGTTTGCCAGGTGTTTCCGGGACGAGGACCTGAGAGCGGACCGGCAGCCGGAGTTCACCCAGCTCGATATCGAACTCTCCTTCATCAGCGAGGAAGAGATCATGGACCTGATGGAAGAGATGTTGGCAGTGCTTTTCAGTCGGCTCCTGGGGAAAGAGGTCCCCAGGCCGTTTCCCCGCCTGACTTACCGGGAGGCCATGGACGGCTACGGGTGCGACAAGCCGGACCTGCGCCTGGGGATGAGGATCGTGGATGTGACAGATTTTGCAGGCGGCGCCTCCTGCCGGGTCTTTTCCGGAGCGGTGCAGGACGGCGGCGTGGTCAGGGGCATCCGCGTGCCCGGCGCAGGCGGCCTATCCCGCCGGGAGCTGGACGACCTGGCAAAGCTGGCAAGCGGGTGGGGGGCCAAGGGCCTTGCCTGGTTTATCCTGGGCGAGTCGGAGATCAGGTCGCCGCTGGCCAAGATGTTTCAGCAGGCGGAATTGCAGTCACTGGCCGCCAGGCTGGATGGTCAGCCGGGAGACCTGCTGCTGTTTGTGGCCGACCGGACAGACGTGGTATCCACCGTCCTCGGCCAACTGCGGCTGGAGATGGGGCAGCGTTTTGGGATGGCAGATCCCGACCAGTTTGCCTTTGCCTGGATCACCGAATTTCCCCTCTTTGAGTATAATGATACGGAAAAGCGGTTTGAGGCGATGCACCATCCCTTCACGGCGCCCCGGCCGGAGGACCTGCACCTGCTGGAGCAGGCTCCGGGCCAGGTCAGGGCCAGGGCCTACGACCTGGTGTTGAACGGGACGGAGATCGGCGGCGGCAGCATCAGAAACCATCGCCGGGACGTGCAGGACCGGCTGTTCAAAGCCATTGGGCTGCCCCCGGAGGAGATCGCCCACAAGTTCGGCTTTCTGCTGGAGGCCCTGGATTACGGGGCGCCGCCCCACGGCGGGATCGCCTTCGGGTTCGACCGGATGATGATGCTGATGCTGCGCAGGGAGACGATCCGGGACGTGATCGCCTTCCCCAAGACCCAGAGTTCAACCTGCCTGATGACCGGGGCCCCGGCGGAGGTCGCGGGCAAGCAGCTTAAAGAGGCGCATATCGAGGTAAGAGGTCAGAGTGTGTCGGCGGCGCCTTCATTCTGAAGCGAAGCCTCAGGCTTTCCGGCACCTGATACCTGGTATGCATGGGCACGGGCATCATCTAATCTAAACTTTGGAGAGCAGTTTCCTTGAAAACCGGGAGATATTATGCTAGGATAGGTAATGCAAGAGTGCCCTGCGATGTGCGTGTTTATTAGGAAGTTTTGAGCCAACACCAAAACTTAGGACTTGGGCTCTGACTGTGGCTCGCACGCCCTGCAAGGGGATCCGAAAAACAGTCAGGCGGGTACCGCCTTTGTGAGCCAAGGTTCGAAAACAACCTATATCACGGCATGGTGGGGTATTTTTATACCTGCAGGTCATGGCATTATGTGGAATGTTCTTCAACTAGTTCTTGGCTTCAGAGGGGGATTGTCGTCCCCCACTGGAGCTTAGAAATAGTTAATACAGTGACGTACCCGCTCTTATCCCACCGCTTCAGAAGCGGTGGCATTAGAGCGGTTCAACTGGGTCTTGGCTTCAGGGGGACGCTTCCCCCACTGAAGCTTAAAGCCAGTTAATTAGGGGCGTAACCGCTCTTACCCCACCGCTTTAGTGGGGTATTAGAGCGGGTAGCCATCGGTAGTCATCTGTGGTTAATTCGTGAGATAGGTGAGTCCAAATGACAATATTAGATTATTTTTGGGTTTTCCTGATCCTGATCGGTTTACTCCCCTTCCTAAGGCAGCAGCAGTTGAACATGGCCAGGTGGAGGCTGTTCAAAAAGATTGAAGCGACCCGGGGCTCCCGGGTGATCAGCCTGATTCACCGGCAGGAGTCAGTCAATTTGCTGGGCATCCCTCTCGGAAGATACATCAATATCGAGGACTCTGAACAGATTCTGCGGGCGATTCGCCTCACTCCGGACGATATGCCGATCGACCTGATCCTGCATACACCGGGAGGCCTGGTGCTGGCAGCCGAGCAGATTGCCTTCGCCCTGCGCAAACACCCTGCCCGGGTCACGGTTTTTGTGCCGCATTACGCCATGTCCGGCGGAACGATGCTGGCCCTGGCCTCGGACGAGATCTACATGGATGAGAATGCGGTTCTGGGCCCGGTTGACCCACAGATCGGGAACTACCCGGCGGTATCCATTCTGAAGGCGATCGAGCAGAAGAACAGGAACCGGGTCAACGACGAAACACTGATTCTCGGTGATATTGCCCAGAAGGCCCTCGTCCAGGTGGATGAAACTCTGCAGAATCTCCTCAAGGACCGCTACGGCGCCTCAGAGGCCGACCGTATTGCCAAGGTCTTCACCGAGGGACGGTGGACCCACGATTACCCAATCACCTGCGACATTCTGAAAGAGATCGGGGTTACCGCCGTCTGCAACAAAATGCCGAAAGAGATCTACGAACTGATGGATCTTTATCCCCAGCCGGCGGGGCGCCGCCCTTCGGTCCAGTTTATCCCCCTTCCCTACGGAAATCGCGAGCAGCATGAAAATAGGAAATAACTGCTCAGGAGTCAGGAGCCAGGAATGGGGACACGCTCTTCGAAGAAACACACCCCCTTCAGGGGAATGTCCCAAGGTACGGGACACAAATGTAGGATGGGATTATATGGAAGGGGACGAGGATGAAATTGAGTCTTTTTTGGAACGAGAAGTATGAATGCCTGCCGCGGCCGGAACTGGAGGCCCTCCAGAACGAACGGCTCCGGGAAACGGTAAACCGGGTCTTCTACGAGGTTCCCTTTTATCGCCGGGCGCTGCAGGAGCGTGGTCTGGGTCCCGATAGCATCAAATCTCTGGACGACCTGGCCAGGCTGCCCTTTACCACCAAGGACGACCTGCGGGACAACTATCCCTACGGGCTGTTCGCAGTACCCCTGAGCGAGGTGGTGAGGGTGCACGCCTCCTCGGGTACCACGGGCAAGCCGGTTGTGGGAGGCTACACCCGGCATGACCTGGAGGTCTGGGCGGAGGTGATGGCCCGCTCCCTCACCTGTTGCGGCGCCACCAAGAATTCTGTCATTCATGTCGCCTATGGCTACGGCCTGTTTACCGGCGGCCTCGGCGCCCACTGCGGAGCCGAACGGATCGGCGCTTCGGTGATCCCGGCCTCGGGCGGCCACACCAAGCGCCAGATCATGATCATGAAGGATTTCGGCAGCACCATCCTGGCCTGCACTCCGTCCTATGCCATGCACCTGGCCCTGGTTATGGAAGAGATGGGCCTCTCCAAGAGCGACCTGAAGCTCAAGGGCGGCCTCTTCGGGGCCGAGCCCTGGTCGCAGAACATGCGGGTCCAGCTCGAGGCCCGGCTGGGGCTGATGGCCCTGGATGTCTATGGCCTGACTGAGATTATTGGACCGGGGGTAGCGGTGGAGTGCCCGGAGAAGCAGGGCCTCCATGTCTGGGAGGATCACTTTCTGTGCGAGGTGATCGATCCGGAAACAGGGAAACAAATGCCCCCCGGGAGCTATGGTGAACTGGTGGTTACCAGCCTGACCAAGCAGGCCCTGCCGCTGATCCGCTACCGCACCCGGGATATCACTACCATCATCCCGGAGCCCTGCCCCTGCGGACGCACCCACCGGAAGATCAGCCGCTTCGTCGGACGTACCGACGACATGCTGGTCATCCGCGGTGTCAACGTCTTCCCGTCCCAGATCGAAGAGGTGCTGCTGAGGATCGCCCATACCGAACCGCAGTACCAGATCATCGTAGAGCGTAGGGGGCAGTTGGATGAATTGGAGGTCCAGGTGGAGGTCTCCGAGCAGTTCTTCTCGGATGAGGTGCGGCGTCTGGAAACCCTGGAGCACCAGATCCGGCGGGAGATTGAAGATGTGCTGAATATCAATGTCAGGGTCAAGCTGGTTGAGCCCAAGACCATAGAGCGCAGTGAAGGCAAGGCGAAGCGGGTTATTGACCGCCGAATGTTGTGAGGTGGGAGGCGAGAAGTGGGAAGCGGTCTCTCACCTCGCAATCTAAATTGGGAGGGATAAGGATGCCGATCAGGCAGATCTCGGTTTTTCTGGAGAACAAGTGCGGTCGCCTGGCAAGCGTGACCAGGACAATAAGTGACCATGACATCAATATTCGGGCTTTCTCCATCGCCGATACCACGGATTTTGGGATTTTAAGGCTGATCGTCAACCGTCCCGATGAAGCTTACGGGGTGCTGCGTTCAGGTGGCTTCACGGTCAGCATGACCGAGGTGCTGGCGGTGCAGATACCGGACCGGCCCGGCGGGCTGGCCGGAGTCCTGGATCTGATGCAGGAGGCGGGGGTGGACATCGAGTACATGTACGCCTTCAGCGCCAAGATTTCCAATGATGCCCTGGCGGTGTTCAGGGTGGAGAACTCCCAGGTGGCTGAACAGTTGATCGCCAAGAAGGGGATCAAGGTGCTCGGAGGCGAAGAGGTATACGGCCTATGAGCACGCTCTTCAGTCCAGGCGGGCTGCCAACGGGAATAGGGAGCCTGCCGCATCTGGACGCCGGTTTGGCGGTGTCCCTGGTTAAAAAATATTTTCCCGCCATTCCTCACTGGCCGCAGCTTCCCAAGGCCAACAGGCGGGAATACTTCACGTATCAAAACCTGAATCTTCTGTTGGATCTCGGACTACTGCAGATCGAGCGCTCTGACCGCGCCTTCTTTACCTGTGACGACGCAGCCTGGCCGGATCGCCTGGCCGCCTTCTACGAGATCTACCTGCAAGCCGGCGCCGGCAGCGAGGAGGCCTTTGCCAGGCTTGCCTTTCCGCCCGGCGCCGCCGATGGCTGGTACCGGTTCCACCGCGAATTGGAGGATCGGGGGACCGGTGAGGCGCGTTTTTTAAAGGGGCAGGTCTCCGGCCTGTTGTCTGTAGGTTTCCAGATCAACGATCCCCGGGGTCGCCCTGCCTATTATGACCCGCAGTTACGTGACGTGCTGTTGAAACAGTTAAGTCTCCAGGCGGCCTGGCAGGCCCGGGAGCTGGCGAGATTCGGACTGCCGGTGCTGATCTTCATGGACGACCCGGTGATCTACAGTTGTGGCACGTCTGACCGCATCTGCGTTTCCCAGCCGGAGGTCATCGCCGGGCTCAACGAGTTTGCCTCATTTGTGCGCTCTGCCGGGGGTTTTGTAGGAGTGCACTCCTGCGCAGACCTGGACTGGTCGCTGCTGTTGGAGGCGGAGCTGGATATCATCAGCTTCGACGCCTACCAGTATGCTGTCAGCTTTGCACTGTTCCCCGACCTGATCCGGTCCTTCCTGGAGCGTGGCGGGGTGGTGGCCTGGGGCTTGATACCCACCGGCGGGGAGCCCATGGCCGGTGAAACTCTGGCGTCGCTGCAGGGGCGAGCGCAGCGGTTGTGGCAGGAGTTGCAGCGCAAGAATGTCGACCTCCGGTTGGTGCGGTCGCAGTCCCTGGTTACCCCTGCCTGCGGAACGGGAACGCTGACCGAGCAGGAGGCGGAGCGCGCCTACGAACTGACCTCCTCCCTGGCGGCGGGGTGGGACAATCTGTTTGACATCAGTCGGATGCAGGAAGTCTGAGCACTCCTTCCCGTGATTTCCATGGTAAAACCCCCCAACGAAAAATTTAAATAAAAAAATAAATTATGGGTATCCTTATGCATGAGGGTTTTGTAACTCAATTCGTGCAGAGGTGACCTTTCATGACGCCTAACCTGGCATGGCTGCTATTATTCCTCATTGCCTGGGCGGTTGTGCTCCTGGTAGTTCCCTGGAACCGGGTGGCCGGCCTGCTCCTGCCGGGCTTCCTGGGCGGGACCGTACTGGCCTTGATCATCAATCTGATCGGGGCGCCGGTCTTGGGGCTATGGCGCTTCCCGGCAACACCGGTCTCTCTGCTGGGAATCCCGGTGTTCCTGCTTTTGGCCTACATGGCCGAGACGATCCTGTTTCTCCATTACTGGGACTACTTGCCGGGCGGCAGTGCGGAAAAAGGGCTTTACGTGATCGCCTTCAGCCTGGCGAACACCGGGCTGGCGTATCTCGCCCTGCTGATGCGCTACGTGGTCTTCTTCAACTGGACTCTGTTATATTTCCTGATTGCCAGCTTCGCAATGCACGTCCTGGCGCTGCTGCTTTACTCCGCCCCAGGCCTTCACGAGGTTCGGGATTAGAGGTTCGAGGCGTGCGCAGTTCGAACAAAAAGGCTTATCGAACTTCGAACTTCGAACCTCGAATTATCCCCACCAAGGAATTGGTGGAATTTTTTTAATTTATTTTAGGACTCCTAATCTATTAAATTAGGAGTGCAGGGAAAAGGAGTAAAAGAAGAGGAGCAAGAATAGTTAGTGGTACAAAGTGGCGGAAAGTGGTTTCTAAGTGGTAGTATTAATGATCTGAGTGGAGGGCAAATGTTCATCGGAGAGTACCAGCACAGCTTCGATGCCAAGGGACGCCTGATCATGCCGGCGAAGTTCCGTGCCCAACTGGGTGAGCGCTGTATCGCCACCCGGGGCATGGACCGCTGCCTGTTTGTCTTTCCGCTTGACGAGTGGGAGATTCTCGATCAGAAGCTCAGGAAGCTGCCGCTGACCAAGACAGATGCCCGGAACTTTTCCCGGTTTATCTATTCCGGCGCCACCGAGTGCGAGTTGGACATGCAGGGGAGGATCCTGATTCCGCCACACTTGCGCGCATACGCCGCGCTCAACCGGGAGGTTGTCATCATCGGGGTTTCGTCCCGCATGGAGATCTGGGCCAAGGAACGCTGGCTGAATTATTATACGCCGCTGGAGGAGTCCTTCGACGACATGGTCTCCAAGCTGGGAGAAGGCGATTTCTTCAGTGTCTGACCTTGAGCACCGGCCGGTGCTGCTGGATGAGGCCCTGGACCTGTTGGCGGTCAGGGAGGGTGGCACCTACCTGGACTGCACCCTGGGGGGCGGCGGACACGCCAGGGAGGTGGTCTGCCGGACTGGCTCCGGTGGACGCCTGATCGGCCTGGACAGAGACGCCAGCGCCCTCGTCCGGGCAGCAGGGAACCTGCAGGAGGCCGGCGGCCAGGTGACGCTGATCAATAGAGATTACCGGTATCTCGACGAAGTGTTGACGGAATTGGGTATCCGGGAGGTGGACGGGATCCTGTTTGACCTGGGTGTTTCCACCTGGCAGGTGCTCGATCCCGGGCGAGGCTTCAGCTATAACCATGATGCGCCGTTGGATATGCGGATGGACCAGCAGGCGGCAACCACTGCCGCAGACCTGGTCAACGAACTTGGCGAGAGAGAACTGGCGGGATTGATCCAGCGCTACGGCGAAGAGAGATGGGCGAGGAGGATTGCATCCTCGATCACGGCAGCACGGGCGAGAAGTCCGATCACCACCACCGGTCAACTGGCGGAGATCATCAAGGCGGCCATACCTGCCGCTGCTCGCAGGACCGGCCCCCATCCGGCCAGGCGCACCTTTCAGGCCCTGCGGATTGCGGTCAACGACGAACTGGCCGGCCTGGAAGACGGACTGGAGTCGGGAATCAGGGTGCTCGTGCCCGGGGGGCGCATAGTGGCGATCTCCTTCCATTCATTGGAGGACCGGATCGTTAAAAATACTTTCAGGAAATGGGCGCTGCCCCGAGACGGGCGCCGGAGCGCCGGACTCCGGATCTTGACCCGGAAGCCCCTGAGACCGGGGGCAGCAGAGGTGGAACAAAACCCCAGGGCGCGCAGCGCCAAGTTGCGGGCTGCAGAAAAGTGCAAACCAATTGCCTAGCGCATCAAATTCGCCGCTGCCGATTGTAATATATAAAATAATGAGGTGAATAATCTTGGTAATAGCGGAACAGATACAGCCTGCCCCTGGAGAGCGACTTCAAGCCGAAATCTGCTGCCCGGGCGAACGTGGCGGTAAAAAAGTGCACCCTGCTGACCCTGGCCATTATTGCCGGCCTGGCGCTGTGCATGTTGTATATCTCCCAGGTGGCCAGAGGTGGTTGCCCTGGGCTACCAGATCGAGACCATGCAGAACAGCATTTCCGAACTGCAGACGGAAAACAATCAGTTGGAGTTGAAAGCAGCGGAGCTGCAGACGCCCGAAAGAATTGCACAAATTGCCACAACCAAATTAGGGATGCAGGAGCCGCAAGATATCATGGTCGCCTCTTTTACCCCCGTGCAGGTGTCTGACCAGGAACCGCAGGCAAAGTCTCCACCACCGGCAAACTCGTGGGGCACACGGCTGCTGGCGGCAATTCCGAGGTTTGTTGGCCGGGCTGAGGCTTCGCCCACCAATGAAGTTATCATCCGGCAGCTTGCAACATTAGTGCGGTAACAAGGGTGAAGCTGATTCTGTTGATCGCTTCGCCCCAATAGTGGGGTGACCTGAGTTTGTATAAAGGAAACATAGAGGTCCGCAAGCGGATCACCTTCCTGTTCTTTACCATCCTCGTTATTTTCATCCTGTTCTGCCTCCGCCTGGCCTGGCTGCAACTGGTGAAGGGACCTGGTACCAGCAGGAGGCCCTCCAGAACCGAATCCGCGAGATCGTGGTGGACCCCCAGCGGGGAGATATTCTCGACCGCAACGGCAACGTACTGGCCACCAGCATCAGCGCCGATGCGGTCTACGCTGTTCCTGCCGAAGTCAAGCGTTCGGGTCAGACGGCGCAGATCGCCCAGAAACTGGCAGCCATTCTCGGTATGAAGGAGAGCGACGTCCTGGCGCCTGATCACACAGGACCAGCAATCGGTCTGGATCAAACTGAAACTGGACGCGGCCGAGTCCCAAGCCTTGCGGCAGGCGGCCCTGCCGGGCATCGGCATCATCCCCAAGCCCCAGCGCTACTACCCCAAAAAGAACCTGGCCTGTCACGTACTGGGCATCGCCGGCGATTACAACCAGGGCCTGGAAGGGCATCGAGGTGCAATACGACAAGGAGCTTTCAGGCATCAGCGGGCGCCTGCTGGTGGAGTATGACGCCGCCGGGCGGGAGATCCCGGGGTCGACCCGCAAGTTTATGGAGCCGGAGCCGGGCGAGACCGTGGTGCTGACCATCGACGAGAACATCCAGTACTTCGCCGAGCGCGAACTGGACAAGGTGATGCAGGAGCGGCATCCGATCAGCGCCACGGTAATCGTCGAGGATCCCAATACCGGCGAGATCCTGGCCATGGCCAACCGGCCCGACTTCGATCCCAACAATTATCAGGACTATCCCGCTGCCAACCGGCGCAACGTCGCCATCTGCAACAGCTACGAGCCCGGCTCCACGTTCAAGATCGTCACCCTGGGGGCGGCCCTGGAGGAGAACCTGGTCAGCGAGAACGACCACTTCTACTGCCCGGGCTACATCAAGGTGGCTGACCGGACGATTCACTGCTGGCTGCCCGGAGGGCACGGGAGCGAAACGCTGGCGGAGGTGGTGCAGAACTCCTGCAACGTCGGTTTCATCGACATCGGGCTCAGGGAAGGCCTGCAGACGTTCTACAAGTACCTCGACGCCTTCGGTTTCGGGAGCCTGCTCGGCATCGACCTGCCCGGCGAGGCCGAGGGGATTATCGTCAATGAGAAGGATGCCACCCAGGTGGACCTGGCCACCATGTCCATCGGCCAGGCCAACAGCGTGACCCCCCTGCAACTGGTGATGGCCATGGGCGCCGTCGCCAACGGCGGCAAGCTGATGCAGCCGCACGTGGTCAAGGAGTTGCGCAACAGCCAGGGCCAGGTGGTGAAGCAGTTTGACCCGCAGGTGATCCGCCAGGTGCTCTCCCCGGATACCGCCCAGGAGGAGCGCAGCTTGCTGCAGCGGGTGGTCGACCAGGGGACTGGCACCACTGCCCGCCTCGATGGCTATACGGCGGGCGGGAAGACCGGGACCGGCCAGAAGCCGCTGCCGGGCGGCGGGTACTCGGAGACGGAGCACGTGCTCTCTTTCCTGGGGTTTGCCCCGGTCGATCATCCGCGCCTGGTCTGCCTGGTGCTGCTCGACTCTCCCCAGGGTATCCAATTCGGCAGCCAGCAGGCAGCCCCGGTGTTCAAGGATGTGATGAAGACAGCCTGCGGTACCTGCAGGTCCCGATGAGCTACCTGCCCAGCGGCACTACCTTGAATGACGATCTGACGGTGGTGCCGTCGGTGGTCAACCTGACCGTGCCGGAGGCCCAGCAGGCCCTGGCTGCGGCCGGGCTGGTGGGGGAGACCAGCGGCCAGGGGCCGGTCGTGCTTGACCAGGTGCCGGTGGACGGCGTAAAGTTGAAAAAGGGGAGCAAGGTGCTGCTCAGCCTGGACGCCTCCGGGGCAGCCCCGACGGGAGAACGGACGGTGCCCGACCTGAAGGGAAAGACTCTGCGTGACGTGGCGGAGGAATTGGCGGACATGAACCTGGTCCTGGTCCCGCAAGGGGGGCCGTTCCCCACCGGGATCGCCACCTCGCAGGACCCGCCGCCTGGCACCCAGGTCAAGCGCGGGGTCCCCGGTGACGGTCACGTTTGAGGCGCCGTTGCCCCTCACCAGCGGGCCGTGAATCCTCAAGGTTCTAAAGGCGAAAGTTCACCATAAACGCATTACTTATTACTCATTACTACTCAGGAGCGGGCACCCGGCTCCTTGATATGGAACTCTTGAAGAAATATGTCATCAATGGAAATAATTTTGTTAAATGATTTTTTTGGGAATAATAGAATTAATAAATAATGCATTTTGTTCTATGGAGAGAGAGGATGACTGTTCCTTTTCAGCAACTGCTGTCAGGTATTGCCATTGATGAGGCACAAGGTCTGGGCACGCCGGTATCCGGAATTCATTACGATTCCCGGCAGGTGCAGCCCGGTTTTGTTTTTGTCTGTATTCCCGGTTACCGCACCGATGGCCACGCCTATATCGGTGATGCGGCCGGGAGGGGCGCCGCTGCCCTGATCGTCTCCCAGGAGGCGGCGCTTCCGGGCGGGCTGGCCTGGGCGCGGGTCAAGGATACCCGTTCGGCCCTGGCAATGGCAAGCGCCAATTTTTACAGACACCCCAGCCGGGGCCTGAGCCTGGTAGGGGTCACCGGCACCAACGGCAAAACCACCACCACCCACCTGATCGCATCCCTTCTCCGGGCCAAGGGCGAGGACACCGAGGTCGATCGGCACCATCTGGAACCAGCACACGACCCCGGAGTCCCTCGACCTGCAGCGCATGCTGCGGCAATGGGCCGACCAGGGAAGGCGGGCGGTGGTCATGGAGGTCTCTTCCCACGGGATCTATCTGAAGAGGGTCGCCGCCTGCGAATTCGATGTGGCCGTGTTCACGAACCTGACCCAGGACCACCTGGACTTTCACCGTAACCTGAGCGATTACCTGGCGGTTAAAATGCAGCTTTTCCAGGGCCTGGGCGCAGGGCGCAGCAAGACGCGGCCCTGCTATGCGGTGGTCAACCGCGATGATCCGGCGGGAAGAGAGATTATCGGGGCCACTAAGGTTCCGGTGGTCACTTATGGCATTGAGGAGATGGCTGACGTGCGGGCGCGGGATGTATGCCTCTCGGAGCGCGGCGCCGGATTCACTGTTACCTATAGGGGGCAGAATATTCCCTTCCGGATCTCTCTGCCCGGCAGGTTCAACGTGTATAACAGCCTGGCGGCAATCTCGGTGGGGCTCTCCGAGGGGATGGAGCCGGTGCTCATCCAGTCAACCCTGGCCGGTGTGGCCGGGGTGCCGGGCCGCTTCCAGGTGGTCGATCACGGTCAGCCGTTTACCGTGGTCGTGGATTATGCGCATACCCCGGACGGACTGGAGAACGTGCTGCGCACCGCCAGGGCCCTGACCCGAGGTCATTTGATCGCGGTGTTCGGTTGCGGCGGCGATCGCGACACCGGCAAGAGGCCGCTGATGGGGAAGATTTCCGGACAACTCTGCGACCTCTCGATTCTGACCTCCGACAACCCCCGGAGCGAGGAGCCCCGGGACATTATCGCCCAGATCGAGGCCGGGATCAGGGATGTCCCGGATGTTCGCTACGAGGTGATCCCCGACCGCCGGGAGGCGATCGGGCGCGCCCTGGAGTGCGCCCAGCCGGGGGACTTGGTGGTGATCGCCGGCAAGGGGCACGAAACCTACCAGATCATCGGTGACCAGGTGCTGGACTTTGATGATTACCAGGTAGCGTATCAACTATTGAGTAATGAGTAATGACCCTAAAGGAGTGCTAATAAGTTTGCAACCGATCAGCGTCGCACAGGCAACCGCCGCCATGAATGGGCGCCTCCTGCAAGGCAATCCGGAGACAGAGGTCTCCGGCATCGCCATCGACAGCAGGGGGGCCGGTTCGGGACAGCTTTTTTTTGCCTTGCCGGGCAGCAAGTCGGACGGGCACCTGTATGTCGGGGATGCCCTGAGCCGGGGAGCGGCGGCGGCGGTGATCTCCAGAGAGGGCCGGATGGATGCCGGCCGGCCGCTGATCATGGTGGCGGATACGCTGCAGGCCCTGCAGGCCCTGGCCGGATATTACCGGCGGCTGTTCCCGGCGCCGGTGGTGGCAGTGACCGGCAGCACCGGCAAGACCACCACCAAGGACCTGATCGCCGGAGTGCTGGGGACGGCCTACCGGGTGTTGAAGACCGAGGGCAATCAGAACAACGAGATCGGCCTGCCCCTGACCTTGCTGCGCCTGGATCATGGCTACGGCGCCGTTGTCCTGGAGATGGCCATGCGGGGGCGGGGGGAGATTGCCGTCCTGTGCCGGATCAGCCGGCCCCAAATAGGCGTCATCACCAACATCGGCCTGACCCACATCGAAAGGTTGGGCTCCCAGCAGGCGATCGCCGAGGCCAAGGGCGAACTGCTGGAAGCCTTGCCGCCCGGAGGTCGTGCCGTCTTGAACGGAGATGACCCCTGGCAGCGGTGGTTGGTAAACAAGTGTGACTGCCCGGCAATCTTTTACGGGACGGACAGTGGGGAGGCGGTGAGCGCCCGTCAGATCGTGCTGCACGGGCTGCAGGGATCCGAGTGGCTGCTGGGCACCCCGCTGGGCGAGGCTCCTTGCCGGCTGCCCCTGCCGGGCCGCCACAACATCTCCAACGCCCTGGCGGCGGCGGCGGTCGGACACTGGCTTGGACTGAGCCCGGAGCAGATCGCCCGGGGACTCGCGGATGTGTCTCTTTCGGGGATGCGCCAGGAGGTCAAAAAAGGGATCAGGGGCAGCACCATCATTGACGATACCTATAATGCCAGCCCGGCGTCAGTAACAGCCGCCTTGCGACTGTTGGCCGATGTAGACGGACCGGGGGCGGACGGTTGCGGTGCTGGGCGACATGTTTGAGCTGGGGCCGGAGACGGCGCCCGGACATCGTGAGGTTGGCGAATGTGCTGCTGACTCTAAAGATTGACTACCTGTTCACCGTAGGGGGGTTGGCCGGGGAAATTGCCCGGGGAGCACGGGCAGCAGGGATGCCGGCCAGCCGGGTTGGCATTTACCCCGACAACCAGGCGGCCGTTGCCGTGATCAGAGATTTTGTCAAAAGCGGGGACGTGGTACTGGTAAAAGGGTCCCGGGCTGCCCACATGGAAGAGATCGTGGCGCCCCTGATTGAGGGTGGTTGACGTGAGCGAGATTACCAGGGTGGGGGTCGCCTTCGGGATCAGCCTGTTGATCACCCTGTTGCTGGGTCCGTTGCTGATACCCTTGCTGTACCGTCTGAAGTTCGGGCAGGAGGTGCGCGACGACGGCCCCAGGTCGCATCTGATCAAGCGGGGTACCGCCACCATGGGCGGCCTGCTGATCATCGGAGGCGCCGGTGTTGCCAGCCTCCTGGTCGCCGGCCACACCCGGGAGGTCCTGTTGCTGGTGGGGATCATGGTTGGCTGCGGGTTGCTGGGCTTTGCCGATGATTTTGTCAAAGTTGTGCTGAAGCGATCGCTCGGCGTCAAGGCCCGCACCAAGCTGCTGGTACAGGTGTTGCTGGGGCTGCTGCTGGCCTGGGCGGCGATCACGTTGCACCCGGATACTGCCGTGCTGATCCCGTATACCGGTGTTCGGATCCCCCTGAACATTTACGACTACTGTATTTTGGTAGTGTTTATCCTGGTCGCCTCCACCAATGCCGTCAACCTGACCGACGGTCTCGACGGTCTGGCCGGCGGACTGGTGCTGGTGGCGGCGATAGTCTTCGTGCTGTTTGCCTGGATGACCGGGCAGTATGGCGCCGCGGTTTTTGCCGGGGCGCTGGGGGGCGGTTGCCTGGGGTTTCTGTGCTTCAACTATTACCCGGCCCGGGTCTTCATGGGGGATACCGGCTCCCTGGCTTTGGGGGGCGCCCTGGCGGCTTTGGCCGTGCTGACCCGTGCCGAGCTGGTGTTTCTGATCCTGGGCGGAGTCTTCGTTCTGGAGACCTTATCGGTGATTATCCAGGTGGTTTCCTTCAAGCTCACGGGGAGGCGGGTCTTCCGGATGAGCCCCTTGCACCATCACTTTGAGTTGTCTGGTTGGCCGGAAACCAGGGTTGTTCATTGTTTCTGGATGCTGGGGCTATGCTGTGCGATCCTGGCCTTTTTGGCGATGGCAGGGCGTTAGGAGTTGTGGTATGTTAAACTTAACCGGGAAAAGAGTGCTGGTGATTGGCCTGGCCCGGAGCGGCCAGGCGGTGGCCCGTTTCCTGGCGGGACAGGGAGCCATGGTGACCGCGACCGATATCAAAGAGGAGCCGGCCCTGGGAGAAGAGGCCTTGCGTGAGTTGCGGGCGCTTTCTGTCACCCTGGTTACCGGTGGTTACCCGGAGGCGCAGGAGGGCCAGTATGACCTGGCAGTGGTCAGCCCGGGTGTTCCCCTGACCATCCCACCGCTAAGGGCCGTGGAAGGGCTGGGTGTCCCGGTTTGGAGCGAGATGGAGCTGGCGGCCCGGTTTATCAAGGAACCGATCATCGCTGTTACCGGTACCAACGGGAAAACCACCACTACTGCCCTGACGGGTTACATCTTCCAACAGAGCGGTCGCCAGGCGTTGGTAGCGGGAAATATCGGCATTCCACTGATCCAGGAGGTGGAGCGCGCCAGGCAGCAGGGCATCAGGGTGGACTACTGGGTCCTCGAGGTCAGTTCCTTTCAACTGGAACGCTCCCCGGAGTTCCACCCCCACATCGCCGTCTTTTTGAACCTCACCCCGGATCACCTGGACCGGCACGGCACAATGGAGGAGTATGGCCGTATCAAGGAGCGGGTCTTTGCCAACCAGGACCGGGATGACTTTGCGGTGCTGAACCTGGATGACCACTGGGTGGCTGACCACATCCACGGTTTGCCGGCCCGGTTGTGCTGGTTCTCGACGCAGCGGGCGCCGGCAGGAGGGATTGGGGTCGCCGACGGTAGTATCGTCTACGAGGAGGCGGGTGTCAGGCAAGTCCTGTGCCCGGTGCGGGATGTCCGGATTCCGGGGCGGCATAACCTGGAGAATGCCCTGGCGGCTGCCGCAACAGCGCTGCTGGCCGGGATCGACCGCTCTTGTATTGCCGCCGCCCTGTCCACCTTTCCGGGGGTGCCCCACCGGCTGGAGCCGGGCGGCGTGGTGGGTGGCGTGAAGTATGTCAACGACTCCAAGGGAACGAACCCGGAATCGGTGCTGAAGGCCCTGGATTCGTTTCAGGAGCCGATCATCCTGATCGCCGGCGGCAAGCCCAAGGGGAGTGACTTCACCGAACTGGCCGGGCGGATCAGGACCAGGGTCAAGGCCCTGATCCTGCTGGGACAGGCTGCTCCCCAGATCGAACAGGCTGTACGGGCCGCCGGCTACACCGCTGTCTGGAACGAGACCGATCTTGAGGGGTGCGTAAGAACTGCGGCCCGGCTGGCGGAGCCCGGCGACCTGGTCCTGCTGTCACCGGCCTGTGCCAGTTGGGACATGTTTCGCGATTACGAGGAGAGAGGCGATCTCTTCAAGAAACTGGTGCACGACTTGGGGAAGGTGAAACCGTGAAGCCGTTCAAACGGCCTCCTGACCTCGTGCTTTTCATGGACATCATCATGCTGCTGACCATCGGCATTATCATGGTCTTCAGCTCCAGTTTCGTGTCGGCCCAGACCACTTACGGAGACGGGTTTTACTTCCTGAAACGCCAACTGCTGTGGGCGTTGCTGGGAATCTTCGGCATGATCGCCGTAATGCGCCTCGATTACCAGGTCTATAAAAAATGGGCGACCCCTATTTTCCTGGTGGCGATCCTGCTGCTGATCATTGTTCTCATCCCCGGGGTGGGGATAAAGGTCAATGATGCCCGCCGCTGGTTGGGTACGGAGGCCATCTCCTTCCAGCCCTCCGAGGTGGCCAAGCTGGCCCTCATTCTGTTCCTGGCCCAGTACCTCTCACGGCATCATGACAACATCAGGCAGTTCATCAAGGGTTTTGCCGTACCCCTGTTGTTTGTCGGCCTGGTCTGCGCATTCATCCTGCTGCAGCCGGACCTGGGAACGGCGGTGACCATTGCCCTGACCTCTTTTGTCATGCTCTTGGCAGCAGGCGCCCGCAAGACTCACATCATAGGCCTGGCCCTGCTGGGCGTGGTCCTGCTGGGAGTGGCCATTGCCATGGCGCCGTACCGCCTGGCCCGGCTTACCGCCTTTCTTAACCCCTGGTCTGACCCCCTGGGGAGCGGGTTCCAGACCATCCAGTCTCTTTACGCGGTGGGATCGGGAAAGCTCTTCGGCCTGGGGCTGGGTATGGGCAGGCAGAAGTTCCTGTACCTGCCCGAGGTGCAGACAGACTTTATCTTTGCCGTGATCGGCGAGGAACTGGGCTTTATCGGGTCGGTCTTCGTGCTGCTGCTGTTTTTTGTCTTCATGTGGCGGGGCCTCAAGATTGCCCTGAAGTCCCCGGATACCTTCGCTTCGTTGACGGCGGTGGGGATCACCATCGACGTGGTGCTGCAGGCGTTCATTCACATCGGCACTGTTACCGGCTCCATACCGGCCAAGGGAATCACGCTGCCCTTTATCAGCTATGGCGGGTCTTCCCTGACGCTCACCTTGTTGATGATCGGGATCCTGTTGAACATTTCACATTATGCAGAGGAATGAGGGCGCCCATCATGCATGTCTTGATTACAGGCGGGGGAACAGGCGGCCACCTCTATCCCGCCCTGGCGGTGGCAGAGGTGCTGAAGGAACTGGACCCCGGCGGGGAGGTCGTCTTCGTAGGGACCAGGGAGGGGCTGGAGGCAACGGTAGTCCCGGCCCGGGGCTTTGCCTTTCAGCCTGTGGCCGCAGCCAAGTGGCCGCGCCGCCCGTCAGCACAGGCGTTTGCTTTTTTGCCCTCGCTGCTGCAGGGATACCGCCAGGGTCTGGCAGTGATCAGGGAGCGGCGTCCCCGGGCCGTCTTCGCCACCGGAGGCTATGTTTCGGTGCCGCTGGTGTTGGCTGCGGCCCGGCTTGACATACCCATTTTTCTTCACGAACAGAACGCGGTCCCCGGAATGGCCAACAGGCTGCTATCCCGCTGGGCGAACACCGTTTTCCTGACTTTTCCGGACCGGAACAGGAAACTGGCCGAACGGGCGAGAATCGTTCACTCGGGTTTGCCAATCCGGCCGGAGATTTTGAAAGCCACCAGGCAGGACGGCCTGAATTACTTCCACCTGGCGCCGGACCTGTTGACCGTGCTGGTCACAGGAGGCAGCAGGGGGGCGCGGCGGATCAACGAGGTCATGCTGGACGTCTACCGGACCCTGGCAAGGACTGAACACCGTCCGCTGCAGTTCGTGCACCTGACCGGCAGGGCCGAGTTCGATGTCTTCTGTCACCAACTGGCAACTGAGGGATTAAATGATGATAAAATTGGAAAAATAGTGATCAGGCCGTACCTCGAGGAGATGGAGTACGGGCTGGCGGCTGCCGACATCATGATCAGCCGGGCTGGGGCGGCAACCATCGCTGAACTGACAGCCTTAGGAATACCTGCCATTCTGGTCCCGTACCCCTACGCGGCAGGCGACCATCAATACCAGAACGCCCTCTACCTTGCCAAAAAACATGCTGCGGTGCTGATTCCGGAGCGTGACCTGACTCCGGACAAGCTGCTCGGGCAACTGGAGCGGTTGCTCGGGGATGACGGCCTGCGAGGATCCATCGCTCAGGCTGCGCGCAGCCTGGCAGGCCGCAGGCAGGCGAGATCATCGCAAGTACGATCTTAAAAGAGGCCAGAGGTTGGAGGCCATTACGGAGGCCAGAAGCAAGAGGGACATCCAGCATTCAGTAGATATACCTGGTAGTATTTGCTGAACGACAATAATCGTTAAAACCAGAGTTGTGAGGAAAAACCTCTGTTTGAGTGCTGGACGGCATCCGACCCCTGTTGCAGTAACCTCCGAAAAAGGGCAGACATAGAATGTTGGTGCTGATGACTATGAAAACGGAAGAAAAAGAGCAATATGAGGGAGGAGATGGAAAATTGCAAGGAAACTGGTACCACTTCGTCGGAATCGGGGGCGCGGGAATGAGCGGCCTGGCCAAGATCATGCTGGAAACAGGCAAGCGTGTGAGCGGTTCCGATCTGGTGACTTCTGCCAACGTTGAGCGCCTGGTCGAAAAAGGGGCCCAGGTTTTCATCGGCCACGCGGCGGAGAATATCCAGCCGGGGATGGAGAACGTGGTCGTCTCTTCGGCAATTCCTCCCTCCAACGAAGAGTTAGGCGCCGCCCTGAGGCTCGGCCTGAATGTGATCAGCCGCGGCGAGTTGCTGGCCCGGTTGATGAGTGAACACAAGGGCATCGCCATTGCCGGGGCTCACGGCAAGACTACCACCACCTCCATGATCTCCCTCATGCTGGCTGCCAATGGCCTCGATCCCACCTTCATCATCGGTGGGGAGGTGCATGACATGGGTGGCAACGCCAAGCTGGGCACCGGAGAGTACCTGGTGGCGGAAGCGGACGAGAGCGATGGCTCCTTTTTGAAGCTGGAACCCTATGGCGCCGTCATCACCAACATCGATAACGATCACCTGGACTACTATAAAAACCTTGGCATCATGAAACAGGCTTACCAAAAATTTGTCAACCACATCCAGGCCGGGGGTTTCACGGTGCTGTGCACTGACAACGAGCACGTGCGCAGCCTGGACCCGGGGAGCAACGAGGCCATTACTTACGGTTTGAGCGGTGATCCGACATATAAGGCCACGGATATGGTGCGACAGGAGTTCTCCACCGTGGCGTCAGTGCTGCGTCACGGGCAACCGTTGGGTCGTTTGGCCCTGTCGGTGCCCGGAGCCCACAATGTCCAGAATGCCCTGGCGGCGGTCGCCGTCGGTATGCGCCTCGGTCTGAGTTTTGAACAGTGCGCCAGCGCCCTGGAGACCTTCACGGGAGCCCAGCGGCGCTTTCAACTGGTGGCCCAGTACGACGGCATCAGGATTGTTGATGACTACGCCCACCACCCCACCGAGATCAGGGCCCTGCTCAGGGCGAGCGAGGGCCTCGGGCGCCGCCGGACGATCGCCGTTTTCCAGCCCCACCGCTATACCCGGACACAGTTCCTGCGGGAGGAGTTCGGTAATGCCTTTCAGGAGGCGGACCTGGTGATCGTCACCGACATCTACTCCGCCGGGGAACAGCCGATTGAAGGGGTCACTGCGGACCTGATCGTCCAGGCCCTGAAGCGGAACGGGAAGGACGTGGTCTTTCTCGGGCAGCTCGATGACGTGGTCGATTACCTGAAGGGAAAGATCATGTCCGGGGACCTGGTGATGACGATCGGGGCCGGCAATGTCTGGACGGTCGGCCAAAATCTTGCCAAGGCGCTGGAGACTACGGTTCAATGACCTGGGAGGAGCTAGCCCCGGAACTGCAAGCAGGTGTTACCGGCAGGGTGCTGGCCGGGGTCTCGATGAAAAATTTTACCACCTGGCGCATCGGCGGCCCTGCGGACCTGATGCTGATCCCCAAGACGCAGGATGACGTTATCGCCGCCCTGGAGTTTGCCGGACGGCACAGCCTTCCGCTGACGGTGATCGGAAACGGCTCCAACCTGCTGGTCGGAGACGCCGGGATCAGGGGCCTGGTCCTGAGGATCGGTGGCGGCTTGCAGGAGCTTCAGATTAAAGACAACGAGATTACATCCGGGGCCGGGGTGCTCCTGCCGGCCCTGGCGCGCCTGGCAGAGCGGGAGAGCCTGAGCGGCCTGGAGTTTGCAGGCGGTATTCCCGCCTCCCTGGGAGGCGCCCTGATCATGAACGCAGGGGCGTTTGGGAAGTTTATCGGGTCAAACGTCAGGGCGGTTGATACCATCGATTTCAACGGTGCCAGGCGAACGTGGCAGGCCTCCGAGCTGGCATTCGATTACCGTCGCTCGACGCTGCAACAGGAGCGCCTGATCATCCTGAAGGCGAGGCTGTGAATTGCAGCCGGCCGCCCAGAAAGAAATCCTGGAACGCCTGGAATATTTTTTAGCGTACCGCAGCAGTTATCACCCGCTGGACCGGCCTTCGGCGGGAAGCGTCTTCCGGAACCCGCCGGGGCAGCCGGCCGGGCAACTGATCGAGATGGCCGGCCTGAAAGGGTTTAAAATAGGAGACGCCCAGGTATCCAGCAAACACGCCAACTTTATCGTGAACCTGGGAAACGCTACGGCAGCCCAGGTAAGAGAACTGATGGAGATCATTCGTGACCGCGTGGCAGCCCGGTTCGGCATCAATCTGGCAGCCGAGGTGCGTATGGTGGGGGAGGAAAGGTGAGTTTGGTTGGAGCGGTTAATTATCTCTGGCGGGGCCAGGTTACATGGCGTTGTCACGATTAGCGGCGCGAAAAATGCTATTCTCCCCATTCTGGCAGCCTCCCTGATGAGCGAGAGCCCTCTTGTGCTTGAAGGCGTCCCCTGCCTGAATGACGTCAAGATCATGAAGGATGTGCTGCAGGAGCTTGGCGTCAAAGTCCACTTCGCAGGCGACACGATGGAGATCGATCCTGCAGGCATCTCTTCCACAGAGGTTTCGCCTTCTCTGATGAGGATGATGCGCGCTTCCAACCTGGTAATGGGGGCGCTGCTGGGACGCTTCGGGAGGGTCCGGGTGTCACAGCCCGGCGGCTGCACCATCGGCTCCCGCCCGATGGACCTTCACCTGAAGGGTTTTTTCGCCCTGGGGGCGGGAGTGGCCCAAAAGCACGGTTTTCTCGAGGTGGAGTGCGCCAAACTGGAGGGCACGGAGATCCACCTGGATTTCCCCAGCGTCGGGGCCACGGAGAATATCATGATGGCTGCCGCCCTGGCCCAGGGGACCACCACCATCCACAATGCTGCCCGGGAGCCGGAGATCATCGACTTGCAAAACTTTTTAAACAAACTTGGAGCCAGGATTAAGGGCGCCGGGCTGGATGTCATTCGCATTGACGGTGTGTCTAAAATCGGGCGGGAGATTACCTACCGGGTGATCCCGGACCGGATCGAGACCGGCACCTACATGGTGGCCGCAGCCGTGACCAGGGGGGACATCCTGATCAGAAACACCATTCCGGAGCACGTGGAGCCGATCACCGCCAAGCTCCGGGAGGCGGGTATCGACATCCGGGAAAAGGATGACTGCATCCATGTGCGCGGAGTCGATCAGTGGAATGCCCTGGACGTCCGAACCATGCCTTTTCCTGGTTTTCCCACCGACATGCAGGCGCAGATGATGGTTTTTCTCAGCCTGGCCAAGGGTACCAGCATCATCACGGAGAACATCTTTGAGAACCGTTTTCAGCACGTGGGCGAGCTGCGGCGCATGGGCGCCCAGATCCGGATCGAGGGGCGGAGCGCGGTGGTGGAAGGCATGGAGCACCTGACGGGCGCGATGGTGGAGGCCACGGACCTGAGAGCCGGGGCGGCCCTCGTCCTGGGTGGGCTGGCCTCGGACAATACCACCGTTGTCGAAGGGATGCAGCACATCGACAGGGGCTACGAGAAACTGGAGTCCAAGCTGCGCCTGTTAGGCGCCAAGGTGCGCCGGGAGATTCAGGAGTCAGGAGCCAATGGTTCGTCGTCGCAATTTCAGCGTGCCGCCGTCTCTATAACGTAGCAAAGCGGATAAAAGCCGTTTTTTAAACATTACACAAGGTTCTATTGAAGAATGCCGATATTACATTCTGACTTCTGAATTCTGAATGCTTGAATATGAGGTGGACAAGCTGTGGGGATGGTTCAACCTCTTCCCAGAAGGCCCAAAAAAGCCAGTCTGCGGCGCTATCTGATCTTGCTCAAGGTGATCCTGATCGCCGCCTTTGCTGTTTATGCCCTCTACTACTTCAGCCAATCCTCTTTTTTTGCCCTCAAGCAGATCGAGGTCAGGGGGCAGAAGCACCTCTCTCCGGGCGAGGTGAGCAAGGAAAGCGGCCTCAGCGACGGCATGAACATCTTTCAGCTCAACCTCGACCAGGCCAAGAAGCGCCTCCTGACCGACCCCTGGATAGCCGGCGTCGAACTCCGGCGCCAACTTCCAAACACGGTCGAAATCGACGTCCAGGAGCGACAGCCGAGGGCCCTGTTGTTAGAAGGCCAGCGCTGGCTGGTGCTGGACCAGAATGGAGTCTGCATCGACATCCCATCCTCCCTACTACTGTATAGCCTGCCGATTATCACCGGCCTTGCGCCCGGCGCCGCCGATCCGGGCCGGCAGGTCAGCGCCAACCCGGTCCTGTTGGCGGTCCTGGCCGCCATGGACCCGAGCGTGGAAGACTTTTTTTCAGAGGTCGACATTGCCAACCCCGACAGCCTGATGGCCTATACCAGGGACGGCATTCCGGTTTACCTGGGAGATTCCCACGACCTGCACTCCAAGCTGCTCACCGCTCAGTCCCTCGTCGTGAACCTGAACGACCCCGGAGCGGTGGACTACATGGACCTGCGTTCGTTCCAGGCTCCTGCTGTAAAGTATAAAGCAGGTAATAAAACTTGATATTTATTTTTGATAGTTTCCTGCCATATGTCCATGCAATCAAAACTATTGCTTCGCAGGCTACGCAATATGAGCGATGGACAGGCAATGGAACCAAACTTCGCTTCGCTACGTTGAATAGAGTCATTAAAGCTTTGAACCCACTAAGAGGCGTAGCCGGCAAATTATCAACGTTCAGAAGCGGTGGCATTAGAGCGGTTTAGCTCGGTTAAGTTAACATAATTCAAATATTTTGCATTTTTGTCCGGGAGCTGAGGAAGAAAAAATGTCAGTGAGAGATTGAACAAAAAAAGGGAAATTTTGATTTATGTTGAATTGTCTAATAAACAGCCGGGTGGGGGTGCTGAATTGGCCCGGGGAGATACCATTGTTGGGCTAGACGTTGGTAGTACTAAAGTCGCAGTCATCATAGGAAGTATGTCCCCTGATGGCCAGATGCAGATCATCGGGTTTGGCTCTGTTCCCTCTGCCGGAATCCGCCGTGGCAGTATTATCGATATCGAGAACACGGTCCGCTCGATCGAAGGGGCGATCGAGCGGGCGGAACAGATGAGCGGACGGGCAATCGACGGAGGATACGTCGGGATTACCGGCATCTCGATCGCTTCCATAAATAACCGGGGCGTGGTCGCAGTTGCCGACCCTGAACAGGAGATCGCCCGGGAGGACGTGGAAAGGGTACTCCAGGCGGCACGGGTCATCTCTTTGCCCCATGACCGCCGTGTCGTTCACGTGATCCCCAGGCAGTTTATCGTTGATGGCAACGAGAACATCCTGGACCCGGTGGGGATGAGCGGGTCCAGGCTGGAAGTGGAAACTCAGATCGTGACCATTGCCAACGCTGCGGTGCAGAATCTTTTAAAATGCTGCGAGCGGGCCGGTTTTCGCGTCCAGGAACTGGTACTCTCCTCCCTGGCTTCCG
The DNA here is from genome assembly GCA_963767365.1 of uncultured Peptococcaceae bacterium. Classification (GTDB taxonomy): domain Bacteria; phylum Bacillota; class DSM-12270; order Thermacetogeniales; family Thermacetogeniaceae; genus Palsa-1188. The sequence continues at coordinate 71,916 of CAVYEE010000008.1, forward strand.
GAGAGGCAGTCCTGTTGCCGGCCGAGAAGGAGTTGGGGGTAATGGTCGTGGATATCGGCGGGGGAGCCACCGATATCGCCGTTTATGATCAGGGTTCACTCTGGTACAGCGCTGTCTTGCCGGTTGGGGGAGATTACATCACCAGCGACCTGGCGGTGGGTTTGAGGACTCCCTTAAACCTGGCGGAGGACTTGAAGAAGAGGGCGGGATCAGTCCTGCCTGTCCAGATGTCGGATAACGAGATGGTCGATGTTCCACGGTGTGGGCGGCCAGGAGGTGCATCAGGCCTCCAGGAAAATGATTGCCAGCATAATTCAGCCCCGGGTGCAGGAAATATTTGGATTGGTGAAGAATCAATTAGAGAAGTCGCGGTACCAGGGCCTGCTCCCGGGAGGGGTCGTGCTCACCGGGGGGACAGCCCTGACCGAGGGCATAACGGAACTGGCCGCCGAGGTGATGCAGCGTCCGGTGCGGTTGGGCTTTCCGGAGGCGGTAGGCGGCCTGGCCGATGTGATCCACAGCCCGGTTTTTGCCACCGGTATTGGGCTGCTGTCGTATGCCGCCAGGCGTCATGCCACCGAGGCGGAAAAGTCTGAAGGGTTGTCTTTGAAGGATGCCTTTGTCAGAGTTAGAAAGTGGTTTAAAGATCTCTTTTGAAATGGGGATGAGTGGGGGATGCTGGAATTGGAGCTAGAAGTGAGCCAGTTTGCCAATATCAAGGTGATCGGGGTGGGCGGCGGCGGCAACAACGCTGTCAACCGGATGATCCAGGCCGGGTTGAAGGGAGTCACTTTCTACTCGGTAAACTGCGATGCCCAGGCCCTGAATTTTTCTTTGACGGAACACAGGATCCAGATCGGAGCGAAGCTGACCAAGGGACTGGGGGCCGGGGCCGACCCGGAGATCGGCTTCAAGGCTGCCGAGGAGAGCCGTGAGGAACTCTCCCAGGCGCTGCGCGGGGCGGACATGGTCTTCGTCACCGCAGGCATGGGCGGCGGCACCGGGACCGGCGGCGCTCCGGTGGTGGCCGAGATCGCCAAGGAGTTGGGGGCGTTGACCGTAGGAGTGGTGACACGCCCATTTACCTTCGAGGGCAAAAAGAGAGCGTTCCAGTCGGACAAGGGGATTCAGGAACTGAAGAGCAAGGTCGACACCCTGATCATCATCCCCAACGACCGGCTGCTCCAGGTCGTCGACAGGAAAGCCTCGATCAACGAGGCCTTCCGGATTGCTGATGATATCCTCAGGCAGGGCGTGCAGGGCATTTCGGACCTGATCTCGGTGCCCGGCCTGATCAACCTGGACTTCGCCGACGTCAAGACCATCATGGCGGAGACCGGCTCGGCCCTGATGGGGATCGGCAACGCCAAGGGGGATAACCGGGCGGCGGAGGCGGCGCGGATTGCCATCTCCAGCCCCTTGCTGGAGACCTCCATCGAGGGCGCCAAGGGGGTATTGCTGAACATTACCGCCGGGCCCAGCCTCGGTCTGTTTGAGGTGAACGAGGCTGCCGAGATCATCCAGCAGGCGGCAGACCCGGATGCCAACATTATCTTCGGGGCGGTCATCGACGAGAGCCTCGATGACGAGATCCGGGTGACGGTGATCGCCACCGGCTTTGACACCAAACCATCGGTCAAGGAGACCACGGTGGTCGACTTCAAGACCTTCGCCTCGGAGGACCTGGACATCCCCGCCTTTTTGCGGAAGAGATAGATTGTAGCGCTGCCAGAAGCGCTTCGGAAGCAGGGAATCCATTCCGGCATCAGACATTTGTATCCCGACTCCTGGAACGCAAAAGTCAGGACGTGCTGCTTTTCGGCTTGATCGGCCAAAATAGCAGTTTTTTTTATTTGGCCAGCGGCGGATTATGACAGATTTTACCTATTAATTTTTTTATAATTGACTAGGGTACAGGCAGGGAATGGAGTCAAGACGCCACGCATATAAATGGTAAACGAGAGAGTGCCAGGAACCCCGCAGCGATCAATGACAGGGCGCGGGGAAAGAGTAACCGGGCGTGCCGGGTCAGCATCAAGGAAACTGCCGGGATCTTTTGCGCAAGGCCACGGCAGGGACACACATGTCCTATCCCCGTGCAAGGGACTATCCCCGAGGTAAGGGAACACATGCTTCAGGGAATCTCCCCGATGAATGTCCGCATGAATCTAACCGATGAATCTCCTCATGTATGGGGAGACCCGACGAACCTTCCGAGGTGAGCTATGCCCGAGCAGCCGGTGATCTATGTCGATGTCCTCTTCGTGATCAATTTTGTCATGGACTACGGGGTGCTATGGGCTGCAGCCAGGATCTCCAGGAGCCGCTTCCGTTCCCTGGCGTTTGGCGTGTGCGGCCTGCCTCGGGGCGATTTACGGCATCCTGGTGCTGCTGCCGGACCTCTCCTTCCTGTCCGCCATCTGGTTCAAGTTTCTGGCTTCCCTGGTCATGCTCGGGGTCGCGTTTGCGCCCTTGGCATGGAAGCAGTTTGGGCGAGTGCTGCTGTACTTTTACCTGATTGCCTTTCTGATGGGCGGGGCGGTGCTGGGATTCGTCTATTTCCTGAACAGTTTCACCATCCAGCCGGTTTTCAGCAGCGTGCCGCTCCCGTACCTGTGGCTGGCCGTTGCCCTGGCCACCGCGGTTCTGCTCGGCAAGTGGGGAGTGGCGTTCCTGAGAAAGACGTTTTTACAGGACATGCTGAAGGTTCCGGTGCTGATCAAAGCTGCAGGGCAACGAGATCAGGGTGGATGGGCTGGTGGATACCGGCAACCAGTTGGTGGACCCGCTCACCGGCGCTCCGGTGATGATCGTGGAGTACGACGTGCTGGCGCCCTACCTGCCACCGGACACCAGGAACTTTATTTCCGGCGGGAGGGGATGTCGACCTGGAAAAGGTGGCCCAGTGCTTTGCGGAGGCGGGCTACTCCTTCCCGATCAGGGTGATCCCCTTCACCACCATTGGAAAACGGCACGGCATGCTGGTGGGATTCAAGCCGGACGAGATCACCATCCTGACCGGAGACCAGAAGGTGCGCAACTCCAACGTGGTGGTGGGGATCTACAGCAGCCGCCTCTCTCCCAAGGGGGCCTACCACGCCCTGCTGCATCCGGACTTGCTCCAGGCATCGGCGTAAAAATCGAGGTTCGAGGCGAGGAGTTTCTTTTTGCTGGGATCTTGGCGTCAGTCAAGTTCATGGCGGAAATCGAACGTCGAATTGCCGACAGCGAAGATCGAGATGGGGGATGGGCATGGGAATACCGAAGGTAAACTGGCTGCAGCATTTTCGTGATTGCATAGACCGACTGCTGCAAAAGATCAAAGAGTCCTCGGAGATCTACTACATTGGCAATCACGAAGCGCTGCCTCCCCCGCTGACCAGCGATGAAGAGGTCGGCCTGCTGGCGCGCCTGGAGACGGGCGACTCCAATGTCCGCAACGTGCTGATCGAGCGCAATTTGAGGCTTGTGGTCTACATCGCCCGTAAGTTTGAAAACACCGGGGTGGGCATCGAGGACCTGGTCTCTATCGGCACCATCGGCCTGATCAAGGCCGTCAACACTTTCAAGCCGGCGCGCCGGATCAAGCTGGCCACCTATGCCTCCAGGTGCATCGAGAACGAGATCCTGATGCACCTGCGCCGCAGCAATAAGATGAAGGCCGAGGTCTCTTTCGACGAGCCGCTGAACGTCGATTGGGATGGGAACGAACTGCTGCTCTCAGACGTCTTGGGCACTGAAAACGATATCATCTACCGGGAGTTGGAGGAGGAGGTCGACCGGAACCTGCTGCACAGCGCCATCAACAAGCTCTCGGCCCGGGAACGCCACATCATGGAACTGCGCTTCGGGCTGCAGGGCGGCAACGAGAAAACCCAGAAAGAGGTGGCCGATTTCCTGGGCATCTCCCAGTCCTACATCTCCCGCCTGGAGAAGCGGATCATCAAGCGCCTGAGAAAGGAGATCTGCCGTTTCGACTGAAAGAAGCAACAGTGAATTAACCGAAGGCTTTGACAATTAGGAGGGGGTTAACCCCCCCTTTTTTGTTTGATGCGGATGGCCAAACTCCCCTCTATGCCGGCCGCCTTTTGGGCGGCTTTTCCTTTTACCTCACAGCACCGTGGGGTTTCAAGGGCGAGGAGGTATAACTTGAGAATCGCAAGGCAATAATGAAATACGACCAGAAGCCGGAGCCGACTGCGGGCGCAGGAGGTTTAGACGGCATGATTAACAAAGTTGAGATATGCGGCGTTAATACGGCTAAACTCCCAGTTTTAACCAGCGCCCAGATGAGGGAACTGTTCCAATACATTCAAGGCGGAGATAGGGCATCCCGGGAGAAACTGATCAACGGCAATCTCCGACTTGTCCTCAGCGTGATCCAGCGGTTTACCAACCGGGGCGAATATGTCGACGACCTGTTCCAGGTGGGCTGCATCGGACTGATCAAGGCGATCGACAATTTTGACCTGGGCCAGAACGTCAAATTCTCAACCTACGCCGTGCCGATGATCATCGGGGAGATCAGGCGTTACCTGCGGGACAACAACCCGATCCGGGTCAGCCGCTCGTTGCGGGATATTGCCTACAAGGCGATCCAGGTGCGGGAGACCTTGGTGAACCGCCACTCGCGCGAGCCCTCCCTGAACGAGATTGCCGAGGAGTTGCACATCGCCCGGGAAGAAGTCATTTTCGCCATGGACGCCATCCAGGAGCCGGTCTCGCTGTTTGAGCCGATCTACCACGACGGCGGCGATCCCATCTTCGTCATGGACCAGATCGGCGATGAGAAGAACCATGAAACCAACTGGCTGGAGCGGATCGCTGTCCGGGACGCCCTCCGCAAACTGAGCGACCGGGAGAAGCTGATCCTCACGCTGCGCTTTTTTGAAGGCAAGACCCAGATGGAAGTTGCCGACGAGATCGGTATCTCGCAGGCGCAGGTCTCCCGCCTGGAAAAGGCTGCTCTCAGTCATATGCGGAAATATGTGTAACTTTAAGGAGTCAGGAGTCCAAAGGCCTGTTGAAGAATGCCGATGATTACAACTATCTAACGGGGAGTCTGACGCACTGAATTTGGGCCACAGTGGCCATACTTATCGGTGTGCTGCTGCAGGATCGGTTAAGACCCCAGCATTGAACAACTGCTTTCGAGGAGAGTCGTGAGCATGGGACGCAAGGTCGCGGTTCTGATAATCATTGGTGTGCTGCTAGCAGGATTGGTCGTGACCTCAGCGTGCGCTCTGGGTGCCGTGGGAGAGAGCCAGTAAGGCTTACAACCATGACAACCTGATCAGGCTGCATATCATGGCCAACAGCAATGATCCGGGGGACCAGGAAGTGAAGTACCGGGTGCGCGACGCTATCGTTGCCGCTTTTCGGCCCGAATTGCTGCGTGTGCAGCAGCCGCCCGAGGCCGAGGCGTTATTGGCGGCGGACCAGGATCAAATCGCCCGCCTGGCGGAGCAGGTCATTGCGGCCAATGGCCGTAGCTACCCGGCGCGGGTGGAGATCGGCAACTTCGATTTTCCCACCAGGGCCTATGGAGACCTGGTATTGCCCGCCGGCAACTACAGGGCGGTGCGGGTCATTCTCGGCCAGGGCGCCGGGGCCAACTGGTGGTGCGTTCTCTATCCCCCGCTGTGTTTCGTTGACATCACCGGCTCCGGCGTCCAGACCAGCGATGCCGGTAATCCTGGCGCAACCCTGGCGAATGGGCCGGGCCAGCCGTCCTGGGCGCAGGAGGAGACGAGTCCGGTGGCGGGTGGCGGCAGTGTCAGGCTGAGGCTAAAGATCCTGGACTGGCTGGAGGCTGGGTCGGAGTACATGGCGGGATTGTTCTAAAGGTTACACATTTTACAAAATCAGATCAGGCAATGACAGCCTGCAGGACAACATATATTGACATAGGGGGTGGAGGAATTGGTTAAGATCTCGGAGCTGCGTCTGCGCGACGTGATCAACACCGTTGATGGCAAGCGGCTGGGCGCCATCAAGGATATCGACCTGGACCTGGAGGCGGGCAGGATCAAGTCTCTGATCCTGCCGGGTATCAGCAACCGTTTCTTCAGCCTGTTCGCCCGGAATGATGAGATGGTGGTCCCATGGGAGAACATTCAGAAGATCGGGGTAGATGTCATTCTGGTGAATGTGGGGCCGGCTATTCAACCAAATGCGATCCAGCCGAACAGAGCGTAGAAATAAAAAAATAAGCGAATATTTTATAGACTTCTGTCCCAGAAAAAAGGGACTTTTTTTATGGCCACGATGCAGGAGTTATGCTACAATATGTAGTATAAGAAAGATTATATGCATACTCAATATCTTGAGATTATTAGACATGTTGCTGCTGGAAAATCCTGTTACCGGGAGGCGGGTAAATGCGCTGTCCGTACTGCAAAAGCATCGATACCCGGGTGCTGGATTCCCGTTCCTCTGATGAGGGGGACGCCATCAGGCGACGCCGGGAGTGCGACGACTGCAGCCGCCGCTTTACCACTTACGAGCGGATCGAAGAGGTGCCGCTCTGGGTGGTCAAGAAAGACGGGCGCAGGGAACTGTTTGACCGGGAGAAGCTGCTGCGGGGAATAATGAAGGCCTGTGAAAAGCGGCGGGCCACCCTGGAGACCATCTCGGCACTGGTGGACGACATCGAGCGCACCCTGAAGGATGCGCCCAGATCGGAGGTGCCCAGCGTGGAGATTGGTCGCCTGGTGATGGGGCACCTGCGCACCGTGGACAAGGTGGCCTATATCCGCTTTGCCTCGGTCTACCGGGAGTTCAAGGATGTCGGGGAGATCCTCACCTGCCTGGAAGAGCTGGGCGTGGAGGGCGCTCCGGAAGAGGCATAGCAGGGCTTGCACCAAACACATATTCGTGGAAAATTAGAGTATAATCGTCTGAAGTTATGCCGGAGAAGATAAGTCCTAGCCGGAAGATCTGCCCATCGGGTTGAAAAAGTGTCTGACCCGGACGGGATTAATTCTTGAAGTTGTCAGAGATACGGGGGGAGCGCGGCTATGTTTACCAGGATTAAAAAGAGAGACGGACGGGAAGCACCTTTTGACGATTCCAAGATCACCGATGCCATCTTCAAGGCAGCCCGGGCGGTGGGGGGAGAGGACCGGGAGACCGCCGTGGAGCTGACCCTGGAAGTGCTGCGCATGCTGAAGCAGCGGTACAACGGACAGGCGTTCGGGGTGGAGGACGTCCAGGACATCGTGGAGAAGGTCCTGATCGAGAAGGGACACGCCAGGACGGCCAAGGCGTACATCCTCTACCGCGACCGGCGCACCCGGCTGCGCGACGCCAAGGGCGAGCTGATGGACGTGGTGGAGGATATTATCAAGGAGACCGACCGGGACAACGCAAACGTTGGCAACGGCGCCTCGGCGAAGATGCTGCAGATCGCCAGCGCCGCCAGCCGGAAGTACTACCTCACCCGCCTGATCGATGAGGATTATTCCCTCGCCCACAGCCGGGGAGATATACACATTCACGATTTAGACTTCTACGCAACCACGTGTAATTGCTTGAGATCCCCCTAGAAAAGCTATTAACGGAAGGATTTAACACCGGGCACGGCTACATCAGGCCGCCCAAGCGCCCGGCGTCGGCCACAGCGTTGGCGGCAATCATCCTCCAGAGTTCGCAGAACGACATGTTCGGCGGACAGTCCTTCCCCTTCTTTGATAAGCAGATGGCCCCGTTCATCGACGGCATTGACGAGGACGAGGTCTACCAGGCCATGGAGGCGTTGGTCTACAACCTGAATTCGATGCATAGCAGGGCGGGGAGCCAGGTGCCCTTCTCATCGATCAACCTGGGAACGGATACCAGCGAGGAAGGGCGGAGGGTCACCCGGAACTTCCTGCTGGCCTATGAGGCCGGGCTCGGCCGCGGGGAGAACCCGATCTTCCCCAACGTGATCTTCCGGGTCAAGAAGGGGGTCAACTTCGAACCGCAGGACCCCAACTATGACCTGTTCCAACTGGCCGTGAGGGTGGCCAGCAAACGGCTGAACCCGACCTTCAGCTTCATGGACTCCTCCTTCAACAAGGAATACGACGACCAGGTGGCCTACATGGGCTGCCGCACCAGGGTGATGGCTAACCGCCGTGGCCCGGCGGTGACCACCGGGCGGGGCAACCTCTCCTTTACCACCATCAACCTGCCCCGGCTGGGGATCAGGGCCGAGCGGAACATGAAGACCTTCTACCGGTTGCTGGACGAGGTGACCGAGTTGGCCATCAACCAGCTCTACCACCGCTTCAAGATACAGTGCCGGCTCAGGGTCAAGGACATGCCCTTCGTCATGGGACAAGGCCTGTACATGGGATCGGAGGGTCTGAAGCCGGATGATTCCATCGAGCCCGCCATCGTCAACGGCACCCTCAGCGTGGGATTTATCGGCCTGGCGGAGATGCTGGTCGCCCTGACCGGCTATCACCACGGGCAGAGCCAGGAGTCCCAGCAGTTGGGGCTGGAGATCGTGAACTACCTGAGAAAGAAGACCGACGAGGCCTGCGAGCGTTTCAACCTCAACTACACCCTGCTGGCCACGCCGGCCGAGGGTCTCAGTGGACGGTTCGTCAAGATCGACCGCAAGGAGTACGGGATCATTCCCGGGGTCACCAACCAGGAGTACTACACCAACTCCTGCCACATCCCGGTGCATTTCCCGATCAGCAGCTTTGACAAGATCAGCCTGGAGGGGCCCTATCATAAATATCTGCAACGCCGGGCACATCAGCTACGTGGAGTTTGCCTCGCCGCCGCAGCACAACCCGGAGGCGGTGGAGGCCATCGTCCGGCATATGGCGGAGAGCGACATGGGCTACGCCGGTATCAACTACCCGGTGGACTTCTGCTGCAACTGCAACCTGCAGGGGGTCATCAACGACCCGAATTGCCCGCGCTGCGGCTCTGCCGACATCCGGCGCATCCGGCGCATCACCGGCTACCTGAGCACCATCGACCGCTTCAACGACGGCAAGGTGGAGGAGTTGAAGCACCGGCTGCCGCACAGTTGAGGGCTGCAAAGCCGTATCTCATGTCAAAGCGGGAGGAGGTAACGCTACCAGAATAAAGAAGGAGTGACGTAGAAACAGGTGAGCGACGTGAACGACGCGATCAGGGAGTTAACGCTGTTGCTGTTATACTTGACATCCTGGGAGGAAGACGCCGGTATCGCCAAGATTTACAGGAGTTGGAAGGGGTATCCTTTTGAGACTTTGAACGAACTGGCTGATGAGGGATTCATCGATGGAAGCCGCAAAGCGAAGTCAGTATATTTTACGGAGAAAGGCATCGTAAAGGCACGGGATCTGGCAAGCAGGTATTTAAAATGAGGAGACAATACTTCGGTATGAAATAGTCGATATCCTACCCAGAAAGGACAGTTGGATGGCTAACAGAGACAAGAGGGCTGCAGAATGGGCCGAAGCTAAGGAGAAATGCCGATTGAACGTGGAAACATTGAAAATGGCTCAAGAGATGGGGTTGAATCCGAGGAGTCTGATTAAAACATTCCTGCCTTATTATGGTGCTGATGGCAGGAATAAGTATGCGGCAATAAACGATAAGGCTATCGCGAGGGGTTGCAATGCATTGTAGTGAAGGCTACTAAATCTTCCGGGAACAAGCGAGGTATAATTGAATTGACGGAGGAGACCGATGAAGATCAGGGTGGCGGGAATAGAAAAAGAGAGCGTGGTCGACGGTCCCGGGCTGCGGTTCGTTATATTCGTGCAGGGGTGCCCCCGGCGTTGCGTCGGTTGCCATAATCCCGATACCTGGGATTTCGACGGCGGGCAGGAGATGGACACTGGAGGAGATACTGAAGCAGATAGGGGAAACCAGGCTGATCAGGGGGGTCACTTTCTCCGGCGGGGAGCCTTTCGAGCAGGCGGCAGCCTGTGCCCTGCTGGCCGAAGAGATCAGGGCCATGGGCATGGATATTGTTACCTATACCGGGATATACTTTTGAAGAACTGACAATCAATAGCCTCTGAGGATGAAGATGTGAAGCGCTGCTGGGGGCGACGGATATACTGGTGGACGGGCCGTATCTTGCAGAGGAGCGGGACTGGAACGCTCCTTTCCGGGGTTCGCGCAACCAGCGCCTGATCCTGGTGCAGGAGTCGCTGGCGGCAGGAAAGGCGTCGCTTCTGAGGAGAGATAAATGGAATTTGAGCTGCAATCGAACACAGGATATGGTGCCTTACCTGACTTTGCCCGGGTTCGGTGGCGACCAGGGCGAGCCATGGGTGCGCCTGGTCTTCACCACCCGCCTTGGCGGGGTCAGCACCGGGCCTTACGCCGAACTGAACCTGGGCATGACTACGGGCGACGACCCGGCGTTGGTGGCCGAGAACCGGAGGCTGCTTTGCAGCACCCTCGGACTGGATGTTAGCCAACTCTCCATCGTCAAGCAGGTGCACAGCGACCGCGTGGTCGTTGTCGATCAAGCCCGGCGTAGCGACAGCCCGGTCATCGAGGCGGATGCCCAGGTGACGGCCATCCCTGGCATTCCCCTGTTCGGGACTGTTTGCCGATTGCCTGGCGGTTTGCCTGTACGACCCGGTGCATGGCGTCATCGGGCTGGCTCACGCCGGCTGGCGCGGCACGGTGGCGGGGATCGCCGGGAAGACGGTGGCGGTGATGGCAGAGCGGTTCGGCACGCGGCCGGAACACTGCCATGCTGCGCTGGCGCCGGCAGCGGGGCCCTGCTGCTACGAGGTGGGGGACGAAGTGGCCGAGGCTGCCCGGGCGGTTTTCCCGGCGGAGTGGAATGTCTTGCGCCCGCGCAACAGGGATGGGGCATGAGGGGCAACACCTGAAAATCAGGGTCAAGTGGACGTTTGACCTCTGGGAGGGGAATGCCGGGTGGCTCCAGGAGGCCGGGTTGCAGCGGGAAAATATCATCATCAGCCGGCTTTGCACCATCTGCCGCCAGGACCTGTTCTTTTCCTACCGGGGCAGCGGCGGTACGACGGGGCGGATGGCGGCCCTGCTAATGCTATGTTAGGGTATGCTCATGGGAAATACTAAGTTAAAATCCATCGAAGGAAGAGATGAGCATGATGGCTTGCAATTGTGAAGGTGGTTTGAAAACCCTGGCTGTGGTGGTCACCGGCATGACCTGCAACCACTGCAAGAAAGCTGTTGAAGAGGCGGTGTCCGGGGTGGACGGCATCAGCAAGGCCAGCGTCGAGCTGGACAAGGGCTTGCTGACGGTTACTTACGATCCGGCCAAGGTTGATTTCACCAAAGTCCAGGATGCGGTAGTTGAGGCAGGCTATGAGGCAAGACAGGGTTAACGGAAAGAAAAAAGCCGGTGTCAGGAAAAAAAGACTGGAAAGGGCCGGCCTGGTCAAGCGCCTCCGCCTCTGGTTCGGGAGACTCCTGCTTTTGGCCCTGGTCCTGCTCCTACTGGTCTGGCTCGGCAAACAGGCCTATGTTTTTTGTGTGGCCCAGGCGATCAGAACGGAAAGCGCCCAGTGGTCCGAACTGGCCTCTACTTATGAGGGGCAGGCCATCATCATGCGCAACGAAACCGTGGTCACGGCGCCGATGGCCGGCAGCGTGGCCTGGCTGGCCACAGATGGCGCCATGGTTCATGTCGGTTCAGCGGTGGCCCGGATCAGCAGTACTGCGGCGCCCGAGGGAGGGCAGGGATCTGTGGAATTAAAGAGCCCTGCAGCGGGAATAGTCAGTTGCGGCCTGGACGGCTGGGAGGGAATACTTGCTCCGGCCAACTACCAGCGGATGGACCTGTTCACGCTGTTCCAGTCGGTCAGACAGAAGCCCCTGTCAGCCCCGCTCCAGGATGTCCAGAGCGGCGATCCGCTATTCAAGATTGTCGACAACCTGTCCGACCCCTACTTCGTGATCAAGCTGGACAGCCAGCCTGAGGACCTGGTGGTGGATAATAGTGTGAACCTGACGTGGGATGCGGGCGGATCGGGGACAGGCAAGGTCATCGGGCTGCAATCAAAGCCGGGAGCATACATTGTGATTGTGAGTGTCAGCCAGGCTACCGATGATGCCTTCAGCGTCCGCACCCTGGATGTCAAGTTAAGCCACGAGAAGTGTGAGGGAATCGTGGTTCCCGCCCAGGCTCTCGTCGATCAGGACGGCGAACAGGGGGTTTACATCAAGACTCCGCTCGGGATCAAGTTCGCCGGGGTCGAGGTGCTCGGAACCCTGGGGGATCGAATGGCCATCCAGGGGCCGGAAATTGAGCCGGGTGTGGATATTGTCATTAACCCCGGTCTGGTCAAGAAGATCGGTCAGGAATAAACACGGACGCTCAAAAAAAGGAAAAATAAGCGTCACTGTCGAACATGGGAGAAAGGAGTACAGATATGGAAGGATCTTTGCCGGAAAGGCTGGCGGATATCAGGAGGCGCATTGCCGGGGCTGCCCTCAAAACAGGACGCCAGCCGGCGGATGTCCAGTTGGTGGCTGTGACCAAGATGGTGCCGGTGGAACGGATTGGAGAGGCGATCTCTTGCGGGCTCAAGGTTTTCGGGGAGAACCGGGTGCAGGATTTCCTCGCCAAATACGAAGCCTGGGGCGACCGGGCGGAGTGGCACCTCATCGGGCACCTCCAGCAGAATAAGGCCAAGTACCTTGCCGGCAAGATCAGCCTGGTGCACTCTCTCGACAACATTAGCCTGGCCAGGCGCCTCGACCGCTTGAGCGAGGACCGGGAGCATCCCTGGCGGGTCTTAATCCAGGTCAACGTGGCGGGAGAGGCCACGAAGCACGGCCTGACTCCTGAGGAGGCGCCGGCTTTCCTGGACCAGATCCGCAGCCTGAAGGGGTTGGATGTAGTAGGGTTGATGACCATCGCTCCGTATGTGGAGGACCCGGAAGCGGTGCGCCCCGTTTTCCGGAGACTGCGGTCATTGCGGGAGGAAATATCCCGGGACAGGCAGTGGCTGAACTTGCAGCACCTGTCGATGGGCATGAGCAACGATTTTGAGGTTGCTGTTGAAGAGGGCGCCACCATGGTGAGGATAGGAAGCGCTCTCTTTGGGTACTGAGATACGGAAAAGCACCAGGAAGGAGTGACCCTCTTGCCCGGTTGGTGGGAAAAGGTTCTGAATTTTGTCGGCTTTGCGGATAGCTACGTGGAAGAAGAGGAGGACGACTTCTCCCGGGTGGTGGAGAGCCATCCTCGCAAGCGGGCGCCGGTCTTGAGCCTGCATTCGTCGCCTGATTTGAAGATTGTTGTGGCTGCGCCGGTGAGTTTCGAGGATTCGGAAAAGCTGGCCGGCCACCTGAAGAGCCGCAGGCCGGTGATCGCCAACTTCGATGGCGCTTCCAAGGAGACCGCCCAGCGCATCATTGACTTTCTAAGCGGAGCCGTTTTTGCCTTGAACGGCAGCACCTGTAAAGTTGCCGCAGAAACCTTTTTGTTTAACCCCAGCAATGTCTCTGTCTATTCCGAAGATCTGCCCGGCGACATGTGGGAGCATCTATAGGTGGTGGGTTCAGTCCAGCACTCAACTCCTGATGATTGGTATCGGTAAGCGTTTAACTCTCGCTTCACTTCGTTTAAATAGGACCAGGGAGTGATGAGAGATCATCTCCAGGAAAAAAATTAGCGTGATTGGCGCCGGCAGCATTGGCGGCGCCCTGGTGACCGGATTTGTACGCACCGGCTTGGTGGCGCCCGGGGACATCGTGATCAGCGATTGCAACCGGCAGGCGCTGTCCGCTCTTGGCGACCAACTGGGGGTGGCGACAACCGAAGACAACAGGCACGCTGCCGGTGTGGCGGAGATCGTCATCTGCGCTGTCAAACCCAAACAGGTAAAGGATGTATTGAATGAGATCGCCCCCCTGATGACACCGGGGCGCTTGCTGATCTCGGTGGCGGCAGGGATACCCATAGCCTTCCTGGAATCCAACCTGCCCCCCGGAGTTCCGGTGATCAGGGCAATGCCGAATCTTCCGGTCCTTGTCGGCGAGGGCATGACCGCACTGGCCCTGGGCACCGGCGCCGGACCTCGCGACCGGGATGACGCCGAGCAGCTTTTCAACGCCGTGGGCAGGACGGTGACTCTTCCGGAGACCAACATCGACGCCGCCACCGGACTGAGCGGAAGCGGCCCGGCTTTTCTGGCCATCATTCTGGAGGCCCTGACCGACGGCGGTGTGCTGATGGGGCTGCCGCGGCAGGTGGCGCTGGACCTGGCAAGCCAGACCATGTTGGGTACAGCCAAGCTGGTCCAGGCCGCCAGACCTGCACCCGGCGATGCTGAAGGATCGGGTGAGTTCACCGGGCGGCACTGCCATTGCCGGATTGCAGGTCATGGAGAAGAACGGAGCCAGGGCCATCATGATCGGTGTCGTGGAGGCAGCAGCCAAAAGGGCGGCGGAGCTTGGGGCATCTAGAGCGGGTAGTCATCTGTGGAAAAGGTAGGATCGAATCTTGATTACTCCTCATGACTTGATATCATTGGTTTCCATAATTTTTGAGATCTACATCTGGCTGATCGTGGCCAGGGTAGTCCTCTCTATGATTCGTTTTCGCACTTACCATCCGGTAATCCGGTTCATCTACGAAGTGACCGAGCCCTTGCTGGGGTTTTTTCGCCGCCTCTTACCGCGGACCGGGCCCTTTGATTTTTCGCCTCTCTTGGCTTTCATCGCTGTTTGGATAGCCCAGCAACTGGTGATCGCCCTGTTGACATATCTGTTCATGGTGGGCAGGTAACTGGGCCGTGTCCTGGATCAGCGCCATTCCCGGCGGTGTCAGAATTCAGGTCAAGGTCCAGCCGCGGGCGGCCAGAAACGAGGTGGCCGGAGTTGCCGGCGACCATCTCCGGGTAAGGCTGACTGCCCCTCCCGTAGAGGGAGAGGCGAACAAACAATTGCAGAAATATCTCGCCGGGGTTTTTCATTGCAGCCCCGGAAATGTCCGTATTATCCGGGGTTCGACAGGGCGCCTCAAGCTGTTGGAGATAAACGGGATCACTGAGGCGGAAGCTTTGAGATTGGTTTTAGAGCAGCATTCCCAGCCGGATTACCCCGGTCAGAACAAGAAGATTTAGTCTGACACCGAGGGGTGAAAGATTGTGAACAGGCTCGGGCTGGCAATAGGGTCTGTCCTTCTGCTGACTTTGACGATAGCGGCGGTCGGGTGTGCTAAGAAGAAGGCGGCGCCTGCTCCTGCCCCCCAACCGGTGAGGACGTTCAAGGTGGCTTTTGTCTACACCGGCACGGTGAACGATAAGGGCTGGACCCAGGCTCAGGACAAGGGGCGCGCCTATCTGCAGCAGTCCCTTCCTAACGTGGACGCCAGTTACGTGGATGCGGTGAACCCGGGCGATGCCGAACTGATGCTGGCGGAGCTTGCCGAGAAGGGCAACAGGGTGGTTTTTGCCACGGACGGCAGATACTCCGATGCAGTGCTCAAGGTTGCCAAGCGGTTTCCGAAGACGGTGTTCATGGTCTGTGCGGGCGCCAAGACGGCGCCCAACGTGGGGGTCTATGCCGGGCGGATGTACCAGCCCCGCTACCTGGCTGGACTGGTGGCAGGCAAGATGACCAGGCACGGCCTGATCGGCTACGTGGCAGCGGATCCGGAGGCGGAGGCGATCATGGAGATCGATGCCTTCGCTCTCGGTGTGCAGAAGGCAAACCCCAAGGCCAGGGTGCAGGTGGTCTGGACCCACAACAACCTTGAGCTGCAGGGCGAAAAGGATGCCGTGAAAAGCCTGATTGGAGACGGGGCGGACATTATCGTGCAGCAGCGGGACGACCCTACGGTGCGCCCGCCGGCGTCGGAAAGAACCGTCCATTTTATCGGCTCTGACAGTGATCTGTCGCAACCGGTCCCCATGGATGACCTGACCTGCACCGAGTGGAACTGGGGGCCGATGTTCGTGGCCGCAGTCAAGGCGGTGCAGTCAGGAACCTGGACCAGCGGCCAGGCCTGGGGAGACATGTCCGACCACGTAGTTGACTTGGCGCCACTCAATCCGATCGTGCCGGAAGCCGTCAGGACGATGGTAGCAGGTCAGGAACAGCAACTGTTGCTGGGGAAGAAGGACGTCTTTGTGGGCCCGCTCAAGGACCAGCACGGTAAGATCAGGTTGAAGAACGGCCAGCGGATGACAGACAGCGAGCTGCTGGACCTGGACTGGTTCGTCGCCGGGGTGAAGACCCCGCCTGACAATAATAGAAGTCAGAAGCAAGAAGTCGGAGGTCAGGATTGACATGCCGGTCGTCCGCTCCTTATAATTGAACGAAGATATCACCTGATGCTTGATTCGCGACAATACCATAACTGAAAACGATGAGTGGGAAGAGTAGGCTGGAATCGGGTTTCAGCGAACCGGAACAGGTGGGAGCCGGCACCCGGGAACAGCGGAAAATCACCCGCGAGCGCCTGCCCAAAGCCGCCAGAGGCGGTTAGTAGGCCAGGCCGGGAGGGACCGTTAATCCCTTGAAAGTGCGCTGTGGTTTGCGCCACAGCCTGAATAGGGTGGTACCGCGGGAACCTCTCGCCCCTGAAGGTTGAGAGGTTCTTTTATTTTACATCGAGAACGAGGTGCGCCATGGAGTACAAGGAGACTTTGAACCTGCCGCACACAGATTTCCCCATGAAGGCGAACCTGCCCCAGCGGGAGCCGGAGATGCTGCGCCGGTGGGAGGAGATCGATCTCTACCGGAAGGCGCGGCAGCAGGCTGAGGGAAGGCCGAAGTTCATCCTGCACGACGGCCCGCCCTATGCCAACGGGGATATTCATATGGGCACGACCCTGAACAAGATCCTGAAGGACATCGTGGTCCGGTACCGGGGCCTGGCCGGCTACGACGCTCCCTACGTTCCCGGCTGGGACACCCACGGCTTGCCTATCGAACAGCAAGCGATCAAGGCCCTGAAGATGGACCGGCACCAGGTGGATGTGCTGGAGTTCCGGCGCCTGTGCAAGGAGTATGCCCTGAAGTACATGAACATCCAGCGGGAGGAGTTCCAGCGGCTGGGCGTCCAGGGAGACTGGGACCATCCCTACCTGACCCTGGAACCGGCTTACGAGGCGGTACAGATCGGCATCTTCGGCGAGATGGCCAGGCGCGGCTTCATCTACAAGGGCCTGAAGCCGGTCTACTGGTGCGCGGACTGTGAGACTGCCCTGGCCGAGGCGGAAGTGGAGTACCAGGAGGATGAATCACCATCAATCTACGTGTTGTTTGCCGTCAAGGACAGCAGGGGAGTCTTTCCGGTGGACGCCCGCACCTATATCCTGATCTGGACGACCACGCCCTGGACACTCCCCGGCAACACCGCCATCAGCCTGCATCCGGACTTTGACTACACTCTGGTCGATGTAGACGGGAACAAGATCCTGGTGGCCGAGGCGCTGCTGCCCGGGGTGCTGGCCCTGCACGGCAGTAAGGCGGCCGCCCGGCTAGGCGCTTGGAAGGGCGTCCAACTCGAGGGGATCCGCTGCGCCCATCCCTTTTACAGTGACCGGGAGTCGGTGGTGGTGCTCGGGGAGCACGTCACCCTGGAGCAGGGCACGGGAGCGGTCCACACGGCGCCGGCCCACGGTATGGAGGACTTCGAAGTCTGCCAGGCCTATCACATTCCGGTGGTTTCCCTGGTGGACGGGAGGGGCCGGTTTGTCCCCGAGGCCGGCCTATTTGCGGGACAGCGGATCTGGGATGCCAATAAGAGCGTGCTTGAAGAACTGCAGCGAAGAGGGCTGCTGTACCAGCAGGAGAACCTTGTCCACCAGTACCCGCACTGCTGGCGGTGCAGGAGTCCGCTGCTGTTCAGGGCGACGGAGCAGTGGTTCGCCTCGGTGGACGGGTTTCGGGAGGCGGCGCTGCAAGCGATAGAGCGGGTGGAATGGATCCCAGCGTGGGGTAAGGAGCGCATCTACAACATGGTGGCGGAGCGCGGTGACTGGTGTGTATCCCGCCAGCGGGTGTGGGGCGTGCCGATCCCGATCTTCTACTGCAACCAGTGCGGCAAGACCGTCATCAACGAGGAGACTATCACCCGGCTGCAGGACCTCTTCCGCAACCACGGATCGGATATCTGGTTCGAGAAGCCGGCAGCGGAGTTGCTGCCCCCGGGGTTTATCTGCCCTGACTGCCAGGGCCGGGATTTCCGCAAGGAGAGCGACATCATGGACGTCTGGTTCGACTCCGGCTCCAGCCATGCTGCGGTCCTGGAACACAGGGACGGCCTGAAATGGCCGGCTGACCTCTACCTGGAGGGCAGCGACCAGCACCGGGGCTGGTTCAACTCATCCCTGTGCACGTCCGTGGCCACCCGGGGCGTCGCCCCCTACAAGGCGGTGCTGACCCACGGCTTTGTGATCGACGAGGATGGGCGGAAGATGTCCAAGTCCCTGGGGAACGCCCTCGATCCCCAGGACCTGATCAGGCAGTTTGGCGCCGACGTGCTGCGGCTGTGGGTGGCGTCCACGGACTACCGAAGCGACGTGGCGGTTTCCATGGTGATCATGAACCAGTTGGCCGAGGGCTACCGGAAGATCCGCAACACCTTCCGCTTCCTGCTGGGAAACCTGTACGATTTTGACCCCGGCCTCAAGGCCGTTCCCTACCAGAGCCTCGGCCCCCTGGACCGGTGGGCGCTGATGAGGCTGCACCAGTTGGTCCAGCGGGTGACCGCAGCCTACGATAACTACGAGTTCCACGTGGTCTACCACGCTGTCTCCAACTTCTGTGTGGTCGATATGAGTTCCTTCTACCTCGACGTGACCAAGGATGCCCTGTACTGCTCTGCCGCCGATTCCAGGGAGCGGCGGGGCATCCAGACCGTGCTCTTCGAGGTGGCCGGCGTCCTCGCCCGGATCCTGGCCCCGGTGCTCTGCTTCACCACCGAGGAGATCTGGGGGCGCCTTCCCAAAAGCGAGGGTCGCCTGGCGAGCGTTCACCTTGCCCCCTGGCCGAAAGTGGAGCGGGCGCTTTTAGACCCGGTCCTGGAAGCCCGGTGGAGCCGCATCCTGGAGGTGCGCGAGGAGATCACGAAGGCGCTGGAAGAGGCCCGGAAGCAGAAGTTGATCGGCGCCTCCACCGAAGCGCAGGTGGCCCTGTACCCGGAAAACGAGGAGTCGGCCCAGTTGTTGCAAGAGATCGAGCCAGAATTGAAGCAGTTGCTGATCGTCTCCGGGATCAAGGTGCATGAGGCCTGGGAGGCGGCCCCGGTCGGGGCGGTGACGGATAGCGACGCCAGCCTCAAGATCTCCGTGCAGCAGGCCGGCGGGCAGAAGTGCACCCGCTGCTGGCTCTACGATGCTTCGGTCGGACAGTTTTCCGATCATCCCCTGCTGTGCCGGCGCTGCCGCGATGTTGTCATTGATAATTGAAACTTGCCGTTTGGGGAAGAATTGAACCAGGGGTATTTCTGTGCAGGACGTCAGCCCGGGGCTCATCAACGCCTTGAAGGACCGGATCGAACAACTCTCGCTCAACCTGGAGCGAATGAAACTGGCAGAGTATGTCGAACTGCTGAACAGGCCCTGGCGGCTGTTCTACATCAACTTCACCTCGGGCCTGGCCCGCGGCCTGGGGATTGCGGTCGGTTTCACCGTACTCAGCGCGATCGTCCTGATCGTGCTGCAGCGGTTAATGGTGCTGAACCTGCCGGGAGTGAGCAACTTCATTGCGGAGATCGTGCACCTGGTGCAGTTGCAGCTCAGGGTACGCGGGGTGTAGCTCATTCGAATTTCGTGAAGGGGTGCCGGACACACATGAACCAGGATCGGCTGCAATATTACCGCCAGCGCTTGAATGAAGAACGTGTCAGGGAGCGGGAGATGCTGGATATCATCGGGGAGGAGTTACAGGGAGAGGGGCAAAAGGATGCCCTATCCGAATTGTCTGTCTACGATAACCATCCGGCGGATATCGGGACGGACACCTTCGAACGCAGCAAGGACATTGGTCTCCGCGACCGGGGGCAGGTGCGGCTGACGAAGATCGACAGCGCCCTGGCCCGGATTGCCGAGGGTACCTATGGGACCTGTGATCACTGTGGCGCAGAGATCCCCGAGGAGAGGCTGGAGGCAGTGCCGGAGGCCGTGCTCTGCATTGACTGCCAGGAGAAAATAGACACCCTGGATAAGTTCAGAATACGACCGGTGGAGGAACTGGTTATCGCCATGCCCTTCGGAGGGGTTCCGGGGGAGGATGACTCCACGGGCAACGAGTACGACGGAGAGGATAGCTGGGGGGATGTCGCCAGGTACGGTACTTCGTCGGATACCGTGCGCCACAGCGAGGATCAGCATCTCCACGATGCGGACGGTGATGTGGAGAAGATACCGTACCGGCGCGACCGGGACGGGGTATTCTACCAGGACCTGCGAGGCAGGGACGACGAGGGGCCGCCTGGAGCAGAAGTCTGAGGCAAGAGGTCAGAGGACTGCTGAATTCTGAATACCTGAGTCTTTTTTCCGACATCCGACATCTGCCATCTGATTGAGAAGGCTGGACGAAGGTTCAACTGGGTCTTGGCTTCAGAGGGGGATTGCTTCCCCCACTGAAGTTTAGAGCCATTCAACTGGGTCTTGGCCTCAGGGAGGGCTTCCTCCAATGAGGCTTAGAGCCAGTTAATACAGTGATTAGCCGCTCTTATCAACCGCAAGAAGCGGGTGATTAGAGCGGGTTAGTCATCTGTGGATAATTAGGGGCGTAGCCGCTCTTATCCCACTGCTTTAGAAGCGGGGGGCATTAGAGCGGGTAGCCATCGGCAAGGGTATGGTATAAGATAAAAATATGAGGCTAGGTTTTTTCACTGATAGTTACCACCCATATGTCAGCGGCGTGGTGCAGTCGATAGATGCTTTCTCCCGGGAGCTAAAACGCCGCGGGCATTTTATTGAGGTCTTTGCACCCCGCTACCCCAACTGCAACGACACAGACGACCATGACGTGTACCGCTTTCCCTCGTTCCACACGCCTTTCTACCCGGAATTTTACATCGGTATGCCGCTGTCCTGGGGATCCAGAGGGTTCGTCAATGAGCCTGAGGCTCGACCTGGTGCACGTACACTCCCCCTTTTGCCTGGGGCATGTGGGTGCCTACATGGCGCGGCGTTCGGGGTTGCCGCTTGTCTTTACCTACCATACCCTGTATGATCAGTACGTGCATTATTTTCCGTTTGCCAGGCGCCTGACCCGAAGGGCGGTGATCTCCATCGCCAAGAATTTTAGCAATCGCTGTGACCTGGTGATCACTCCTACCAGGGTGATCGAAAACCTCTTGCGGAGTTACGGCGTCAAGGTTCCGATCGTTTCCATCCCCACCGGCATCGACACCAGACTGTTTGAGGCCGGGGACCGGCATTTTCTCCGCAACCGCCTGGGAATCGACCCGGAGGATAGCATCCTGCTGTTCGTGGGCCGGATCAGCCAGGAGAAAAACCTGGAATCCCTGTTCCGGATCTTCAGCAAGTTGCTGCAGAACGGCCGGGCAGTGACCCTGGTTCTGGCGGGAAGCGGGCCCGAGGAGGAAAACCTGCGCGAACTTGGCGGTGCAGATGGGAATCGTCTCCAGGCTCATGTTCACCGGGCTCCTGTCTCAGGAGGATGTGGCCAGCGCTTATCAGAGCGCGGACATCTTTGTGTTTCCATCAATTACCGAAACCCAGGGGCTGGTGCTGGCGGAGGCGATGGCTGCCGGCCTGCCCGTGGTGGCCCGGGCGGCCTTCGGGTCGGTGGCGATTATCGAAGATGGAGTCACGGGCTATCTCTGTGATACCGAGGAGGCGTTTGTGTCACGTATCAGCGATTTGCTGCAGGACCAGGCGCTCCGCCGGCGGATGGGGGAGGCCGCTGCCGCCAGGGCGCAGGGCCTGACGGCGGAGAAGATGGCTATCCGGTTGGAAAGGGCGTACCAGGCGCTGATCGGCAAGGACCGGGAGGCGCTGGAGCAATTGGCCGGGGAAGAAGTCTGGAAGGAGGAAGTTGTTTTGTGGCTGTACTTTTTAGTGGCGCTGGCCGTCTTCGCCCTTGACCGGTTGTCCAAGTGGCTGGTCGTCAGGTACTTCAGCCCGGGGGAATCGGTCACGGTGTTGCCGCACTTGTTGATGCTCACTTACGTGAAGAATCCCGGCGGCGCCTTTGGCATCCTGGCCCACCACAGGGATCAGTTCGTCTTGTTGGGCCTCATCCTGCTGGTCGTGATGGTGGCGGCCAGTTTCTACCTGGGCCGGGGCAACCTTCTCCTGAGCCTCGCTCTCGCCTTCCTGACCGGAGGGATCCTGGGCAACCTGGTGGACCGCCTGCATACCGGATACGTGATCGACTTCCTGGATTTCCGGGTCTGGCCTGTTTTCAACGTGGCCGATACCTTTATCTGCATCGGTACCGCCCTGCTCATATACATGCTGCTGTTCCCGCTGCGACGCAGGGGTGAGGCTTCTTGAGCGGCGAGGCCAGTTTCAGTTTTGAGGTGGGTCCGGAGGCGGCAGGGCAGCGCCTGGACCATTTTCTGGCCGGACAGGAGCCGTTTCTGAGCAGGAACCAGGTGCAGCGCCTGATGGATAATGGCCTGGTCCTGGTGAATGCCCGGCCGGCACGCCCTAGTTACCGGCTGCGGGCAGGGGACCTGATCCGGATGACCGTACCCCCGCCCGAGGAGATGGCCCTCACCCCGGAACCGATCCCACTGGATATCGTCTATGAGGACGAAGACCTGCTGGTGGTGAACAAACCGGCCGGGCTGGTGGTGCACCCGGCGGCCGGGCACCACCGGGGCACCCTGGTCAACGCCCTGCTCGATCACTGCCCGGACCTGACCGGGATCGGAGGCTACCTGCGCCCCGGCATCGTCCACCGACTGGACAAGGATACCTCCGGCCTGATGCTGGTGAGCAAGACGGACCTTGCCCACCAGGGCCTGTCCGCAGAGTTGAAAGCCCGGCAGATCAAACGTAAGTACCTCGCCCTGGTACACGGCGAGGTGCGCTCCGAAAAGGGCTTGATCGATGCGCCCCTGGGCAGGGATCCCAGGGAGCGCAAAAGGATTGCGGTTGTTGCCGGCGGGCGCACGGCACGCACCCATTACCGCGTTCGGGAGAGGTTCCCGGGCTATACACTGCTGGAGGTGGAACTGGAAACCGGGCGCACCCACCAGATCCGGGTGCACCTGGCCTATGCCGGCTACCCGGTGGCCGGGGACCCGGTCTACGGTCCGCGCCGGAATCCCCTGAACCTGCCGGGCCAGGCGCTTCACGCCTACCGCATCGCCTTCACCCACCCCCGCACCGGAGAGCGCATGACTTTCGAGGCGCCGCTCCCGCCGGCGTTCAGCGCAGCCCTGGATCTGCTGCGGGCGCGGCGATGAAGGGTTAAATAGCAATGAAGGAGTGGGAGAAGATGATCAAGAGTTTTGAGGAAATGATGGCTGTCGTCAAAAACAAGGATAAAAAGATAAAGCTGGTAGTTGCGGCTGCCCAGGACGAGTATGTCTTGGAAGCGGTTTATGCCGCTTTCCAGTAAGGAATTGCCGATGCCATCCTGGTTGGAAACAAGGAAGAAATTCTGGCGCTGGAAAATCAGTGCCGGATCCCGGAGGATACCTTCCGAATAGTTGACGTCCAGGGAAACCTGGCGAAACAATGCGCCAAAGCCGTGGAGCTGGTGCTCAAAGGCGAGGGCCAGGCGCTCATGAAGGGGCTGGTGGACACTTCGATCTTCTGAAAGAAGTGTTAAACCACAAGGCGGCCCTGTTAAAGGGAGAGTTGATGAGCCTGGTGACCGTTTTCGAAATTCCCAAGTACGACAAGCTGCTCCTCATGAGCGATGCCGGGGTGGTTATTGCTCCGACGCTGGTGCAGAAGCAGCAGATTATTCTCAATGCGCTGACCGTGATGAAAGCCTTAAAAATTAAGGAACCTAAAGTAGCAGTAATCTGTGCCAAGGAGAAAGTCGATCCCAAAATGCCGGCCACAGAAGATGCAGAAGAATTGGTGAGAATGAATCAGGATGGTATTATCAAGGATTGCATCATCAGCGGGCCTGTCGCCTTAGATATTGCTGTTAATGTGGCGGCAGCACAACATAAAGGAGTTGCCGATCCGGTAGCCGGTGATGTCGATCTTATTGTGATGCCTTTTATCGAAGCAGGAAATGTTTTCTATAAGACAATGGTGCAGTTGGGCGATGCCAAATTGGCAAGTGTGGTTGCCGGGGCGTCCATACCTATTGTGGTGACATCAAGGTCGGACGATGCGGAATCAAAAATGTATTCGATTGCCCTGGCCGCCCTCTTGGTATCTGAAGGTGAAATGAAATATAGTATTTTAGCTATAAACCCCGGGTCAACCTCTACGAAGATCGCCGTTTTTGAGAACGATGACGAGGTATTCAAAACAAATATCAACCATCCCGTCGCCTCTTTAGCGAAATTTAATACTGTCGCCGAACAGTTTCCGCTCAGGCTGGAGACAATCGTCAAGGTATTGGAGGAAGCGCACGTTGATCTAACCAAATTGCACGCCGTCGTTGGGCGGGGAGGATTTATCAAACCTATTCCCAGCGGAATATACCAGGTCAATGACCAGATGGTTGCCGATTTACGGCATTCCTGGAGAGAGCATGCATCCAACCTGGGAGGGCTCATTGCGAAAGAGATTGCCGACAAGCAGGGGATACCGGCCTTTATCGTCGATCCTCCCGTAGTCGATGAAATGGAAGAAGTTGCCCGTATTTCCGGGCTCAACGGAGTAGAGAGAAAGAGCGTGTTTCATGCTCTCAACCATAAGGCTGTGGCCAGAAAACTGTCGCATGAGTTAAAAAAAGGATATGACGAGTCCAGTTTGATTATCGCCCACATGGGTGGGGGAATTACTGTCGGAGCCCATAAAAACGGAAGGGTAATCGATGTCAATAATGGAATTGACGGTGACGGTCCATTTACCCCTGAAAGGTCGGGAAGCCTTCCTCGGGGAATATGATCCGGATGTGCTTCGGGGGAGAATATACGGAAAAAGAGGTTTATCAGAAAATTATCGGCAAGGGCGGGATAGTCAGCTATTTGGGAACGAATGATGTTCGTGAGGTAGAAAGATTGGCACTGGGTCATGACGACCGGGCAAGCCTGGTGCTGGAAGCGTTGTAAAGCACTCGGAAAACGCGCTCAAGGTGGCGAACATTTGAAGAAACATCTCAAAGTATCCTGGGTGAGATACCCGGGCCTCAGAGATGATCCCACCTACTCGGTTGCCAGTCAGCACCTCCATAAAGGCTTTGGCGGAATGGTGGTTTTTGGTGTCAAGGGTGGATATGAGTCGGCGGTGAAAATTATCGACTCAATTCAGCTTTTCTCGCACTCGCAAATGTGGGAAATGCCAAGAGCCTGATCCTGCATCAGCCAGCACTTCTCACAGTCAGCTTTCGGCGGCACAACAGTTGGAAAGCGGCTTGAGCCCCGATCTGAACCGCTTGTCTATCGGCTTGGAACATCCAGACGATTTGATCGAAGCGCTTGATGAAGCACTGGCGAAAGTCGATCGACATTGGTCGGAGGGATTTTTCTCTTGTCCGAAAATCGCGCACATGGAGGCGGAGTACCCCGTCCGCCTGTTTTGTCAAGCGGCTGAGACGGCCTGAGGGCAGGCCGCTAACATCGTTCCATTTTCATCCTCATGTATCGAAAGCCCGTCCGTTATTGGTGACTCCGTCCCGCGCAAAAAAAAAGGCGACTGGATCATGCTCGCATTTGAACAGAGAGTCATTGATGAATCGTCGCGCGTGCCCAAAAAGGCACCCATGGAGGTTGTGGCTTTTTGGCGGAAGGGAAGGGGTGGTTTGCTGCTTGCCATTGAGCAACATGGATGCCTCGCCGGTACATTTTAGTTTTGACTCCCAAGAACAATTTGCCGCACTGAGGGCGATCAGGAGTAAGGGGCTTGCTTCTTCGCCGTTTATCATAGCCATCCCGCAAGTTGTGCTCGGCCCTCCAAGGAAGATATCCGTTTAGCGTATGACTCATCTTTGAGCTATGTGATTATTTCGTTAGCCGCTCCGAACCCGAACTAAAATCTTTCAAAACTGTAAATGGAGAAGTTACCCGGAGGAGATCCGCATAGCCAAAAAATCTCAACCCAGGTCAACCCGGGAAAGAAACGGATGTATTTGACCTCCCGGCGACATTGCCTCAAGAAATCGGAAATCTAGAGGTGTG
>CAVYEE010000009.1:0-178877 GCA_963767365.1 uncultured Peptococcaceae bacterium
CGGAGTGTGAGTGCGATGACTACAGAAATCAGCGCCCCTACCCCTACAGAGATTGCTTGGAACTGAATCAATGACAACTGGTGAGGCTGCCCCAATGTCAGGCAGTAAAACGCTCCGACTGCGGTAACTGCACCTACGAATAGCAATGCAATCGGCCAAAACAATCTTCTAGGCTTCGTTTTTCCTCAACTCCTTAAAAACTTATTTTGGTTCCCAAAAAATAAGACCCACGATGGCACTGCCATTGTGCTGTCATTTGATACTGGTGCAGGAATGCTATACTTGATCCAGGCTCAAAATATGCCAGCCATCGCCCAGCCTCAGAAACCTGACAATGGCGCTGATCGCCCTTCCATCAATCCGGTAATCCGCCCGGCACACCATCTGGTCACCCCTGCACCAAACCGCGGTAAGATGAACGCTTCCGGCATATTTAAACAATGGCGCCTTCCCAGGGCGGCGGCATCGCTCTCGTGGGCCGCCCACGCATCCCCAGCCAGGAGCTTCGCCGCATCCTGGTAACGGTCCCGGGTCAACAGCTGCAGGTAGGAAGTAAAGACACCGGTTACCGCTTCAACATCCTGTTTGGAATTAAACCCCCACAGCCCCGAAACCCATGGTTGCGTTTCAGTTAACGAGATCACTTCCCAGGCACCGTTCTGCTGGATCAGATCAACCTGATACCACCCGACATCGTGGAGCCATCCTGCAAGGCAAGTTCTGTATAGGCCAGTGCCTCGGCCCACCCGGAACTAACATTTGTGACCTCGATCTCCAGTTTCACCACACTGGCGCTCCCGGTCGTTTCCGGGCGTTGAAGGCGGCTGATCCGGAACTGCTACCCAGTGCCCCTTGCTGATTGCCTTCTGCCAGGGCACGAATATAGGTGTCAACGGCCCTGGCCGGGGCAATGCGGACATAGGTCTTCCAGGCCGCCAGGGATGAGACCGCAATCACCAAACAGACCAAAACAATGATCATTAGCTTATTTCTCAAACAGATCACCTCAAACAGTGCCGGTTTCTGATACCGGGCTGCCTGCGCCTATATTTCAAAGATCGTTACTGACTTCAGTGATTCGTTGCCATCGACATCATCCACGCCGACAGTGATCACATTTACACCGCTGGTGAGGCCGGAAACCGTTATCTGGTTTCCCGTCAGGCTCGCCAAGGACAATCACGCGCCGTTATTAACTTGATAGCGATACCGTAACTGCCCGGGAATGGCTCCGACCGCGTCAAGTTCCAGAGATATGCTTCCGGTTGTGGTGCAAGTGGCGCCGCCCCACCCCGCTAAAGTCGATATTGTCGGCGGGATGCCGCCAGGCGAAGATGTCTGAAGGTTATTTGCGCCGATGCCTGGGACTGGTTATCATTCTGGTCCTCAACCGCAAAAGTGATGGTATCCAAGCCCGGAGTGCCGGGCAAGGTCACAGTGGTTGTTGATGCAAAAGGTACCCACCCCGACCATGAACCGGAGTTGATCTGGTATTGCATTTGACCATTATCAGGCAACCCCCTGCCTGAATCTGTAATGGCAACATTCACAGTCTGATCCGTTGTAGCGGCTTGACCTGAATCCACTTGAATGCTGACCACCGGGTTATTGCTAGTGGTGTTCAGCATAGTAACAGTTTGCCCATCAATCATCGGCGTCTGGTATGGGGCGGATCGTCCATCTCCACTGCTGTCCAGGGCTGCGAAGATATCAAAATAATACTGCCCGTCGTGGCTCAACCCGGTAAAAAGTATAGCACGTGGCCGTACCCCACCCGGACGATGTTCCTGTCTGGGGGCAGGTTATCTCATAATTGACCCCGTTCGGCTCACCACTAACAGTCCACTGAACCGTCACGTCAAAACTTGAAGAAGTGATATTGGCGTAGCTGAACGTACTTCCAGTCGGTGAATACGCCAGGGCCTGCAGGGTTATCTGCGCCGATCCTTGAGCCGTCTGGTTGTCGGATACTGCAACTCATAGATCACAGTGTAACTTCCCGGCGTGCTGGGCAGAGTCAGGGTGGTATTCTGGTCGTAAGGCGTCCAGGATGACCATGCGCCGCTATTTATCTGGTCCCTCATCTGCCAGGCGTTTCCGTTGGCGGCGCCAGTCAGAACAACATTGAGAGCCGGGTTGGTCGTCGTCGTCGCCCCGCTATCAAGCTGAACGCTGAGAGTCGGTGTTATCGTATAGATTATGGTGCTGCTGGTCTGGGCCATCTCGCCGTAACTATCCTTAATCTCATAAATAACAGTGTGAGCGCCAGCTGTTGCAGGAATTATCGCTGTGGTGCTGGCTGTAAGTAACCCATCCAGACCAGGAACCATTATCAACTTGATCCTGCATTTGCCAGGAGAAGAGGCGCCGTTTGCTTCGGCGGTCAATGTTACAGGAACTGATGCGCTGCTGGTATTCTGACTTCCATTATCCAGCACGATGCTCAGGCTGACGTTACTCAGGGTGGTCACGACCGTAACAACTGCTGCTGCGCTTTGAGCATTCGCATTCACCGCGATAACCTGGTACTTATAGGATGTATCCGGTGTTAAATTGTTAAAGGCTGCGTTTGTTCCGGTAGCTGTTTGCAATACATTACCGGAGCCGTCTTCTACTGTGTAGCTGGTTGCATTCGTCACAGCGTTCCAGCCTAGGGTCACGCTGCTTGGCGTGGCGCCCTGATCGTTACTTGAGGCGTATCAAGATTTGTCGTTACAGGGAGATAATCGCTTGCAGATCGGCCCCTGATAGCGAAGCTGTCACTCCAATGTTATAGGGAGTACCGGGGGATAGGCCGGTAAACGTATAGCTGGCGCAGAGTAGTTAACCGGCCACCCGGACAGCCAGTTATTACCCGAGTCGGCAAGACCAATCTGATAAACCGTATTTGGTGGGTTATTGGTTCCATTAACCTGAACAGTAACCGTGGTGGCGGTTGTCGATATAATCACTGGTATTGGGGCGGTTAGAGCCGTATAAATACTTGTCGATGATCCTGTCACGCTGCCAGAAGCGTTTGTTGCCGTGATGCTTACGGTGTACTGCATACCGGTTTGTGTTGGCGTGAAAATGTATGATGTGTTGCTGCCTGTGTAAGGTGTTTGTCCATTGATGTTGACACTATATGTAGATGCCCCGGTCACTGCTGTCCACGATATGTTTAGCGAATTAACCGTTGCTGTTACCGTTGGCACTGATGGAGCCGGGGGCAGGGTCAAAACGGTTATCGGGACGGAACACTAGGCACGTAGCTGCCATTGACCGCTTGAACAGTTACACTATAAAAGTGCCGGGCTGAAGAGATGTTAAGGCGTAACTGGTTATGGATGTCGGATAGCCAGTTCCGTTTATATTTACTGTGAATGTTGTTCCGGATGGGTTGTTGCTGCCCGGTGTCCAGCTCAAAATTGCTCCGGTTTGAGTTATGTTGGAAACAGTAAGATTGGTCGGTGGATTTAATTCGACATTCAAGCTATTGCTGCTTTGCCATGGACTCCAGTTACCCAGCGAATCTTCGGCTCGAACAGACCAATATAACACGGAACCAGGAGCATTGGTAATCATATCTAAAAAAAATGTCACATCTCCGAGAACCTGGTCTAAGACGTTATTACCGCCGGAGGTTGTGCCAATTTCGATTTCGTAATTAGTAATGGGGCATCCCATGGTAGAAGCCGGTGATGCGGTCCAGCTGAAGTTCACGGTTGAGTTTTGCTGGATGTTCGTGTTTGTAACGGGAGTTAGTGAAGTAGGTGCGGAAACCAAATCGGGATCATAATCAACATACCCGTTGTAGCTGCCAGCCCAGATGGAACCGTTGGGTCCCGGGGTGAGAGATTCAACGTAGTAGTTAAAATTCGTTGGCGTATCGGCACTCACCCAGGATGAACCGTTCCAATAATCAACATAGCAAGTACTGTCGTTATCAGTGACGCCTACCCATACGGTGTTATTAGGCCCATAAGTGAGAGCAGTTGCATAAAGTATGGTGCGCCCTGTGGCTGTTGGCGGCTGGCCGGTGCTTATCCAGGATGAGCCATTCCAGTAATCAACATACCCACTGCGGGAACTAGCCCATATGTAACCGTTGGCTTCTGTAGTTAGGGCAGATACCGAACTACCGCTAAAATTTGGTGGTGTGCCGGTACTTGTCCAGGATGAGCCGTTCCAGTAGTCTAGCCGGAAGCACTGCCGGCCCATATTTTACCATCTAATCCCGTTGTCAGGTATGAGCCGCCATATCCTGAGAAAGGCCCCCCGGCATTTACCCAAGTTGAACCGTTGAAATAATATATATCGGTAACCGGAGAAGTAACCCATATATAGCCGCTGGTTCCCGCGGTAATGCCAGAAGCGCCAACACCACTACCTAAAGGCTCACCGGCAGCTACCCAGGATGATCCATTCCAATACTCTATATAGGCATACACACAGCCACCACTGGCATTGAAATACGAAGTTGCAGCCCATATATAGCCATTAGTTCCCGTAGTGAGGGCCTGAACATTGTTACTATCAACAGGCTGGCCGGTGCTTGTCCACGTTGAGCCATTCCAGTAATCAACATATCCGCTGTCTTCATAATACCCACTGCTGGTACTAGCCCAGATATAGCCGTTGGTTCCAGTAGTGAGACCCATGACCTCGCCATAATAACTATTAAAATTAGGCGGCTGACCGGTGCTCACCCAGTTAGCTGCACTGGCTTTTGGCGTAAACATAAATAGGAATAAAAACAACAATATTGCTACCCACGATCCAAATTTTACCCTTGACCCAACTACCCGGCTCTCTTCGTTCATTGGCCTCCTGCCTCCATTAAGTTAAACTTTTCTGTAGACAACCGCCGCGTTATCTCTGTAAACTGCTTTCCACTCTGGAGACTCCTTCAAGGCAGCATCAATGCTCCCGTTTCTCGCGGTCAGCACCGCATCCGCCCCGGTCTCCTGTATACTTGCCCTGCCGGCTTATCTTCCTTGTCACATTCAAGTAACTGTCAAAGAACTTCCCATAAACATCGTTCCGCCCATCCATGCACACGGGAACACCCTTCCAGATCAGATACCCGCCCCAGCCGTGGTCGTTGAAAACCCGGCTAATATGATGCTCCTGCAAATAGTTCACTGCCTGCACCGGATACCCGAAGCTGCAGCCACCTGGTCCAAATCATGCGGAATTCCCTTGTACCCCAGAAGAAAGCAACTGACAGCAAGCATGACGATAGCCATGTACTTGATGATGTGTCTTTCTCCAGTTGAATTTCGAGATGCCCGCAAAGAACCGCCGTACTCAACACCGCATAGGGCATATATTCTCGACAGCAACGCCAATACCCAGAACCCCGCCGCCCGGAAATAGACAATTCTTTATCCTTCCCCTGGGCAGTTGCAACCAGGATGATTACAGCGGAGATAAAAAATGCCGGCAACAATCGATGCCCCGAATCAAAAGGGCATCCATTCCGCGATATAATTCCGATACGTTTGTGACATCAGCCCCTGTTTGACGGCATATGCCCAGAGGCCGACGCCATGAGGGTTGATCAGGGTCGCCAGAGTTGCCGCAGCAACAGCGCCCAGTCGCCAGCCGATATTTCTCTCCTTCTGGACGAACCATGCCCACCCGGTCTCGGCAAGCAGTAAAAGCGGGAACATGACCGCCGTGGAGTGAATGTTGGCCCATGCCAAGCCGATGAAAAACGCAAACAGAGTCTCCCGCCATGTCCACTTATTCCGGATAGACAGAAACAGATAAGCGCAGAAGAGAAGATAGACTCCTGCCTGCGGCCAGGGCTTGAGCCAAAACATCAGGAGAAAGGAGCCAACCCGCCGGCCAGGTAAGAAACGCCACTGTCAGCGCCCCGATCTGCAAGCGCCTTTTGGATGAGCAGGCCGCCGAATGTCCCCACAGAGAAGCACCAATCCCCAGAGACCAAGAACGCCGGCGTACTTGTAAATCCAGTAAATCAGCAGCTCCCAGCCCCATTCGTGGTCCGTCCATGGCTGCCCGTAGGCCGTCCAGGAGTAGACATCAGCCTGGGTACGGCATGGTGAACCGCTATCCAGTTGCCCACGGCCAGGTGCCAGAAAACATCCGGGTCGGCAGACCAGATGGATACGGCCACGGCAAATAGGGCGCACCCGACAATAAAGAGTACGCCCCAAAAGTTCATATTCTTAAAACTTATCGTTGCTTGACACCTCATCTGTTGTCTTATGAACTTTCCAAACAATCCTGGCCGCCGCCCATCGCTGGGTCACCACGGGAACATTCCCCAATACGTTCTTCTTCTGGATCTGGATGACGGCCACCACCCCCGGGGTGTTAAGCGTTACTTCGGACGCTCCACCCGACGTGTTTACACCTGTGGTCGATGCGTAGAATACGGCCGGGAACCCCGATGGAGCGGATATTGACTCTGTATTCAGGTTGGTTCCATCGAAATAGTAGTAATCGGCCAAATTAGCTCCGTCAGATGCAAAGTCAGAATCTCCATTGTAAATCAAAAGCCAAAACTGGGGAGGGCTAAGATAATGCGTGTTCGGGAGCGGCGTCATTGTGCTATCGAGACGAAGATTGTACTCCAACGATGACTCAAATGCATTTACAGCATTTGCATCCTTGATTCTCGGCGTGGCATTCGCCTGGGAGGCGTCGCTGATCTGGCTGGCGGCAGCTTTGCAAGCACTCGCCAGATTCTCCTGGACATCAACGTCCGCGACGGTCACGGTGTCCGTGATCTCGATACTGGCGGTGATAATCAGCATCAGCATCGGAACAAAATCAGGAAGATAATCAGGGCATCGCCCCGCTGATCCCGCAGATTATGAAACAGTCTACGAAGAAACGTACTCACTCAAAACGCTCCCCCCTACCTTGATCCTGTACGAACTCGGAGCCGCACTCCCCCCTATCAGCAGACCCTGTCGTGAATGGCTGGTAGTAGGGCTTGATCGTAATTATCAGGTCGATCTCCGAAGCATTGGGATCATCGGTGTTGCGCTGCAGCGGCGCCGTTAGCTGTACCCCAGGGTTTTCCGGGTTCGTGCAGGAAATATTGATCACGTTCATCTGGGCGCTGGCATACTGGGTGATCATGTTGCTTTGGTCCTGTGTGGGCAGATACCCCTCGACCCTCGCCCGCTCAAGATAATAATGCATGATGTGTTCCGCGATCTGGTACTGGCATATAGTTGTGAAATAATCTGTCCCAGCAAAGAGGAAAAAGAAGATGAGCATAGACGTGATCAAAAAATCTATAATCGTTCCTCTCTCGTCCCTCAGAAACCAGACTGGGTGATATTTGTGATCCTGTTTACCGTTGTGTTGTGAGCGTTCCGTATCGTCGGGGTAAGCACCCCGGTTACGATTACTGCCATCGCGCCTGAGATTGCAAGTATGATTACCCATTCGACCGTCGTCAGCCCCCTCTCGTCTGAAAATACCGTTTTTATCAATTTTCTTAGAAACATCATCTCTATCACCTCAAAAAAATAAGCGGGAGATCAAAGATCCCCCGCCTGGCTCAGTGACTTACCCCAGTTGGTGACTGTGCCGGCATTGGTGACTGCGTTCTGTAAATTAGTGTTGATAGTGCTGGTCGCGCTGGTAATGCCGTTGCGGATCACAGAAGCGCCGGTAACAGCAATGGCCGCTACGATTCCGACCAGAATCGCCCACTCAACGGTGGTCAATCCTCTTTCGTCTCTGTATAGAGACTTTAGTCTCTTTAGCATGTGACAATCCTCCTTTCCCCAAAACTAAACGTTGAAAAACATTGACAGCATGATCATAAGGTGGTTAAGCATTGCGCCCACCACTATTCCGACCACACCGACAAGCGGCAGCATCCTGTAGATCATGTAATATAACGGTTTGCTGCCAATCTTGATCTCAGCCAGCATTTGCCGAAGTTCCTCCAGGTCATGGGAACCCTCTGCAATTGCAGACCTGGCGTACTTCATCCCCACCTTCTCGGCATGGATCAAGACGGATGATCAATATGCTGGCCTCTGGCAAGTTCACCTCCTTTGCAAACTTTTCTAAAGCGCGGACGGGGCCGCTGGGCCAGGCGTCTATGCACCTCTGGATCACAGGACGTATTGTGGGAGTAATAACCGCCCCATATCGGAGTGCCTGCTGGATGGTAAAGTGCTGGTAATCGCCCTCGCCCTGCGTGAAAAAATCAATGAGTTCATACAACACGGCAAGTTCCCTCATCGTCCTCGTCTTTTTCGCTTCATTGCTGCTGTACCGTATGAACCATGACACCGCTACTCCTAGCACAGATCCGACAACAGTGGCGATCAGTACAGTGCCGGTCCCCAGGGTCAAGAGGAGACCGAATGCCGCCCCGCCAAGTGCTCCGACAACCGTAACGATGCTGTTCTGCTTCTCTTCATCACTCATACCAGCGTCAATACGCCGTGATCTCAAAACATTCAACCTTGAACTGACCATCGAATGATAGAAAGGGCTGCTGTTGACCTGTAAGTAGTTGCACAAAGCATAGACGGTGGCAAAAGCCACCGTCCCGATTCCTAATATGAATATAGATAGGAATAATGTGTTTATGCCATCTCACCCCCACGATCAAGGAGGCGATCCAAAGATATACCGATTATTACGAAAGCAAGACACGCTACAATGATTATTCTTCCAATCACCGTGTTTACAAAGAACGCATAGGAGTCTGGCATAGTTCGGAGTACGAGTAGGTATGCCGGGATAATAGCCAAGTTCATGGCTATGGCCAGCATTCTGTCCATCGACACCTCGACCGTGCTTTTCCGGATCAGTTTCTGCTGGCTCGATAGCCGGGACGCCAGACGGGTGAACATGGGGACTACTGCTGAATCTTCAATACTCAGTCGTCAAAATCTGCACGAAGAGTCTGCCGTACTCGAAATTGAGCTTCTGCGAAAGCCTGATCAGGGCCTCGTTGACGTCCCGGCCAACAGAAAAGTCTCGTTCTGCCTGCCGGAATATCACCCCTATAGGGTCCGGGAGTTGCGGAGCTATTATACCGATGGCACGGATTGCGTTCGGGGTCTCGGCGTATTCGGCGGCAAACATTCTCACCGCGGTTCCCATCTGTTCCATCACTTTTCCCTTGTATGCTTTTTCCCGGCTGTAAACAATCTGCTCAGGAATTAGCACTCCGATAATGGCGAGGAGAATCGCGGCGATCAGGTTGTGAAAATACATCAGTCCAAACCAGAAACCCACTGCAGACAAAGGAAGAGATGCGACAAACACTTTACCATGCCAGCCGATACCTGCTTTGTCTATTCCCTTTTCCGCCTGAACAACCCAGCGCTGCAGGGAATCTGACAGGCCGCTTTCCCGTATTTTCTGCATTTTTTTGATTTCTGCCGACCAGTCCGTCTTGCCGATCTTGCTAATTAGGATATAACTCACGGCAAAGACAGCGGCGAAAATTCCCACCGCAAAAGCCACGCACCAAATCAAGCCAGACCAGCTCCTCTTAACTCATCTATCGAGACGTGCTTGCACAAACGATCAATCATGGACGGCGACAGCCCTCCCTTGTGTTGCCAGCTGCCGTCCAGGTAATCCGTTCCGTGGGGAGTCCACCGGATCAGGTCCTGGTATTTTGTTTTTCCTTGATCAACGATGACTTCTGTAACGCTTTCCACCATGATTACGCCTCTCACCGGGTCCCCAAACATCTGCACAACAATATTGAATGCCGATGCCACCGTTAAAACAGCCACATCCAGGGGCAAATTCATGCCCTCTTCAAGCAGCAGCTTTGCCGTGCCCTCAACCGCCTCTTGAGGAGACGAAAAGTGTGCCGTAGCCATACTGCTGTGACCCCTCACGCAGGCTCGTATGGCTTCTTTGGCTTCACCGGCGCCGCGAAATTCCCCAACGATGATCCTGGTGGGTGAATATCTGAGTATGACGACAAACAAGTCCCCCATGCTCCGTTTGGACTCGCGGTGTTCCTCAAATTCGATAATGTCCCGCTCGGGAAAGGCTTTTCCAAGCATGAGCTCCGAGTCTGTTTCCAGAACTATTACGCGGGCGGATTGATCTATTTCGCTTGCAATTGTCCGCAGTAATGTAGTCTTTCCAGACCCCACCCCTCCGGCGATCAGGATGTTGGCCCCCGCTCTGACTAAGGCTTTCAGTGCTGCCCAAACTTTCTTGTCCATAGTTCCCAGCGCGATCATTTCCTCTGGCGTGATCAGGTGGGGGTAGGGCTTTCTGAGTACCAGAGTGGTGTTCTTCGTCACCGGAGAGCATGTCGCTGTAATCCTCGTCCCATCCCGCCGCATCGATTCGATGGTGGGACAGGACTTATTCAAGGCTACGCCCTGGTCATGCATGGTGATTCGAGTCACAATCTTTTTAACGTGTTCGTCGTCAAGGAATGCAACATCATCCAATCTTTCGTTTTTGATCTTACGAAGGGCATAGATACCCTTGGGGGCGTTGATGCGGATCTCGTTTACGTCCGGATCGTTATATGCTTCTTCGACGGGGCCAAGACCCCAGGCATACTTGTAGATCTCGTATGCCACCTGTCCGGTTTCCATCCCCTCGACCTCAACACCGTTCTCATCCAATAATCCGGCAATGATCTCCTGCGATTTCTGATTCATGCCGGAAGCCCCCGCCATAGCGTCTTCGAGCACCTGCTTGTTTCGGGCTGCCCTTTCTTCGCCTAGTGCCTGGGGCTCCTGGATGATCTTCTGGATGATTGATGTTGCTTGCTTCAGATCCACCTGGCCTACTTTTTCTTTCTGATCCTGTTTCTTATTACCGCTGAACGTTTTGATTACCCCCTTACTGGGCTTGCTGAATGTTTTGGGTTCCCGCCTGCGGAGGAGTTGTTTGGGCTCCTACTGCATCTTCCTGTACGAACTTCTTCGTCAGAGCAATATTCTCGGATTTCGGAACCGCCCCTCCGATGATTCTGCTCACGTCTGCCGTATTCACCGCCAGCACAGCAACAGCCGGGGAGCCGACACCCGAACCTCCGGTTGAGATCAGTGCTTGTTGCACTAAGCTCCCCCCACTTCCATAGAGCGACTTCCCGGTGCTGTCCTTGATGTCTACCACCACGGCATTTGTTGCCACCTGCACCCAACCAACTCCTGGCGTTTGAGTGTTACCATCAGTAGGTATCCACCAGGCATCTACAACATCGCCTGGTCTCAAATAACCGCCGACGCATCTCGCCAGGTCGATATTTACAGCTACTATCTGCTTTCCCGTTACCGTTGCTGTATCCACCAGTCTTTTTGTTTCTATCTGTTCGCCTGCATATATCGGGCTGGTGGTCATCTTCCCTACGGCATCAGAAGAGCTGTTGATCGTGCCTGGTTGTTTGCTGCCCTTCACTTCCTGCTCCATCACAATATCGCTTGCCTGCAACACTGTGTACGGCCCCAAGTCATGAGCCATAACCGGCACGCTCTCCATTGCTACGTGAGTGCTTGTGTAACGTACCAGCCTAGTCGCAGCGATAGCCGACACCAGCAGGCCGAGAACGACCGCGGCGATGACAGGCCAATTAATATTTGATCTGCTAAACTTATTGCCTCCAAACAATGCTTGATCATCTCCCTTTGTGCTATCGAAACAGCAAGTATACTACGGTAACAATCAGGCCTCCCAGCAATTCTAGGAGCGGATACCGAACTGGTATTTTGTATCCGCAAGAGGGGCATTTACCGCGACAAATAAGCCAGCCGAAACATGGAATCTCTTCCCACCATGCAAGAAGCCGATTACAGCTCTCGCAACGTGAACGACCCTTTAAAAATTGTTCTTTCCTGGGGAGCCGGTAAGCAATCAGTCCAACATGACTTGCAGTGGCAGCCCCGAGCAAGAATACCAAAATGGAATCACATACGATCAAAAGCATAGGCATCCTCTCTACGGCCAAGGAATGAGGGCTGGCTGCCAAAATACCAGTAGCATAATCCATATCCACGCCCCCGCCGCCAGGCACACCCCGAAGGGAAGAGCCTCCGGTGGGAGCGGAGCGTTGTTGTCTGCCGGCAATATACTCATCGGGATTACCCCTTGCATGCCGTACACCAGCCGGTAGTAAATACCCCTGCAGAACAGCACGAGCCGGGACTTGAGTTGACCGGCCTTGTGCAGCCGAATGATTCCCCAAACAAGACCAATAATGCAGGCAACAAGTATCACTTGCAGAATGCCTAGCCCCAGCCATGCACCGAGTCGCTCCGGCCAATTTGGCGTCGCCGGCGCCGGCGCCGCCCATGAGTACGGGTAGCAGGAAAATTCCGAACCCGATGGCAAGACCAATCAGCGACTCTATAATTCTTCCGGTCAGGAGGAATAAACAAGCCCCAGCAACGCCATCGGTATCGTAATCTTATTTAAAATGAGGTTGCTTTTCAGATCCGTATAGGCGCAAGCGCCTGACAGGCTTAGAGGTATGGCATATAAGATATTCAGATTTTATCGCTCCTTTCATCTTGCGCAAGGTGCCGGGCACCGATCGCCATATTATGCCACAGGAAGCCCCCGCCTTCAGGCGTGGGATCTATGACCCCCAAGCAGCTTTACAGCTTTCCTGAAGCCTGCCTCATCCTGGGAACGCATCCCGAAGAGCATATCCCTGATCTTCTCAGCGCCGGCAGTGAGGTGGGATCCCTTCTTGTAAAATACTCCCCTTTCCATCTTCGCGGGAAGATCCCTGTCCTCCGGTATTTCAACTACTTTGATCATACTCCCTGCTTAACCCCGCTATCGCATGAATAGCCATTGGCCACGAATATGACATCCTTCTGAGACGTTGTTCTTTCTGGCGGATACCCTGTCCATCTCCTGGGGCTGCCCGGTTGCCACCATCACCAGGGCATTCGAACAGGACACCGCCTCCATGACGTGATCGGCATCAGTGTTGGGAAGATCGAAAATGACGACATCAAAATCCTTCCTGGCTTCAATGGCCAGGTGTTCAACTGTTACCCTTCTCAATACCGCTAAAGAGCGGGGGCAACAATACCCACAGCCCGGGCTCCACCTGGATAACCGCCGAACTTAACGGTCCGTCTTTGGCTATCGTCTCAATATTGGGGTATTCAGAGGTGCGCAGATAGTAACCCACATCGCTCCCGGCAGCCAAGGCGTTCAGGTCCACCAGGAGAACGCTCATCATCTGCTCCAGCGCGTAGGCCAGGTGCAGGGCGACAGAGGTGCAACCTGCCCCACCCCTCCCCCGCCACACCGAAATAATCCTTTGACGGTAGACTGGGTTCGTCTGTACTTGTAATACTGATCTGTTTCTCCGCCTCAGACCTGCTCATATTGGCACGACCTGCAAGCAGGTCATGAACAGTTTCGGCGGGTATCCGCAGGGCGGCGGCAATTGCATCCTCGTCCAGGTATTCAGACATTTGTCTTAATCCTTTTTACCAGTTCGTTATCCTCCATCAGCTTTTCCTCCCAACAGCCGAATAAGTCCATGCTCCGGTATTCTTCGCCGCCGGCTCCTCCGGTTCGTTCGTAACGGTATCCGGCCATCTCTGCAATTTCCTTGCGCCAGTCTCATGCCACGGACTGTCGGCGTCTTCGAGACCTGTCACGATTGCCTTTATATGTGCTCCTGCTCTATCTTCTTCCTGTTCTCGTTGATGACAGCCCCTACCCTGGGAAGTGCTTTGCAGCCTTTTTTGAAACCCGAATTAAACGCTACTTCAACAACCCGGATATTGTGGAGCTTTGGACTGAAACGGTTGACCACGATCCAGATCTTTTCCGGAGTTATCCCCATCGCCAACAGTGTGGGGCCGTATTTTTGCGTCTCTTCCTCGGAGAACTTCGACTGATCAACAACGGCCAGCGCCAGGTCCGCCATCTCAAACACTTCATATAGCCATTTCTTTGTCCAAGGCTCCGGGCTGGTATCACAGACCACCACGGAAAACTTCTGTTTCAAGTAATCCAAGATTGCTGCCAGCTCTCCGCTGTTAAAGCGCGGCAGTGTCTTATTCATCACGCCCGGCAGCACATACAAATTTTCTTCTTTAACAAGGAGCCTTTCTATCTGCGCCGGATTGATTCGGTTCTGGTTTGCCAAATTTTCTATCCTGGACTATCTTTGATCTTGAAGAAAGTAGCGACGTCCGGGGCGCCCAAATCGAAATCGACCAGCGCGGTCGGTATCCCAGCCTTCGCCAGGGCAGTGGCCACGGCGATCGCCGTTGTAGTTTTGCCTATTCCGCCCTTATTCGCCGCACTAACTACTAAAACGCCAGGCATCTCTTTTACCGTACGTCTTGGCGGGATCTCAGGGCGATTATTTGTAATAATAGGGGCCTCTTCAATCTCTTCTTTGAGATCGTCCTGCTCTTTCAGGATGCTGTTCATATCCTCATCCACGCTTTCTCCCGCCTCGACATCGCCCAGGTCATCGTATCCGTCCAGTTCTGGCTTCTTGGAGCGGGTGAGCGCCACCACCAGGGTGTACGGCCTATCTCCGGGAAGCTTTCCGGTCACGGTATTATGCAGTCCGGCCCCAGCAGCGGCCCTCATATACGCCCTGCTGGATTCAGTCACCTGGCCAACCAGAATGACGACGTGAGCGGTCGGGAAGAGTATCCTGAGCTGTGGAAGCAAACGCACCGGGTCTGATCCCGGGAGAAAACGGCTCAGAACGAGCACATCTACGCTCTTGTCGGTCCATTCTTTCAATCCGTTGCTGTCAAGGCAGACATTGAACGTCCAGTCACCAAAGCTGTTCATCTTTTGCAACTTGGCTTTAATAGTGCCTGCTATGTTTTCCTCAGCAGCTATAAGGCAAATCATGTTAGTTTCCTCCCTTTCCGGTATCCTTGAA
This sequence comes from uncultured Peptococcaceae bacterium, assembly GCA_963767365.1. Taxonomy (GTDB): domain Bacteria; phylum Bacillota; class DSM-12270; order Thermacetogeniales; family Thermacetogeniaceae; genus Palsa-1188. Next base: position 14,849 of record CAVYEE010000009.1, read on the forward strand.
GAACTGCGCTCCCTGATTTCTTCCCGATGGTAAGCGCCGAACTCACCTCTAACAAAAAAGCCCGGCTATGCCGGGCCTTCGTTCTAGGATCAGGGTACCACCGCGCTTCGCACCAGGTATATCTGATTCTGTGACGCGGGACCGACGACCTTGACGACTTGGTCGCTTGGCACTTCAATTCCAACCGCCACTGCAGCACTGTTTCCCATAGCGCCTGTTACCGTGGATTTACCGGGTTCAGTCTGCTTGGCGTTGCTGTCCACGGTATGCAGCACCCTTGCTTTCGCAATCAGTAATACGCCGGGGCTGTTCTGCTGCCCTTTTTGCCATACATCCACGTAATCCCCAGGCATCGCCCAGGCGCCGCTGGGCACAGTCACTGTCACGTAGATCTCTGTCGTTCCGGGATCTCTTCCGGACGTGTCCAGATCGTCATTCATCAGGTACTGATCTTTCATGATCGACACCTTGACGCTTTTGCCGATTACGCCTGTCACGTCTCCGGTTACAAGCTCCTGCGCCACCTGTGCTGGAACGTCAACGGCCTTAACCATTCCAGCGTTGATCATCTCTCCGGCCGGGATGAATTGGGTTGCTTGAATTACCCTTGTCGTCCTGGTCACCGCGGCGTACTTCCTGGTGGCAGATACATTGATCGCCAGTGTGAGGATCACGGCAAGCGCCACGGCGATGATTATGCCGGTTTTGCGGTTCGTTTTTACCAGCCTCCCACATGAACTTTTAGCGCCTCATAGGCCACTTCTTCCCCGCCTCTCCCTTCGAAACAATCGCGCCGTGTCTCACGCGGCCTCTTTTCAGATCCGTTCCCGTAAACGGGAATCCCGGCGCCCTCCATCTCCCTTTCTTCAGAAAGGCCGACCCGTCAGTGGATCCTTGCCGGACCAGCCTCCGCACGAACAGGGGCAATGGCGCCGATGTCTCCCACATGAAAGCAGCGCCCGGGAATGTCCTCCGGGCGATCTCCAGGTCGGATGTGAAAAGCTTAAGATAATCTCCCAGGGCATACTTCTCGCCCTTGTTGAGATGCACTTCATATGCCCCGTGGAAGTCCATCCTCTCGCCATCCAGCCAGAACAGCAGTCTTGCCCAGGATACGTTCAGGGGGAGCAGGACGGTCATCTTCAAGCCCATCTCCCTGCTCCTCCTGGCGGCGCCCGGCAGGTACAGGAGTTGGTAGTACAGATATGGCGCCAGGCAGATCATTGCCATAATGGCCGCTTCCCGCCCCATTCCTTTGATAAATGTAACCGGCGTCAAGAAGAAGAATAGCCACAAGCAAGCGTCTCTTCCTTTTGTCCCCATACTTTTTCCTCACCTGATCAGGAAATATTGCTCAACATGGTCTGGATCTTGTCCGTCAGCGTGGTCCAGATGCCTTGGACTGTGCCCGGCGCAAATCCATCGATTGCTATGAGGATCACAGCTACCACTATGGCGGCGCCAACCACCCAGACCATCTCAGAGAGCGATCCGCGCTCATCTTTAAGGATGTATTTCAACGCATTTCCTCCTTTCCGGCTATATTGTCACGATCCATCCTGTCATAATACTCCAGATGATTGCGATCCCCAGGATCAGTACGACAGCGCAGAGCACGAAATTGAGCACGCTGCTCTTGCGCCGCAGGCTTGCCACCCTTCTCTCCATCCGTTTGGCCAACTGGTTTTCGTCCAAGTAGTTCACCGGCTACGACCCCCTACGTTCCAAACCCCATCGTGATCCTGGATAACATGTAGAGCAACGCAGGATATCCGATCACCATCATCATGCCAAGCAACGCCAGCACACAGATCAGGGCGAGCATACCGGCCTTGCCTGCAGTGGCGCCGGCGGCGGCGATCTCTTCCGCGTCCCTGATCTGATCGGCCAGGTCATCGAACAGGCCCGGCGATGGACTGGCATCCCAGGCGGTGGATAACCTGATACAGATGGAGTCCATGGCCGGGTGATCAACCCGCCCGGCCAGTTCGTCGAAGGCGTCCCTGGTGGCGCCGGTACGTTTGATCCGGTCCAAGGCATTCCAGATCTCGTCCCTCAGGGGCCCTCTCAAGAACGGCACTGTCATGGAGATGGCATCGCGCAGCGTGATGCTGCCAACTCTTAAAAATGACGGGGCGAAGCTGATCAGGGTGGGTAATTCTTCGAATACCTGCGCTTGCCACTTACTGAATTCTTTCTTCATGCCTGCCTGGGATAGCAGAAAGCCGATTGCGAAACAGACGATGCCGACGATCAACGACAGCCAATGCAGTTTTGAGAATGTGATCATGAAGCCAAGCAGGCCCACGCCCGTGCTGACAAAGAGACCGGATTTAACCGTATCTTCGAGTGTCTTACCCAGGATCGCCAGCTTGGCTGCCCTATCGCCGGTAAATCGCTTCTCGAAACTCCGGCGGGCATAATCGATGGTGTAGCTCGCCGGGGATACGGCGTATTCCCTGTCGGGAACGAATATGAAGAGAAAGAGCGCAAGCAGTGAGGCGAGAAGCAGGATTGTCAACACCAATTCTAACCGCCTCCCATCAAGTCTGTCGGCTTTACTGCCTTCAGCACCACCAGCACCATGATCAGGATCAGGGCTGATGTACCGGACAGCACGATCCTGCCGGATGGGTTGCTGAAATAGAAATGGCCCAGGAAGGTGACGTCGGCCAGGAACCCCGTCACGATGAGCATGATCGCCACGACTGCCGCAATGATCGGTTCCAGGGTCTCTTTGCGCCTCTCTTGAATCCTGCGGTCGCGCCCTCTTAAGGCAGTCGCCAATTGCTTCAATCCCTCGGCGGCTGCCCGGGCTCGCCGGCCCGCTCTGATGCCGCGATGATCGCCGCGATGGCCTTGAATTCCGGCAGATCGTATTTAGCCGCCAGGCCCTCGAACATGATCGGGAACGATGCCTTTCTGTCCGTGTTGCGCCTGCCGAGCATGACCTGAAACTCGCCGGCAAGAGGCTCCGGGAACCTGGTAGCAGCGGTCTTCACTACTTCCGGCGTTACCTGCCCTGCGGCGTATAGCCCCGCTGCCGCCGTGATGAAGTTTTTCACGCTGCTTCTGAGCACGGCCTTCTTTCTCTCCGTAGCGAAACTGCTGACCCATCCGGGCACAAACCACCCTCCTACCGCCCAGATAACGCCCGCCAGGGGTGTCCTGCAGATCAGCGTCCCCGGCAGAAACGCCACACCGGCCGAAATGACGGGCAATCCAAGATGAAGGAGCCAGTTTTTGATGCCCCCGATCTCTTGCTCTATGCCCCCGACAAACAGAAAATAGAAGAGCATGAAGAGACATGAGAGTAGCAGAATAACCAGCAAGCCTTCATTCCCCCCATTCTAGTTTTTCTTCCTCCGGGTCCTCCGGGTATAGATGTTTCTCCTCGATGGTCTCATACTCCGGCTTGATGTCCGCTCCCCTGAAGGCCAGCCGGGAGAGACGCTCGTTGGATATGGTGTTCTCGTATATCCAGCGCCTTTTTCCGTTATGGGCGAATTCGTCCTCGTCGAACCTGGCGATTGTTCTGTAGCCCTCATCCGTCACCTCGACGAGAGACATCAGGGCGCGCTTGCCGCTGCTGTCCTTGTCCAGAAAGATCAAGAAATGAAACATGCAGCGGACCTGCTCATCGACGTACTCCCTGGCAAGGTTCATGCCGCCCCGGGCGAACATTTTGGGGATCCTGCTCCGCAGTTCGTTCACCCCACCGGCGTGGCCGGTGGTCCAGAACCCGCCCGAGGTTGATTCGGCGATCTCGGATGCGGCCACAATCTCGCCGCCCCGCACCTCCCCCACCATTGCCCGGTCGGGATTGTTCCGGTTGATGGCCTCACAGATCATGGTCATGTTCACAACCTTTTCTGATCCGTAGACCACCTCCGTCAGGTTGATGCAGTTCTTCAGGTCTGGAAATGATAGCTCGTAAGATGTCTCGCCGATGATCACCCTCTCGATGGGGTCGATGTGCTGTCCCAGCGCCCTCAAAAAAGCCGTCTTGCCGGAGTCGGTTCTGCCGAAAACCCCCAGGTTGGCGTGACCTTTTACCAGAACGTCAACCAGGAGATCGGCCACCAGCTTCGGCAACGTCCCGAATTCCACCAGCTTCTCGATTGGCAGCGGTGGTCTGACCAGGGGAGATTTCCTGATCGTGAGCGCCGGCCCCAGGGGAGAGACCTTGAATCCCATCACGGCGATCCGGGACCCGTCCTTCAGCCAGGCGTCCACCATCGGTGAGTCCTCGGTAAACGGCCGTCCAATATCCTCGCAGACCTTCTGGCAGTACCGGGAGACTTCTTCGTTGTCTTTGAAGTAGGTACCGCCGGCTGACCAGTGTCGCCCGTGCTTGCCGTAAAAGACGTCCGGCCCATTGGCTGTCGGGTTGACCATCACCTCGGTGATCTCCTGTGTATCTGGACCGACGAAGAACTCGGACAGGGGGCCGTAACCTGACGCCTGGCCCATAATGCTCTTCGCTACGCTGTCGACCTCTTCGGGCATGAGGTCCTGACGCCTCAGAACAGCGCTGCGGACGATGTTCTCGACCTTGGCGTAAGAATCCCCGGCCATCGAGCTGGAGAACAGGTCCGGGTTGTCTCTCGACAATTGCGAGGCGATCTCCTCGATGATTTTTTCCTTTTCCAGTGCTGCTACCTCTCCCCAATCGTTGCCGTCTACTTCTAGTGGCAAGCGAACCACCTCCTTAACTAAAAAAGCGCCTGGCTCGTATATTGGCCAGACGCTTCAGGGGCGCCTCACAGTTCTGCAAAATAGTTCATCGTTACCGGGACGCTCGTCTGCCCGACCAAGGGCACGTTCCCGACCAGGACCGGAACGCTCAGGCTGATCCAGAAGCCATCTTCACTGGCCGTCGTGCCGTTGGGAAGAGCGCTCCCCTGACTGTAGGGCGCAAGGGTATTCATTTGAATATTCCCCGGAAAAGGACTTCCTGATTGTGGAGTGAAGGCGTTGTCGCTGTACGTGGTTTGCGCCACGTTGTCGAAGCTGTCGGTAAAGTATGTTTCCACTTGTGAAGAATCCTCGTCGTTGGCGGCGTAAATATCGTTCATCATGGCAGTATGTATTGCGAAGTCCGCCGCCTCCGTGAAGCAGGAGTATGAGGCGATCGCGTTCTGCCTGCATACGGCGGCAGTGGCCAGAAGAACAGAAAACATAATGATGGATCCGATCAGAAATATACCCATGAGATAGATATCCAGAAAGCCGCGCTCGTCGTTGACCAGTTGCATTGCCACCCTCCTACGGCGATACATACGTCACATCCGGTGTCATGCCCTGGATATATGACGATATCGATCTGCCCTTCCCGGTCAAGAGAATTACGGTCCCCGGCATGAAATTCCCTACTTGCATAAACCGGAACGGGATAATGACCTCCGAGGTGACCTCCGTACCGTAGGGCGCCGCTGCCCCGGCAGCAGACACGCTAACAGACGCCTGGGCCGAGTCAAGGCCATTATTCTGGCAGTAGTCGTCGATGTATTGCTCCACAGAGCTATTTTCGGTGTCTGTGTAGCCGCCGTACCTCCCTTCTGACATCGCCACTGCCTGCGCCTCGCTCTGGACGCTGAACTCGGTGGATACCAGCGTCACCATCTCTGTACCGCCAAACACGACCGCGATGATCAGAAAGAACATCATCATCGCCATTTCAAAATCGGCAAGCACCGTATCGACCCCCTTCAAAGATCAATGCCGGGGTATGTCCGGCTGGCCTGTTCAACGAGTCCAGTGACGTAGTCGCTCTTATCCCACCGCTTCAGAGAAGCGGGGGCGTCAGGGCGGGTAGTCATCTGTGGTAAGAACATGACTTATGGGTGTGTCTGTGGGTTGAGCGTATCCGCTACCACGTAGTTCTCGCCGGCGCTCGTCATGGATACCGCCCCCGTGCCGCAGACCCAGAGACTCTGATAAACCGTCAGGGGGCCGATACTGCCCGGAACATCGGTGACCGTCTGATAATACGCGGCTTGGTCACCGCCGGGAGATACAAGGTATTGGTAGTCGTAATGATAGTTCAGCGTGTAAGTGGCATACATTTGGTAGCTCTCCGGCGTCGTCGCCATCATCTGGCCGGTCAACACGTCCTTGACGCCGTATGGCCCCGGTGTGGTGTAGCCGATCCCGTCCTCTGACCAGTCTTCTTCAAAACCAGACGATACCGCCGTGGCCGTATCCGGGCCGCTGCCCTGGGGTGTCAAGGCAAGCGGCTGCTGGTATGATACCGGCTCCACCGGGTTCCCGAAGGCATAGTTCGGGTTCTGGGCCGGGATGTCATTCAGGGTGGCGTCCGCGATCGCCCAGTCGTCGAACTTGACGAACTGGCCGCCATCCGGGATGTTCGTCGGCTGTGCCGGCGCCGTCGCCGACAGGGTGGCCGTCACCGTGTCCGTCCAGAGGGCGATGTTCGGCCCACGGTGGAGCGTCCCGCCAATCTGCTGGCCGGTAATGGTCTTGATGTTCACCTGGTTGACCGCGTTGAAGGTCAGCGCCGCCTTGCCGGCCGGCCCTGCCGGTGTCTGCGGCGGGCTGACCGGATTGCTTCCCCCCGACGGGCTGCTGCCGCCCGAGTTCTGGCTGCCACCCGAGTTCTGGCTGCCACCGGTCTGCTGCGGCGCCTGCACCGTCAGGGTCGCCGTCCCTGTAAACGATGCATTGGATGTAATATCCGGCAGGGTGGCCGTTATGTTCGTAGTGCCCTGCGCCACCCCCGTCGCCAGTCCGGCGCTGTCCCCGCTGGCGACGATTGTGGCAATAGAGTTGTTATCGTCCGACCAGGTTGCTTCCGTGGTCACGTCGTCCGCCCCATTACTGTTGTCCTGGCCGTACGGGTAAAAGGTGGCTGTATATTGCTCCGTGCCGCCGGCGTTGATGGTGGCCGAAGCCGGGGTTACCACCAGTTGCGCCTGGCACATGCTTGGCGGCGGCAGCGGGATGGATACGTACCAGAGGCTGCCGTCCAGCCAGTGCCACATCCGGCCGACTCCCCAGGCGTCCGGTGTCGGGGGCATCAGGATATGAACGTAATTAGATAGATCGTTCATACTGTTGCCCCAGATCGGGCTGCCGTCATTGGTGTTGATGGTGTAGCCGCTGCCCGGCCCGGTTCCCCCCACCCCGGTGGTGAAGTTCAAATAGAAGATGCCCCAATAGATAGAATTTGCATAAGCTGTGTCGCCGTCCCACCCCTGCGTCATTTGTACGTTGGGAAAATCACTTGTAACTGAAGGGTCTTTCCACGGAGTGATAACCCAGTCCTCGTTCCCGAAGTCATCGCCGTTGACCGTCCGGTCGGGGGGAAAGGCCAGGTTGGGAATCTCCTCGCCATAGAAATCGTATCCCTCGTAACGGTCGACCCCGTCGGAGTTGGGGTCGGAGGGGGCGCCGTAGACCAGGTAACCGTAGTCGAATGTCCCGCTCCCATTCGACCCGGGAAGCGATACCTGCAGTTCCGGGGGCGCCGGGATGTATTGCAGGCTATCCCCATTTTGGTCAGAAGGTTGCACGCTGTAGGGGGCCTGTTCCGCCGCAGCCATGGCGGCGCCGGGATCGACGCCGGTGTCTGCGTAAGCCGGGGGCATCAAGGCAGTCAAAAGAAAAAAGACCGCCGCCATTGCGGAAAGTCTTTTCAAGCGCATTTCAGGTTTACCTCCGTATCTGGTCTGTATTTAGTCCGTCGTGATCATGGACGACGGATACTGCACCGAATAGACTTGAACAGTAATCGAGAGATTGCCGTATGGTATAACTTTCACGCTGCCGCCGTTTGGCGAGTTGAAAACGCTGACATGCTGAGGGAGCGACCCCGGGAGATCACGGTTGATGGCGGCCATCGCCCTGGCCACCGTTGCCGGATCCAGGCACTGCGCCTGGGCGAGGATGCTCTGGGCATCGGCGACCTGGGCCTGCAGGTCCCCGTTGGCATCCAAGATCGTAAAGTCAATTACGTTGCCTGTCGGGTTTGGCGTTGTATCAACATCCAGATGCGTTCCCGCCGGAATATTGAACCCATCAACTACGGCCGGAGTCTGCACCTGCGCCGTGGCGTTGCTGTAGTCCGGCTCCGGCGTGCCCTGCGGCCAGATGATCACGATCTTGTTGGTGGCGTCCCAGTCCACGGAGTACCCCAGGTTCTCCGCCACCCACCGGGCCGGCAGGTACGTCCTGCCGCCGTTGATGACCGGGGCGACGTCCATCGTCTGGGCCTGGCCGTTCACGGTCAGGGCCGTGCTGCCGATGGTCATGGCGACAGTCGTGCTGCCACTGGTGACGGTGACCTGCTGGGCAGTTCCGTTCCAGGAGGTGGCGGCGCCCAGGGCGTCCGCCAGGTAGCGGACCGGAACCAGGGTGCGTCCATCCTGGATGTAGGGGGCGGCGTCCATCTGGACACCGGGGAGTTGGTCGTTGACAAAGTACTGGTTCAGGCCGATGACGAACTCGGCGCTGTTGCCGGCAGCCAGGGCCGGGCCGCTCTTGACAATAACCGGGATCGCGATGATAGCGAACAGGATCACAGCGAAGATTGCGGCGTTTACGGCCTTACGGGTCATGTTCATCCTTATACCTCCTTTATTGTTGTAACGCAGACCTGCGAGCATAGTCAAATCTAATACTCAAAGATTTCGAAAGATATTGCCTGACCCGGGGCCAATCGGCGTCAGTTGATTAAACACGCCCTCCCATGCCCTTCGGCCATCTACCGTCAGGCACTGCGGTTTCATAGCCGCCCGGTCGAGAGAGTAGGCCAGCCAATCAAATGATACCGAGCAGCGTTCGTGGCAGACGTGAACCACCTTTCTCCCCGGCGTTGTGAACAGGACTTCGATGAACCGGGGGTTATAACCCAGCCGGTTCAAATCCTCTATCTGCTGCTTTGTCACTGCGGCTATAGCAGGAGAGCCGTCTGTCGGGATCAGGACTAACGATGCCTGCCTGAGAGCGGCCATTGTAGGAGCATATTCGTAACTTCTGCCTGCATCCACCACGGTAACAGCAGGTTTTCCCCCGGGGTTCCGCTGATAGATAATCTTCAGAAGTTGCTCCAGGCCGTCCGTAGGCATATCCGGAACACATATATTGCCTACCTTGTTCCCTGCGGGAAGATAAGATATTCCCCAATCGCGCTTTCTCAAATAGCTCGCTACATACTCCGGCTTGTGCCCTTCCCAGAAGGTCATTACCCCAACGCTCATCTCATCGATGTCTCCGATGCCCGTCTGCTTTACGCCGAACCATACGTCTAACTCTGGGCAGAACAGATCATAGTTAATCAGGGCAGTATCGAATCCCTTGCTGGCAGCAAGCGCCGCAAGGTTGAGCGCTGTATAGCTCTTGGCCCAACCGTCTGGAGACCAGACGGCAATCAACTGGTGAGGCATATAGCATATATTGCTTTTCTCCGGCTCTTCTTTGCGCGATTGGAAAAACGCCTTTCCTTTCCAGGGCGTGTCTGTTGGAACGGGATAATCTTCTTCGACCCATTGATCCCCTTGGGAGTCGTTTGCAACGCTTTCGGAGTTGTTGCTGTCTTTCTCTGCCGAGAGATCGCCCGATTCTTCAGGCGCCCAGCTCAACGCTCCTTCATCATCTGGATCCCAGTTCAATCCTTCGGCTTCATCGTTTTCTCCACCGCGTCGATCGTCATCGCCGGGCCGGCGGCTGAACACGTTCTTGAAGGAATTCAGGATACCGCCACCATGCTTTGAGGGCTGCTCGACTTCGTCCACAACGACGGGCCTTCCGGTAGCGGCCAGCGGCATCTTAATCGACGACTTCATCAATGCTTCCGCCTCGGCAAAAGTGGCAGGCGAAATGACACGATCGATGACGCTTTTGACGTCGACCCTGCTGCCGGCTGAAGAGGGAGATGAAAATACGATATCGTGTACGGCGGCATTGCTAAACGTGTTAAACGCCAGGTCCCTGGAATCGGCGAGATCTTCCGGCCCGGGCAGCAGTATGACCCTGATGTTCCGGGGAGATCGTTTGATGTTCACGATAATCTCCCCGATGCTGGTAGTGCCGGGAAGCTCCGGGCTGATGATAACAGTATCGGCGTTCATCTGAACGCAAACAGGCAGGACGCCTTCCAGGTAGTGACATTCGCAGGCCAGTTGCACACCGGCCCGGTCCAGTTCATGGGCGATTTCCTTGTCCAGCTGTTCGACCCCGGTGGCCAGAACAACCTTTGCCATAATGCAACCCCTCTCGCTGCTATTTCACTTTCATTAAATAGACAACAGGCCGGCTTCCCCGTGGAGGAAACCCGATCCACGAACCCATATCAGTTTTTGAATTACGGACTATAGGCCCAATCATTTGGGAGCAGCGTCACGGGGTTGATGTATTGGTTATCCATGTCGTCCGTGACTTGGAAGAACAAACTTGCGTTGCCGGTTGCCGGCATCGACCCGATGATGGTAATTCCCGCTTCGACCGGCTGCCCCTGAGTAACGGCAACAGCCCCCAACCCGTCATACTTGTAATCATGTACGGTATCGGATATGACAACGTAATCGCTCCCGATTTCCTTCACGTACCCGCCAGAGATGGATGTCACATTGTCTCCCGGGCTGGCCGCAATGCTCACCCCGTTGTCGGTCGAGTTGAACTTCTCTGTGATCACCGGAGGGTCCGGCACCGGCCAGGTGGTGATGCTGTGCGCCGCATATCCGTTGGCAAGCGCCCAGATCGGCGAGGCATAATCTGCTTCGCAAGTTGCTGTGTCCAGGCCTCCGCTGCTGGTCCTGAAGCCCCCGTAGAAAGTCAGGGCATCCAACGTCTGCTCCTCCCAGTTGTCCGAGCTCCAATCCACGCCGCCATATTGTTGGAACAGAACGCTCAGATAGTCAGCCCCTGCCATTATCTGAGTCCGGGGATCATCCTTGTACTCGGCTATTATGCTGGGATCGTTTGTGCCTAATACCTGCGCTGCGTATGTGGTCCACTCGCTGGAGCCGAATTGCATCAGGCCGTAACAGCCAGCTTGCCGCGTTTTCGGCTGTCGGGTCGAATCCCGACTCTTCGTAAGCTACTGCCGCCAGAAACCACCAGGGTATTCCGTATTTCTGTTGCGCCTCCAGGAAGTAGCCGTAGAGATCCGGGGGAACCATCACTATAGAACCAACCACGGTAGGATTGAAGGTCGCCAGCAGCCATGCAACAAGCTGTTGCCGTTGCGTAAAACCCGTTCCCGCCTCGCTCACGAATTCTCGCATCAGATCAGCGTTTTGGTCAGGCTGCATCTGGTACAGGCCGATCAGGTAAGTGCGGAAACGCTCCCACTTATCCGGATTTACCAGCAATGTGTCGTCCAGTTGATCGTATGTGCGTGTGACGGTAGCGTTAGGGGTATCTGTGACCGTCGTGGTATTCGTATAGAAATACTGATACCACCCCTGGATCGTCTGGGCCTCCACGAGCAGGTGAACTTGCTCTGTATCCGTGTAGCTGGATGGGCCGTTCTTCGGAGGATTCTTAAGAACTGTCCTGGTTGTCCACGTGCGAGTGACATAATAGAAGTAGGGGTGCAGCGCATCTGCCACGGCGTCTGCTTTGACATCGGCCGGCACATTTCCCTCGACCGAATCAAGACTGGCCCCGCTCGTCATATTTTGCAAACTGTCCAGAACGGCATTGTTATTGTTTTTAAGCGACCACCACAGGCGAACGGCGTGGATTAACCCCCATTCAAGCTCGAGCGCCTTATCGCTTCCGTTGGGGTCGTCCAGTTGGCTCAATTTGTCTCCCTTTCCGGGATATAAGGTTGTGCCCGGTAGTTTTGGGGTCTCATTGGCGCCGATGAACATCCAGCTTGCGACGGGAACCACGTAGGCATCCGCGACGTTCCACTTATTGGCGAGGCTTGTGTAGGCTGCAATGTTGGCGGCATCTGATTGGGAAGGAGTAATGCCGGTCGTGAGCCCATATCCGGTCATGGCGCCGTAGATCGCCATCACCAGTAATAAGACAAGAAATATAATCGCGAGAACACCAAGAGCCATCGCCGTATAATAGGGGCCTATGGTCCGAAATAGCTTCTTTAAAAGCGCCCAGATGCCCCGCCCGGCTTGCTTGCCCATCGCTGAAAGCGCTTGTGCCGAGACCTGGGCCACCTGGCTGGCGGGTCTATCCGCGCTGCCCATATAAATATCACCTCTGATCTTCTCCGCAAATGGCTAGTTGAATCAGGGAGTGATTGGCAACTGCGCCGGCTCCGCTTGGCCCTGTTCTAACACAGGAGCGCCATCGATCGGAGACAACAGCAAAACAAAATTCATGTACCTGAGATTCGGGGCGGGCTGGAAGTTGCCGTACGTAAGTGCCAGCACCTCATCATCGTTGTCGCCTACGAGTGTCATGGCCGAAGCCACGAAGGCGGCCACGGCAACAATATCGCCCTTTTCGTCGAGGTTGATAAATTCGAGCATGCCCGTCTCGGTCAGATCGACCTTGTTTACCCTGATCAGCATGCTGCCTCCTGTTTCTGCCTGATGCAGAGGGCGGCGGTCCCCCGGATTGAACATCCAATAGCTCGCCGTGAAAGAATTGGAGTGTTTTTCTGCAAAGTTCCTAATGGCAGGGTAGACGCCGTTCGGATCGAGATTCAGCTTTATTGGCTCCCTTCTAGCCGTTGTTTGGGCGATAGCCGTCCAGGGACGGTTTCATTTTCACCAGGGCCTTGCCTGCAAAATAGGGATCGACAGTGTTGGCGCCCGCCACCTTCCATGCCCGGCCACTGGCATCGCCTAAGGTCTCCCCGCCGGTAACACGACGGAAGGACTCTCCTATGCCGTAGCCCTCTTTGCCGCCCTGCTTCAACCAATCTGACCCGGTCTGAGCCGCGAGGTGGCCGTGCGTAGCAATGCCGCGGGTGACGGCTCCGACTCCGTGTTCAGCCACCTTCCCTACAACATGCCCGAATTTCTGGCCGGCATCGGCGAGGTGCTTGCCGCCAGGTATGACACTACCGGCAAGGGCGGTAGCCCCCGACACGAATGACGAGGTGATGACGCCGGCCGCTCCGCCGACCCTGGCGCCCGCCCTCTCTCCAAAGGATGCGGCCTGTTGCAAACCGCCGATCAACCCGGCCCCAGGCTTACCCATTCCCTGGGCTACAGTGCCGCCTGCAGCGGTAGCGGCCGACATGGCGGCGCCGCCGGTAGAGGCAGTAGCCGGCAAGGCGCTGCCTGCGTCTCCCCCGGGGAATGCCTCTCTCCCTTGAAGGGCGATCGGGTTGGCGCCTCCGCTACCTGTCCCTGACGTGCTAACGACACCGCCGCCTCCCATACCTCCGGACCGGCCAACGGCGCCTCCCGGGATACCCCCGGCAGCACCTGCTCCGAAGGATGCCTTGCCCAGTTGGGAGAGTCCGACCAGGCCTCCCAGGCCGGCTATCGCCGCCAGCGACTTGGTGGCAAAACCTGCTTCGTCGAACTCGGAATGGCGGGTAAACAGGCCCAGCATGGAGTTCCGGATCATCTCGGCGATAGGCAACATGGCCACGAACCAGATCAATATAACAATCATGTTCTGGCTGGTGGCAGTTGTCGGCGCACTGCCCGAAGCCTGCGAAGTAGTGGTGTTGAACGCATAACCAAAGTATTCCGTGGCGATATTGTACACGAAAGATGCGAAGAAGAGGATGCTGCCCAGGATCACGCCCCCGATTCCAACATAGAATAGATTACCGTAGACGCTTTCCTTCTTCTGCGAACTGAACCTGGACAAGACTATCTGGATTGCCACCCAGCATACTGAAACCAGAAGTATGGCGCCGCCAATCGGCGCACCGACATTATTAATGATGTCCGTCACCGCAGTATTCAATGTGGCGGCGGTACCGGCAGTGGATGCCGCCGCACTGCTCGTGCCTGCCTGCGGAGTGACGGTTACGAACGTGATCAGGATGAGGAACACGAAGGCGTAGGAGCACTGCATGAAGACGTTGGAGACTATCTCTCCGAGCCATATGCCCGCAGCGTTTATTTTCTTATTGATCGCCCACATGATCGCCATCAGCGGGGTGAATATAAAGATGACCAGCAGCACCAGCTGTCTCATCGTAAAGAGAACGCCCAGCCAAAGCCTGACGCCCTGAAACGCCAGCGTGACCACGGCGTCATAGATGACATTTCCGGTGTTAATGTTGGCCCCTGCATTGAAGTAGGACATCAAGTCAGCGCCCGGCCGCACTGTCTGGGCGACCCCCAGGAAGAGATCGACCAGGCCGTTGTTTATGCTGAGCAGGATATCATATAGGAGCGGCGCCGCAGCCACGATCAGGATAGCCAGGATCCATCGCCACAAGCTCTCCACCGCGTCTTCCTTGATCTGCTTGTTGAAAGGGGAAGCGATGAACTTGAAAGCGGTTACTAGGACTAGGATCAGGAGCAACACGGAGACACCCGCGGCAACACCTACATACCACGTCCAGGCGTCATTCCACATCTGCGCCTCATTCGCCTCTCCAGAGAAAGGAGCATAGTTCAGATCCGTGGCGGAGAGTCCTTGGTTGAAAATCATCTGGTTCATGTTGGTAAATCCAAGCGCATTGCCAGCATACTCGATTGCATAGGCGACATCGTTTATCAGGCCGGCAATGACCTGTCCAAAGGGGCCGGCGGGGGGAATTGTTGTGGTTGTTGTGCCGCCAACGGGAGATGTCCCTTGCGCGGCTCCAGCGGCGAATACGGGCGCCACAACAGAGAAAAGGATGAGCAGGATCATCGAAACCGTTAATATGGATACCGGTTTTTTGCTTCGAGAAAACATATCTACACTCCCCTGGCTCGAAAAAGCCAGACTTTACGTCAGGTCTGGGTCGTACGGGCATCCACTATTTCTTGGGGATTTGTCGTCACATATGACCACTCAAATGGTGTCGGCTGGATGCGGATAGCTGTTGCTGTCCCGCTCAGCCACAGGATGCATTCGCCTGGCGCAAAGCTAGATAAACGATCGCTCGCTCCGGAGGACAGGTGAAAGGCGTCGACGACCTGGTCAACCACTGTCGGATGCTGACGAAGCAGGATGATAGAAGCACAGTTTCCGATTACCGCCCGGCCCTCTTCACGATTAAGAAACTCTTCAGGAAACTGGCTGGCTACGACCAGAGAGGTGTTGAACTTTCGCCCCGTCCTGGCTGCAATCTCCAGGGCCGGCGCCGCCTCCGGGCGCTTGATAAAGCTCCATCCCTCATCCACGACAAACATCTTTTTGCTCAGGTCGCGCTGGATGAATTTTTGGCGCACCCATGAAAGCACGCACGAGCTCGCAAAAAGCTTCGTTGATTCGTCGTTGATGTTTTTGAGGTTGAAGCTGATGACTCTGTCCTTCAGGCTGATCTTGGTCTGGCAGTCGAACATGCCGAGCGAGTTCCCCCTAAGATATGGTTTGAGGATGATCTTTAATTCCTCTGATACACTTTTGCTTTCAAGCCGTTCATGGATGGAACTCAGCGTAGGCATGGATTTCTTGACCGGCCCGACTGCACCGGGTTCTTTTTGGTAGAGGCTACGCGGGTCGGAAGTGATCTCCCGGGACGCATATTCCTCTCGTACTACTTCCTCGAGCAGGGCGGCGTCCCTGGCGTCGAGAGGCTTGCTGGTCGAGATGCTCGAGATAGCGTTGAGCAGGGCGCGTACCTCAGATACCTTTTCGTGCAGGTCGATCAATTTCGGGCGCCCGGTTTTCTCGTCGATCTCCGGTTCGATATCGAGGGGATTGATCCCCGATTCCTGACCTGCGGAAATGTAGACAATCGAGCCCCCCATCAGTTCGCTGACGAGAGGATCGTACTCACCCTGGTTGTCGAGGATCACGACCCTGACGCCGATGACGACGGAACGTGATACCAGCAGTTTCAACGTTACGGATTTGCCGGACCCTGTCCAGCCGAACACTGCAATATGCTGATTGGGTAGCTGTGGGGGGCCTATGAACTGGTCGAACAACACCGGCGACCCTGTAAAGTAGTTCGATCCCAGGTATATTCCTGACTGGTGTGATATATCCGGATTGGACACGGGAAACATTGCGGTTAGCCCCCCGGTTGTCACATTCCTGGTAAATCCCGTTACCGTATTCATGCTGCCAGGGAAGCAGCTCTTGATTCCTTCGAGTTGTTGGAAGATCAGCGAATGGAGGCGCGCTGACTTTCTGGCCAGGGCATCCTCTACGGAATCGCACTTCTGATTTAACTCTTCAACAGAGCGTGCGTGAACAGTTGCGTAGATCGTAGCGTAGAACATCCGGTCGCGGTTTGTCTGAATAGCCTCGCGGACAGTTTCCGTATCCACTATCGCTTGCTCCAACTCCGGCAGCATCAATATATTTCCCTGTTTTGAAAGAACGCTGTGCTGCGCCCGTGCAGAAGCAACAATCTCGGTGAGTTTGTTGATTACCTGACGGTCCGGAACGGGATCGACATGAATACTGACGTCGATGTCGCCAAGGGCGAAGACATCATCGAGCCAGCCAATATACACATCCCTTGGGTAGACGGATAGGGCGTAAACACGGCAGTACTGCGAGGGCCCCAACAGGAGGTAGTCGATGATATTCGTAAATGCCGTCTGAGGTGAAAAGACACTGGATGCTAACTGTGTTACCGTTGAAACTGGAATCGGGCGATTGCTGCGCCTTCTGCGCCTTTACCAGGGATGCTTTATATGGTGTCTTGCCTTTAAGCTTCATTGACATGCGCCCCTTTCCCTGTTGCGTAATAGTCCATCGCTCCTGCCGCCACTGCATCGGAAGGCTTGAACATCCGGCCGCGGTTGCAGAAGCGAAAGAAGACATCGACCACCTGCTCTGATGATAGCAAATCAGCATTGATCTTGGCCCGCAGCAGAGAGTTCTGCACGACCTGAACAGTGCGCAGGAGTTCCTGGCGGGCGCCGTCATATCCCCCCAGGGTGTGATAGAACACGATGATATAGCGTGAGCGGTTATGAATGCTCCGGTTTTGCATCATGCTGTCCAGAAATTCATACATGCTTGATGGCATAATCGGTCATGCTCCCCTGCTGAAAATCCTCGGAGTATAGGGCATCCCGGATCGCCAGGGCGCAGCCCCGTGTGTCACAAAGCTCAACTGTGCTAAAGAATGTCAGATGATAATCGATTGCCATGGCAGCCGCCATCAGGGCGGACTCCACCGCCGACTGTTCACCTTCATTCATCATGTGAAAGTCTATCGAGCCGAGCTTGAGAATCATCGCATACCAGCCACCGAAGCTAATAACTACGCCATGACGGACATTCTCGATGCCCCACATATTCTCGGTTGTTACTGCTCCCTTCCCTTGCGATCTTTTTGAGCGAGCAGTCACTCCCTTGGCGCCCAGCCCGGGCGGGGCGGTATCCCCGCTCCTTCCTGCGGCGAGGCGGGCATCGATATGTTTCAGATAAATACTGGTGCCCACGATTACAGCTACGGCCAGGATGATCATGGTAATCCCAAGGATCATGTAAACCGATTTCTCCTTTCATGCCAATAACACAAGGCGCTAACTGCGCGGATATATGGTCTTATTGCGAAGGTAGTACCTGATTGCCATGGTCGCCACACGGTCGAAATTCAATTCGTATATTTTGAGAAACGCCATGGACAACCCCAGGGCAGTAAGGGGTACTGCTACGAAAAATCTGAGGATAAGAGGGATAAAGGGTAGCCCGAGTAGTACCGAGACGAACAGGATAACAGACATGGTGATGTAGGCCAGTTGGCGTAAAGACAAATGTCCGCCGAAGATCTTCTCTTCGGCGGACATGCTGAACGGAATGGGGAAGAATCTCATTTTCGAGCGCTCCTTTTAATGGAGATAGGTGGTCCCGATGCTCAAGAACACGGAAGCGAAAAACAAGGCGGCCCCGAGAATGGCGGCGCCAATGCATACGGGAACCAGATTGTGAAAAGCGTTCTCTCTCTGATTGGGATTGAACCGGCTGGTTACGATCTGGATTGCCGTAAATACCACCGCAATGAGCACGATGGAGCCGCCGATGGGCATGCCCACCTCATTGATTATATTTGCAATATCGGTGGACAGATTCGCAGGTGTTACTGATTCTAAGGGACAATAGCTTTGAGCATGGGCTGCCACCCCGGTGAGCAAACTGCAACCGAGCATCAGGGCCAGGATATAAGCTGTGTATAGAACTACTCGTCTCTTTTTAATCGCTCGAAGCATTATGCCATACCTCCCATATTAGTGTTTTAGATCATGTTGACCAGATCGGTTAAGTGCTGAGTTTAAGCACTACTACGTGGATAGTACCGATAATTAACGGTATACCGTAAAATACGAAAAGGCCTGCTATGGATGTCCATAAACCGCCCCAACCAACCATCTTTATCGTTCGCGCTCCGGTAACACCGCCAAAGATTAGTATAATGCAACTGACTATCATGCACATCATTGCGAGCGGAACGATGATCGACGCTGAAGCATTAACCACATCTGCAGCAAGCGCTTGAAACCGGTTAACGGCCACCGTAGGCGATATCGGTTGAATTGGTCAGTAGTTGAAGCCGGGTGTGAACAAGGCAGCTGTCTGCGCGAAGCAAAGTGATGGAGCCAGGCTGATCAAAAAAACCAGGGCAATCATTAAAAGGCTCGCTTTCCTCATAATTTGACACCTCCTTTACCGATTCGTCAAGCCGCTTCAGAAGCGGTGGGATAAGAGCGGCTACGCCTCGCTCTCGTTCTCCAAGGTTGTTTCCCATACAAAGTTATAGGCCGGTCTTCTCGGAAGAAGCCGGCCATCGTGATCAAATACTTAGAGAAAGACGCACTAACACTTCGGCAGGGTTTTCGTTTCATTTTTGTTAACCCCGCCCAATACCGAAACTCTAGGTTGGATTATAACTCTCAGCTTGATTCAAATGCAAGGACATTTTTAAAGAACTTTTCATTTTTGTCTCTCCAGTCGACAGGCAATATTGCTCTCAACTATGAGAGTGATTGAGTTTTTATTCGGTGGTTGTCTGCCCGGAGCCGGAGCCGCCTGAGTTCTGCTGCCCGGAACCGCCCGTTCTCGGACCGTGATGGGGCATTGCCTTACTGATCGCCTGATTAATCGCATTTGCCTGGGTCCTGGGTTATGGTTCCGTTGGACACCAGTGGGGCCAAGATGGGGTTCTGTCTCTGGCCGGACATCTGTTGCCCTGAACCCTGTTGCCCTGAACCCTGTTGCCATGCTGGCCCGAACCCTGCGTCCGTTTGGCAAAAGCCTGGGCATAAGCCTGGACCACCTTGTCTGACTGATCCTGCGTGATGGTGCCGTTGGATACCAGCCCCGCCAGCGCTTGCTTGATATTAGCCTGCATCTGCTGCGGATTGAAAGACCCATGGGAACCGTTGGACTGACCGGACTGGGCCCGGTGGCCTGTCCATTATTAGTAGTCACAGGCGGATTGCTGCTAGCGGCCGGCTGTGATTTACCGGCGCATCCCATAACACCCACGGCAATAGCTGCTGCAATCACTACCGCCAACAACGCCAACAATACTGTCTTGCTCTTTGACACATAAGCCACCTCCTTTCACTTGGATTAATTGTCTCATCTCACATATGATTCTATTCGTTTCCACCTCTGTATACCTTAAATTAAAATAAGAAATAATTTACATTATCCGCGCCGCAAGAAGATTATGACGATCGTGGCCGCCTGTCTCGTGCCGGTCGTACGGCTCTACCAGGGATGGACGTACAGGGTTTTGCCACGCCTGTGCAGGGTTTCCGCGTTCAGTGAAAGCGATGACACCAGGGCCAACGATAGAGCACTGCCTGGCAGTGCTCTTGAAGTATTGGTCAATTGGCAGGGTAGCGCTCAGACAACCTCGACGTTGTTGCCCAACACGGGGCTCTGGCCGCCGGCGTTGGGGAAAAACATCTCAATGAAGTTGAAGTCGTTGACAATATTTACGCCAGATGGGACGAGATCAAAATTGCCGTTTACCTGGCCGAGATTGTCATTGGTCTTGGCATACTGAGCCCAGCCGTTCTGAACCTGTTTTCCCTGCATCAGGTTGGCGTTGTTGCGCAATTCGCCGATCTGGATTGCCCCGACCCAAACCCAAGCGGCCATGACTGCACAACCTTTCATAACAGAAGTCAGCACTAGCCTAAAATTCATCCGGCATACCGGAACAGTTCGCAGGCTTGCCTTACAGGCCTGATGCGCAGCTTCTGGTCTCCGGCTCCTGTTGTCACCTGCATGTCAATGCAATCCGGATCGCTCAGGTAGTTGAGCCGGCACGCAACCAGGTTGGCATCCCCGTTGACCCGCCCCAGGGAGTAGTTGGTCTTCGAATGCGTCCGCCAGCCGCGCAGGATATTATCGCCCTGCAATAAATTGGCATTAGCCCTGAGATCATTGATCTGGATCTGGCCGATAATAATTTCGGTTTTCTTCACAGTCGCCCTCCAGACCAATTCCCTTCCCCCTCAGGAGGTTTCAATTCCGGAGGTTCAATGTTGACCATGTCGAACAGGTCCGGGTCTTCGACCATGTTGACCAGGTCGGTCAATCGCCGCCCGGTCGCCGTTGAGACGCCCAAAACCGCTGTTGCTCTTGGCATAGGTCCGCCAGTCGCAGAAATAGTTGTTGCCGACGGCCACCACGGAGCCCGTGTCCACGTCAGCAATGCGCAGGATATTGATGTTGATGTGCAACTCCTTGAGCCATAACCGCTGCTCCTCACATCCTTCTGAGCGTCAACTCCTTCTGGCCACTTCTACTTCCGCACCGCCTCACAGGAGTCTGGCGCCGCCTCCCACTTCTGCATTCCCACCTCGATCACCACCGGCCTGTTTTTGGGGATTTTAACGGTCAGCGACCCATTGGCATAGTAAGCGCTGGTTCCGTCGCTGCGCACATCGCCCGGCAGCCTGATCGCCCGGTAGAATTCCCGGATCCTGCCATCCTGCCCCTGCCAGCCAGGCGGCGTCCTGGTTTTTCCCGGATACGTAAAGGGTGTCGCCATGCAGCCGGACGGATACATCGTCCTTGCTCCTGATCCCCGGTATATAAGCGGTAAGCGTGACCTGGCCGGCGGTCTCCGTGATCGTGAACTGTGGCTGCCAACTGCCGGGCGGCCGTCGAGCGCCAGAGAGCGATGCCGATGGTACGCCGGCGGCCAGGGCGTCCGTTTCCGTCCGCTTCCTGCCGGGCGCCTGGCTCCCCTGAATCCTGAAAGTTGAAGATGCCCGATCCCGGATACCCTTTCATCATGCTGCCCAGCATCTCTTTATACCAACCGGGATCGA
The DNA here is from genome assembly GCA_963767365.1 of uncultured Peptococcaceae bacterium. GTDB lineage: Bacteria > Bacillota > DSM-12270 > Thermacetogeniales > Thermacetogeniaceae > Palsa-1188. The sequence continues at coordinate 36,154 of CAVYEE010000009.1, forward strand.
TCCCCGGGCCGGTGATCATCTTCTGCATCTCCATCGCCTTGTCCAACCAGGACTTGTCAAAATCCCAGTTATGGTCGGACATGCCTTTCATCATCTTCTGCAATTCCAACGCCTTTTCCAGCCACGCCCGGTCGAACATGCGCCAGCCCCCCTGTCGGGCATCAAGCTGCCCAAGCAGTGCAATCTGCCTCGGCAATTGCCACACCGCCCTGCAACATAATATTAGAGGAGCAGCCCAAACGCTGATTGCTAGAAACTGCGCCATGCCTTTAGACAGTAATATTGAAAAGCTGTCAAATGGTGCATCTACAACAATTCGTACAGTCCAGGAATAAATGTAGAGTATTTAAGGTTTGATCGAGGGTGGTTGGAATGCTGGACTGGTTCAGAGAACAGGCGGCAAAGATTTTTCCCGGTCAACAGGGTGGGCGGGCGGCCAGAAGCGTTGACCGGTGCCTGTTCGAGCTGGCTGAATTGCGCCAGGAGCTGAACCGGCAACTGACGGAACGGACCTGGTCGGTGGACAAGATCGTGATCGAGAGGCTGCAGGCGGACAAGGTGGAACTGAACCTGGGCTCCATCGACATCAGAGAATTGAGCGGCATGCTCAGCATCGGGTTCAATTACGGAGGGAGGCTGATCAAGATGGACTCACCGGGCGGCGGAAAAACGCTGCAGCAGCCTCTGGAACGCCAGGGCCGGCAGAAAACCCCCGCCGCACCGCGGGGCGTGAGGCCTGTGGAGAAGAGCGGGGCAAACAGCCGGGCGCCTGCAGGCCGAAGGCAGCCCGGCAACCGGGAGAGCCGCCTCCGGAATCGGAAGGGGCGGCAGCCAAGGCCTGCCCGCGCCTCACCATCAAATTCAGAGGTCAGGGTTGACAATCTCATAATCCAATGACCCCGGCGCCGTGGATCTCGCCGCTGCCGCAAGGCTGCGAGGGCGGCGTTCACCTCCTCCAGCGGAAAAGGCTGCACCTCGGTGCGCACCGGCACTTTGGGGGCGAGGGCCAGAAAACTCCATCCCCGTCCTTCCGGGTGAGGTTGGCCACCGACCGCACGACCCGCTCTCCCCAGAGCAAATCGTAGGGAAATGCCGGGATGTCGCTCATGTAGATCCCGCCGCAGACCACCGTCCCGCCCTTGGCCACTGCTTTCAGCGCCGCCGGCACCAGTTCGCCCACCGGGGCGAAGATAATGGCGGCGTCCAACTCCACCGGAGGCGCTGCAGAGAACCGCCCACCCAATCCGCCCCCATCTCCCGGGCAAACCGCTGCGCCTCCGCATCACCAGGGCGCGTGAAGGCGTAGACCTTGCGCCCCTGGTAGCGGGCCACCTGGGCGACGATGTGGGCGGCGGCGCCAAAGCCATAGATACCCAGGTGCTCTGCATCTCCCGCCAGACCAGGGAGCGGAAGCCGATCAGCCCGGCACAGAGCAGGGGCGCCGCCTGGAGGTCGGGATAGCCGTCCGGGATCGGAAAACAGAAACGGCCGTCGGCGACCGTATACTCGGCGAAGCCGCCATCGATCTGGTAGCCGGTGAAACGGGCCTGGTCACAGAGGTTCTCCCGGCCGGCGAGGCATTGCTTGCACCGGCCGCAGGAGGCGCCCAACCAGGGCACGCCCACCCGCTGCCCGGGCGTGAACTGGCTGGCCTGATCGCCTGTCCCCACCACTGTGCCCACTATCTGGTGGCCCATGATGAGCGGGAGCTTGGGCTCCTTCAGTTCACCGTCCAGGATGTGCAGGTCGGTGCGGCAGATTCCGCAGGCATGAACCCTGATCAGGACCTGTCCCCTGCCAGGTTCCGGAACCGGCACCTCTGCCAGGCGCAGCGGCCTGCCCGGGGCATCCAGAACCATCGCACGCATGGCAAACACCCCCTCTTTTTCATGATTATTTGAGGGAAATTGCTGCATTAAGGTCGGCGCATTTCTCCGCAATTGGCATCGCAATTTTCGGTTTTTCGGTTTTTCTGTATTATAATAGCAGCGTACACAAATAAGATGCCGGATGCAAGAAGTTGTTATCTCAAAGGGGTGTCGCCATGGCCAGGCCACGCTCGGGTCTCGATCCGCTTCCTGACCGTGATCAACCTGTTTCTGTCCATCTTCTGGGCGTTCTACTCCCTCAGGTTCAGGAAGCTCTGGCATTACCAGGCCTGGTACGAAGAGCGGCGGCAGGAGTTGTTCGTCTCCCAGGCCCGGCGCTTCCGGAAGACCGCGGTTAACCTGGGAGGGCTGATGATCAAGCTCGGCCAGTTCTTCAGCACCCGGGTGGACATCCTCCCCCAGGCGGTGACCAAGGAGTTGGCCGGCCTGCAGGACGAGGTGCAGCCGGTAGGTTTTGCAGCACTCAGGCGGGAGGCCGAGGCAGAGTTCGGCCGGCCGCTGGAAGAGATCTACGAGTACCTGGAGGAGACCCCTCTGGCCGCCGCCTCCCTGGGCCAGGTTCATTGCGGTCGCGCTTGCCGGCGGACAGGCTGTGGCGGTGAAGATCCAGCGGCCGGGGATCGAAGAACTGGTGGACACCGACCTGAAAGCGGTGCGGCGGGTCATCGATCTGATCAAGCGGCTGACCGACTGGGAGCAGTACGCGGATTTCGACGCCATCTACCGCGAGTTCTCCACGATCGTTCATGAAGAGTTGGACTACATCCATGAGGGGCACAACGCCGAGACCATCGCCGCCAACCTTGCCGGCGATCAGGATGTGATCATCCCCCGGATCTATTGGGAGTACACCACCAGGCGGGTGCTCACCATGGAGTTCGAAGAGGGGATGAAGATCACCGACTACGAGGGGCTGGCCAAGGCCGGGGTGAACCGGCACAACCTGGCCCTCAAGCTGCTGCAGATCTACATCAAGCAGATCCTGGTGGACGGTTTCTTTCACGCCGACCCGCACCCGGGCAACATCTTCGTCACCCCTGCCGGACGGATCATCCTGATCGACTTCGGCATGGTGGGGGTGATCTCCAGGCCGTTACGGGAGAACCTGGTAAAACTCACCCGGGCCATGGTGCAGAGGGATTACGACCAGGTGGTGGCCCTGCTGAAAAAGGTCGGCTTCCTGCGGCGCGGCGCCGATGCCGGGGTGCTGGCCAGGGCCATCGGACTGTTCATGGAGCAAGTGCTGGGCGAGGGGGAGGGCCTGTTCAGCGGCGACCTGGAAGAGATCCTGGAGAACATGGAGACCCTGTTATACGAGCACCCCTTCCAGATCCCCGCCAACTTCACCTTCCTGGGCCGGGCGCTGGGGACAGTCTACGGCCTGTGCGTGGGCCTCGACCCGGAGATCAACTTCCTGGACGAGGCCAGGCCCTACGTGACCGAATTTACCAGGGAAAATATCAATCTGTGGGATATCGTCAAGGAGAAGGCCACCACCATCGGCAATTCGCTGGTGGAATTGCCCCCGCTGGCGGAGCGGGTGCTCCGCAAGGCAGAGCGGGGCGACCTGTTACATCAAGGTCTCCCTGCCGGAGCTGGGTGAATCCCTGGCCGCCAATACCCGGGCGCTCAACCGGCTGACCCGGGCGCTGACCTTCGGCTTCATCCTTGGCGCCTCTGTCTACCTGCTGGTCAACCACTACCTGATCGAGGCCCGGTACGGCTTCGCGGTAAGCGCCCTGCTGCTGGTCATGGCTGCTCTTCCCGAACGGCGGCGGACCGCGCCGCCGGCACATCCATCACCCGCCCGATTTCAGAAGTCGGAGACAAGAGGTCAGAAGCCAGAACAAAGATTAAGGGCAGCCATGGAAAACATGCAAGTTCTTAATCCAACGTCTGATGTCCTGCATCCGATATCTGAAATGGTTGGCTAACCGGCCGGGCTCCACTTCAAGACCGGGTTGCGGGCGGCCGCGACCTCATCAGGCCTCCCGATCACAGCCTTGGTGGGGGCGCTCTTTCACCTGCGCCGGGTCCTGCTCTGATTCCCGGGCGATAGCCTGCATTGCCTCAATGAAGTCATCCAGGCGCTCCCTGGTTTCGGTCTCGGTTGGCTCGATCATCAAGGCCTCTTCGACGATGAGCGGGAAGTAGATCGTGGGCGGATGGTACCCGCGGTCGATCAGGGCCTTGGCCACATCCAGGGCGGTCACGCCGCTCTCCTTTTTTTGCCTGCTTGCAGACGCCACAAACTCGTGCTTGCACAGGCGGTCATAGGGGATGTCGTAATAGCCGCTCAATCTACTGCGGATGTAATTGGCGTTGAGCACGGCATTCATGCTCGGTCGACCTGATCCCGTCCCCGCCCAGGGCCTTGATGTAGGCGTAGGCCTTCACCATGACCCCGAAGTTGCCGTAGAAGGACTGGATCTTGCCGATCGACCGCGGGCGGTCGTAGTCCAGGCAGTATCCGTTCTCCCCCTTGGAAACCACCGGTACCGGCAGAAATTCAGCCAGGAATTGCTTGACGCCGACCGGCCCCGAGCCCGGGCCGCCCCCGCCGTGCGGTGTGCCAAAAGTCTTGTGCAGATTCAAGTGCACGATATCAAAGCCCATATCGCCGGGGCGGGCAATCCCGATGATGGCGTTGGCGTTGGCTCCGTCATAGTAGAGCAAGCCGCCGGCCGTATGCACAATCGCGGCGATCTCCCGGATCTCCTCCTCGAAGAGGCCCAGGGTATTCGGGTTGGTCAGCATCAGGCCGGCAATCTCGTCGCTCATCAGGGAACGCAGGTCATCCAGGTCGATCAGGCCCCTGGCGTCGGATTTCACTTCAAGCACCTGGAATCCGAGCATGTGAGCCGTGGCGGGATTGGTTCCATGGGCGGAGTCAGGCACAACCATCTTCGTGCGCTTGAAGTCCTGCCGGCTATCGTGATAGGCCTTGACAATCATGGCGCCCGTCATCTCTCCGTGGGCGCCGGCGGCCGGCTGCAGGGTAAAACTGTCCATGCCGGTAATCTCGGCCAACATCTCCTGCAGGTCGTACATCAGTTCCAAGGCACCCTGAACGGTTGATTCCGGCTGGTGCGGGTGAATGTTGGCCAACCCGGGCAGGCGGGCCGCCCACTCATCGATCTTGGGATTGTACTTCATGGTGCAGGAACCGAGCGGGTAAAAACCGTTATCAACACCGTAGGTTCTCCGGGATAGCTCCGTAAAATGGCGGACCGCCTCCACCTCGCTGACCTCCGGAAGCAGGAGATCGCCATCCCTCAGGTAGTCATCCGGTATGCCCTGTAAGGGTTCCAGCGCCGGGAGATCGTCCTTGGGGAGCGCAAATGCCCGTGCCCCCTGAACGCTCTTTTCAAAGATGAGTTTACTCACGTCCCATCCCTCCCAAGACAGAAGTCAGCCGGTCAACCTCGGCGCGGGTGCGTTTCTCGGTAAAAGCCAGCAGCAGGGCATCGCCGAGGTCGTAACCTCCGAGCATGCCATTGGCCAGCAGCGCCCTGTTTGCAGCCTGGGGGTCTTTAACCTTGACCGCAAACTCTTTGAAGAAAGGCTGGTCAAACTTCAGTTTCAGGCCGGCCTGCTCCAGTTGCTGCCTGGCGTAGCAGGCCACCTGGTGACTGCGGGCGGCAACTTCCCTGAGCCCCTCCTTGCCGGTCACTGTCAGGTAGATCGCCGCCGCCAGGGCGCAGAGGGCCTCGTTGGAGCAAATATTCGAACTGGATTTCTCACGCCGGATATGCTGCTCACGGGCCTGCAGGGTGAGCACAAAGGCCCTGCGACCGTCATGGTCTACGGTCTCCCCCACTAAACGGCCCGGCGTCCTGCGCATCAATTTCCTCGTGGTAGCGAAAAAGCCCAGGTAGGGGCCGCCATAACTCAGCGGGTTGCCCAACGCCTGGCCCTCTCCTACCGCCACATCGGCGCCCCAGTCTGCCGGAGGCTTCAAGATGCCCAGCGAGATGGGGTCCACCGACATGATCAGCAATCCCCCGTGCTCGTGGATGGCCCCGGCGATCTGCGCCAGGTTGGCTTCGAGGATCCCGTAGAAGTTCGGGTTCTGAATCGCTACCGCTGCGGTCTGATCGTCAATCAGGGAGGCCAGGCGCCCGGTATCGACAACCCCGTTCTGACCGGGTACCGGCACGATCTCCATCTTGCCCCCCATGGCGTAGGTCCGGGCGATCTGCAGGTAGCGCGGGTGCACGGTATCCGCCACCAGGATCTTCCGGCGGCGCGTCTCCTCGCAGGCCAGGGAGCAGGCCTCGGCAAGGGCGCTCCCGCCGTCGTACATGGAAGCGTTAGCGACATCCATTCCCGTCAGGCTGCAGATCATGGTCTGGTATTCAAAGATGGCCTGGAGAATGCCCTGGCTCATCTCAGCCTGGTAAGGAGTATAGGCGGTGTAAAACTCCGAACGCAGCAGCAGTTGTTCCACGACGGCAGGAATGTAGTGGTCATAAGCCCCCGCCCCTAAAAAGCAGGGGTAGGTGTCCACATCGATGTTCTTTGCAGCCAGGCGGTTCAGGTCGCGGCGCAACTCCAGTTCCGATTGCGGCTCGCCAAGACGAAGATCTCTCTTGAGCCGCAAAGCATCGGGGATATCGTTGAACAACTCTTCAAGGGTACAGAGCCCCATGGACTCTAACATGGACTGAACAACCCATTGGGGATTTGGCACATAGGACACGGCTTTACTCCTCCCTACCGATGCTACCCGCTCTAATGCCCCCTCTTCTGAGGCGGCGGGATAAGAGCGGGTAAGCTCCTAATTAACTATTTCTAAGCTTCATCGGGGGAAAGGCAATCCCCGCTGAAGCCAAGAACTAGTTGAATCCTATTCCCTTGCGCAGAAAGCGGCATACTGTTCGCTGGTCATCAATTTTTTCAGATCATCCTGATTGCTCATTGACAGGGCTGCAATGTGCTGCCCGTAAGGGTCACTGTTCAGAGGTCCGGGCGCCCCTTCCAGGGCCTCGTTCACTGCCACCACCTGGCCGGACACCGGCGTGTGCATGTCTGACACCGCCTTGACGGACTCGATGACACCGATGACGTCACCGGCCTCGAACTTGCTGTCCAGGTCCGGGAGTTCCACGAAAACGATGTCGCCGAGGTGTTCCTGGGCATAATCGGTGATCCCGATGTAGGCCGTATTCCCCTCCACCCTTACCCATTCATGATCTTCCGAATAAAACAGATTTTCCTTAATCTCCATCGCCAACACTCCTTTCGAACTTCCCACTCTCATTCTGACTCCTGACTCCCGGGCAGTTACTTTGGGCGCTTTTCAACTGGGTCTTGGCTTCAGTGGGGGATTGTCTTCCCCCACTGAATTAGACATCAACTTCTTGGCCGAGCGAAGCCGTGAAGGCAGAGCCAGTTAATCAGGTTAGCGCCATTACCGTAGGGCTTAGAGCGGTTAGCACTGTGGATAATACAGTGATTACCCGCTCTTATCCCGCCGCTTCAGAAGCGGCGGCATTAGAGCGGGTTAGTCATCTGTGGTAAAAAATGCCCTTGCTAATGATCGCCTTGACCGGTTTCTCGCGAATTATCACCTGAAACTCTCCCCCGATATCAGCAAAGTCCCGTCCGATCAGAGCCAGCCCGATATTCCGGTCCAGGGTGGGGGCATAACCGCCGCTGGTCACCCAGCCGATCGACTGTCCGTCTGTCTGCGCATCATAGTGCGCCCTGGGTACCCCTCTGCCAAGCATGGCGAACTCGACCAGCAATCGTTGCGGGCCGGCGTCCTTCTGCCTGGCGAGGGCCTCCTGACCGATAAAGCCCGGCTTATCCAGCTTCACGAAGCGGTCCAGCCGCGCCTCCAGCGGCGTGATCCCCTCGTCCAGTTCATGCCCGTAGAGAGGCATCTTGGCCTCAAATCTCAAGGTGTCACGGGCGCCCAGCCCGACTGGCAGCACCTTGCCTGCCCCGGCCCGCATGATCGCTGACCAGGCCTCGCACGCCCGTTCAGGGCTGACGAAGATTTCAAAGCCGTCTTCCCCCGTATAACCGGTCCGGGAGATCATGCAATCAATTCCGGCCACCCTGACTGCAGGATGAAACCAATAATATCTAATTGCGCCCAGGTCTGCATCACAGATACCCTGGAGAACCTGACCGGCAAGCGGCCCCTGCAGGGCCAGTTCGGCAAAATCGTTGGAAACGTTGGCGAGAGCGACATCCGGGATCAGGTGGTCCTGCATCCACCGGTAGTCCTTATCAGTGTTGGCGGCGTTGACCACGATCAAAAAGTGGGCCGGGTCATACTTATAGACCAGCAGGTCATCGACACAGCCACCGTGCTCATAGCACATGGGCGAGTACATGACCTGTCCTGACGCCATTACCGAAATATCATTTACCACCAGGTTCTGGACAAAGGCCTCCGCCCGGTGACCGGCCACGTTTACCTCGCCCATATGGGAAACATCGAATAACCCCGCTTCTCTGCGCACCTGATGATGCTCGACGATAATTCCCGTCCCGGCGTACTCGACAGGCAGTTCCCAGCCGCCAAAATCGATCAACTTGCCCTGATATTGCTGGTGCATGGGGAAAAGCGGGGTTCTCCGCAATTCCATTTCTTATCCCTCCATTGTTTGCCAGATGACTACCCGAAATGCGCCCGATTATACCTTCTCCCTCCTCTGAAAAAGTACTCGCCCGCCGTCGCAAAAAATATAAAGCGCGGAAGGCATGCCTCCCGCGCTCTGTTTGTACACCTGAGAGATTCACCCGGTCCACCGGGTTTGCCCCTTCGGCGTCCGAAGACTTTCCAGAGTTTGTCCGAATACGGTCTTTTTACCTGAAAGTTTCGCTCATGCCAGGGTGGGGCAGGAGTTTGCTTCTTCGGTATGGGGTAACTGAACCCATTTCTTCCGCATTCCTCATCCGGTGACAATATTTAATTAGTCCTGTATTTCTAAAGCAATATCACCACATTTCATTTTACACATGGTTAAAATCCATGTCAATTACTTTTTTCCTACTTAAAGGGAATTGCTATTACTCCATCAAATGACCGACCCAAAGGGTGCGCCAGATTACCGAGGGCTACCCGCTCTAATGCCCCCTGGCGATCGCATAATTATTATCTTTCTCTTTTCCGTGTCTTGACAACCGGGGGATTACAAACGCCTGACTCTACACCGTAGGTGCCGTAGTACCAGATGTGTGCCAGGGTGTCGGAGACCAGGTCAACATCGATAGTTTCCCCTTTCATGAGGGAAGTGCTGATGTAGTGTTTGATCATCCCGGAGAGCGCCCGGGCGGCGACTGCGGAATCAATCGGCTGGCATGAGCCCCGGCGTATGGAAGACTCGATGTTTTGTTTAATGCGGCGGGTAATCTGATCCCCCAGGGCCTCCCACGACTGCATGAATTCGGCGTCTTGCATGGCCGCCTCTTGCCAGGTGCGGATCACCCTCCAGTGGGTTTGGTTCATAATAAAATAGTCATGGATAGACTCGCGTAAACTCTCATAGGAGTGTTCCCGTTTCCAGGGATTCTCGGTAGCATCATAGAGCAGATCAAAGGTTTCCTTGACCAGTTCATATAAGACATCTTTTTTGTTACTAAAGTAGATATAGAAGGTACCATGTGATAAGTCAGCATAACTAGTAATATCGTCTATCGTAGCATCCGAAAATCCCTTGTCAAAAAACACCTCGGTCGCTGCATTGATAATTCGATCACGGGTATTATTGTTCTCCTTCACTTTCAGCATCCCTTCTGGACTTCTTCAGGATCTGTTCCATGATAAACTTCATCCTGTTTCCTGCGCTGGCTTGGTTCCTTCAAGACCCGGCACATCGTCCCGACACGGACCTCATCCGTGTGCTCCCGGATGCACCGATAGATCTTTCCTCCCCCCATGGACCCAGCGCATCCTGGTTGTAGTAAGTACCTTAACTCTGTGTCCGCCAAATTGCATTCCTGATAGCAAGAAAATATCACATATTGCTTTAACCGTCTACTTCTTGACATATGACATGGTTGTCATTCATAATATGATTATGACGTCATTGTTATTCCATACCATTTTAAGGGAGGGATGATGATCGAAAAATATTCGATGATCAGCATCAGATGTTGATTACCTTCGATTAAAAGGGGGAGGGCTGAAGGTTGTTGATCTCTGATATTCCGAGGAAAAACGCTAGACTGTATCCCGATCGTGTTGCTTTGATTGATGGAGACGTGAGGATTACCTTCCTGGAGTTCAACCAGCGCGTGAATCGCTTGGCCCATGCTATTTTGAGCCTGGGACTGAGCAAAGGTGACCGGGTGGCGGTATTAAACCAGAACGGATACCAGTATATCGAGTTGTATTTTGCCTGCGCCAAAGCCGGGACTCCCATTGTGCCTCTCAACTTCCGGTCCAATAGTAAGGAGTTAGCCTACATCATCAACGACTCCGGCGCCAAGCTGATTTTTTTCGGCAGCAACTACCTTCATCTCGTGGAAGAGACGAAAGCCCACACCCCCGGCGTAACCGGCTTGATCAGCGTGGATCAGAAAATATCCGGCTTTTTATTCTATGAGGATTTAATTAAAGATTCCAATCCAGCCGAGCCGGGTGTCGCGGTTGAGGAAGACGACATCGTGGTGCTGGGATATACCGGTGGAACTACCGGCCTGCCCAAAGGGGTGATGACCACCCACCGCAACCTGATCTCCAGTTGCTTCCATGCTGCCATTGGGCAAGGACTCAAACCGGGAAATATTTTCTTAAACGTCCCACCCCTGTTTCACGCCGGAGATGCCATGGGCATGTTTTCTTTTGCCTTTATAGGAGGCGCCAACGTTATCCTGACTGGCTTTAGTCCGGAGGCAGTCCTGAAAAACATCGAACAACACCAGGTCACCCATGTTCTGTTGGTTCCGGCGATGATCTTTGCCATTCTGCAATACCCACGGGTGAGCGACTTCAATCTAAAAAGCCTGGAATGCATCATTTATGGCACTGCCCCCATGCCGCTGGACCCACTGAAAAGAGCTATCCAACTCCTCCGGTGCGATTTTCTCCAGGTATATGGCGCCACCGAAACCTTTGTTCACATGAGCGTGCTGTTACCCGAAGACCATGTCCTGGAAGGCACCCCCGAACAGATTCGCCGGATCTCCTCGGCGGGGCGCGAGGTGATCGGGGTGGAAGCCAGGATTGTGGATGATGATGACCGGGAAGTCCCCATCGGTGAGGTGGGAGAGATCATTGTCCGCGGCCACAATGTGATGAAGGGGTATTGGAAACTTCCCGAACTAACCGGCGAAACCTTGCGTAACGGCTGGTACCATACCGGCGACCTCGGGAAGATGGACGAAGGCCGCTACATCTACATCGTGGACCGGAAAAAGGATATGATCATCTCCGGGGGAGAGAATATCTACCCCAAAGAGATTGAAGACGTTCTATTCCAGCACCCGGAAGTGGCCGAGGCAGCCGTGGTTGGCATCCCGGACGATTACTGGGGTGAAGCGATCAATGCCCTGGTGGTCAAAAAAACGGGCAGTTCTGTAACCGAAGCGGATCTTTTCGAACACTGCAAACAGAACCTGGCCAGCTTCAAAAAGCCCCGCTCGATCGAGTTCGTTGACGCCCTGCCCCGCTCAGCCGCCGGGAAAGTGCTCAAGCATGAAATCAGGGCTCAATACTGGCGTAACCGTGACCGGAAAGTATGATCGCGACAATCCCCCACTGAAGCCAAGAACTAGTTGAATTAACCAAAAACAAGGGAGGTCTATCTTATGACACCGGAAAAATTGCCCGAACGCTTTGACAAAGACTTTTTCAAACACGAGCAAAAACAGCGCAGTTGGAATGATCTCGAGGTCGGCGAAGTGTATGACGCCTTGCCTTTTGAGGTCACCCTGGAAAGAATCCAGATGTATGCTGAAGGCACGGAGGACTATAACCCGTTCTACTTTGATGAAGAAGCCGCCAAAAACTCTCAATTTGGAGGCCTGATTGCCCCTCCCACCATCACCGTACCGATTCTTTTTGCCGCACTGCCTCCGGATCACTGGATTAAAATGCCGGGAGCCATCAACCCTTGGCAAAAGTTTGAGTTCGGGGTTCCGGTGCGGCCGGGCGACACCATTTATTGCCAGTCACGCCTGGGAGACAAGTACTTAAAAAGAGGCAAAAAATACGCCGTATCCGAGCTCATAATCACCAATCAGAGACAGGAAATGGTGTGCAGGAAGACCGGCGCCCTGGTGCTGCAGTTCCAGGGCAACGAGGAAATGGTTAAGAAATAGGCATGACTGGGTTTGATCACTACCAAAAGGAGGTTCTAAAAATGGCTGAAAAATTAGTGTTTGATCAAATTGAGCTGGAATATGAGATTCCCGCCCAAAGCAAGCGCATTACCCAGGAGAAGATCACCAAGAACGCCGAGGCTTCCCTGGACTACAATCCGATTCACATTGATCCGGAATGGTGTAAAAAGGTTAACCTTTTAGGCAAGGGAACCACCATCGCCCATGGTATGATGACCCTGGCCTTCATGGGCAAGATCGTCACCGACTGGGCCTATCCGGGCGGCGCCTTCTTAAAAACCCTGGAAGGCAAATTCATCTACTCGGTGCGCCCGGGAGACGACGTCACCTCCCATGCCAAAGTGATCGAAAAACACCCCCGCAAAGCTGGAGAATCCTTCGTGGTCTTAGAAGCTATGGTGTGAAAACCAGGATGGCGTCAAGGTAGGGGTCGGCGAGGCCTCTGTGACGATCCCCAACTAAGCCTTATTCCCCATCATATCTTTCAGGTTGGCGTCGCTACAAGTCAAAGAGGGCGGCATCTTTTCAGAACGGGAGACATCCCCGGCAATTCTGCCGGGGATGAGCGCGGATCTCACCTGGTTGGAACTTTAGAAGATGAATGGACCGGTTCGGCCCGAAAGGGCAATTTCTCCAGCACTCAACAGCTGTCCCCAGCGCTTTTTTGATTGAAGACAATGACAACAATCGTTATCCGAAGTATGCAGGAAAGCCTTAGTTCGAGTGCTGGACGGGTGTTGCCACCCGGGACTCTATGTGGCCGGTTTGTTGGAATTCAGCCGGCCCCTTGGACGGGCCGGTAATTACGAAAAAGATAGAGAGAAAAATGGAGGGGGTACTGTGAAATACGCTGATAGACCATGGTTGAACAGTATCGAATCTCGAGTGCCGAGGGACTTTCCACTTCCCGAAATACCAGTCTACCAATTCTTGACCAATTCTTTTGAAAACTACCCGCACAATATTGCCGTTGACTTCTATGGCTGCGAATTTACGTATTCCGAGTTGGAGAGCCTGACCAATAAGTTTGCCAACAGCCTCGTCTCATTGGGGGTTGAAAAGGGCGACCGGGTTGCTCTCTGTATGGAAAATTGCCCGCAATACATCATCGCTTTTTTTAGTATTCTCAAGGCTGGTGGAATCGTGGTCCAGATCAGCCCGATGTTAAGTGGGAGCGAACTGTTTGCCATCCTGGCCGATTCCGAACCCAAAGGCATTGTCACCCTCGATCACCTGTTGCCGAAGATATTGGCAAACAAAGAAAAGTCGACCCTGGAATTTGTTGTCTCCGCAAGTCTCTACGATTTTCTCCCCTCTAAACCGCTGCCGGCCAAACCTTTCGGTCTACCCGACAGGCCCTTCCCCTTCCCGGAGGGTATCAGCGGCTTGTATACGTTTTCATCCCTGTTGAATCAGTCGTGCCGGTTCACCCCCGTCGCCGTAAACCCGAAAGAGGACCTTGCCGTGTTGCAGTACACCAGTGGCACTACCGGTATTCCCAAGGGGGCGATGATCTCCCATTTCAACCTGACATCTTATGTAACGATATCATTTTCTTACGACTATAAATCAGAATATGGCAAGGAAGTCTTCCCGGTCACGCTGCCTATGTCGCACAATATGGCGATGTTCCAGACAGTCGTCCTCCCTGTTTCACTGGCTGCGAAGATAGTAATCATGATCAGGTTTCACCCGGACGAATGCCTGCAAATGATTCAGAGGCACAGGCCCACCGTTTTCAGGGCGGTTCCCACCATGCTTAATGCATTGGCGCAACATCCCAAAATCCGCGACTACGACCTGAGTTCGGTCCGCCACTGGATCGTTGGTGGAGCCCCGGTACCGGACGAGGTGGTGGATTTCTTCAGGAGCGTTTCCGGCGCCAATGTGGTGGAGGGGTATGGGTTGTCGGAAACCACCTCCGGAATGATTGTAAATAATCTCTATGAACCAAAGATAAAGGGTATAGGATTGCCTCGTATTCATCACGACGTAAAAGTGATCAACCCGGAAACGGGAGAGGATGTTCCCATCGGCCAGGAAGGCGAACTGGTGATAAAGGGGCCAACGGTCAGCAGCGGATACTGGCGCAAACCGGAGGAAACCGCCAAGACCTTTCAAGACGGTTGGGTTCATACGGGTGACATAGTGCGAATGACTGAGGAGGGGGCCGTGCAGTTTGTCGATAGGCTAAAAGACCTGATCATCGTCTCCGGTTTTAACGTTTACCCCGTGGAAGTCGAGAATGTGCTCTATACGCACCCTGCCGTTTTAGAAGCGGCGGTGATTGGCATTCCGGACCCGCGACAGGGGGAGGCGGTGCAGGCGATCCTTGTTCTGAAGCCTGGGATGACCGTCAGTGAAGAAGAGATTATTAAATATTGTAAAGACAGGCTAGCGCCATATAAAACCCCTAAATCTGTTAGATTTCTACCAGGACTACCGAAAAACGCCACAGGAAAAATACAAAAAAAAGAACTAAAAATGTGTTACCATCCTGCTGTATAACTTTTTTCCAAATTAATGGACTAGCCATTTTAAAAAAGGGGGTGATAAGAAAAGCATCAAGATTTTCTCCCGGGAATTACCAAACTAATATTAACGGAAGGGTGGATGGAGTCTTTATGCAGGAATGCGTTATCGTCGATGGTGTGCGGTCGGCAAATGTCAGGGCACACGAAGAAAAGGGATGGTTCCGCAATGTTACGCCCGACAAGTTGTTAACTGATTGTTATGATGCGCTCTTTGCCCGCAACCCGAAGATAAAACCGGAAGAGGTTGAAGCCGTTTTTTGCGGCACCGCCAAACAGATGGGGTCGACATACGATTTAGGCCGCCTGGCATGGCTGGCCGGCGGTTATCCCGAGAGTGTCGCCTCAAACACGATCTGCCAGCAGTGCCCTTCCGGAATGTCCGCCCTGGAAAGCGCCGCACGGGCAATCATGTGCGGGGAAGGGGACATTTACATCGCCTCAGGCGTAGAAGACATGCTGCGCAATCCGATGGGCGGGGGCGTTGATTATCCACCCAGACTGCTGGAAAGATATGAGCGAGCCTCGCTGGCAATGGGGCTTACGGCTGAAAAAGTGGCGGAAATGTGGAAAGTGTCGCCGGAAGACATGAGGCAGATGGCGTACTGGAGCAATAAGTTAGCCGCCAAGGCCAGGGACGAGGGCAAGTTTAAGAATGAGATCGTTCCCATTGAAGGGGAAAAGGAAGATGGAACTAAATTCATGGTGGACAGGGACCAGTGGATCAGAGACGACATCTCTCTTGAAGCGATGGCCGCAATGAAAACGCCGTTCAAAGAGAATGGCGTGATCACGGCGGCGTTTTCTTCGCCCCTGACCAAGGCGCCTGCGCCCTCATCCTGATGAGCCGTGAAAAAGCAGATGAACTGGGCTGCGACTATTTCCTGAAATACAGAGGCGGAGCCATGGCCGGCAACGATCCGACCATCATGGGCGTGGGCCCGATTCAGGCGGTCAGGAAGGTGTTGGCCCGCACCGGATTGACCATAGATGACATTGGTGTGGTTGAACTCAACGAAGCCTTTGCCAGCCAGTCCCTGGTTGTCCTGCGCGAGCTGGGAATAGAGGAGAACCCCCCCTTCAAGAAAACCAATTTGTGGGGGGGCGCCCTGGCTTTGGGACATCCCCTGGGCGAGTCCGGGGCGAGGATAGTGGTCACGCTGATGAACGTCATGAAGACAGAAAGACCTGATGCGAAATATGGCCTGGCCGCGCTTTGCGGTGGATTCGGCAATGCCAACGCTTCAGTGTGGGAAAGGATAAAATAGTTAGAACCTGCACGCGTCTGGCCGGGCAATGAAGCCATCCCCCGGCCTTTTTATTTGAACATCAGCCGCCTCACACAACAGGCCTTGGCCAATCGGCTGAAGCGCCAGAGCGCATCCAAGCATTGCCCCGGCATCTGTTTCAGGTTGTGCCTGTCCACCGGCGAGAGGGATGCCAGGAGACCCTCGGTCTCCCCGGCCAGAGCAAAGAGCATGGTCCGGCATTTTTGTGCTACGATATATGCTAGGCAAGGGGGAACCAGGAATTGCCGAAAAGGGATGGCTACTTTACCTACATCGTCAGGTGCGGCGACGGCACCCTCTACACCGGGTATACGGATGACCTGGAAGCCAGGCTGGCCGTCCACCGTGAGGGGAAGGGCGCCAAGTACACCAGGGGCCGGGGACCGTTCGAACTGGTCTACCAGGAGTGGTTCGACACCAGGGCCGCCGCCATGAAGAGAGAGCGGGAGATCCAGAGGCTGTCCAGGCCCCAGAAGGAACGCCTGATCACAGAAGTCAGAGGCTAGAGGCTGTAACTTCTGTTCCGGCATCCGATCCATGTTTGAACTGGTATCACTCAGGTGTCAGGAGGACAAATCCCGAACCATTGTCTTGCCACGTTTCTTGATTCGCGTGAAATTTCCCATAACCTCAACGGTTTCGGTGACGAACATAAACGCCCGGGGGTCTACGTCCATCACGATCTCCCTTACCTTGGGGATCTCGTAATGGTTGACCACGCACGTGATCACCTTTTTCGGGTCGCCAGAGTATGCGCCCTGCCCCTCGAGAAAGGTCACGCCGCGGCTGACCTCGTTCATGATCCTGCCGGCGATGGCGGCACTCTCCTCCGAGATGATCGTCACCGACTTGTTGTTGTTCAGGCCGTCAATCACCAGGTCGGTCGCCTTGCCGTTCACCCACATGCTGACAATGGTGTACAGGGCAATCCTGGGGTCGAAGAAGAAGAGCGACACCAGAATAATCGCCAGGTTGCAGTAGAAGGAGAAGGCCCCCACCGAGATGTTCCACTTCTTCTTGGCGATGATGGAGGTGATGTCTGTCCCGCCGGTGGAAGCCCCGGCCTTCAGGATGATGCCCTCCCCGATCCCCCCGATGACCCCGGAGAAGACTGCCGCCAGGAACAGGTCGTGGTCCAGGTTCGGCACAGGGATATAGGGTTTCGTGAGCGGCAGGGCGACCACCATGGCCGCGGTGCCGAGCAGGCTGTACAGGATGAACTTCCAGTCCAACTCCTTCAGGCCGAGCAAAAAGATGGGGATATTCAGCACCAGGATGCCTATGTAGAGGGGGATGTGCAGTAAGTAGGCGCCGATCAGGGCGATCCCGCTGACCCCTCCCGACAGCAGCCCGTTCGGGATAATCAGGGTGTTGTAGGTGAACGCCATGATCACGGCGCCGGCCATGATGGTCAGCAACTTGACGATAAACGGCAATGTTCTTCTTTTTATAGCGTCGAAGTTCGCTCTGGCTATCCGTTTCATGCTCCCCCGCCCATTCTTGTCCGCCCCTTCAACTAGTTCTGGCTTCAGTGGGTGATTGTCTTCCCCACTGAAGCCTAGAAATAGTTAATACAGTGACGTAGCCGCTCTTATCCCACCGCTTCTCTGAAGCGGGGGCATTAGAGCAGGTAGTCATCTGTGGGAAATCTTCACAAATACTATTATATGCTCTATCCTGGCGCAGGAACAGGGTAACCGCGAGGAAATGCCGACGCAGAAGGGCTAATGGTGGGGGATATCTAAGCGAGGTATATAAAGTCACCAGGTGAATAGCCATCGGCAAACCTGAGAAAAGCAGCCCGCGCCTCGTCCGGTATCAACGCTCTCTCGATCACAACGGACAACTCTTCTCTCAAATCGACTCTCTCCCCGGTTCCGAGCACGGTGACCACCGGCCGGAACGGCAGGTTTCGATTGGCTGCCGTCACACACCCCACCTTCCCCGTGCTTAAGAGCACCAGGGTTTCCACCGGATAGGGATAGACGCAAGTTGAGAACAACTTGACCAGTTCATACTTGATATAACGGTCTGCGTAAGTCATGATCATCTCATAGGTTTCGTTGGGGGGAAAGGCCTTGCGGTAGACCCGTTCCGTTGTCATGGCGTTATAAACGTCCGATATGGCGCAGATGCCGGCCATGTCGCCGATTTCTTTCTCTTTAAGGCCTCTGGGGTAACCGCTTCCGTCGTGTCTTTCATGATGGTTCAGCACTATCTCCAGCGAATTGTCGCTCACTTGACCGGAGGCGCCTTCCGTGAGCATATCGTAACCCCAAGCCGGGTGGTTTTTAACCTCGTTGAACTCCTCATCCGTCAGCGGCCCCGGTTTATTCAAAATTTCAGGGGACACCTTGGTCTTTCCCAGGTCGTGCAGGATGCTCCCAATCCCCAGCGTCAGTAGATCCTTCTTTTTATAGCCATAGTTGATACCCATGTAAACTGAGAAAGCGCAGACATCGATTGAGTGCGCAAAGGTATAGGAATCTGCTGCCGATATTTCTGCCAGCCCACCCGAGGGGATCTTCCCATTCAGGATTTCATCGACAATAGTAGTGACGCTCTCCACGACGCTGGCAAACTCCTTCTGTTTTCTGTTTGTTTCCACCCAGTTCTGGATGGATACCATTGCCTGCGCCCGGACGCTTTCCTCCAGGATCATTTCTGCCACATAGTCGTCCAAGACCAACTTGCCATAAGGCATGCTCTCGATTGAAACCGCCAAAACTTGATGGTCTCTCAAACCCCTGATATACGAAGAGGTCAGCTCTATCCCCCTGTTCAAAAGCAATTGTCCTTTTTGTCCGTAAACAGGCCTTGATAGTCTCATACCAGGTAGAAGGTGAGATACAGGCAGTTTCATCTCTTACTGGGAATCCTCCTTAATTCATGCCGTTGACAGTGTTTTGTGGCATAGTGAAGGTATTTCATACTCTTATATCGGCATCATAAGGCCCATACTACAGTTGCCCGGTACTCAACAACATTTCAACCCGCCCGCGCCGTCTGAAATCATTGCCAGATGCCTGAACTGACTGGCGCCGTTGAGTGTTGGGCTGACGCTCTACGGGATATAGAAGGAATTCCATGATCGCAAGGGAAATTCCTCCTTAGATAAAGGGAAAATCTGCTTCATATTAAAAAAGCCCCTCCAATAACCATTCTATCGAAAGGACTTCTTGAAGTTCGAAGTTTGAGGTGCGATCTCCTTGGCATTGGCTCCGCCAAGGTTTCTATATAAATCGAACTTCGAAACTCGAATCTCGACGCTTATGCCGTTTCCTTAGCCATATTTTTCAGTTCCTGCAGGCTGTCCCGCGCCAGTTCGGTCAACATGGCCATGTTGTGCCCCTTATAATGCAGCACCTTCAGGAAGTACTCGTGCGCCTTTCTGATATTCCCCAACCTCTTGTTCAACTCACCGATGATGTATAGAGCCTGGAACTCCATGGACGGGGTCAGAGACCGCTCCTGGAAATAGAATTGTTCATATGCGGCAAGCGAATTCTGACGGGCGGCAGTTGCCGCCTCCACATCACCGGCGTCGTCATACAGCCATGCCAGGTTGAGCCAGGCGCTGGCGGTAACGTTGGCAGGGGCTTTGATCTGCGTCAGGCATTCGATCACCAGCCTGTAATCGTTGATGGCTCGCTCAGTATTCCCGCCCGGCTTGGGGAGACCTGCGAGGATGTCCTTTCTTGACGTAATGGTTTGTTGTAAAGAAGACCTTTGAGAAGCGCTGAGGCCTGAAAAGCGATTCATAAAATTGGCGTACAGGCAACCGGGGCATACCCACGCCTTGTAATGAATGGGTTCAATATCTTCGAAGCGTGTTCTCAGTTCGGTATCATGATTCAGTTGCTTGAGTTTTGATTCGAACAGCTTGCTTGCCTGGAAATGATCTCCGCACACAGGGCATTGGACATCTACACTGTAAGCATAAGCTGTCCTCTCCACCGGCTTGCTGTAGTCAGATGCCGGGATCTGGCTTTTCTCCGCTTCCGTCTTTTTCTGACTTCCGGCCTCTGCTCCTGTCTGACCTCTGACCTCCTGCCTTCGATTTTCTCCGGCCTCTGGCCTCTTGCCTCTGACCTCTGTACCCGCAGGCTTGCTGTCTATTATTCTGGCGGCAAGGTCCGGCCTTAGCTCTCTTAACTTCTCCGGGTTGATGAAGAGCAATTCCGAGTTTTCAGCAGCATAAGCTTGCACGCTGGAACCGATCATTCCTCCCGGGCCCACCTCCTGGCGTTGTCCAGGAGCAACCGTAATTATTCTGCCCTTCAAGACCAGGCATAACCTGTCCGGGTCGTCAAAGACAATCATGCCGCCCGTAGTTACTTTCTTCAGTGATGCGCCATTGTCCATAATCACGCCACCTCTCGAAACGGAGAGAAAATAATCCCCTGCTTTGGGGTACCCAAGCAGGGGATGCACACTCGCTCCCGCTGGCAACCCGACCATCATGACCCGGCACTGAAGAACTTATTAGCTTCTTCGACGAATACTGTAGAAGTGCTACATTAGTGCCCGGCTTTAGACTCGCAGCTTTGCGTCCCTGGCTTTCGCCAAGTTTGCCTTTTCAGCCTAGTTCAACAATTCAAACTTCGCTTCGCTTCGTTTTAACAATTGCTAAATAATTCTTTTAATAATTGCTAAATCCTTCTTTTGAAGATAAATTCATTACTTTAGTCCTATCCAAAGGAGACTGATCTCCTGATTGCAGTCCGGCTCGTATATTCAGTCCGACCTCATCCCCATTCAGTTTTCGTCAGCATGACCGTCACAATCTTCCGCCCACCAGGTCCGGAGAGCGGAGACAACGTTTCCTTGACTAATCGGACCAAATAACGCATGTCGAACGGCTTGCTGATAAAGTGCCGGATCAATCCCTGCCTTTTTGCTTCAACTATCTCTTGCTTTTCCTCCGTATAACCCGAGATCATGATTACAGGCACACCTTCAATCAATTCCTGCGCCTCTCTCAACGTCTGCAGGCCATCCTTGCCAGGCATCACCTGGTCGATGATGATCAATGCAGGAGTCCGGAGGCGGATTGCTTCAAGTGCCTGCTTCCCGTTCATGGATGTCCGTACGGTAAACCCTTCGGCAGTCAAGGCATCGGCTAAAAGTTCACAGATAACGCGCATATCATCAACAAGGAGCAGATAGCGCTCTTCGCTGACCTTCACGCCAATCATCCTCCTCGAGGTTCGAGATTCGAAGTTCGAACATCGAGTATCAAACTTCGAGAGATTCGAACTTTCAACATCAAGTGGGCCGTAGGGCGGAATGTAACCATGGTATACACTGTTACGATACAATCTTGATGAACAATTCGGCCAGCGCCGGCTCAAACTGTGTCCCTGCGCACCGTTCAATCTCCATCAGGGCATCCCGGTGGCTGACCGCCTTTTTATAGGGTCGTCCGCTGATCATGGCGTCATAGGCGTCGGCAATAGCCAGGATCCGGGAGAGCAGGGGAATCCGCTCACCCTGCAACCCATGGGGATAGCCCGTCCCGTCCCAGCGTTCGTGGTGGGTCAAGATGGCCTCGGCGATGGCAGTAAGATTGGGGACAGACCTGGCGATGTTGTTGCCGATCTCCGGGTGCTTCTTGATGATCTGCCATTCTTCCGGGGTCAGGCGGCCAGGCTTCAGGAGAATGTTCTCAGGTATGGCGATCTCGCCGATGTCATGCAGGACAGCCAGGATCGCCAGTTCATCCCTTTCTGCGCTCGATAACCCGAGCGCATCCCCCATCCTCAACGCCAGGTCCTGGACCAGCCGGCCGTACTCCAACGTCTTCTGGGTTTTTTCCGCCAGGCGTTCTCTGAAAATAAGCGACGGTGGAGAACCGGGTGTTGTTGCTGGCCAGCTTCTTCCAGTACATCATGTCCTCGGCTTCCCGCAGCACATCCTCTGTTTTCTGATCGACATCCTTTTTCGTGGCCACACCCAGGGAGATGCTCACGGGGATCGGTTCTCCCCTTGCTTTCTCGCAGGCCTTTCTGATCCGGTCGCAGATCTCCTTCGGCAGTCTCCCCGTCTGTCTTGGGCAGGAGGATGGCAAACTCGTCGCCACCCCAGCGGCAGACTATATCCTCTGCCCGGCACGACGTTTTCAGGATCCCGGCGACCTTACCGATCAGCCTGTCTCCTTTCCGGTGGCCAAGGGTGTCGTTGACCAGCTTGAGGCCGTCGATATCGCCGATAATGATGCTTAGGGGCAACTGCCTCTTGGCATCGAGCCGCTTGAGCTCCTCCTCGAAGAAAGACCGGTTGTAGATCCCGGTCATGATATCGTGAAAGCTCAGGTACTTGAGGCGCTCCTCTGTCTGTTTGCGCTCGGTGATGTTGCGGACAACAACGATGACCTCGTCCTCAAGCAGCGGGATGAACCGCGCCTCGAGGAACCCGGTCTCTCCCTCAAGAAACACAGGATATTCCATCACAACCAGCGACTGCGTTGACAAGGAATCAGCAATCGCCTGCCGAAACTGCTGGCCCAAATTATGGGAATAATCCTGTGCCCCCTGGCCGCTCAACTCCCCGGCAGGCTTAAACGGGTCAGCAGGGCTGCCTGACAACAACTCCTGGCACGTGCCGTCGGCGCTGAATCTCAGGAACAGGTCCGGAATGGCCTGGAAGATCGCCTGGAGTTCCGAGGCCGTCTGGCGCAGCCTCTCCTCCGCCTGCTTGCGCTCGGTGACGTCTATATACACCCCCACCAGGCCCGCCGGGCATCCGGCTGCATCCTCATAGGTGGCTTTGTGGAAGCTGATATCATGCTTCAAACCATCAGTAAACCACTGCCTGAAATCGAAGACCTGCGCCCCTGGATGGCTGAATAACTCATTATCCTTATGATGGATGATGTCAGCAGATTTTTTCGGCATAACATCGTGCACGGTTTTTCCGATCAACTGCTCCCTCGATATGCCAAGCGCATTCTCACAGGCCTTGTTGCAACCCTGGTAAATCCCCTGGAGATCCTTGTAATAAATGGGCACGGGGATGGCATCGATCAACGCTTGCAGAAAGCGCAGTTTCTCCTTGCTCTCGTCATCCATCCATTGCTAACTCCCTTCATCCAAGCCCAAAAGGTGACCACCCAAGTTCAAACAGTATTCAGAATTCAGAATTCTCAGAGATGATAAACCGTTCTCTCATTCTGACTCCTGGCTCCTGACTCCTGAGTAGTTACAGGGAATAACAACTAGAGAACCTGAGAATGGCAGCCTGCGCCTCGTCCGGCGTCAGCGCCCGCTCGATAATGATGGACAACTCCTTGCTCAAGTCGAATCTCTCACCGGTGCCGAGAACAGTGACCACCGGCCGTAGCGGCAGGTTGCGGTTGTTGGACACTATGCACCCTGTCTGCCCTGTACTCAAGAGCACCAGGGTTTCAATAGGATAGGGGTAGACACACTTGGAGAAAAGTTTGACCAGATCATACCTGACACTGAGGTCGCCGTAAGTTAAGATCGTCTCGTAGACTTCGTTGGAGGGATAGGCCTTGCGGTATACCCGCTCCGTCGCCATGGCGTTGTATACGTCCGACAAGGCGCAAATGCCGGCCATGTCGCTGATCTCTTCGCCTTTAAGGCCTCTGGGGTAGCCGCTCCCGTTGTATCTTTCATGGTGGTTCAGCACTATCTCCAACGAATCGTCGCTCACCTGGCCGGGTGAATCCTGGGTGAGCATTTCATAACCCCAGCGCGGGTGGTTTTTGATCTCCCCGAACTCCTCTTCCGTCAGTTGCCCCGGTTTATTGAGAATTTCAGGGGATACCCTGGTCTTTCCCAGGTCATGCAGGATGCTCCCGATCCCCAGCACCAGCAAAGCTTCTTTCTTATAACCGTAATGAATGCCCAGGTAAACAGCGAAGGCGCAGACATCAATCGAGTGCGCAAAGGTATAGATGTCTGCTGCGGATATTTCCGCCAACCCGCCGATGGGGATCTTGCCGGCCAGGATCTCGTTCACGATGGCGCTGACGCTTTCATAGACCCTGGCAAACTCTTCCTGTCTCCTGTTTGTTTCCACCCAAGTCTGGATGGACTCCATCGCCTCCGCCCGGATGCTTTCCTCCAGTACCTCCAGCGCCTCCTTGCAACCCAAGTCCTGGCTGTATTCAACTGCAACCGCCAAGACCCGGTGTTCTTTCAAGCCTTTAATATATGAAGAGGTGAGTTCTACTCCCTTATTCAAAAGCATTTGCCCTTTGTGTCCGTAAACGGGCCTTGAGAGCCTCATGCCAGGGGTGAGGTGAGATACAGGCAGGTTCATATTTTGCGCAAGTTCCTCCTCATGCCACAAGTCTGATGCTCAAACTCTCTCTCCTTGGTCGCGCCCTGCGCCTCCGCTGCCACTGTCTCCTGAGTAGGTACAGCTATTTCAGTTTGACCAAGAATGCGCCTTCATCTTCCTTATACTCAGCTTTATATTTGCCTCTCTCCTTGATATTGAAATGCTCCAAGAAACCCTTGGCGAAAACCTTGGTTTTTTTCATGTTGAGACCGCCTTCATCTGCTTTTTTGATCCTGATGGTCTTGCCGCTTTTATCATACGCAAGCTCCAAACGCTCTGCCTGCAGGAGGTTTCTCGCCTTCTTGTTCAGTACGATTGATTGCTTGGAGATCCTGATTTCCGGCCCATCCTTCTGCTTAGAATCTTTCTTCGATCTGGGAACATAAACTTCGTACATCATCCAGCCTCCTTTTTGCCATTATTATATCACATTATCATATAGATGCTATATTTAGTTTATAACTTGTAACCGTGCAAATGGCTAATTCAAACTTCGCTTCGCTTCGTTTGAGTTTTGCTATAGCACTATTCAGGGCAGACTCCATTACTCCTCAAGATTCACCATCTTTTTAATCATTTTCCGGGCAGGCTGTTTAAAAAAGCAAGGGCTGCCGAAGATTATCCGGCAGCCCTGTGTCAGGCGCTTGGGTGATCAAGTTGTTATGACAGATATACTGTTTGCTGATACGGTGTTGCGTTGATCTGCCACGGCGCCACGCCGGCATGCGCATTCCTCAAGTTTTGTAAAACATAGGAAGCCATGTCCAAACGATGAGCGATGTTATTGTTCATAACTTGCAGGGATTGGGCCAACTGCATGGACATGCCCTTTACGTTTTGGGCTGAGGTGATCGCCCGCTGCATGTTTCCCGAATTGATCGAGAGGATGACATCATCACAGGCGGGGATCAGGCTTTGGGACAGGGACACGACTCCGGCAACCTCTCCCATTCTCATTTGCGCGTGCTGCAGAACATGTTGCACAAAAGGATTGACTTGCATCTGCATAGACATAGATTCACCTCCCTTTAATTTAAATTTAATTGTTACTATTCAGGTATTCAGAATTCAGTAGTCAGAATTCTTCGAGACGATAAACCGTTCCCTCATTCTGACTCCGGACTCCGGACTCCTGAGTTACAATTTTAGTATCTCTTGTTCATTTGAAACTATTCAATCAACAAGGAAGGAGTCTCGGCGGGATAAACCGAATTTTTCTAGAGAGGCCTCACTGCGGTGGCGCTTCGCTCGCAACTGGATTCGCAATTATCCTATTGCCGGGCAGTACCATCCTCATTATAATAAAATTGGTAGTGTTTTTACCGGGGGCTACCCGCTTTAATGCCCGTGTGATGGTTGATCTATTCTTGCCTGTCTATTAGATCTGAAATTTGGTAAAGTATTGGTAGAGCCAGATTGAGAGGAGCGATTGGGATGGATGACCAGTTGAACGAAGCCCGCTTGCGCCTGATTACCGATAACATCATGGACATGGTCGCTTTGGTCGACAGAAAAGGGGCTTTTCGATATGTCAGCCCCTCACACAAAATTATCCTGGGGTACGAACTGGATTTTTTCCTGGGCAAATCCCTTTTAGATCTCGCCTACCTGTGTCATCCGGACGATATCGGCAGATTGATGAATATAAAAAACTTACGCAATATAGACCAAAAGGGTGAGTATCGCTTCCGGCACCGCGACGGTCATTACCTCTGGTTGCAGTCCTTGGGCAACCTGGTCTACGATGAGAACTACTCCCTGAGCGGCGCCGTCTTCAGCACTCGCGATATCACCGATATCAAGCTGGCAAATGAGGAACTGCACCGCACCGCCCTGGAACTCTCGGCAGTTTTCCAGGCCCTGCCGGACCTGTATTTCAGGATGAGCGCGGACGGCACGTTTCTAGAGATCCAAGCAGGCAGCGATTATGATCTCTTCCGGCCAAAAGAAGAAATTATCGGTAAGAAAATACAGGATGTTGCTGATAAAAACATGGCTAAACAGTTTCAGCACTCGATTGACAAAGCGCTCCGAACACGATCGCTGGTGATCATCAACTACAGTCACACCATAAGAAAAGAGATGAGATACTTCGAGGCGCGGTTTCTCCCCTTGCTGGAGGATCAGGTCATCGTGGTCGTCCAGAACATCACCGAGAGCTGGCAGGCAGAACAGGAACTGGCGCTGAGGGATGCTGCCCTGAAAAAAAGAGATGAGGAGTACCGTAAAATCGTCGAAGTAGCCAGCGAGGGGATCTGGCGCCTTGACGCCGAGAGCAAGATCTCCTTTTCAAACCAGAAGATGGCGGAAATGCTCGGGTACGATGTCGCAGAGATAACTGGCCGCTCATACTTCTCATTCATTGATGACGAGTGGGTCAATATTGCCAAGGAAAATATAGCCCGTCGCATGCAGGGATTTACCGGAAAATACGAACTCAAGATGCTGTGCAAGGACGGAAAGGATATCTGGATGAATGTGAGTGGTGCGCCTCTTCTTGAAGAGGATGGGAGCTATGCCGGTTCTTTCGCATTCTTCACCAATATCACCTATCGCAAGCAGATAGAACAGTTGTTGCAAAAATCTCATGAGGAAGAAAAGTGATACTCTCTGGCCGCTGCAGCGGCCAGAGAGTATCACTTCAATTTCAAGGAGGGGATGATATGGGCACGCCGGCAGCAGTCCTGTGGACGAATGCCAATAACTCGCCCAGGATTGAAAAACTGCGAAAAGAATACTTCTCTTTCTATACCAGGGACTATTTCCGCAATGAGGTTGTTTCTTTCAGCACCGGGGAGGATTGGGACGAGGTCTTCTCACCCTACAACTGGACGGTGGTGCCTGAAGTTTACCCCTTTATCCCATCCTATCGGGATACCCTCAAGGCCGCGGCCAGAACCGTACCCGTCCCGCCCGGTTTCTACAAGCTTTCCCTTGCAGAGCGAAGGGCGACCTTTTTCAACCTGGTCCTGGAAAAATACCTGGATGCCTGTGTCCTGGACGGGGAGTTGATCGTCGGGTCACACTTCAATACCGCCCTGTCCAAGAACCTCTCCCGCAGGGAGAGTGCCAGGTGGCGGCAGGAAACGGATGCCTGGCTGAAAACTGCCCTCAGCCTGCACGAAGAAGGCATAGGCAACACCGGGGCCATTCCCGGCCACCTCATTCCAAACTATAAAAAGATACTGGAACATGGATTTAAGGGAGTGTACGAAAAGATCCAGTCAGTCAAGGCCCGGCCGGGTTCGGACCGGGACTACCTGAACGCCCTGGAATTATCCACCAATGCTCCCCGGATCCTGGCAGCCAGGTATGAGTCCCTCCTGAAAGAAAAATTAGGGTTAGAACAGGACGGCGCCAGAAGGCTGGAACTGGAAACGATGCTGGCCGCGGTGCAGAGAGTGCCCTGGGAACCCCCGTTGAGCTTTCACCAGGCCGTCCAGGCGCTGTGGTTCACCCACATGCTGGTGATGGCCGCCGAGTCCTACCCCGGGGCCGGGCTTTCCTACGGCCGGATCGACCAGTACCTCTATCCCTTTTACGATCAGGATATCAAGGAAGGGGTAATTACCCGGGAATTTGCCGGGGAAATCCTGAAGTGCTTCTTTATCAAGCACAATTACGCCTATGACTACCAGGGCCGGTGCGGGCGCAACCAGGGCATCAACTCCAGCTTCGGGCAGCTCATCACCCTGGGCGGGCTGGGGGCCGACGGCCAGGACCTGACCAACGACCTGACGCTGCTCATGCTTGACGTGATTGAAGACCTCAACCTGCTGGAGCCCAAACCCAACTTCAGGCTGCACCACAATACCCCGGAGCCGGTCATGACAAGGATCGTCGACATGTTAGCCAAGACCCAGGGGGCGCCCTTCCTGATCAATTTTGACGAAACCGCCATGAAGGCCATGGAGTGCACCGGCATTCCCCGGTCACTCCTGTGGGACTACGCCCCGGTGGGGTGCCTGGAAAACACCATGCAGGGCAACGACCGGTCCGGGACGGTGGATGTCAACCTTAACCTGGCCAAAGCGGTGGAATTGGCCTTGAACGACGGGCGCGACCTGCAGTCGGGCAAACAGATCGGCCCCAGGACCGGTCAGCCCGAATCCTTCCAAAGCTTTGAGGATTTTCGGTCAGCCTTTGAAAAACAGATCGACTACATGCTGGACCGGATTGTTTCGGTGGCCTCCGAGGCGGATCGGATCAGGGCCGCCTACGAGCCCACCCCCTACCTCTCACTGCTGGTGGACGGCTGCATCGACAACATGAGGGACATCACTGCCGGGGGCGCCAGGTACAACTTTATCACCGTCGAGGGAGTAGGGCTGGCCACCGTGATCGATTCCCTGGCGGCAGTGCGGTCACTGGTCTTCAGACAAGGGTCGGTGCCCATGGCCCGGCTGCTGCAGGGGCTGAAAACCGACTTCAGGGATGACGAGGCGCTGCGCCAGATGCTTTTGAACAGGGCGCCCAAATACGGCAACAACGACCCGGAAACCGACCAACTGGGCCGGGAGATATCTGACTACTGGAGCAAAAAAACACTGAATTACCACTCGCCAAAAACCGGCCGGAGGTTCCGGGCGGGGTACCTCTCCTGGAACTACTGGATTGCCTACGCCCCCCTCACCGCCGCCACCCCCGACGGACGGAGGCGCTTCGAACCGCTGTCCAACGGCGTCTGCTGCGTCAACGGCATGGATAAGGAAGGGCCGACCTCGGCCATCCTGTCCGTGGGCAACCTGGGTTTCGAATACATACCCAACGGCGCCTCCCACACCATGAGTTTCAGCCCTTCCATGCTCCGGGACGAGGAGCACCGGGTCAAGTTCGGATCGCTGCTGCGCACTTACGCCGAAAAGGGGGGAACGGCCCTGCAGATCAACGTGATCGACCCGGATACCTTGCGGGACGCCCAGAAAAACCCCGACCGCTATCCCAACCTGCTGGTCCGGGTGACAGGCTATAACGCCTACTTTGTCGACCTGGGAATGGCCATCCAGGACGAGATCATCAGGAGAGAATCGCATCAAGCCGGGTGAACAGATGCAAGCCAACATCTTCAACATCCAAAAAATGTCCACCGAGGACGGCCCCGGGATCCGCACCACCGTTTTTATGAAGGGCTGCCCCTTGAGGTGCGCCTGGTGCCAGAATCCCGAGGGGCTCACTCCAGACCAGATTATCTATCACGATGTGAAAAAATGCATCGGCTGCGGCACCTGTAAAAATTTTCACGGGGCCGACAGGGTGAGCCACTGCCCCACCGGAGCCCTCCAGGCCATCGGCCAGTAGCTACGGGCTGGAGGATCTGCTGCGGGTGATCATGGCGGACCGGGATTTTTACGATCACTCCGGCGGGGGAGTGACCTTTTCCGGAGGCGAGTGCCTGCTCCAGCACCGTTTTCTGGCGGTCATGATTCCCCTTTTAAGGGCGGAAAAGATCCACGTGGCCATAGATACGTCCGGCTTTGCCGGGCGGGAGGCTTTTTCCGGTATTGCCGGGATGTCCGACCTGGTGCTTTTTGACCTGAAGCTGATCTCGGACCGGGACCACCGGCAGTATACCGGCCAATCAAATGCTCCCATCCTGGAAAACGCCGGGATCCTGGGAAAAATGCCGGTGCCGGTCTGGATCAGGGTTCCCGTCATTCCCGGAATAACCGATTCACTGGACAATATCTCCGGCATCAGCAGGTTCGTGAAAGAGAACATGCCAAACGTGGCCAGGGTGGACCTCCTGGGATACAACGACCTTTGCCGGGGGGATTACGAGAAACTGGGGATTGAGTATCCCTTGCGGGATACCCCCAGGGTAAGCCGGGCGGTCATGGAAAGATTGCAGGCGATCGTGGAGGAGGCCGGGATAGGCCCGGTGACCATATCGAATTCACAGATGACTGACCGACTAAGCGCGTTGAGACGGTAAGAGCGGTTACTTTTGCTGCTCAACCGTCAGCGGAAAAACTGTCCCGTTAGCAATGAGCAACCCCCCCTAGTTAACAGAAGAGATGGGGTGAAAGAGAATGATCCTGAGCGAAAAGCAGGTGACCATGCTGCACAACCTGACCACGGTCAAATTTCTGGCCACCGCCGACAAAAATGGGCGGGTCAACGTGGCGCCCATTCTCACCACCGACTATTACCGGGACGACCTGCTGGTGTTCGGTGACTTTATCATGTGGAAGACCCGGCAGAATCTGCTGGAAAATAACCGGGTAGCCATCCTGGTGATGGATGAGCGCCTGGAGTACTTCACCCTGAAGGGAACATTCACCGGCTTTGAGACCAAAGGAGAGGCCTTTGAATTTGTCAACGGGTCTCCCCTGCTGAAATACAACGCCTACACCGGTGTCAGGAGCGCGGGCCTGATCCGCGTGGATGCGGTGAGCCCCAACGCCACGCTGAGCAAGCTGGCGAATAATCAGGGAATTGATTACCGGCGCCCTGGCCGGGAAAAAGATGTCCATCAACCGGGTGGTGGGCGAAAAGTTTGAGCGGCTGAAGGCGTTAAAAGCCCTGGCCTTTCCCCGGGAGGGCGGGCTGGCGGTGGTGCCCGTTCCGGTGATCAGGATCGAAGGCGATACCATGATCTTCAGGAACCCGGACTGCCCCTCCGGCGTTTTTGCCGCCATGACGGTAATCACCATGGACCCGGTCACCTACCAGGTCAAGGGAACCCTTACCAGGGAGGGCGGCATCTGCAGGCTCAAGGTGGATGAAATCTACACCGGCGGCATCCCGGTCCCCGGTCGGCGAATCTCCTGATCGCTGCCTGGCCCAAGCCGGTGCGGTTAGCGGTGTGGTAAACTGCCTGGATACCTCGCCGATCAACATTTGAAAATCCCCTTTATTGATTCTTCCACCGTAATAACACTATTGGAAGACACTGCCACCTCATTTTAGTATGCAAGGCGCCTCATCAGAACACCGGGGAAATCAGTAGGCATCCGACGGGCGTATTCCCTCTTTGAGATAATAACGGCGGTTTTCTTCGATAACATGTCCCAGATCTTGAAGATACCGCAGGTGAACCAGGATCATCATCCGCTCAAAGTGGTAAAACATTGAACTGGATCGGGGCAGTTGTCTATAAACCGGATATGCGCCAGCGATTTCGTCCAGGCTGTGGCGGCCATGATCAATCAGGTCGACGATGCGCCGCTGGCGAGCGTAGATAATGTCCCGGTATTCCCTGAGGCGCCTGGAAACATCCTCTTTGATAATTGCCTTGCCGTGGCCGGTAATGAGATAGTCGGGCTTCATGCTCAATAATCTCTCGATGGAGTTGATAAAATCGGCCAGGGAGCAATTCATGGTTCCATACCAGGGACCGAATCTGGATAGATCGATATCGGCAGTAAAAATAAAGCCCTGCTCTGGAAACAGGAAACCGCAGTGGCCCGGGGAATGGCCCGGGAGGTGTAAAGTTTCGAGAGTGGTTGCACCCAGTCTGATAACTTGATGATCCTTTATCTCTCCGTCAACCCGCGTCGTTTGAAACAGGTTCCCCTGCAAAAACAACTGATACATGTTCGGATCGTCGGTGAACAGTTTTACCCCAAATTCCTCCAGGTAGCCATCGGCCGATTGAGCCATGGCGTGATCGGCCTGGTGCATGAGGATCTTGCTGTTGGGAAAATGATCATTATACAGGTAGTGGTCGACGTGGCCATGGCTATTGATAATCAGGTCGACTGCCTGTGTTTTTAAATAGGCAAGGTCGGCTTCCCCGGGGCTGGAATCAATAAGGCAATTGATGTCATCCTCGATCCAGAGACAGTTGCAGTGAGGATATTGAAAGCCTGGAAAATCCAGAAGTGTGATGTGTTTGTCAATCTTGATCAAGAGTCCTGGTTCTCCTTTTGTCACTCTCACCAGCAGCATTTCCCGCGGCAAGCCGATTGCTGCCGGTTCCGCCATCTGCGCTCCGGTCCGCTATCACCCCGGCTGCAAATTATACATCTTTAACCCTTTTTCTTGATGCTTCCCTTTAAAATGGTTGCACATCGTCTCCAGCCTCGGGCTCTTGTTTTTCAGCCCGGTTGGCTGGCAATACTTCAGGAGTGCAATCTTGGGGCGTTTCTTCTTGGCCATTAAGATATCAACACCTCGCCCTGGTGGCCGATTTTTATTGTCTTCGAAACTACCTGTGCATGTCCATCATTTAACGCAGTATAATCGAAACATGTTGATGTATTCAAGGTGATATGATGCGCCGATCCTTCGACACAAAAACAACAGTTGCGCTGGTTGTCACCCTCCTCTTCTGGTCATCTGCTTACGCCGGCATCAGGGTGGGGCTGCAGGCCTTCAACCCCTTTCACATGGCGCTGTACCGGTTCCTGGTCGCCTCGCTCGCCCTGGCCGTGTACGCCCTGATCACCAGAATGCGCCTGCCGGATCTCCGGGACCTCCCCCTGATCCTGCTCAGCGGCTTCATCGGGTTTACGGTCTACCATGCCGCCCTGAACTATGGAGAGATCACGGTCACAGCCGGCGCCGCCAGCTTCCTGATCGGCCTGTCCCCCATTTTCACCGCCCTGCTGGCGGTCGCATTTCTCGGGGAGCGCCTGAAACGAAACACCTGGGCAGGGATGGTGATCAGTTTTTTGGGCACGACACTGATCGCTTTCGGCGAGGGCGGGGGACTGCATTTCAACCCCGGAGCGCTGGTCGTCCTGACTGGCCACACTTTCGTTCAGCGTTTTCTTTGTTCTTCAGAAACCGCTGCTCTCAAAATATAAGCCCTTCGATCTCACGACCTACTCGATCTGGGCCGGTACCCTGTGCATGCTGGTTTTTCTGCCGGGCTTCTTCCAGGATCTCGGCAAGGCGCCCCTGCAGGCCCACCTGACGGTGATCTACCTGGGAATTTTTCCGGGCGCCCTGGCCTACGCTACCTGGTCGTACTTCATGTCAAAGATGCCGGCATCCCAGGCGGCAAGCTTTCTTTACATCAATCCGATCCTGGCAACTATGGTCGCCTTCATCTGGATCGGCGAGATCCCCAGCGTTCTCACCCTGGCCGGAGGCATCATCGTCCTGGCCGGGTTGGTGCTGGTTGGCCGCGGCGGCGTGGAGGAAAAGGAGAGGTGACCGCACCCCCGGACGGAACACTGGTTGCAGTGTACGGGAAGCTGTTTTGTTCCCACTTTACTTTTCCAACCTCTTTGTATATACTTCTAGTAAATACAACCGTATATACAGGAGGGCTTTGCCTTGGAAAACACCAAATTAACCCCCATCCGGCTACCGGTAGACCTGCTTGCCGACCTGGATTCGCTTGTTGGCAAACGGCAAAAAAGCAAGTTTATCATCGAAGCCACTAAAAAGGAATTGTTACGTTTGAAGCAAAAAAAGACCCTGCAGGCAGCAGCCGGTATTTTGAAGACAGAGGATTACCCGGAATTCACCACTGCTGCCGACGTCTCTGCCTGGGTGCAAAGGCTGAGGGAAGAGACCGAGGCCCGGAGGAGGGAAATCTTTGGCGACTAATGGCTTCCTTCTCGATACCACAGTCCTGATCGACTTCTTCCGCGGCCGGATGAAGGCCATTCAGACGCTTGGTAAGCTGGTTGAGGAAGGGCCGCTGGGTTGCTGCCCGGTTGTCGTGGCAGAAGTCTTTTCAGGGGTCAGGCCGGAGGAACTGACTAAGGTGGAAGAGTTTTTAACATCCTTGCTATACTACCCGATCCCGTATGAAACCGCCCGCCTGGCCGGCCAATACCGCCGGGACTACCAGAAAAAGGGGGTCACTTTGAGCATTTCCGATACCCTCATCGCCGCCGTGGCGGTGATGAATTCTCTGATCTTGGTCACCGGAAACGTGCAGCATTTCCCGATGCCGGAAATTGCGGTCATTGAGCACGGTTAGTCACGAAAACTATCAAGGAGGCATGGCTGTGTTTGCTAAAAACGAGTCAATCGGAAAGCAATTTGCAATTTTCGTAAGCAACGCCACATCCAACACCCTGGCTGCCCATGGAGGCATTGCGATTTACGATTCACCGCTCATGGCCTTTGCTTCAGCCGATGACCCGCTATTCGAAAAACTAAAGGAACCGGGCGTGATCGGACCGGAACATCTGTCACCGCATGAATGGCTGGCCAACGCCAGGTCCGTCATCTCCTATTTCCTGCCGTTTACCGAGAAGATCAGGCAAAGCAACCGGAGCCCCGGTTTGCCATCTGCAGAATGGGTATCGGCGCGGATCGACGGAGAAGCCTTCAATAACGAAGCCAGGAGGCATCTCGTTGCCCTGGTTGCAGAGTTGGGTGGTCAAGGAGTGGCGCCGGCTCTCGAGCCTCAGTTTCAGGTGAGAGAGGTGGCATCCAACTGGTCGGAAAGGCATGTGGCTTATATTGCCGGGCTCGGCACATTCGGCTTGCACCGGCACCTGATTACCGGCAAAGGTTGTGCGGGGCGGATCGGCAGCGTGGTCACTTCATTAGAGTTGACCCCTACCCAGAGACCGTATAAAGATCCCTACGACTACTGTCTCTGGTTCGCCAACGGCACGTGTGGCGACTGCATAGAACACTGCCCCTCCAAGGCATTGACTTTTGAAGGCAAAGACAAGCATACCTGCCGCGCCTATCTATTTACAGAAGTCTTACCAAGGTTCAAGCCCGGGTATGGCTGTGGCAAGTGCCAGGTCGGCCTGCCCTGCGAGGATACAATGCCACTGCTTAAATAATCCCACAGAGTTGCCGGGTATAACAGGGGGTTTGCAGCAAGCGCACATGGCTATTCTTATACAATTTATAGGCGATGCTGTTGATCGGGCATTTCGGCTATTTCTCTTATTTTGACATGGGACAAGTTTACTAGTATAATTTCATTAATATAGTAACCTCATCTTTTAATCACTCCTTTTACCTTCTTTTCCCTGGTTCAAAACTCGTAACAACCAGTAGTAATTGGTATCCATGTGTGCTAATCTTTCAGTCGTGGCTATGACCAAGAACCCGGCCGATCTCCTGTCCGGCATCTATAATGTAACACCGAACAAGGTATATATCATCCACCACGGGGTTCGGGGGGCTCTGCAGGACACTGGGCATCCCCTGGAGCGTCCTCAAGGAGGTGTTCATCGTCAGGTTCATCTAAAACATGACCTGACCAATTCAACCTTAACATGAGCGTCTCCTTGCGGAGGGCATCGACACTGAGATTTCGGAGCAGAAAAGTTGCGTTGGTCTGGCTCTTTGCAGTTGCATTAACATACGATTGCGAGTGGTTATTCATGGATCGATCCTTGAGGGTTCTGATGGTCGAGGATTCGGATGACGAGGCCAAGCTGGTGTTATACGAACTGCGACGGTGGGGTTATGATCCTCTCTGCGAACGGGTAGATACCCGTGAAGCGATGGCAAGCGCCCTGGACCGCCGGAAATGGGATCTGATCATCGCCGATTACGTCATGCCGCATTTTAATGGCCTGGATGCCCTAGGGTTAGTAAAAGAAAGGGGTCTGGATTTGCCCTTCATTATCGTGTCCGGCAGGATCAGCGAGGATGTGGCAGTAGCAGCCATAAAGGCGGGCGCCGATGACTACATTTTCAAAGACAACCTGACCAGGCTCAATTTCACCATCGAACGGGAACTGCGAGAGGCGGTAGTGCGCCGGGAACACAAACGGGCAGAAGAAGCGCTACGCCGGAAGGCTGCCGAACTCCAGGCGGTCTTTCAGGCTTTACCGGATCTCTATTTCAGGCTCGGCAAAGATGGCACATTTCTGGAATTACTGGCAGGCGACCCTTCTGACCTGTACCAGCCTATAGAGGATTTGCTCGGGAAGCGGGTACAGGACGTTTCCAAAAAATTGGGCCGGCAGTTTCAACAGGTAATCGATCAGGTTCAAGATACCAGGTCGCTGGTGATGATCGAATATAACCTGAGCATCCGTGGAGAAAGGAAATTTTTCGAAGCGCGCTTTCTCCCGTTGCTTGAAGATCAGATTGTCGTGGTGATACGCAACATTACCGAGCGCAAGCAAGCAGAAGAGCGTCTCACGTATCTGTGCTTCCATGACATCCTGACCGGGATCTTCAACCGCTCTTTCTTCGAGGAAGAGACCAAGCGCCTGAATACGAAAAGGCAGTTGCCTTTCAGCGTGATCATGGGTGATGTCAACGGGCTCAAACTGGTCAACGATACCCTTGGCCATCAGGCGGGGGACGCTCTGCTAATCAGGACCGCCGAGATTTTTAAGAGTGTGTGCCGCAAGGAAGACATCATCTGCCGCTGGGGCGGCGATGAATTTGCCGTTCTGCTGCCAAACACAGGTAGAGACGCTGCCGGGAGGATATGCAACCAAATCCGGGCGGCCGGTGAGAAAACAGGAAGAGAATCGACGCCCGTCAGTTTTGCCCTGGGTGTTGCCACCAGGGAGAATATCGATCAACCCTTCGAACTCGTGCTGCGGGAAGCTGAAGGCCTGATGTACCAGGACAAGAAGAGAGCTACTGTTACAAGGAAATTTTCATCTATTCACAGTTAAAAATGAGGAGGAGAAACAAATGGATAGGATGGTTTTACTCTTGCTTTACGTAATTGCGGCGATTGTTGTCATAGCCCTGCTCGGGAGCGCACGGATGATCGTAATCATCGGCGGCCAGCAAGTGGGGATAGTAGAAAGAAAACTTTTCGGAGCCAGGCTTCCTTCGGATAGGGTCGTCGCACTCCCCGGGCAGATTGGAATTCAGGCAAGAATATTGGGGCCGGGGCTTCATCTGTTTTTTCCGTTCTTATTTAATGTACGGGTAGATAACCTGGTAACGATCGGGGAAAACCAGGTGGGAATAGTCGAATCGATAGACGGGAGGCCCCTCGACCCGGGAGAAATATTCGGCAGGGTCGTAACCGGTCATACTCACTTTCAGGATGCCGAGGCTTTTTTGAAAGACGAGGGGCAGAAAGGCATCCAGACAGAAACATTACCGCCAGGTCTCTACAGAGTCAACAGCTATCTCTTCAAGATCACAGTGATGGATGCGATAACGATCCCTGCAGGCTCG
Source organism: uncultured Peptococcaceae bacterium (assembly GCA_963767365.1). Classification (GTDB taxonomy): domain Bacteria; phylum Bacillota; class DSM-12270; order Thermacetogeniales; family Thermacetogeniaceae; genus Palsa-1188. The sequence goes on from CAVYEE010000009.1 coordinate 73,501, forward strand.
ATTGGCATCGTGAACGCAGCAGCCGGCCAACCGTTGGATCCGGGGAGACTCTATGCTAAATCAGTTCCCGGCCATAACAACTTCCAGGATGGAGAGGCTTTCCTCGAGCAGGGCGGACAGAAGGGGCCACAGCTAGATATCTTGAGACCGGGCCGGTACAGAATAAATCTCCGGATGTTCGATGTGAAAATCACACCAGCTATCGATGTTCCGTCCGGCAAAGTCGGCATTGTCACCGCAAATGATGGAGAAGAGCTGCCGGAAAACGAGCTGATTGCCAAGACTATTCAGGGTCACGATATGTTCCAGAATGCCGCAGCGTTTCTCACGAACGGTGGGCAGCGCGGCCCACAATTAGATGTCCTCACCCCAGGCAAATTTTACATAAACCCCCTGATGTTTTCAGTGCAAACGTCTGATGCGTTAACTGTAAATCAGGGTCAGGTGGCAGTGATCATCTCTAACGTCGGCAAACAACCGGCAATAGCGGTGTCTTCCGGGGAGCCTAAAGCGGATGTCGGCGCAGCGGACGACTTTAATGCAGAAAAATATGTAGTTACGGAAGGATACCGAGGCATACAACGTTCAGTGCTCGGACCTGGAAATTTTTATTTGAACCTGTTGGCATACAGGCCGATAATCATTAATACCACTAATACCACCATTGATTGGGATGATGCTGCGGATACCAAGTTCGACTCGCTGAACGTGAACAGCAAGGATGGCTTTGCGCTTAAAGTAGGCGTGAAAGTGGTCATCAGGGTGCTGCCCGATCAATCGCCCTATCTCGTGAGTCGTATTGGTAGCATAGAAAACCTGATCACCAACGTCATTCACCCGCTGATCGACTCATCATTCCGCAATCAGGCATCCACGGCTTCAGCGATGCAATTCCTGCAGGATCGCCACGAGCAGCAGGATCAGGCTCTGAAGCGTGCCGTCAACGAACTGAGCAAGTACCATGTCGAGGTATTATCGGTGCTCATCAGTAATATTGTCCTGCCGCCGGAACTGATGGAGACCCAAACCAACAAGGTGCTCGCCCTGCAGCGCCAGTCAATGTTCGATGAGCAGAGGAATTCGGAACAGAAGCGTATCGCCATGGAAAAGACCAGGGCCGAAGCTGACAAGCAGGCAACCCTGGTGGCAGCGCAGATTGATGTGCAGGTTGCAGAACAGATCAAGCAAAAGACAATCGCCATTGCCCAGGGCGAGGGCGAGAGAATCAGGCTTGAAGGTCAGGGAGAGGCTGATAAAATTCTGGCGATCGGCAAGAACACGGCGCAGGCATACGAACTGACCAAGCAAGCAGTAACAGCGGAAGGACTCGTCAGTATCGAGTTGATGAAATTGATCTCGGAGAAGCAAATCAAGATCACACCAGAGATCATGATTAGCGGCGGCGAAAACAGTCAGGGCGCCTTGGTTCAGGCGGTGCTGGCCAGACTGTTAAAAAACAATGAGATCAAACTCACTGAAACAGGAAACCGGGAACCTTAAACAGAGTCCACCTTATTGCCTTCGCCCGGAAGGTTGCTGTGTCTACTCGGTAATTTCGCGCTTTAGGGCGATGGTCAGGCTCAATGAGAGAGCCAGTCTGGTTCCAGGCAAACCCGGCGATTTTTATAAACAACCGCCGGGTTTCCTGGCTTCAATACCACGAACTAAATTCTACAGTCCGTATAATCTCCGGGGGTTTTCCACCAGCAGCTTGTTGATATCCGCCTCGCTGGCTCCACCCGCCTTGAGAGCAGGCACGAAGGTGGTAAAGACGTTGCTCCAATTCCAATTTCCAATCAACTCCATTACCTGCGGTGGAAGCTCCGGTGCGGGTCTTCCCAGCCAGACCTGGATGAAGTCATGGGATAGGAGTATCTGGTCTGCATAACCGGCTTTGATCAGGGCCAGAACGGTTTCGACCCGCTGCGGGTCCATCGGGCAGCCGCCGAAGACCTGGAGACCGATGCGGTCGAAGGCAATAAATACCCCTTTATCGAGGACCTGCTTCTGGTAGTTCAGATCGCAGCTCCCTTCCATGTGACCGATCTGGATCTTCTTGGGATTTACTCCCTGGGAAATAAGGAAATCGGCCTGTTCCGGACCCATGGTTCCTTCCTGGGTATGAGTGACTACGACGGTTCCTGTGTCCGCGGCGGCACGGGCGCCAGCAGTAAAGAAAGCCTTTTCATAGTCGGACATCTGGCCTTTGCTGGTGGCGAGCTTAATGATGCCGGCTTTGATCCCGGTGCCCATGATTCCCTCCGTGATTTCGGCCTTCATCATGGCATAGATCTCGGGAACGATGTCGCCCATGGTAGATCTCCAGTGGAAGTATGCCGGGGCGCCTTCGCCCTCGTAGTAGTAGCCTGTGGCGGCAATGATATTGATTCCGGTTTTCTCCGCTACCTCTTTCAAAAATACGACATCCCGGCCGCATTCGTTGGGAGTGGCGTCAACGATAGTATTCAGGCCATATCCGGATTTCAGTTGGTTTATTGCGTCGACATTGGCTTGTACAGCGGCATCATGGTCGAAAGGCCCCAAAGTGAAGTCGCCCTGAAAGCCCGGGTATCCAAAAAGCAAATGCTCATGAGCCAACGTTACGCCCAGCTTGTCAGCCGAAACAGGGCCTGTTACCGTAGTTACCATTTTTGACATTACTACCCCTCCATCTCTGTTTATTCAAATAGTTCTTGGCTTCAGTGGGGGGTTGTCTTTCTCCCACTGAAGCTTAGAAATAGTTAACTAGAGGCGTAGCCGCTCTTATCCCACCGCCTCAAAGAAGCGGGGGCATTAGAGCGGGTAGTCCTCGGTAAAATTAATTTACTTTACGCTTTAGGAGCCTTAAGCTCGTTCTTTAACACCTTGCCGCTCGGAGTGCGCGGGAAGTCATCATAGAACTCGACAAACTCGGGCAGTTTGTACTTGGCTATCTTGTCGCTCAAGTAATCCTTGACTTCCTGTGCGGTCATGGTTCCGGGCTCTTTCAGAATGATGCAGGCCTTGACACGCTCGCCCAGGGCCGGGTCAGGCTGGCCGACCACGGCCACTTCCTTGATTTTCGGGTGGCCTTCCAACGGCAACTCGATCTCGCGCGGGTAGATGTTCTCACCGCCCCGGTTGATCATTTCTTTGAGGCGCCCGGCGTAGAAGATGTATCCTTCCTCATCCATGTACCCCAAATCGCCGGTATGAAGCCAGCCGTCCTTGATGGTCTCGGCCGTGGCCTCGGGTTTATTGAGGTATTCGATCATCACCGCATCACCTTTAATGCAGATCTCGCCCTTGGTTCCGTAAGGCAGGATATTGTTGTGTTCGTCCATGATCTCTATTTCCTGCTCGTAAAAAGCCTGGCCGACAGCTCCCTTGATCGGGGCTCCGAGGCTGGAGGTCGATACCCCGGTAACTTCGGTCAGCCCGTAGCCGTCAACCACAGTTACCCCAAACTTTTCCTTGAAATCCCTGATGAGTTCCGCCGGTATCGGAGCGCCTCCGGAAAAGGCGAACCTCAGCTTGATCTTTTCATAATCAACGGTTTTGGAATCAACTTGATACATGACGTAGCTGTACATGGCGGGCACACCCCAGACGATGGTTACTCCGTACCGGGCCAGAGAGGGCCAAAAATCTTCGGGTGAGAAGGCCTTTCTGATGCACAGGGTAATGCCCTGGTAGGTGTAGGGAAAGGTCCACACGCACAAGGGATTGGTGTGGAACATGGGCGCTATGATCATAAACACGTCGTCGGGAAGGTTGACACCGAATCTTGCTATGTCCTTGCAGACGGAAAACTGGTTCCGGTTGGAGAGCAGTATCCCTTTGGGATGCCCCGTGGTTCCCGAGGAGTACAGCAGCATGAACGGGTCGTCCAGGGATTGGGGAACGAACGCCTCATCCGCCGGATACTTCGCCAGGATATCGGATAGAACCCCTGCTGCAATATTGGTTCCGTGCTCCACTCCCTGCTCAACCTCAATCACGATGGGCTTGTGTTGCGCCATTTCATAACCCCTGGCAAACTCCGCCATAAAACCGCTGCTGACAAAAGCGATCTTTGGTTTGGAATCGTCAAGTACATAGGCGATCTCCGGACCTTTCAGCATGTAGTTGATCGCCCCGGCGATCGCGCCCAGCTTTTGGATCCCAAACATGGTGTAGTAGACTTCGGGCGAGTTCAAGACCATAACCGAGCAGATGTCGCCTTTCTTCACGCCCTTTTCTTTGAGATAATTGGCCACCCTGCTCGACCGCTCGTTGGTTTGAGCGTAGGTGATTACCTCATCGTAGAAAAGCACGTGAACTTTGTCCGGTATCTCCTGGGCCCGGGTCATAATCATTTCGGCCATGCTGTCAAAATAGATGCGCTTACTCTCCAGGGTGGGGAGGGTATCCAGTGCCATGCGGGTCTTCAGGTACCTTTTGCTTTTGTCGATCATGCCTACAACTCCTCTCTTTTAAGAATTTTGTGGCATTACAATTTGGTCTTACCACCTCCTTAGCAAGAATACGTGAAAATAAACCGAATCATTTCTTAAACTTGGGCTTGACCCTTTCCACAAAGTCGGGTTGTTCGTAGGCGGGATTGGGATAGGTGTAAAAACCCTTGCCGGTCTTCCGGCCAATCTCATTGGCATCTACCTTGGCTTTAAAAAAATCGACGACTTCCTTCAGGTAGGGGGTGTCGGGATGGGCGGCGAGATCTTCGGCGCTGAGTCCTGCTTGGGACACTAAAAAGTAGCTTTATAGTCAATATATCCCAAACTTATTGTAACCCCATCTTGCCTAAATGTCCAACCGCAATTGATGGCGGCATGATCAATCTCATTGCGTCGATCCTGGAAGGCGCAGACGCGACCGAAGCCGCTCCAGGTCCTGCAGCCGGCCGCGCAGCGTGAAGCGCACCCCATTCCCTTGGTACTCTTCCGTTATCACTTTGAGATAATCCCGCAGGCGTCCGACTTCGTTCAGACGGTCGTAGGGCACCAGGATCTCCAACTCCTGCTCCGGAAATAGGGCATTCTCGATCAACTGCCGCAACAGGTCCAGATTGCCGCCGCGCAGCGCCGACACCGCCACCCCATCGGTCGGCGGATCTCCTTCAAAGTTGTCCAGTTTGTTGTACACTTTGATCAGCAAGTGGTCATCCAGGGCCAGCTCCCCCAGAATCTCCTCCACCGCCGCCGCCTGTTGCTCCATATAGGGGCTGGTCAGGTCGATCACATGCAGCAGCACGTCGGCCTCCTGCAACTCCTCCAGGGTGGCTGCAAAGGCTTCCTTCAGCTTCTTCGGCAGGTCCCGGATAAAACCCACCGTATCGGTCAATAGCGCTGCTCTACCCGATGGCAGATGGATACGCCGGCTGAGCGGGTCAAGGGTGGCAAACAGCCGGTCCTCGACCAGGGCCGGTTGGCTGCTCTGGGAAAGGGCATTCAGGAGGGTGGACTTGCCGGCGTTGGTGTAGCCGACCAGCGAGACCACCGGAACGCCGGCGCTCTGTCGCTGCTGCCGCAGCACCGACCGGCTCTGGCGCACCGCTGCCATCTCCTCTTTCAGGTTGTGGATGCGATCGCGTGCCGCCCGGCGCAGCACTTCCAGCTTGGTCTCGCCAGGGCCTCGGGTGCCGATGCCGCCCCCCAGGCGGGAGAGCACCCCGCCCAACCCCAACATGCGCGGGTAGAGATAGGAGAGCCGGGCCAGATCGACCTGGATCTTCCCCTCCCGGGAACGTGCCCGGCGGCTGAAAATCTCCAGCACTACCTGGGTACGGTCCCAGATCTCCACGTCTTCGAACAGGTCCTCCAGGGCCTTCACCTGCCGGGGCGACAGTTCCCGGTTAAAGATTACCGCTTCTATCGAGGCGTCGGCAGCCTGTTGCTTGATCTCCTGCGCCTTGCCCTCGCCAAACAGGTAGTTGCGGTCCGGCTGGCGGCGCTGCGCCACCACGGCCACCGCCTCGATCTCGATGTTGACCAGGAGTTCCTTCAACTCCGCCACATCGTAGGCGATCTCTTCCTCATCCTCATGCACTACCAGGTAGCAAATCAGACCACGCTTCAAGCTTAACACTCCGTTTCAATATTGATATCCAAATGGACGCAGGATCGCTGATGCGCCTGATTCCGGCCAATGCCAACTGCATCTATGCCGCTGGCCAGTTCATCCTCAACAAATAGCCCATTCAGGCTGACTAACCCACGTCTCCGCACGGGGGCGACACATTGTTGCTTTCCTAATGGGGGCGACCCCTTGCTACTTTTCCTGATATTGTACAACTTTATTATCTAAACTGGCTGCAGGTGATGCATACCAAAACCCGCCCATAAAGGGCTATTTCAGGTTCTCGGGATTCAGGCCATCCAGTTCGGGGAGCACAAAGCGGCCATCCTTTCTGATCAGGACATCATCGAAGAATATCTCCCCGCCTCCGTATTCCGGGGCCTGGATCAGGACGAGGTCCCAGTGCAGGGCCGACCTGTTCCCGTTGAAACAGTCGTCGTAAGCGCTGCCTGGCGTGAAATGAATCGATCCCGTAATCTTCTCGTCGAACAGAGCGTCCCCGATCGGACTGGTGATGTGCGGGTTAATCCCCAGGGAAAACTCCCCCACATACCTGGCGCCCTCGTCGATGTCCAGCACCCGGTTAATCCTCGCCGTATCGTTGGCAGTGGCATCGATAATCTTCCCATTCCTGAACTCCAGCCGGATACGCTCGTAGGTAAAGCCCTGATACCGGGCAGGAGTGTTGTAGCTTATACTGCCGTTTACGGAGTCCCTGACCGGAGCAGTGTACACCTCTCCGTCCGGTATGTTCAAGTGGCCGTCGCACTTGATCGCCGGCAGGCCCTCGATCGAAAACGAGAGATCGGTGCCCGGTCCGACAATCCTCACCCGATCCGTGCCATTCATGAGATCAACCAGGGGGCACATCGCACGGGACATCCTGGCATAATCCAGGTTGCACACCATGAAGTAGAAGTCCTCAAACCCTTCGGTGCTGGTGTTGGCGAGTTGAGCCATGGAAGGCGAGGGATATCTGAGCACCACCCACCTGGTCTTGGGCACACGGATCTTGCCGTGAACCTCTTCCCAGAAGTACTTCTGATACAAGTCCATTCTATCCTGAGGGACATCGACCAGTTCGGCGACATTCTCTCCCGAACGCACTCCCACATAGGCATCCATCTCGCTCATTCTGGCCGCTTCGTAGCGCGCCATCCGCCGCATCTGGCCCTCGCCGCAGCCCATCAATATAGCCCTGTCTATAGACTTATCCTTAATGGTGACGAACGGCGTCCCCCCTGCGGCGTAGGCCTGCTCGATCAATGCCGTCACCAGGGGTGTCTCCAGTCCGGTCGCTTCGATCAGCACACTCTCCCCCGGCTGCAACCCGCAGGAATAGTTGATCAGGCTGCCGGCAAGCGTGTTTACTCTAGGATCTCGCATAATACCGCCTCCAAGCATATGCATAAGGGTAGTCATCTGTGTTCAACTGCCACCACTTACGCTTCGCTATGGAGCGGAAATTTCCTGCTTCATCGGCCACTACCCTGGCACGCAGTTACTTGGCGATGAGGCTTCTAAGTCGGGACTGATCTGCATTATAACTTCGCTTTATGTCCCCCACCTTTACACTGGCTCTAAGCTTCAGTGGGGGAAGCAATCCCCCTCTGAAGCCAAGACCCAGTTGAAGGCAATTGCATATAATATTTATAGTACTTTGCCACTAAAAACCTACCGCGCCCGCCATGCGGGCACCCGGAGGGGTAGGATGAAAGTGGCGTCGCGTACACGTAAGGAAATGAAGGGTCAAGAAAGCAGGAGATGCACCCTCATGAATTGTCACACAACGAGTTTCACAGCGCACACCAGCATGGAGAATCCTCGAGGCGCCGCCGCCTGCGGCCCGAGGACCTATTTCAGATTCGACTGATCACTGAGGCCCAAATCTCGCCTGATGGATCCCGTGTCTGTTTTACGCAGAAGGTCTTCGCTCCGGAGGAAAACAAATACCGCTCCCATCTCTGGATGGTGCCCACTGCAGAAGGTGATCCCAGACCACTCACCGGTGGGGATCAACTGGATCATTCTCCCGCCTGGTCGCCGGATGGCAGGTGGATCGGGTTTTTATCCACTCGAAGCGGGTCGCCTCAGATCTGGATTATCCCTGCGAGCGGGGGTAAGGCTCAAAAAATTACCTCACTGAAAGGTATTTCCGGACGGCCGGTATGGGCGCCTGATGGACTGAGGATTGCCTTTACGATCCTTTTAGGTGAAAAAGGGATCGAGCCTGAGAGAGAAGAGCCCGGCATACTTTCTCCGAGGGAGAGGTTTACCGCCGACGTCCGGCTAATCAGGACGCTTCCCTATAAAGAAAACGGCATCGGGTTTATCGGGGAGAAGTTTACCCAAATAGCGGTGGTCGATCTGCGAGCCAGGTCGTTACGCGTGCTCACAGAAGGCAGGGCTAACCATGATGATCCTGCCTGGTCGCCGGACGGACGATCCCTCGCCTTTTCGATGAGCCAATGGATGGCAGTTGAAGCAATGGATCCGAACCGCATGCTCACCGGAGATATTGGACTGGCGCCAGCCACTGGCGGTTACGTTCACAGACTTACTCAAAGCTCGGGTCCGGCCCATAGTCCCGCCTTTGCTCCCGACGGCAAGACCATCGCCTATGTTGGCCACACACTACAGTACGGCGACTATACACAGCCATCCGTTTGGACCGTCGATACTTCCGGAGGAGAGCCCCACCACCTCACAGCCGGGTTCGACCGCCCTTTCGGGGATATGTCCATCGCCGACCTGATCGAGCCCCAGAGACCATCGCCTCCTACCTGGGCACCAGACGGGCGCTCCCTTTACTACCTGGCCAGCGACAGCGGCATGAGCCATCTAGTGCGAATACAGGCGCCAACCGGGTTGGTGGAGTCTGTAACAGAAGGAAAGCGGGTCATTTATAACTTTAGTGTGAGTTGGGGCTCCCGTCGCGCTGCGATCTGCCACTCCGATCCGTTCACCCCGAACGACATCTTTCTCCTGGATCTTGATGGTACCAAGTACGAGCGCCGGCTCACGAATGTAAACGGCGAGTTCCTGTTAACGGTCGAACTCTCTGAACCCGAACGCTTTACGACTCGATCCGGAGCGGTGACTGTAGAGGGGTGGATCCTGCGCCCTGCCGGAAGCTACCCACATCCCAAGACGCCCGCTGTGCTGCAGATCCACGGCGGTCCGACCCTGATGTACGGATACCGTTTCTTTTTCGAGTTCCAGTTGCTTGCCGCCAACAACATCACAGTCGCCTATTCAAACCCTCGCGGGAGCATGGGCTACGGCCAGGCTTTCACTGCCGCCATCAGGGGTAACTGGGGTGATCAAGACTTTGCAGATGTCATGAACGCCATCGATGAGGCAGTGATGCAGGGTGGAATCGATCCTGACCGGCTGGGAGTAGCAGGCGGAAGTTACGGAGGGTTTATGGTGAACTGGATCATTGGGCACACAGACCGTTTTCGAGCTGCTATTGCCATGCGCAGCATCAGCGATGGATATAGCTTTTTGGGTACAGGCGATTTCGCCTTCAGTGACCTCACGGACTTCGGGGATCCCCCCTGGCGCATTCCCGGCGTCTACCTGTCGCATTCGCCGATCAGCTTCGCAGACTCGGTGCAGACACCACTACTGATGATTCATGGAGAAAACGACTTGCGTGTGCCAATATCCGAGGCGGAACAGTTCTATACAGCACTCAAACTCCTTGGGCGAACAGTCTTGCTGATTCGCTACCCGGACGAGAACCATGATCTGAGCCGCAATGGCCAACCTTGGCATCGGGTTCATCGTCTGGATGCCATCGTCGGGTGGTTCCTCGAGCGCCTTTGAATTTTCTAATGTCAGCATCCAGCAAACGAGCTATAATTATGTTAAAATGTATTCTAGAAAAAGGCAAAAGCTAGGACTGCACTCAACTAAAATGAAAAAATCATGGTCTCTAATAATAACCATATGCCTGATGTTCATGTGCATGCTACCGGCATTTCCCGCTTATGCAGACGCGTCCAGCTCCGGGCAGGCGCCGGTTATCTTCCCTGGCAGTGGCGCCTACTTAGGCCCCCCGTCCGTGACCATCACCAGCGACTGTGGCGCCATCTACTACACCACCGATGGCTCCAACCCGGCGAACAGCAACACTGCCATCGCCTACAGTGATCGCTTCCTGGTTAGCCAGTCAGAACTGCTCCTGGCCGCCGCTCACAGTTCCTCGGGCTGGAGCAGCGTCGCCTCGGCCGTGTTTAACATCAGCAACCCAGGCCCTAAGCAGTCGAGCGTTGCTGCTTCCCCAGGGCAAACTAGCCCTTTCGATCTCTCGGCGTTATCTAACAAGGAAGGACAAACTGTAGCGTCAGTAGTTTATTATGGTAATCTTGACCAGGATACCTCATATACCGTAGAAATATCCAGTGCAGACACTGGTAGGGTGATAGGCAGTAACGTAATAGCTGCAGACAACACGGGGGTTGTGATTGGTCCTATCGAAGAAGGTCCCACCTACCAAATATCCATCAAGCAAAAAGGTAAAACGGATCAATATTACGGTACTTTTTCCGTTCAAGAGAATGATCTGGACAATGAGCGGTTGCATGTTGCTCAGAAGCTGTTTTATCTGAATGCAAATGGTGTTGCCAGTGAGGTTGCCGTTCATGCCGGTCCGGCCAAGACGATCACATATTCTGGCTATCATCGCGATGGTAGTCTCATATTTAGTGGTTTTAGCAGTCCGTTCAAAGCCATTGATGCCATCTCCACCTGGGAAGATGGAGCATATGTTTTAGAAAGCGATATCGGTGAGCAGGTATTTACAACAACAAATAGCGCTACGACATATTACATGTATCAAGGTACCACATATTATGGCAGTACGACTTCCCTGGCGACTGCCAATGCCTGGACCGCCGATTTTGCATATTCGCATGTTATTTATGGTAATGGTAAGTTCTATGAAAATGGCTATGCCAGCACCAATCCACCTGATGATTGGTCTTTGGAGCCGCAGTCCGGTGGGTATGTATATAAATATTCATATGTTTCGAGTACCTTTGAAACAGTATATGAAACGCTCAATTTCACTAAAGCCAAATTACGAGAGTCGATAGATGCCTCCCGGCCATATAATGCTTATGTTTTTATTGCATCACAAAACCGCAATGGCTCGGCCGAAGGCGGGGTTGTTTGTACAGCCGCCAGCCATGGTAATTGGCATTTGTATTATAAGCGAACCAAAACTTCACAACCGACAATAACGTCTAACATCGTTTGTGGCTCTACCCTGTCTGGCGGTGTGTATACGCCCAATGCCGATCTGGAATTGGTATATTCTTATGCTAACGGCTCGTTCACTATAAACGTTAAAAACCTGTCGACAAATCAAGCCTATTCATCCAATGCCATTACCGACAACGGTGTTGGCGGTTCCTCGGTTCTAATAAGCGCCACTTCCTATGTGCCCGTTACCCGAGACTTCAACCATACTCCTGATTACCAATCTGGTGGATATTTTGAAAATGTGGACTATAGTCAATGTTATTTAGCTGACAATCAGGGTCACACTTATGATTTTTGGCCATCGAGCAGCCACACTCACTATCTATTAGAATATAATAATGACTACTGCACTGATACCGAAGGAAGTTCATATGAAGAGGTAAATATTGGTTACGATAAGCCAGGCGTGTAATACCCCTCCAAAGAAGCGGGGGCATTAGAGCGGGTAGCCCTCGGTAAATAATTATCATGAGGTGGAATACCATGTCTGATCGCGTCAATCTGGCTTCCTACATAGATCACACAAATCTGCAACCTGTCGCCACGGCTAATGAAGTTCATACTCTCTGCGCAGAAGCGCGCAAGCACCACTTTGCCTCGGTCTGTGTCAACCCCTGCCAAGTTACTGCTGCCAAAAAAGCGCTCCAGGAGTCGGGTGTCAAAGTGGCGGCAGTGATCGGTTTTCCCTTGGGTGCCGCTACTACTCCGGCCAAGGCCTTTGAGGCCCGCGAGGCAGTCGGGAATGGCGCGGATGAACTCGATATGGTGATTAACATCGGGGCGTTGAAAGAAGGCCGCGACTCCTGCGTGGAGGAGGATATCCGGGCGGTTGTCGAGGCTGCAGGCCAATCGGTGGTCAAGGTAATCATCGAGACCTGTTACCTGGCAGATGATGAAATTGTGCGCGCCTGCAAACTGGCTGTCAGTGCGGGGGCGAACTTTGTCAAGACATCCACCGGTTTCGGGCCGGCCGGGGCCAACGTGGAGCACGTTCGCTTGATGCGCGCGGCGGTAGGGCCGGAGGTCGGAGTCAAGGCGGCCGGTGGCATCCGCACCTATCGGGATGCCATGGCCATGATCGAGGCAGGAGCAAATCGCATTGGAACCAGTTCAGGAATTAGCATTATTCAAGAGGCAAAAAGGTTCAACTAGTTCCCGCCCGGAAGGCTGCTGTGCCTACTCAGCAATTTCGCGCTTTAGGGCGATGGCCAGGCTCAATAAGATGCCGATGATAAAGATGATGCCCGCAAACGGTTTCAAGAGTGAAAAAATCGCAAGGTGTTCGATAAGTTCGATCAGAACGGTGGTCAGGGTCACGCCCCAGAAGATTCGCCAATCGCCGCAGAAAAAATTAAATGTTTCTTTGAGTATACGAATGATCATGTTCATCATTTTATTCATACCGTCTCCGTGGTGAATTTCTTCTGCTTGATGCCATAGGATTTGAGCCACCAAACAGCTGCAGCGCTCAGTATGAGGTATAATGCGGCCAGCACGAGCAGGAACAGATCTGAGAAAAGCCATTCGATGCCCATTCCTTCCCCCGCCCAGAAGGTTCCGAACGTGACAAGCATGATTCCGACCATAAACTTGAGAGTGTTTTCTGGAATCCTGGTGAGTGGACTGCGAATTGTGAGGCCAAGAATCACGACAACCAGAAAAGCTAGAAAAGCGCCGATCGCTGCTTCCCAGATTCCTGCGGCTATGTTGGCTGCAGTAGCGCCAAAAGTGATAACGATGAAGGCAACTTCTAAACCTTCGAGCAGGACGCCTTTGAAAGAAGCAAGGAAGCCGAATCCGTTAAACTTGCCAGGATCTATATCACCACGAGTTTTAAGCTCCCTTATCCTCTCTTCGTAGATCGCTGCCTCGTCGTGCAGGGCCTTAAGGCCGCCATAGCGGAGCAGAGCCTTTTTCAGCCACTGCATCCCGAAGAAAATCAGTATGATTCCGACGACCAGCCGCAGGACACCGATGGGAATATAAATGACCATGGTTGTGCCAAAGATGGCAACCAGGGCAGCCAGGATCACCATGGCTGCACTGGCCCCCAACAAACTGCTTTTCCAATTGATAGTGACTCCAATTGCCAGTACAATCGTCAAGGCTTCAACGAATTCAACCATTGAAGCAAAGAAAGAAGGCAATATTGAAGGCCAAACCATAGTGATCATCCTTTTGGATACTAACTTCTCTGCTTGTCTCTCATTCCCTTTATGTTCGCCAACATGCCCCCGCTTCTTTGAAGCGGTGGGATAAGAGCGGTTACGCCCCTGATTAACTATTTCTAAGCTTCAGTGGGGGTACAAGGCAATCCCCCACTGAAGCCAAGAACTAGTTGAATGCCCGGGAGACATCGTGGGTTACGCTCAGAAGCGATAGCTCGGGCGATTCTGACGGAGGGGCTTCCGGAAGCTTTTGCCGGACGTGGTAGATAGGTTTTCCTTTTGTATCGTGGCAATATAGTCCTGTACAAAATCATGCCGTCAATACTGACTTTTCGAGATCCCAGATTGGCAATAAAGATCTTGTATTTGCCAGCGGGGTTTTCGCCTGGGAAGCCTGAGATAAGTCGCTGACCAGCCACTGTTTGACAGCCCGCACCTTTGGCATTATAATATCTTAGGTTACCGAAATATCAGGGAGGCTAAAGGATGTGACGTCTTGGATCTACCGCTGGAACAATTCGAAGAGAGCCTGGACCGGGTAAACAGGGGTCTTAACTATCTCACCCAGGTATTCTTGGCGCAGCGCGGCCTGAGCATACCCCGCTACCGGATCCTCCGCTATCTCCAGTCCCGGTCGGAGGTCAATATGAGAGAGCTTCAGGGCAGCCTGCTGGTCTGCGGTTCCACGCTCACCGAACTGGTGGACGGTCTGGTCCGGAGCGGACTGGTGCTGCGGATGCGGGACCAGGGAGACCGACGGATGGTTTACCTGCGCCTGACCGGGGAGGGCCGGGAAGCATACCAGGAAGTGCTCGCTTTCCGCTGCGACCGTCTGAAGGAGGTCATGGCCGGCGTTTTCACCAGCCTGGATGGCATAAACGCCTTCTTGAACAGCATTTATGCCGGATTGAAACGACAAATCGCCATGCCGGGAGGAGAAGATCAGCAACCGGCCGGGCAAGAAGAGGTGCAACAAAAACTTTGAGTTGTAACACAGCAAGCGCAGAACCATTGGCAAAAACCCCTCAGTCGGGCTACAAATGGGTAGCCCTTTCCAATACCACCCTGGGCACGCTGATGTCCGCCATCAACAACAATATTGTCTTGATCTCTCTGCCAGCCATCTTCGACGGCCTCAAGGTCAATCCGCTGGCCCCGGACGAGGCTAGCTACCTGCTCTGGGTGCTCATGGGCTATATGCTGGTCATGGCCACCCTGCTGGTTTCCTTCGGGCGGCTGTCCGACATCTTCGGCCGGGTGCGCCTCTACAACGCCGGCTTTGCCGTCTTTACGGTTGGTTCCATCCTGCTCTTTCTCACCCCCGGGATGGGCAATACGGGCGCCCTGGAGGTGATTATCTTCCGCCTGGTCCAGGCAGTCGGGGCCGGCTTTCTGTTTGCCAACAGCATGGCTATCCTGACCGACGCCTTTCCTCCCGGGGAAAGAGGCATGGCCCTAGGACTGAACCAGATAGCTTGATCGGCGGTTCCCTGATCGGGCTGGTGGCGGGCGGTTTCCTGGCGGTGGTGCACTGGCGGCTGGTGTTCCTGGTCAGTGTGCCGGTGGGCATTGCCGGGACGATCTGGGCGTATCTCAAGCTGCAGGAAGCCGGTGTCATCAACAAGGAACGGGGGCTCGACATCCTCGGCAATAGCACTTTCGGCGCCGGCCTGACCGTCCTCCTGGTCGCCCTGACCTATAGCCTCCTGCCCTACGGGCATTCGGTCATGGGCTGGGCGAATCCGCTGAGTTCTCATTGGCACCGTGGCGGGGTTGCTCCTGCTGATCGCCTTTGTCTTCATCGAACTGCGGGTCAAGGACCCGATGTTCCACCTGAACCTGTTCCGGATTCGCATGTTTACGATCGGTAACCTGTGCGGTTTTCTCTACTTCGTGGCCCAGGGCGGCCTGATGTTCATGCTCATCATCTGGCTGCAGGGCATCTGGCTGCCGCTGCATGGCTACAACTTCGTGGACACGCCCCTGTGGTCCGGCATTTACATGACACCCATGATGGGCGGCTTCTTTCTCATGGGCCCGCTCTCCGGCTGGTTGTCCGACCGCTGGGGTTCCCGCGGCCTGGCCACCGGCGGCTTGCTATAGTAGCGGCCGGTTTTCTGCTGTTGGCAGCCCTGCCGGCCAACTTTGACTACCTGCCGTTCCTGCTCATCCTGTTGTTTATCGGCCTTGGCATGGGCATGTTCGCTGCACCCAACAATACGGCCATCATGAACGCGGTTCCGCCGGAATACCGCGGAGTGGCTTCCGGGATGCGGGCCACCATTGGGAACTCCGGCATGGTCCTGAGCATGGCCATCTTTTTCACCATGCTCATTGTCGGTTTGGCCAGCAAGCTGCCGCCGATGCTGTACTCCGGACTGGTAGCGCAGGGCATACCGCCGGCGGTGGCCCGCCATGCGGCCAACCTGCCGCCCACAGGGGCACTCTTTGCCGCCTACCTGGGCTACAACCCCATGCAGCAACTGATCCCGCTCGCAAACTTGGCCAACCTGCCGGCAGCCACCCAAAGCCTGATCCTTGGCAGGGAATTCTTCCCTTCCCTCATGGCGCCGGCCTTCATGGCCAGCCTGAGGATCACCTTTTACGGAGCTGCAGCCATGTCCCTGGTGGCGGCCGTCGCCTCTTTCCTGCGCGGTGAGAAGTATATCCACGGTGTGGATGAAGCCCCATCTCCACAGGATTTAATGCGGGAGTGCGACTAGCGCCAACCATCCGTTGGGAACTAGCTTCCATGGATTGCCATACTGTGTTTGAGGGCTGTTGCCGAAGTCCGGCACCTTATTCATTCATAATGAAACAGGTATGATATCGCCATCCTTCGGAATTCGAAGCTGTTCATCCTGAATTCCACTGTTTCTCGCATATTCTCGCAGCATCTTTCTTGATACCGTAGCGTGATCCACGGAATCCATGTGGGTCGCAATGATAATGCTTTCCGGCAACAAATTGCAAACCTTGATAGTTTGCTCCTCATCCATCAATATCTTCACGCGGTCACCCATACCGCACCGCAGGAATGCGTTATCACTACCATCGGTCTCTTCCCAATCAATATTTCTATTACCTCATCACACAATATGGTATCCCCTGCCCAATAAACCGTTGGCTCGTTTGCTGCCTCAAAGAAAAACCCTGATGCAATACCCATTTCATCCAAGACAGCACCCGATCCGTGTTTCCCGATCACCCTTTGGATATCAATCCCCTTCCAATGCAGCTTCTGGCTGATAGGATGAATATTTTCAAACCCGAGTCGCCTGATCTCTGGCTCGTCTTCTGCCTGGGATATGAGGGGCATCCCTTTGGGGATGGCGGATTGTGCTGCCGGATCGAAATGATCGGAATGTCTGTGAGAAACTATTACCGTCTCAACCCCTGCAAGAATTTCACTCACCGAAAAAGGCAATGCGACTAATGGGTTCTTGGATATTCCGGCGTATGATGGTCTGCTAAAGCTGTCTGCAAGATAAGGATCGATCAGGAAGGTGTGATTCCCAAAATCAAGGCGAACTGTGGCGCTTCTGATCAACTGTAACTTCATGGTTTCACTCCTAACAAAGCATTTTTTATTATTATCAGCGACCGTATCACTTTTTACAACTTTTTGCCTCTTCTACACGGGCGGGCTGATACTTTATTCTTGATTGTTGAAAAAGATGGGCCAAGAACTAGTTGAACAGTGAGAAGGTAATTACTGTTGGTTAACGAAATAATGACTGCGGAGGAAAGAAAATTGCAGTGCGAAAGTTGAGTTAATAATTGGAGGAGTATCGCATGGAAAAGTTATCATCTGACCGGTACTTACCCTGGACCCGCAGCTATGACCCGGAGGTTCCCCCTACCATTTCCTATCCTGAGGCGCCGATTTTTGAGTTGTTCAGAAAAACCGTGCGGAATAAGCCCCGGGGAAGGGCGCTGATCTTTTTTGGCAGGACGGTGACATACAGCCAGCTTGGCCGGTACGCCGAAAGCCTGGCAGCTTCCCTGAGAAAAGCGGGAATAAAAGAGGGTGACAGGGTGGCCCTGCTGCTGCCCAACTGCCCTCTATTTTTGGAAGTAAAATGATCTGGAATGTAGTTCTGGAATAACTGATGTGGAGGGAACGGAATGGACAAACGACTTGAGGGAAAAGTGGCAATCGTGACCGGCGCCGGCCAAACAAAGGGAGATACCATCGGAAACGGTCGGGCGATTTCTCTTCTTTTTGCCCGTGCCGGGGCTAGGGTAATGCTGGTGGACATTAATCTTGATTCGGCAGAGGAGACTCAGGCGATGATCACCCAGGAGGGCGGTGAGGCATTCTCTTTTTCCGTTGACGTCACTCAGGCGGATGATTGCCGCCGAATGGCCGAAGCATGTGTGGCCCGTTACGGCCGGATCGATATTTTGGTCAATAACGTCGGGACGGGGGGAGAGGCCCTGGGACCGGTCAACCTGAAGGAAGAATCTTGGGAACGGATCTTCAACGTGAACCTGAAGAGCATGTATCTAACCTGCAAACATGTTTTGCCCCATATGGAACAGCAGGGATGCGGCTCAATCGTTAACATCTCATCGATTGCAGCGGTCTGCGCCACTCCGATGCTATCCTACAAAACATCCAAGGCGGGGGTTAATGCGCTGACCCACTCCGTAGCAATGCAGTACGCCGGTAAAGGCATTCGCGTCAATGCTATCATGCCCGGCCTGATGAATACCCCGATGGCGATCGAATCGATTGCCCGAGCCCGCGGTATCAACAAGGAAGACCTTATCAAAGAGCGCGACAGCAAAATCCCCTTGAAGGGGGGTATGGGCTCCTGTTGGGATACGGCCTATGCCGCTCTTTTCCTCGCCTCGGATGAGGCTGGGTTTATTACCTCGGTGGTCCTGCCTGTGGATGGCGGCCAAAGTGCGAGGATTGGATAATTCCAGTTTCAAACGAAGCGAAGCGAAGTTTGATGCCATGTGCCTGTCCTGCACTCATATTGCGTAGCGTGCGCAGCATGCGAAGCAATAGCATTTGAGTGCAGGACATATGGCACGGCAACTTGTTCATTTAACTTCGCTGATCAGAGGGGGATTGAACCCCCACTGATCAAATTAACCTGAACTCGCCGCCTAAAGAGGCGGGGGACTTCTCAGCGAAGTTAAACAATAAAGGGGTGAAAAACATGGGTAGGTTAAGGCTATTGGACGAAGGATCGGCATCACCGGAATTCCAGGAAATGTTTCGGCAGATAGCGGAACGCGGTGGCCGCGTTCTGAACCTTTTTAAGATGATGGCCCACTCCCCCCAAGTCGGTTATCAATTTTTGCGCCTGGGCAACGCAATTCTCTTCAAGGGGATTGTTCCTGCCACTCTGAGAGAACTAGCCATCCTCAGGGTCGGCCATCTTAACGGGGCCGTTTATGAGTGGACCCAACACGTAGCCGTTGCTTTGCGAGTCGGCGTGCGCCAATCGCAGATAGATGCCTTACCTGAATGGGAACTTTCCAGTGAATTTAATGATGTAGAGAAAGCCATCCTTCGCTTCACTGACGAAGAAACCATGAATGTCCGTGTAAGTGATGAAACGTTTGCAGCGGTTCATTCCATTTTGAATGATGAGGGTATGGTGGAATTGACGACGACGATCGGCTATTACGGAATGGTTTGCCGGGTTCTCGAAGTTCTTCAGGTTGAGCTCGAATAATAATAGCAAAAGCATGGATTTGCATCTTGGGTGATTTAAAATGAGGGGCATTACGCATTCCGTCATAGGTTTGTGTGCTTACAGTGTTGTTGTTATATGTATGGGCACACCTACAAAACCTTTCACCGCGTCTTTAAAGGACGCCAGATCATCAATGCCGGGAGCGTGGGCCGCCAAAGCATGGAGACCCCCTTGCCCTGTACTGCATGTTGACTGTCGATGATAAGCTTTAAAGTGCCATACGATAGATTAGACTCTCTGCCTTTGCACGTTGTTGGCCCACCGGCGGTAGAAGGAATCGCCCGGCGGGCGCCGAGTGCTAAGAATAATGAAAAGGCTGAGCCTGGGTGTGTACAGACTCTGCTTAATAAACCGGTGGCCGAAACTAATGTCATTCTCTTGAGAATCGGTCGGCCTCTATAGCCAGCCTGCTTCCAGCCTGCTTCCGGCGACATTCGGGACAGCGGTCGGCCTGCTGGAGTTCCAGGCCGTAACGTTGCTGCAGGTGGCCGGACATCCGTTGCGGCGCAAATGTTCGCCCGCAGACTTCGCATATGGACATTGGCACATCGGATTGCCAGGGCTTGCCCAGCAATCTCCCACCAGTCTCGGAGAAGGCAACCTCGCCGGTGGGGCAGATCTCCGCACACGCCTGACATCCGAGGCAGTCGGCCGCCTGGGCGCCGAAGGGCGCCGTCACCTGACGACGGGCACCACGAAAGGCGAAGCCGATGGCGTTTGACCCCACCTGCCTGCACGCCCGGACGCAGAGGCCGCATAGAGTGCACTGGCCGTCGCCGTGCCTGACAAGCAAAGGCTTCCCGACCCCTAACCGCCGGGCCAGCTCCTGCACTCGGGGAGCATTCGGGGCCACCGCCAGGTGCAACTGCATGATCATCTCCCGGACCTGTCGCACCCGGGGGGTATCAGTCTCCACCATCAACCCGTCAGATACAGGCAGGGTGCAAGAAGCGACAATCTTGCCTCGGTCTCCGGAGGTGATCTCCACCAGGCAGAGCCGGCATGCTCCGTAGGGTTCCAACCCCTGGTGGTGGCACAGGGCAGGAATCCAGATGCCCTCCTCTGTAGCCGCTTCTAGAACCATTTGTCCGGCCTGCACCAGGATAATTTTTCCGTTAATATCAATCTGCATCGACAGCCTCACCTCCCCGGGGGATCACCCTGACAGCCTTCTGAGCGCAAGCATCCATACAGGAGCGGCACTGTATGCACCGTTCCTGATTTATCAGATATGTCTTAGCCGTATCCTGGACGGTCCCATCCTCGATCACACTAACCGCTTCGGCCGGGCATACCATGGCGCAGCGCCCGCACCCGTTACAGGCCTGCTGGTCGATAACGAGGCGGAACAGTCCCTTGCAGACCCCGGCAGGACAGAAACAGTCACGGATGTGTGCTTCGTACTCACCCCGGAAATGCTTCAGGGTGCTCTTCACTGGGCTGGGGGCAGTCTGCCCCAGCCCGCACAGCGATGCGTCACTGACGGCCAGAGCAAGCTTTTCCAGTAATTCTAAGTCCTCCATGACTGCTTTGCCCTCGGCGATCCGGTCTAGTATCTGCAGCATCTGCCAGGTGCCCTCCCGGCAGGCCATGCACTTGCCGCAGGACTCGTCCTGAGTGAAGGAGAGAAAGAAGCGCGCGACGTCCACCATGCAGGTGCGCTCGTCCATCACCACCAAACCGCCGGAGCCCATGATCGAGCCGGCGCCGGTGAGCGCCTCGTAATCCACCGGGAGATCGAGCATATCGGCCGGGATACAACCGCCCGAAGGACCTCCGGTCTGTACTGCCTTGAGGGCCGAATCGCCCGGTACCACCGCCGGCGTCCTCCACTACCTGGCGCAGGGTAGTACCCATCGGCACCTCTACCAGGCCATTATTGCGGATATCGCCTACCAGGGCAAAAACCTTGGTGCCCTTGCTCGATTCCGTTCCGATGCCCGCAAACCAGCCGCTGCCCCGCATGATGATCGGGGGCACGTTTGCCCAGGTCTCGACGTTGTTGATGCAGGTCGGCTGGCCCCACAATCCTGCCTCTGACGGATACGGCGGGCGCGGGCGGGGCTCCCCGGCCCTTCCTTCGATGGAGGCGATCAGGGCGGTCTCCTCGCCGCAGACGAAGGCGCCCTGCCCCTTGACCACCTCGATCTGGAAGTCGAAGCCGGAGCCGAAGATATTCTTGCCAAGCATGCCCGACCCCGTTAGCCTGACCGATCGCCTCCTGGAGTCTGGCCACGGCCAATGGGTACTCGGAGCGCACGTAGATGATCCCGCTTTGGGCACCGATGGCATAGCCGCCGATGATCATCCCCTCGAGACGGTATGCGGGTCGCCTTCCAGAACGCTCCGGTCCATGTAGGCGCCGGGGTCCCCCTCGTCGGCGTTGCAGATAATGTATTTGACATCACCAGGTTGCCGCCTGGTAACCTGCCACTTCCGGGCGGTGGGATAACCGCCGCCGCCCCGGCCCCTCAGCCCCGAGGCGGCAATCTCGTCGATGACCTGTTCCGGCTGCATCCGTAGCGCCTTCCACAGGGCCCGGTAGCCGTCCCGGGCTGCATATTCGGCAATGCTGCCGGGGTCGATAAAGCCGCAGTTCCTGGTGGCGATCTTCAACTGGGACGCATAAAATGAAACCTTGTCCAGGACCGGACCGGCATCCTCCTTGCCAGTCAAAGAAATCTGCTGCCCGGTCAACAGCATCTCGTCTGCGTAGACCTTGCCCACCAGCCTTCTTGAGGGGAGGTTGCCGCTGCTGATACTGTCTAAAATTGACTTTGCCAGTTCCTCGTCGGCCCGGCTATAGACTAGGCGGGGTTGGCCCGGCACATGTACCGTGACCAGCGGTTCCTGCTGGCACCAGCCCAGGCAGCCAGTTGAAGCAACCCGAAGATTGAGCCGCCTCTGAGCGGTTTCTTCTTGTAAGTATTGGTAAACAGCATCCGCTCCAGCCGCCAGCCCACAGGTAGCCCGGCCCACGGTGATCTTGATCTGGTCCGGGTACAACGAGCTGATGCCCTGGCGTCGCAGCGACTCTAACACTGCATCCGATGCCACAGTGTCTGCAGGGTTCACCGCCGATCACCTCCCCGCCAGCCTTCGAGGGTTGCCGCTAGCATTTCCGGCTTCATCCTGCCGTAGGCATGCCCGTCGATGCTGACGACAGGCGCAAGGCTGCAGCAGCCCAGGCAGCGCACGGATTGTAGCGTGAATTGGTCGTCCTCGGTGGTCTGCCCGATCGATACCTGCAACTCCTGCTCCAGGCTCTCGCTGACCCGGCTGGCGCCTTTGACGTGACAGGCTGTGCCGTTGCAGACGCTGACAAGATGTTCGCCCTTCGGTTTTAGGCTGAAGGCTGCAAAGAAGGTGGCCACCCCGTAAAGCTGAGTTAACGGCAGACCGAGCTCCTCAGCCGCAAGCCTGAGCGCCTGCTCCGGAAGATAGCGGTAGTGCTGCTGCAGGTCTTCCAGGATCGCTGTCACCCTGCCGTTTTGCTCCTGGTGTCTGTCGATAACCTCCCGGATCTCGGCATTATTCATTACGTATCACCCTTTCCGTTCAACTGGGTCTTGGCTTCAGAGGGGGATTGCTTTTCCCCCACTGAAGCCTTAGAGCCAGTTAATTAGGGGCGTAGCCGCTCTTATCCCACCGCTTCAGAAGCGGGGGCATTAGAGCGGGTAGCCATCGGTCAAACTCCCAGCCCCAGACCCTTACGCTTGGCCGCAATATGTTCCAGGATCAGGGACGCTGCCTTCAGGGGGTCCGGCTCCACGGCAAAGACCGCTCCCAGCACTCCCTCGGCGCCCTTGGTCAGCAGATCGACCAGGCCCTTACCCCCCAGCACCGGCGGTACCGTGCCCAACACCGTGAAGACGCCGGAGCCGACCACATAGGCGCCGATGGCTACCGCTTTTTCCGACATCCACTCGGGGGCCGCTCCGGCCACCGGCAGGTCGCTGATATCCACACCCAGGGCGTTGGCCACCGCCGACGCCACCACCAGGATGCGGCTGATGTCCACGCAGGAGCCCATGTGGAAGACCGGCGGCACCTTTAGCAGTTCGCAGACCGCCCGCAGGCCGGGGCCCGCCTCGGCGGCAGCCTCGGGCAGCAATAATCCGTCCTTGGCGCAGGCGATGGCGGCGCAGCCTGTCTCCACCACCAGCACGTCGTTCTTGATCAACTCCCGGGCCAGGACAATGTGGCTCTGGTCCTGAGTTGTTTTGGGGTTGTTACAGCCGACGATAGCGGCGATCCCCTTGATCTGGCCGGCCTTGATGGCATCAAGGAGCGGATTCAGGCTGCCCCCCAGGACTTTTAAAATGGCCTCCACGCTTAGGCCGCCAATGAAGGACATCTGCCGGTCAGGAATCTGCACCAGCTTCTGGTTGCGTCCGGGATAGTTGTCGACAGCCATCCGGACGATCTGTCTGGCAGTGTCCAGAGCGTTGTGTTCGTCGAACTGGACGTACTCCACCCCGGGGAACTTGGCCTTGGGTGAAGTGGAGATTAGCTTGGTATGGTAGCACTTTGCTACATTCGCCAGCGCCGGCATGATGCACTGGACATCGACCACCACCGCCTCCACCGCCCCGGTGATCACTGCCAGTTCCTGCTGCAGGAAGTTGCCGGCGATTGGCACCCCGTGGCGCATCAGCAGCTCATTGCTGGTGCAGCACATGCCGCAGAGGTTGATCCCTTTAGCGCCGACCTCCTGTGCCGCTTGCAATAGTTCCGGATCGCGAACAGCCGACACGAGCATCTCTGACAGCGTCGGCTCATGACCATGAACAATGATGTTCACCTGGTCCGGCTTCAGCACCCCCAGGTTACAGGTACCCTGCACCGGCACCGGGGTTCCGAACAGGACATCTGAGAACTCGGTGGCAAGCATGGAGCCGCCCCAACCATCGCTCAAACCGGTGCGCACGCCGTGCAGCACCAAGTTCACATAGTCGTTGTCCACTCCCATGTGGGTGCGGTGCATCGCCTCCACCACTTCGCGGTCGATCCCCCGCGGGGCGATCCCTAACTTCTCCCAGATGGCCTGCCGCTTGGCCGGGGCACGTTTCAAGAACTGCAACGTGCCCTTGGCCATGCCGAACTCTTCCATTGCTGACCGGGCGAGGTCGGCGGCGATCTCCTCCTTGCTCCTGCCTTCGCATGCGATGCCGAACTCCAGCGCCAGAGCGTGGAGTTTGGCCTCATCTCTGATCTGGTAGCCCTGGGCCTCGCCTTTGGCAGTGGCATACAGGGTGGTTACCACATCACGCCCGTGGTCGGAATGGGACGCCGCTCCGGCGGCGATCATCCGCAGCAGATTGCGGGCAGCAATAATATCTGCCGTTGCCCCGCAGACCCCCTCTTCCGGGCCATCCCCGAAGGGGTCGATCCGGCAGGGTCCCATGTTGCAGTTTCGGCAACAGATCCCCAGCAGTCCGAAACTGCACTGCGGCTGCTGCTGTTCGTAACGGTCCCAAGCAGTCCCGATATTTTCACGGGCAGCCTTCTTCAACATCTCCAACGAAGCCTGATCAACACTTCTCCCGGCCATTAAAATCGCCTCCTTGTTTTCTTATCCAAGATTAAACAGAATTAAGCCGACAAATCCTCGTCCATCCAAGGGCGCACTCTCCACTCGTGGCGCTTCCCGGAAGCGGCACCAGCTCAGCCAAGGGCCAATGATGGCATGTATATTAATGTGAATTACAGAGTGATTGGGGCCGCATCACCTGATACAAACAATTCAGCGGTTAATTGGCGCCTTTTCTGCTGAGCTTCCTGAGAAGTGATGAAGAGGATGGCGCTGGTTGGACATGCCCTTACGCAGGCCGGGGTTTCCAGGCCAGGGCAAAGGTCGCACTTAGCGACGATCTTGCTTTCCGGGTAACGGTTGATCACACCGAACGGGCATGACATCTCACAGAAGCCACAACCGATACACCGCGCCCTGTCGTGGCTGACCACACCGGTGGCAGCATTCTTTTGCATGGCGCCGGTAGGGCAGACCTTGACGCAGGCTGCTTCCTCGCAGTGACGGCAGTTCATGGGTACGCTGCGTTGCTCTACCGCCTGCACGTAGATGCGCTTCCGCGGGGGTACCGGCTCAAATACTGCCCCAAACAGAGACTGGGATGCCGAGTGCCGCGACGGCGCAGGCAACCTCGCAAGATTTACAGCCCAAACAACGGTTCACATTGACGTATACCTCTCTCACGTTTTCACCTCCTCATGCTGACGTTTGCCGAAAACCTACTTGATATTATTGTAAATAAAAATATCGGGGGCTACTGTCAGCCCGCCGACATTTTAAAGAAAATTTGGCTTGCAGGGTACGCCGGCCCACCGCTGGTGGGCACCCCGAGGTGGGTCGTCTCATCCTTATTGGTTGCTTATTGCAGCCAGTTGTTCCATGTTGATCACAGTAATTCTTTTCTTTTGCATACTAATTATTCCCGCCTTCTCAAACCGGTTCAAAATTGTCGAAACTGTTTGCCTCGTGCTACTAATTATATTAGCTATTTCTTCATGAGATAAACCCGGTTCGAAAACAACCCCCTTGTCCGTGGTGGCTCCTGTTTCCCGGGCCATTTTTAACAGCAGGTTGGCAAGCCGGGAGTTGACCTCTTTAAAAGCAAGATTTAGCAGGGCGTCATTAGTGTTTTTCAGGATAACACCCAGAATCCTGATCAGATTTACTGTTAAACCAGGATTCTGCACGACCATGTTTTTGAAGTCCTCTAATCCGACATACCATATCTCTGCCCGTTCCAAAACAGTGGTGCTGGCCTCCGAGTGCATGCTATACATATCTCCGGGCTGCAAAATGGTAACGATAATCTCTTTACCCTCGGGTGAAAGATACGAAACTTTTACCCGTCCCGATCGAACCAGGTAAATATAATCCTGAGATGGTCCGGAAAATTCTACATGCTGCTTCTTTTCAAAATGACACCGTTTAAAAGATGCAGCCAGTTTCTCGCTTTCATCAACTGATAGGTTCTTGAATAGTTTAAAATCATGCATAAAAACACGCCCCTGAAATATGTCGCCATTTTTATACATACTTTATATATGCATTTTAAGTCATAACGTTCATTTACGCAAATGAAGTGTCCCCGGTAAAATAGACATGGGAAACTCAGATAATAGTTCACTAAACAGACTCTTGCTGAACACAGTTTTTAATGGTTAAGAAAAAAGCTTGAGGAGGAAGTGAGGCTGAACCTGGCTTACAGATGGTTTCTAGGATTGGGCTTGGATGATAAAATCCCCGATCACTCTACCTCTAGCCCTTTTCTGATGCCATAGAACAAGGCCATGGGCGGGCACTGCTTACCAGCTTTCCGGTTGAGTGGACCCGGCCCAGGAGGGGGCTGATCTTAATGGTGTTACACAATCACATTTTTCATATAATACATCAAAGAGGTATTGATCTAGCCCAAAAGCTGGTGGTATAATATGGCTATAGATAAAGATGAAAAACGGCAGATAGTACCTAAAAGGAGTGCTAAGCTTATGGTGACTGCCATAGAGTCTACACCTTAGTTGAACTAGTAAATTGCCTGACGAAAACGGATAAAAATAAAGCTCGGAGACAAAAAGCATTGGCTACAGTCGTTAAGATTACGAAGGATTAGTCGCCATGTTTTATCGCGAAGAAGAGTTTGAGGATATTACACAGATGGTTATTTTGGTTAACTATTCCCCGGGGTATAAGCTCGGGGATTTTAATTGTGGAGTGAAAGATTATAACGACAGCCAGCCCGACAAATTGTCAGGACGGAGATTACGCGGCCACCTCAGGGAGTTTTACTTTATGGTAATGTTCGGATCAAGAAAAGGGGATGATTACCAAATGAACGGCACCAAACGATACTTCACCTTATTTCGATCGATACTGCCAAGCAGATGACAAGGTTATTGAGTGAATGTAATAATCTCTTGATGATCCATTTTTTTCTCGCTTTCATCCGCCACTTCAGGATATCCTAAAGCAATTGCAGCCATGGTCTTAAATCCTTCCCGCACACCCGCATCCTTTACCAGTTCGCTATCAGCGTTAAACCCCGGCAAGAATCCGGTTAAATATGTAGAGCCTACCCCTAAATCCGTTGCTGCAATACACATATTTTCTCCAATACACGCAGCATTCTGCTGTCCTGCATGAAATGGGTAAGGACAATAGATTTCTGATGCGATCAATATAAGCGTTGGGGCTCCATATAACGGATCATACGCCTTTTTTCTATCAATGCTTCCGGCTTTTGATATTCGGCTTAATAATTCTTTATTTTGGATCACAACTAGTTGCATTGTATGCCAGTCGTTTCCTGCGACAGGAGCTGCACAGCCTGCGAATAGAATAGTTTCCAGCTCATTTTGTGTTATCTGCCTCTGCAAATATTTTCTGGTCGTTTTCCTCTTTGCTATTGCTTTAATTGTTTCCATTCCAATCACCTCAAATTATAAATTAACCTTGATACCCAAGGGTTGCTTGACGCTCGCAACCACCATTGTGCTGCACCGGCCCGGTTAGTCACAACGATTATTACCCAATTTGTTCATAGCATCATCCTCACCATACAAAGCTGACTATATTATAGATGAACATGCCTATACCTCCAATACTTTCATCTCGCTTTGGCATTGGACCCTTTCACAAATTTTAAAAACACTTGACAAGTTATATATGACATGTATTATTGATGATAAGTTATATATGATATATTGAAGAGGATGAGGATCATGTCGCTGCCGCACGCTATTCTGGGGCTGCTCACTTACCAGCCAATGACCGGTTATGACCTGAAGCAGATCTTTGATTCCTCCATCAACCACTTCTGGTCGGCGCACCAGAGCCAGATCTACCGGGAGCTAGCTGCCTTGGAGGGAAAGGAGTATGTTGATTCCCAGATCGAGCCCCAGGAGAGGAGGCCCGACCGCAAGGTATACAGCATCACAGCAGCGGGGGAGCAAGAACTCCAGCATTGGCTGGAACGGTTTCCACCGGTGCTCACCACCCCAGTCCGGGAAGAGCTCCTGGTTCGTGTCTTCTTTGCGTCCCGGCTGCCGCAATCGGAACTGAGGTTCCAGTTGCAGCGGTTTCTCAAGGAGCAGCAGGAGTTGTTGGCATCCTACGAATCTGTGGGCGCCACGATCGGGGGACATTCCGAAGAGTTGGGCCGCCCGGACGAGACTTTTTACTGGCTGTTGACTCTGAAGCGAGGGATCGCCAATGCCAAGGCGGAAATCCAGTGGGCCGAGGAGTGTATCGAGGAGATTGAGCTGCGGGAGAGGTATCTTACAGAACAGGAAAGAAAGGCCGCGGATTGAGAATCTAAAACTTTAAGGAGGAGAGACTGATGGGACATATCATAAACGCCAAGGAAGAGGTTTATCGGGCGCTGGCCGAACGCTTGAATAGGAATCCGGTGGGAACGCCCATCAACGAGACCCTGATGGAGATACTGCACCGCCTCTATACCGAGAGCGAGGCCATGGTGGGCAGCAAATTTCCGATGGTTCCAATGAAGTTGGATAAGATAGCCGACAGCACCGGAATGAATGAGGATGCGTTGAAAAAAACGCTGGATGGCATGGCCGACAAGGGGCTGGTGTTGGATATGCCCCTCCGGGACGGCGCCTACTACATGCTGACCCCAATGGTAATAGGCTTTTTTGAGTTTACCTTCATGAGGGTGAGAGACGAGATCAACATGAAGGATCTGGCAGAGCTGTTCGAAACATATATGCAAAGCCCGGAGACGGAAAAAGAGTTCACCGGCAGCGATACCAAGTTGCTTAAAGCGCTGGTGTACGAAAGCCTCATTCCGGCGGCTATAGAAACAGAGGTTTTAGACTACGAGAGGGCTTCCGAAATCATCCGCCAGTCCGGAGGCGGGGCGCTTTCCCTTTGCGCCTGCCGGCACAAGGCCAGCCACCTGGGCAAGGCCTGTGATGCGCCCATGGATGTGTGCACTTCTCTGGGCGCCGGGGGGCAATGGATTGTGCGACGGGGCCTCGGTAGGGCGGCCACGGTGGACGAACTGCTGAAAGTGCTGGACCGAACGGAAAAGTTAGGGTTGGTGCACCTGGGCGACAATGTGCTCAGGCAGCCGGTCAACATCTGCCATTGCTGCAGTTGCTGCTGTGAGGTCCTGCGTACCACCAGGGAACACGGATTGTTCATGGCGCATCCGAGTAATTTTATTCCGGCCCTGGACCCGGATGAGTGTGCCGGATGTGGCACCTGTGCCGACAACTGCCCTATTAAGGCGATCAGCATGTGCGATACCGGAAGCGGGATTGAGGCCCCGGAGGTTAACAGGTCAATCTGTCTTGGATGCGGCGTTTGCGCATCCTCCTGTCCCAGCGGTGCCCTGAGCATGACGCGCCGAACGGTTTTACATGTTCCCCCGGAGAGCAAAGGTGAGCAGTTAACCCGTATTGCCAGAGAAAAAGGCAAGATTTAATGGTACTTGGGAGGACATGATCCACAAGGAGGCGTTATAATGAACCTTCTGGCCGTGAATGGCAGCCCCAGAGGCAAGCACGGCAATACCGAACAGCTTCTGCAATCATTCCTGAGGGGAGCACGGAGCGCATCATCCAGGCAGGCTTGTTTCCAATTTTGATCTGATTCCATCTGGCAATACGGATAGCACCAGGTCGATCACGTAGCGCAGCCGTTCCTCGCTTTTGCCTTCGAACCTGAAGGTAATAATCGGCTCTGTTACCGAAGGGCGAACCATTCCCCAGCAGTCCGCAAACTCCAGCCGGAGGCCGTCGAGCCGGTCAACCGGGTAGTCGGAGAGCCTACCGGCGACTGTCTCGATGACCTCGTCAGAATCTCCTTCAAAATGTAACCGGATATCCGGCGTAATCAGGTAGCGTGGTAAGAGCCGGTCCAACTGCGAGAGGGAAACGCCGCTGTCCTGGAGCAACTCCAGCAGCTCCAGTGAGGACCAGACGCCGTCGTCAAAGCCGAGGTCGCGCCAGAAAAAGTGGCCACTCAGCTCCCCCGCCAGCAGAGCGCCGCTTTCTAGAAATTTTGCTTCAACAAAGGTGTGGCCAGAGCGGGCCATGACTGCCGTGCCTCCCAATCGAGCCACCTCCTCCGCCACCACCAGCGAACACTTGGAGTCGTAAACCACCGCCCCCCGTTTCCGCCCCAGCAGGCGCCGGGCGAACAGGGCCAACATGCGGTCGTTGGCAACGGGCTGGCCGGATTCATCCACGAAGGCCACCCGGTCACCGTCCCCGTCATAGGCGATGCCTAGGGCGGCTCCCTCTACGATCACCCGCTGGCAGAGAGTCTGGATGTTTTCAGGCAGGGCCGGGTTGGGTGGATGGTTGGGAAACCGCCCGTCGGGAATACAATAGAGCTCGACCAACTGGTAACCGAGGCTGGACAAAATCTCTGGGGCGATCAGTGAGCAGGCGCCGTTGCCGCAGTCCAGCACTATTTTGAGCTTTCCCGGCCGGAAGTGCCTGATTACATGCTCGCGATATGCGTGCAGCCATGTATCGTCCTGCCGGTAATTGCCCATCCCAGTGATAAATTCCTTCTCGGACATGGTTTGCTGCAGACGGGTCATCTCCTCCGGGTTGACCGGCCGACCGCAGAATAGCAGCTTAAAACCGTTGTACTCCGGCGGGTTATGCGAAGCAGTGACCATTATTCCAACAGTGCTGCCCATACGGTGAACGGCATAATAGAAGGCGGGCGTGGTTAAGATTCCCGCATCCGTAACCTGGCAGCCGGTGCTTACCAGGCCATCACACAGGGCCGCCTTCAGCGCAGGAGTGCTCAACCTGATATCGCCAGCTACCAGCGCCGTCCGCCCCATGGACATCGTCCCTGCAGACCGGCCGAGATCGTAGGCGTCTCGATCTGTTAATTCCTCGTTATAAATGCCCCGGATGTCACATGGCTTAAAAATGCCCATCTTGAAAACCCCACGGTTCAACTAGTTCTTGGCTTCAGTGGGGGCTTGCCTTCCCACACTGAAGTTTAGAAATAGTTAATCCAGTACGTAGCCGCTCTTATCCCACCGCTTCAGAAGCGGGGGCATTAGAGCGGGTAGTCATCTGGTAAAACCTGGGCTACCTCAGCCGGATCAAGCCTAAGCAGGTTGTCGTAATCGTTGATGCGTCCCACGTCCCACCAGGAAAAATCGCCTACAAACCCGTATATCGGCACATCATCTTCCAGCAGGCGTGGAAAGAGGTCGCCCGGCAGGTCGACCTCCCTGGTTTCAGGGTCAAACTCGGCGATGTAGGGGAGGATACGTTCATCCAGAATGTAGGCACCGGTACTTACCGGCTGGCCAAGGTTGGGTTTCTCGCGAAAGTTCCTGACCCGGTTGTCGTGATCGATCTCGGCTATCCCCACTTCCAGGCGGTAACAGGTGGAGCAAGCGACAGAAACCGGGCCCCCGTGGAGGCGGTGAAAATCAAGGAATGTACGGTAATCCAGGTGGCAGATAGTGTCGCCGGGTACCACCAAAAACGGCTCACCGCCCGGGCACAATAATCCCCGGGCGCGCCAGACCTCCCCCGCCTTTCCGGCAGGCTGGCGACCGTGGCTGTAGTTGATACTCACTCCCCACCGCTCGCCCCCGCCGAAATAGTTTTCTATCTGTTCGGCCAGGTAGCTCACCGCAATCACGTAATCTCTGATCCCGCAGGCTAGCAACGGCAGCATCGCCCATTCCATAAGCGGCCTGCCGTGCAAGGGAAGCATCGGTTTGGGAACATAATCGGTTATGGGGCGCAGGCGGGTGCCTCTGCCGGCGGCCAGGATCAGCGCCTTCAAGTAACGCCGCCCCCGCCGACCAATTCTTCCACCATGGCAGCGGCCGCCGCGGCGCCACCATACCTCTCACCCAGTTCTTTCAGCCTCTGAGCGTTGTCCCGGAAGGAGCGGTCGCTCAAAATCTTTTGCACTGCCTCGGCTAGGGCAGCCGCAGTCAGGCCGTTTTTATCCAGGACGATACCGGCTCCGTTATTCGCCAGGACAGCCGCGTTGTCTTCCTGTTCGGCCATGGAAGGGACCACCACCGCCGGTCTGCCGCAGGCAATGCAGGTCATCAGGGTGGATGACCCGCCATGAAACACGGTCACATCGCTGGCCTTGATCAGTTCCGTACCTGGCACGAAGCCGCGAATGAACACATTATCCGGCGGGGTACCGCCTGCAAGACGTTCCGGGTCGATGGCCAGGCCGGTGGAAATTACCCCCTGCACGCCAGGCAACTTGCGGAAGGCATCAAGAGCCAAGGTAAGAAAATCCTCGCCGATCAGCGGTGTGCCGCCGCCGATGGTGACATAGACCAGCGGCATCTCCTCATTCCCGGCATGGCGGGCTTTTAGCTCTGACTGCCCGGGCAAGTTTTCCGGCGGTTCCACCAGCAGGGGTCCGGTAAAACGCATCTTGTCTCTCAGGGCTGCAGCCCGGTCCCCTTCGAGGCCCGCCCCCACCCCGCCGTCCAGTTCCGGCATACCCTCCACGATGATCAGGTCTGCTGCGCTCAGGGCGTCCAAGCCGAGCTTTATTATCGTGCGCCGCTTTGTCATGAAACTGATCGTTTTTTCGCCATGCGGTTGCAAGATAACCATCACACACGGGATCCCCAACGTCCTGGCTGTATTGGGACCCGTAAAACTGCCGCAAAGCATGACGTCTGGCTTGGCGATATTGACTGCTCTCTTCTCCGCCTCCGTCATCTGCCGCAGTATTTCTTTCAGGCGAACCGCAATCTCATCCTGATGCCCGTCGTCTGTTCCCAATAAAGCACCGAACGGAAAATCGATTTTAGGCAAATAATCCATCTTTATGACATCGAGACAGTGGTCTTTAACTATCGGGATCTGTTTATCTCCAGCAAGGATTTTGACCTCATGCCCCTTGCGCTGGAGCGCCTTGGCCACCGCCATCACGCGCATGGTCTGTCCCAGGGCTGTTGCTCCTATCTGCGTGGTACATAAAACTTTCAATGTTCTGGCCTCCTTTGATTTCGTGAACAATCAGTTGGCTCCTGGCCAGAAAATCGTCCAGTAAGGCGTGGAGGTACTCCCGGTAATGACCGCCGATCACCTCTCTGATCTCTGGACGTGAAGGAAAGGCATCAGTCTCCTGGAAAGTAGCCTTCAAAGAGCCCAGGGTATTTCCCATGATCACAGATCGCAACGGGTTATGATAAAACTTGGTATAGGCATAGACAAACCCGGCGGACGAGGCGTCGCCACACCCGGTGGTGTCCAGCACCGGCCCGATGTCTGTAACAACAGGTACGCTTGCCCAGTATGTACGGTTTTCCCTGCGCCAAGCGATCAGGGAAGACTGATTCCCGAAAGTGATCCAACAGGCGTTTACCCCAAACTCGACTATGTCGGCGGCAAATTGGATGAACTCCTCGTATTGTTTCATATGGTGGCCGGCCACCCAGGATGTCTCGCTCTCGTTCATTTTCAGGATGTCTATATAATCAAACCATTCCCGCGCATCCGGCCATGCCTTTCCATGCCTGACGCCACTCTCGCTCACACCTGTTACCAGCCCGTGAGCATCGAGAAAGATCACCGCATCGGAAGAATTCTTCAGCTTTTGAACACATTCCAGAGAGATATCGGTTTTATTCAAGGGCATCAGCAGCACAGCCGCGCATTCGGACAGCAGACTCATTCCAGCCGGAGTCAAAGGAGGCATGACATTGATCTGGCGGCTTCCGCGGTCGCGCTCATTGCTATAGGTCAGTTCGATCTCCGTCGTGCCGTTCCCGAGTGCAGCCAGACCGGAAAGGTCGATATTGGGATGATGCAGGAGGGAAGAGACCGCCTCCAAATCTTCTGATGACAGATGAGACAGGCAGATCGCTTCATCTTCACTGTCTTCGAGAAGCTTGGCCATAGCGCTGACGGCGTAGGCTACTGCCCCGTATTTTTCCAATCTGGCGCCCGTCGGAAGAATGACGTGATCCTTGGAGATGGGGCCGGCAATGCCAAACTTCACACCTGTTCACCCCTTCTGCGTTCAAGAATATTTTGCCGCCGGGGCGAAAAATAAATACCTGAGTTCTTGGTGATGGCCTATTTTTTATCTACTCAACCCGTCCGAACCTGATAGTGGCCAGGGTGACGAACACTATGGCCAGCAGGGCGATGAACAGCAGCTCATTCCAGATCGTCACCGTATGGTTGAACACCGTCAGGTTGAGGCCCAACGCCTGCTTCAGGGCCGGGTTCAGCGTGCCCACCTCCAGGATGATCTTCTTAAACATGTCTACTGCATAGGTCAGCGGGTTTATCTTGACCAGGAAGTTCATCCAGAGCGGCATGCCGGCCAGAGGGAAGAGGGCGCCTGACAGGAACAGCATGGGGAACACCAGAACCTGCACCACCATCTGAAAACCGCTGGAGGTCTTGATACTGCTGGCGATCAGCAGCCCCACCGAGGATAGGGTGAAGGCCACCAGAAACATAACCGGGATCAACTCCACCAGCATGGTGAGGTTGAGCCTGATGCCGATGAACGGCACGAAGACAAACATCAACAGGCCCTGGATAAAAGCTACCGTGGAGCCTCCGAGCACCTTGCCGATGGCCACCGAGAACCGCGACACCGGCGACACCAGGATCTCTCTCAGATATCCGAACTCCCTGTCCTGCACCACGCTGAGAGCTGAGAAGATCGATGTGGTGAGAATAGTCATGCCGATGATGCCTGGAAACATGAACTGTACGTAGTTGAAGCCACTCAGCGCCGATGATGCTCCCGGCCCTGACATTAAGGACTTCATGGCGCCGCTCATCCCGCTGCCGAAGATGATCAGGAACATGAACGGCATGGCGAAGGAACCCAGCAGCCTGGCCCTATCTCTCCAGAATCTCAAGACATCACGGTACCATAATGCATATATGCCTTCCATGGCTGATCCTCCTTTAGCGCATTCTGTTGTGCATTCTCTGCTTCGCCAGATCACTGGCAGAAATCGACTCGTCCCGAATCTGCCGCCCCGTCAGCTTCAAAAAGACGTCGTTCAGGGTCGGCCTCCTCAGGTTGATGCTCCCGATCGGGGTCTCGAAATCCTTGATAAAGTGCGACAGAAACTCGTTGCCCTTTTCCACCCTGAAAGTCAGGATGCCTTCAGCCTCGCCGGCCTCTTTGCCGTACTTGGCCATGATCTCTTCCCTGGCCGCCCGGTTGTCGGCAGTGACCAGTTCCACGATATCCCCGCCGACATCGTTTCTCAGGTGGTCGGGGGTGTCCAGGGCGATGATCTGCCCTTGGTCGATGATGGCGATGCGGTCGCTGATCTCCGCCTCGTCCATGTAGTGGGTGGTCAGGAACATGGTAATCCCGGCCTTCTTCTTGAGCCTGAGGATGTACTCCCAGATGTGTGCCCGGGTCTGGGGGTCGAGCCCTACAGTCGGCTCATCCAGGAACAGCACTTTCGGATAGTGCAGCAAGCCTCTGGCAATCTCCAGGCGACGCTTCATACCGCCGGAAAAGGTCTCCACGATCTTGTGGCGGCGGTCCTCCAGTTCGACGATCTCCAGCACCTCCTGGATGCGGCTCTCCCGCTCGGACCTGGGCACATTGTAGAACCGGCAGTGTAGCATCAGGTTCTCGTTAGCGGTGAGCTTCTCGTCCAGTGTGTTCTCCTGAAAGATGATCCCGATGCTCTTGCGCACCTCGTCCTTCTCACGGATCACATCGTGGCCGCTTACCCTTGCCGTGCCACCGGTTGGCTTCAACATGGTGCAGAGCATGTTGATGGCCGTGGTCTTGCCCGCCCCGTTGGGGCCCAGGAAGCCGAAGATCTCCCCCTCCTGCACGTCGAAACTGATTCCCTTCACAGCCTCGAAATCACCGTATTGTTTTCTCAGATCGTCAACCTCGATGACATTGCTCATTCGGCGTCTCTCCTTCTCTCACGGCAAGATACTCCGGTTTCCCACAGATGGCTTGGATGCCCCGGCCGGGTTTTAGGGCGCTTCACGCTCCCGACCATGTGATAAGGCAGGCGCTGCCGTCGATCTTACAGACCCCTGACCCGCCTTCGAGCAGCCGCGTTAATTATTATAGCATATATATTATGATTATATAAGTATTATATTTATATAATCATTTCCTGTCAACATCGGGCTGGAATACTCTCAGATCAGATTGTGCGTCATTTCCGGCCTTAATATGTTTATGCCCAAAGAATTGTTATATAATAATAATCAAGTTCAGGTTGTATAAAGGGGTGAATGGGGTGAGGGAAGACACTCTGGAGCAGATCACCGCCGTCTTGCTGGCGATGCTTCCGCTGTTGAAGAAAAAGCTGTTCAGGGGAGACGGGACAGACGAAAACAGAGGGATCATCCACTCGCAAACGCATATACTCATACTTTTACAGCAGCAGAAGGCGATGCCCATATCCGAGATCGGGAAACAACTGCTGATCTCGCCATCCAACATGACCCCGCTGATCGACAAACTGATCGATGAGGATCTGGTCGTGAGGCGCCCCGATAAGAAGGACCGCCGGGTGATCAACGTGGCCATCACCCGCCGTGGCCTGGAGCATCTTGAGGCATTGAAAAAGGCCAGGATGGACAGCTTCAAGACGAAATTGTCCAACCTGTCTGATGACGACCTGAGCCTGCTGCTGTCATCACTGCAAAACATTCTCAAGGTCGTTGCCAAAGTCGATGCGGAACATTAAGGTTCGACCACCCGGCTCTCTGTGACAGGGTTTAAATGCTCGATGCGGGAGATCGGTGTAGAAGCCTATTGTAGGCTCCCGCTCTCCATGGCATGGGGATGGGAGTTATTTCTTGCTTTGAGTGGCAGTGATGGTGCATACTGATTGGCGGATGATCTGGGTTATTCCCTGCCAAATAAATGAGAAGGAGGAAGAAGAAGGAAGAAAGAGTTCAGGTCTTGAGTTCATGCAGATGCTGCTTTGCATGCAGCTCGGACTTTCTTGTGCTTGAAAAACCAAAGGGAGTTAGCGTATCGCTTAAAACATTCTATACTGGCCGTTGATGTCCATTTTCCACTCGGGTATCTCTTCTCCGTTCAGCACCCCGAAAGCGGCCTCCATGCTGCGGGGACTCTCATCCTGGGCAATCATACGCAGCTGGCCGCTCATTGTACTCCTGGAGACAAGACTGTACAGTACCGAAAATGCCCTCATGATGTCTGACTGGCGGTGTGCAGTCACACAGATCAACTGGATTCCTGTCTGTTTGACGGCGGCGCTGAGTATTTCCAGGATATGGCCGCTGGATGCCCCCCGAATGGGTTGTCCGCGATCACCACGCTCGTTTTCTGACCAGTATTGCGACGTTGGCGGAGGTAGGCCATCAGAACAACAAAGACGGTGAATCGCCCTATAAAGCGCTGCCCGACTGACCACTCGACCAGATCATGCCAGTGGTCATAGTCGGAAGATTGGTAGGCCGAGCTACCGGAGCGGGGCTTCAGGACATCAAAACGTATTTGATCAAGTGGCGTCAACTGTTCGATGAGTACCGGCGAGCGTACAGAAGCGGCCAGAAATTGCTGCAGGACATCATCGCTCTCTCCCGACTGCCTACGATGAACGGCATCCTCGATCACCCTCTGGAGATAGCGGCGCATCCTTTCCCTGCCCTCGGCCACTTCAAGCCGGCGCAGGTCGATCCTGATCAGGGGCAATCTGGCCCCGCGCAGTTCCACGGCGGACATTCCCTGAAAAAGTTGCAATTCATCCAGGGCATTGGTGGCCTGGCGGTATGACCGGGCGACTATCTCCTCCATGATCCGGTCCATATCCGCCATGCGCCTTTCCAGTTCTGCCCGGGTGTTTTCGATCACTCTCTCGACGTGGGTCAAGCTGTCCGCCACCGAATCGCTCTCTTCTTCCCAGCCTGACGTAGTTGTCCTGACCCTGAGCTGCCGGAAAATGCTGTTGACATCGAGGTTGTTCAATATGTTCAGATCTTCCTGCGTAGCGTCAACCGTACGCAGCCACTCTTCCAGCTTCGAGGACAGGGATTCCTGCGCCTGCCTCAAGTCCCTGCCGGCTTTCCTGGCAGCATGGCGCGGCGCATCCGGATTATTGCGCAACACCCCTGACTCGACATCCGGGTCCCATACAGGCGTTGCGTCTTCCTCCAGGCCCTCACCCTTCAGTTCGGCAACGACGTCTTGATACGTTCCAAGCAGCCGATCCGTGTCGTTTAGTTGATCCTCCAGGTTTTCAATGGTGGCCAGTATATTCTTGCTCTCCTCGGTCAACTCCCGCCTGCGCTGGTCCAGGTCTACTTCAGTGAGATCGGCAGGCAGGCGCTCGTGATCGATCATGATCTGGTTGTACTTCTCTTGCCAGTGATCCTCCTGCGTCTTGACCTTGCCACCGGTTGCCTGGTACTCATTCTCGGCCTGCCTCAAAATCTTGTTCTGGCTGTCCGCTTCCTTACGGTACTCTAACACTTCCTGATCTGTGACCGGACGATAGGACGCCGCCACTTCCTCAAACTCAAGGCCCGTGCCCTGAATATCTGATTCATGATCATGGAGGTCCCGTCTGATATCCTTGGATGAGCCTGTTCAAATCATCCAGGCCGGCAATCTCCCTGGACATGGCATCTATCTTTGCCTTGAGAATACCTGCTGCTGTTCTGTAATCATCCCAATTGCCTCTTGCGCCGGTATCCCCTGCCCCCACATGTTTCCAGTCAGAAGGAAAGAGCATGGTTTTATACTCTGCAAGCTCATTCAGCTTGTAGCCGATAGCCTTCAGCCGCTCAGCCGCCTCGCTGATCAATGGCCCCAGTTCCGTCTCACGCCTGGTATGCCCCGCCAGAAGTTTCTCAAGTGTGGCCAGTTTTTTAGTCAGATCCCCGATCTCTTGCTGCCTGTCTGTCTCCCGGCGCCAGTCACCGTCATATGCGAGCAGCCGCCTGTTGGCTGTTTCAAGCTCCTTCATCCTCTGGCCCGCAGCCCTTTCATGCCTATTGGCGACATCCAGATCCGCTTGCAATTGCCTGAGTTCTTCGTTCGCCGCCCCAAGAGCCTGCCGTGTCTGATCCAGATCCCTCTTAGCCCCTTTCAGCGAAGCTGTCCAGTAATCCTCGCTCAGGCATCCAAAATTGTTCAGGAGGATCTCCAGCTTGCTTGAGACAACCGAAATACGGTTGCGTTTTCGTTCCAACTCTTCCTTTCTGTGTGCAATCTGCTCCTGCTGGTCTTCGAGCTGTCCAAGGACTTCATCCAAGCGGGATGGGTAGACAAACGGATCTATGCCTCGATTATTGAAGAAGTAGATCGAACCTACGGCATTGTCAACTGGTTCCTGCAGGCGGCTGCGCAGTGCCACAGGAACTGCGGATGCCAGATCGATCTTCAACTTTTCAGGCTGCCTCAAAAGAGGCGCTATCTGCCGTTCCTCGGCCACCAGGGCATAGGGAAGCCAGGGATAGCTCTCTACGTATCGCTGTCTGGTCTCATCATCGACCCGCTCTCTCAAGAAGGCGGACCCGGTGATCGTATCGATGTCCATTTTTTTCAGGGCATCCTGCAACAGTACGATGTCGGCGTTGGGAATACCCTCTCCCCTGAGCAGGGCATTGCGTTCCTCGACCCGGTTGCTCTCCATCTCCAGAGAGACCGCATCATGCTCGGCAGCAGCTCTGCGACGCTCCAATTCAAGCTTCAGGGGAAGAGGATCCGGCAGCGGCAGTGGCCAGGAAATGCCTGCCAGGGCCAGCGCCTCGCTCAACTGATCGGCGGCCTGCCGCCACTTATCCCTATTAGTGTTGATATCGGCACATTGGTTCGCTGCCGCGATTTCTTTTTCCTTCAATTGAGCGATCCTCTGTGCGCACTGCTCTTGTTGAGCCTGTAGTTCCAGGGCGGCGCCGGCCAACCGGTCACGGTCGTCTCCCGTCTCGCTCTGTTTCCTGTGCAACTGCTCCAAAGTTTCGTCCGGCGCACTGAGAGCGATCCCCAACGACAGGAGATCATCGGCCAGGGACTTCTGCTTTTCCAAAAACCCCTTGCTCTGCTCTTCGAGCCTGGCCCGTGTAATCAGGCAATCCTGCTTTTCCTCATTTAAATTTTCCTTTTCCGTAGCGATCTGCTGCCGTTCTTGTCGCAACCGCTCCAGGGCGCTGTCTTCAAACTGCGATGCCGCCAACAGGGCGTTCTCCTGCGCCAGCTGCAGCGGCCAGGCTCTGGCGCGCAGTTGGTCGGTCTCCTGTTCAGCCGCTTCCTTCCCTTGGAGCAGCAACTGCTTACGCCCTTCCTCCCCCTGCAGGTTTACTTTCTTGGTCTGCCACCTGCCGTAATACTGCCAAGCCTGGCGCCGGCGCAGACCGTTCCCGGCCTCATTGGCCGACCTGCGGACAGCCTCAAGCCTGGCTTCCTTTGCATCAAGTTCGGCCTGTAGCGATTGTAATTGGCGCCTCAGCCCTTCGCAGTCCAACGATGCCAGCAGAAACTCCACCATCTCTTTTTTACGGGCATACTCGTTTTTCTCCTCGCCCAATTGCAGCAGCCTCTCATCCAGATGGGGCGCGCCTGCGCATAGAGTGTTATAGAGAGCCTGGCGGTAGGCAACGACCCCATCCACGCCGGAGCGCGCCTCCTTGACCAGAACCAGGGACTCCTTCAGCCTGGGGATATGCGCTGCCATCTTGCCGAGTGCCTGCATGTTGGCCTGGAGCACAGGCAGGTGCATCAGTTCCTCAGAGTACTGCCTGAAGGTAATGGTCAGGTTGTCCTGCTCTGCGCTCGCTCCTCGCCCGATCACACCGTCAATAGCCGGGAAGATGAGCTTTTCCAACAGGGAGCGGGTCTTGATACAGCTCTCGAAATACTCTTTCACTCCACCCTCGGTAGAATTCGTGGTGATGACCTGGTCCCACTCCCGGGCATTGATGTTATACTCCAGCAATTTACGTTGATATTCCTGACGCCGGTCGGAAGCGAAGGTCCTGATCCTGCCTCCCGATCCGTTCAAGCGATCCCGCAACTCCCGGTAGTTCAGTGTGCGGCCATCC
This sequence comes from uncultured Peptococcaceae bacterium, assembly GCA_963767365.1. Taxonomy (GTDB): domain Bacteria; phylum Bacillota; class DSM-12270; order Thermacetogeniales; family Thermacetogeniaceae; genus Palsa-1188. The sequence continues at coordinate 114,755 of CAVYEE010000009.1, forward strand.
TCGTCCAGGAGCGGAAATCTCTCCAGATCCCAGGGGTTGGGGCTGGCATAGACATCGGTGCCGATGTAGTTGAAATAGTCCATGTCCCGGTTGGCGCTCCCCAGGTTTTCGGCAAAACAGAAACCGGTCAGGATATAGCTGGGGCGTCCGCCATCCAGCAGCCATTCCACCAGCACATGGCCGGTAAACTGCTTCTTCTCTAATAACTTTGAAAGGTACCGGCCCTGCAGAGGCACATTAGGGCAGATGCACTGGGCGACGAGGTGCAGCAGCAGAGTCTTGCCGCCCCCGTTCTCCAGGATCACCAGGCCGGATTTCCCTTGCAGGTCCAGGATCAGGTTATCCAGGAGGCGGTCCTCTTTGCCGTAGTGGATATTGTGCAGGCGCACCCGGTTAATCCGAGGCACTCAGATCACCTCCCGCCCTGATCATCTCCAGGATCAGGTTCTTGTGATCGCGGTGGTTGTAATAGTCGGCGACCAGAGTATTGAGGCGCGGCTGCGGGAAGACCTGGCGTTCCTCGATCAGGCGTACCAACTGATTTTTTTCCAGGAAACCGAGGGTCTTCAAAAGAAAACCCCAGCGGGTGATCGTCTGCCTGGGCCGTACGGCACCCTGCCGCATCGTGGCCAGATCGAGCCAGAACCTCGCCGGCTCGACAAGGTTGACTCTCCCCTGGTTTTCCAGCGCCTCGATATCCTCACGCCCCAGCAGAGCTTCAAAATTGGATGTCACCAGGCCCTCAAGCTCGACCAAGTTGATATACTCCCGGGATGGGCCTGTGGTGTCGTCGCTGTTGTAGAAAGCCGCAATCAGAGTCAGGACGATGAAGGAGCAGGTAAACAGCTCTGTATTGTTATCGACACCGAGATCCCCCCGCAGGTCCTCGTTGCTCGCCGCGAAAACACTCTCCCCGATCCCTGTAGTAAGGTAGTATTCATCGCCCGCCTTCAGCAGTTTGACTCCAAGGGTTGGCTCCAGTACCTCCTGCCAGAGGTTGAGCACTTCGGAATCCTGCTGGATGCGCATGATCAGGCTGCTGTTGTTTTCCCGGTTGATGACCGGATGTCTCAGGAACTCCCTGAGGAGCATAACAGCCGTCTCCACCGTACTGCGTTCATACACCGTCATCACCTCTAGAGAACAACAACTCTGTCATCTCCATGTCATAGGGGCAGGTCCACCTTTCCCGGCCCTGCTGTCACCTGAACCACGCCGATGCCGGCCAGCTCCGGATTATCCCGCAACAGGCGGTAGAGGGCAAACTCGAGCATATCGCTGTCCGAGGGTACGAACCCCCAGGGCAGCCTGGCCTCGATCTTCCTGGCCTGATGCAAGAGCAGCCCCAGTATAGAGAAGGCCTCGACCTCATACTGCGGCCAGCGTTGCTCATTCAAACCGGCGGTAACTTGGCTCAGATGCAACTCCGGGGTTCTGACCAGGGGGGTCAAGATCATCTTGAAAAAGCGCTGCAACAGTTCGAGTGTCTTTTTATACTGCTGCTGCTCCAACTGTTGCTGGGCCTGCTCCACTGCCGGGTCAACCCTGCCCGGGATGTTTTCGGGTGGGCGCTCACGATCCCTGCTGAGCAGCGTCTGCGGCCCGAGAAAGCTGAGCAGGCTGACAAGCCTGCCGGGCGCGGGCCGCAGCAGGGGCCGCATCCCAACCTGCACGTGACCACCTCTCCCGGAGGGTTCTGGCGCAGGACCTCGGCCAACAGTTCTTTCTCCAGGTGGAAGCGGACGATCAAGGTGCTGCGCAGACTGGCCAGCAGGGCCTCCTCTGTCAGAAAGTTCAGGTCGAGCTGCAAATTTAACAGCGCCAGGTGCCGCTGGGAGACATTATACAGTTGCTGTTCCAGGCGCTGCACGTTCAAGAGGCGGTCGTCACTACCGGACATGGCCGAGGCCTCGACCGTACGGCGTGTCTCCTGAACCAATCTGATCAGGTTGATAAAGGTTTCGCTCTCCCGGTTCAACTGCTGGCTCATCCTGGTGAAGATCCGCCGGTAGTCCGGCTTGGCCATGGTCTCAACCACATTGCGCCGGATCTCGGCGCGCAGCGCCTCCAGGTCGCGTTCCATGGCGGCTGACAGCAACCCCCAACTGCCTGACGGTATCCACCGCTCCCTCAAATGTGCCGCGCCGGATCTGCTGGTCCAGGTAGAACTGCATCACCGAGAATCTCAGGTCCCGGTAGATCTCGCGGGATTTAAAGAGTATGTCCAGCCCTTCCTGGGTTAGCCGTAGCTTGACAGTATCATGACTGGGAAGGCTGTACGGTTCCTGTTCCAGCAACCGGAATTTGACCTGCCTGGTTGTCCCGTCCGGGCTCCGGTAGTCATACTGGAACGGTTTTCCGTAATTGGACAGCTCGTTTAAGAGCTTTTCGACCACAGTCTCCACTTGTTCAGGCGAGACCGGTTCATCGGCAAACAGGGGCAACAGCCCGCCCAGGAAATCGCGAGCATCCTCATAGGTGCATGTCTCGTAGCCAAGCATCTTTTCCATCACAAAGAGCAGCAGGCAGACACCGAGTTCAAAGCCTGAGTAACCGGTCAGGGTGTTCTTGGCTGTCAATCCATACAGCGGCCACATCGACATCAGCGAGGCCATGCGCTCGTCAAAACCGCTGAATCCGGAAAAACGGCGCTGTGGCGATGCAAAGGCATCTTCACCCGGCGTGTCTAGATTTCCGGAGATCAAAGTTTCAACCCCGCCCCTCGCTGCCAGGAGACACGCGGGCACGGCCTCCTGGGGGATAACCAGGCCCTCTCGCCACAGAACAGAAACCCTGTTCTTAAATTCTGGATGGCAGTGCTGGAAAAAAGGTCTTCATACGCTCATCGGCGACTCTGGACTGATCCCTGTTCAAAACCCTGGACTTGCCTGTCTCCAGCAACAACGAATACAGGGACTCCGCAGGGATTGTCTCAATAGCGGCCATACCATCATCCATGGCTGCAGTCAATCTGATCAGATCGGCACAGATGGCCACGCCCTCGGTTCAGGTCGCCGAAATAGAAGAACCGGATCTTAAATGACGAAAGGCATTCAAATATGAACGGCCAACTGCTCAAGATCTTCTTACCCTCACCATAGATAAGCAGTTGCACCGGTGGTGAGACCGTAAAGCTACGGCCTGCAATAAGGTTCTTGAAGGTATAGAAGGTGTCCTTGTTCTCAACGATCAGGCAATCGGCGCAGTTGGGCGCCGGGTTCGGCAGGCCGGTTGTCCAGTAAAAGAACGGCTCCGGAGTCGGGACGCAATAAAGTTGCGCCAGATTGACCCCGATCAGTTTCAACAATCGCTTTCCGGCCGCGGAAGCCAGGAACTTTTCATCACCGGCCAGCATGAAGGAGCGCTCGTTGACCGTATCCCAAACCCGAAGGGGCTGGTCCCGGGTCTCCAGAAGAAAACGATCGATAGCGAGCAGCACGTCCCTGACGGCAGCATATTCTTGAGGAAAAGCCAGAAAGTGGGTGAGATCGATCTGCGAGCGATATATGCTAAGCATTTCCTTTTTTATCTCTTCATAATCACGTTGCTGCGGAATGAGTTTGCGATAACGCAGAAATAGCGGAGGGTTAAGGCCGTTTAATCCCGGATCTTGATCGGCCTGATCAGTCTCTTCTTTTTCAAGGGCATGGATAGCTGCTGCAAAAGCCTGGTATCCACCACAGCGCTCCCATTTTTCACCCAAATACTTAATTACCGGCTTCTGAATGTCTGTTGCCAGTATCAGGATCTTTTTAGGTGAAGTGTTGATCGCCTGCAGTATTTTGTTGCGAATATCCATAGCAAACTCCTCACACGTTAACGGCAAAATCAGTATTCGGCGTTTCCTTTTCATTGAATATATTGTTGATCATTGCCGTCGGTTACTGAAACTACACCTTTTCCATAAGCACTTTGAAGCTTTCGAGGCAGGCTTCCAGGTTTTCGACGATCCTCGCTGGCCAGTTGGTCCGGGTCGGCAGGTTATCCAGGGCGGCCAGCTATGAACGAGCATAGGTTCTTGCTATCACTTACCACTTCGATACTTTTTGCTATTTAATAGCAGATTCCTCTTATGGTTTCCAATACAGGAACAAAATGAAACATTTTCCGCAGGCGTCGCAGATACAGATAGCCTGGTTGCGGTGGAGCGCAGCTACGTCGTTGCTGGGTACCGTCTCCGCAAAGAATCACAGCTTCAATTGTGCCTGCACGCGTTACAGTTGTCCTTGACGGAACTTTTCAGCCATTATTGTTCTTGCCGATTCTATGTTTTGTTTTACTGCCTCAACTTCTTCCGAGGTAATGTTATCCAGATGAAATCCTCCAACCACAGATACAACTCGCCCTGTTTCAGCAGCTAACTGATGCGCTAGAGGTTGGGTTAATAAATCATCCATGTGGCCTGTCAGGTTAAAAACAGAAGTTGTAGCACTCATTCGGGTTTTGTCAGCCAGGCTGGCACGAGGGATTCCTATGGCTATACTGCCTATGTGTCCCTGCCCGCCTTGTATACTGATATTGATATCTTTTCCCAATAATGCAACTACGACCGAGATCCTGGTTGAACCATTGCCAATGGCAAAGATAAAATTATTCATCATGCACACCGCACTTATTATTTTTTCTCTCCTCCCGCAGATGCATGGTCCCTGTATGATCGATGCCATCTGCTCCAATAACGACACCGTAAAGTGACCGGGCGGCCGAAACTGAAATAATTCCGTCCTGGACATCCTGCCATACCAGAACCGGATCGCGTTCATCGGGGTTACCGCAGCCTCCACCGCCGGAAGAAACCAGCCTGATGGTGTCTCCTGGATGGAGGAACCTGGGCTCTTCCTTGCTGGACAGGCTGACCGACCGGCCTCCAGTACTCAGAATGGCCTGATTCAGACTCCCCGGTGAGCCTCCATCCAGGCCATAGGGAGGGATTTTCATCCCGTCACCAAACATCACTATGCCCGGCTGGGGATCATCAAGGCGGAAGGCGTATCTGATACCGGCGCCACCACGATGGCGCCCGGCGCCGGCGGTATCTGCCTCCATTTCATGGTAAAGAGTGAAATGGGGATATTGCACCTCATTAGCTTCAATGTTGGGTGTTCTGACACCGCCATAGTTGGACATGGGCGCCATGTAAGAGCTTCCGTCCATCCCCGCCATGCCCCCGCCCGAACCGAGGGCGCAGAAGGCAAAACCGACGTAGAACCTTTCCGTGCGCGGGTCCACCCCGAAGAATGAGGGCCCGCAGAAGCGGCCGTAACCGGCGGGCACCTGCCGGGGAGCTAATTCTGCCAGTGCTTTGAATATGGCCGAGATGATCTCCCCTGCCGGAGTCAGGGTACAGAGCGTCACCGGCGCCGGCGGCCTGGGATTGACCAGGGAGCCATAGGGGGCGTTGACCTTGATTGTTCTGAAAGCACCCCCGTTGCGCGGTATCTCGCCGCCCAGCGTCCAGAGCACCGCGATGCCGGCTGCCGCAGTGGTAGTGACTATGGACGTGTTGACGAATCCCTTCACCTGCCCATCAGTTCCCGTGAAGTCAACGGTGAGATCTGAGCCATCGATGATCACCCTGGCCACGATCCTGATCGGTTCTGTTTGGAAGCCATCATCATCCACCAGTTCCGTCCCCTCGTAGATGCCGTCCGGAAGGGCGGATATCTTCTGCCTGGTCAATTTTTCAGCCTGTGCCAGTATTTCAGCAACAATCTCCTGGACAACATCCAGAGAGCGCGCCGCGATCATCTCTTTCAGGCGCCCGCTTCCGATCCGGTTGGCCCCGATCTGTGCCAGAAGATCGCTTTTTAACATTTCCGGATTGCGAGTGTTATAAGCGATCAGTTCCATCACTTCATCGATGAGCCGGCCCTGGCTCACTAGCCTGGTCGGGGGTATGCGCACCCCCTCCTGGAATATTTCGGTCGCCCTGGCGTTGTAGCTGCCGGCAGTCGAGCCGCCGATATCCCCGTGATGGGCGCGGCTGACGCAGAAGAAGGCCAGCTTGTCTTCAGCAAACACCGGAGTGATGATCCCGATATCCGGCAAATGATTGCCGCCATAGTAAGGATCATTGACTATGAACACATCCCCGTCGAGAATTCCCTGTCCGTACCGGTCCAGCACTGCCCGGACGCTAAAGGATCCTGCAGTGGCAAGGATGGGTATCCCGCTCAACTGCGATACCAGCTCTCCCTCGTGGTTGCAGATACAGCAGGCAAAATCACAGGCCTCAGCAAAAATCGGGGAACGGGCTGAACGCTCCAACACCAGGCCCATCTCCCGGGAAATGCTGTCCAGACGATTGGCGATCACAGACTGCAGGATCACTCTTTCGGTACGTGAACGATCGATCATCAACTGCTCTTCCGGCATATCATGCACCCTCCTGGCGCAGTGAAATGAAGCCGCGTTCGTCTAGCACAGCAGTGAATCTCTCCGGAACCAGCACGGTGGTATACGGAAAATCGATCAGGGCCGGTCCGGCGACCACGTCAGGCAAGCTCTGAATATCATAAACCGGGACCGAAACGACGGCGCGGGAATCCAAGATCACCTGGCGCACCGCCCCCATACCCGCACCCGCATCTCCGCCCGGATCCCGTCTCCGATTCCAGCCGGACATGACGACCTCCTGGGATTTTTCCTGACAGGTCAGGCGCAGGTTGACTATCTCCCATTTTTTATCCCATTCCGCATATCCGTATAGCTCTTCGTGACGCCTGTGAAATGCCTCGTTGATCAAGGCGAAGCCTGGGTTGTCCAACTCGATCTGTTTTAAGGGAACGCCGATCTCATGGTGTTGATCGGTGTATTTCATCTCCAGGGTCAATTCCATTGCCATTTTTTCAGGCAACACCCCAAGACGTACCAGCTCCGACCGGCCCAGGTCATGCATCTCCTCCAGGATGGCGGCCAGTCGTCCTACATCCCAGGCGGTCTGTGACATCAGGCAGCTCTTGATCACTTCGTGCCGGCATGTGGAGCCGAGCATGCCCCAGGCGCAGAAGACAGGTCCCTGAACGGGTATGATCACTTCGGGCATCTCCAACTCCCGTGCGATCAGGCCAGCAAAAAGGGGAAATGCTCCCCCTGCTGCCACCAGGGCGAAGTGACGCGGATCATGACCCTGCTGCACGGTGACCAGGCGCACCGCGTCAGCCATCTTGGCAGTGGCCACCTGTTGGACTGCGAGGGCCGCCTCCTCCACATTCAAGGCGAGCTTGGCTGCCAGGTTATCTCGCACTGCATCCTCCGCCCGGCGGCAATCGAGTTCGAGCCTGCCACCCAGGAAGGATGACCGATTTAACAGACCCAGCACCAGGGCAGCATCGGTGACAGTCGGCTCTGTTCCGCCCCTGCCGTAGCAGGCGGGCCCAGGGTATGAGCCAGCCGAGCGGGGTCCCACCAGCAACCTGCCGCTGCCGTCAACAGAGGCAATGCTTCCCCCTCCGGCACCGATGGAATGAATATCTATGACCGGCAGACTGATAGGATATCCCCCGATTTCAGCTTCCGGAACCAGCCGGCTTTCTGCCTCAGATACCAGGGTGACATCGAAGCTGGTGCCACCCATATCAGCCACCACCAGGTTGGGCCGCCCCAATACCCTGGCCAGGTTCTGGCCGCCCCTGGCTCCGCCAGCAGGGCCGGAGAGCAAAGTTTTGACGGCAGTATTCTTGATCGCCGAGGTGTCTGTCAGGCCGCCGTTGTTCATCATGATATGGATCGGGCGCTGCCAGCCGTATTGTTGCAGTTCCTGCTCCAGCCCGGCCAGATAGTCGACCAGTACAGGGGTCAGGTAAGCGTTCAGGACAGTGGTCGATGCCCTCTCGTACTCACCGATCCGGGGTGCGATCTCCGAGGATGCCGTAATAAATACGCCCGGCAATTCCCTGGTTAAGATTTCGGAAACTACCCGCTCATGAACTGGATTCAAAAAGGAGAACAAGAAGCAGATAGCTACCGACTCAACCTCGCTCTCCTTGAGCCTGGCAATGATCGTCTGCAATTGTTGCCGGTCAAGGGGAGAGACCACATCCCCCCGGTAATTCAGGCGTTCCGCCACGCCCAGACGCAATCGCCTGGGAACAAGAACCGGAGGAACCGGCGCCCGGAGATCCCACTGGTCGGCCCGGCGTGAGCGGCGTATTTCCAGGGCGTCCCGAAAACCCTCAGTCGTCAGCAGTGCCGTGGGCGCGCCTTGTTTTTCCAGCAGGGCATTCAAGGCCAGAGTGGTACCGTGGACGATCTGCTCTGTGCTGCCCAGAAATTCAGAGAGGTCGAGCCTGAAATTCTGGGCGAGCTGCTGCAGCCCGGCCATGATCCCCGAGGTGGGGTTTAGCCTATCGGTCGGATTTTTGACTATGACTGTCCGGCCATCCTGATCGATGGCGATGTAGTCTGTAAAAGTGCCACCCGTATCGATGGCGACCCGGTACATCCCCTAACCCCCTATCCCCAGTTTCGGCCACAGGCGCCTCACTGCCTGCTGCACCTGAGCGTTCATCGCAACCTTCTGGGCAAAACCGCTGAGAGGCTTGGTAGCATCTATGCCCATCTTGGCAGTCCGGCTGAGTTCATCAGTGGAGGGATCGAGAGTACAGCCCATGCCCAGATGCTGGGGAATGACAGTGACTCCCCTGTCCGCCTGCAGCCTGGTCGCCATCGCCCAGAGCACCTCCCGCTCATCGAACACGTCAACATCCTCATCGACGACCACTACCAGCTTGATATTGTGGTCAACTCCCAGAGCAGTGTATATAGCCTGCTGCGGCTGGCCTTCAGCGATCTTTTTCATAGATATGTAGCAGTGAAAAAGACCGCAGGATGAGAAGGGGGCGTGGACCGCTCTGATGTTGGGAAGCGACCTGTTCAAGGCATTGAGCACGTCGCCCTCCCTCTGAACAGCCACAATCGTGATATGCTCCGAGCTCATCCCCGGAGTGATATCGTGGTATAAGGCCTTTTCCCGGTACTGAACTGCTTTCACCTGGAAGACATTCTCCGTGCTCCGAAAGCAGGCGTAGTTGGTAAACTCTGCGAAGGGCCCCTCCTTCTCTCTAACTCCGGCCAGGACCTCTCCCTCCAGCACAATCTCTGCATAGGCGGGCACCTCCACATCGACCGTGCGGCATCGGGCCACCTCCAGGGGGGCTCCGAAAAGACCGCCAATGGGGCTGAATTTACCCTCATGATAGGGTATCAGAGCCATGGAGCCCAGGGCAATATTAGGATGAACCCCGATGACCACCGCTGCCTTCAGGTTCTCACCCCGTTCCTCGGATCGCCGAAAATATTCCCACAAACGCTGGCGGGAATGAAAACTGATGCCCAGCCTGGATCTGCCCTTCAACTGCATGCGGTGAAACCCGAGGGTCTCGACTCCGGTCTCCGGATCTCTGGCGACGCACAGGCCGGACGTGATATAACGGCCGGCGTCGATCGGAAAGTGCGTCAGGATCGGAAATTTCGTGAGGTCAATATCGTCTCCGCTGACGAGGTTGGCCTCAAAAGGGGCATCTTTCAGCAGCTTGGTGCCGGGGCGCAGCTGGATCCTACGGCTGTATTCCTGCGCCAGTTCGGCTGGTTGGGCTCCCATGGCCAGGGCCAGCCTCTTTCTCGGAGCCAGGGCGTTGGTGATGACCGGAAACGCGCCGCCCACCACGTTTTCAAAGATAACCAGGGGATAGCTGACCTCCTTTTCGAGGTCCATCATCAGAGTGCTGATCTCGTAATCCCTGGATACAGGGTCGGAAATCCGGACCACCTCGCCCCGCTCCTCCAGGACCGATAAGAAGCTGCGCCAGTCTTGGCTCATCCCTGTGCCTCCATCTACATTATTTGTTCTTCCGTCGAATTGTTAGATCAACCCTGATTTCCGCAAGGCATCGGCCAAGAGCTTGGTCAGGATGGTAGAACCGGCTATGCTAGCTGCAGCCGTGATCGAGGACGAGATGACAGCCACGAGCAGGGGCAGGTGTAGAATGGTCAGCAAGCCGATACACACACAGAGATTGCCGACTACATTGCACAGGATCTGTGCCGCCAAGTGGTGGCTCCATTTTTCCATGGTCAGGCCGCGGGCAACCAGGGAATACGCCAGAGAACCGAGTCCGTTGGCCGGAATAAAAAATAACGCCAGAGGAGATAGGCCTGTAGCTATGGCTATCAGGGCCTGGGTCTCACCCATGATGACTCCGGCAGGCTGGCCAAAGATCAACGTGATCAGGCCGGTGAAAGTGGCCCAGGTGATGCCCCCGAAGATGATCAGGGTTGGCCAGACGGCAGCGTCGATCCGCTGGGATACCTGCTGAACCAGGACAAATGCCACTCCCAGCACAACTGCGCCCACTAATGCCTTGGTGTCAGTTCTCCATGCTTTCTGTTTGCCTAGATAGTTCGGAACACTTCCTTGGATTGGGACGTTCATGATCGGGTCCTCCCTTAGTTTTTTTTAACTCCGCTTCGTTTGAATGGCAGGGGCGAACTGATGTGGTCATAGCAACATCACCCGCGTCTTCAGACACAGGTCAATGCCTGCCACCGCACACATCAGCAGAATTGCTGCCAATTCGTAACGGGAGAATCTCAGGTCTTTGAGAAAGGTGCGTTCCTTCTGGCGGCCGAAACCCCTGAGTTCCATGGCCAGAGCTGTCTCACTGGCACGCCGGAACGAACGGAATAAAAATGGCATGGTTACGGGGATGAGCCCCTTGATTTTTTGCAACGTGCCGTACATGGGCAACCCGCGGGCGGCCTGGCTCTCATATATGTCCGCAAGCTCCCTCTCCATCAGCGGCAGAAATCTCAGGGCCAATCCCGCCAGCATCGCATAGCGGTACGGCAATTTCATGCGGACAAACATGAGGACGACATCGCCGGGAGAGGTCCAGCCCAGAAACTGTGTGGCTGCCAGGAACATCACCCCGACCCGCAGGGTGGCAGTCAGAGCCAGTGGTACCGCCTCGCTGTAAACACTGAGCATGCCGTATTTCCAGACCACTGCCCCCTGGCGGCAGAAGATCAGTTGGACGATCAGCAACTCCAATCCCACAATCCCAATTACCAGGAAGGGTCCGGCAAAAGCGCTCAACTGCTGACGGTTCCACAGGCTCAATCCCACGATCAGGCAAAGGAGAGCCAGCAGAAGCTGCCAATCAGTATTGGCCAGGGACAGCAGCACTACCAGCATCAGCCAGGCAAGCTTGGTGCGCGGGTCTAGCCTGTCAATCCAGGTTCCCCGCGGGGAATATGCCGTAAAAATGGCCACTCTTTTTGCCCCTCCCTAACAGATTTCCACAGATAACTACCCGCTCTAATGCCCCTGCTTCTCTGAAGCGGTGGGATAAGAGCGGCTACGTTACTGTATTAACTATTTCTAGGCTTCAGAGGGGGAAGCCAATCTCCCTCTGAAGCTAAGAACTAGTTGAAGGGCTGCATATCCGGCAAGCATTGGGAAAAATCGAGGCCGATCTTACTTAATCCGCCCATATGGCCGTCGATCTCTCCTCCTGGTATGTCCAGGATAATCCTCTTGTCGTTCATGGCGACCAACCTGTGGGCATGACATCTCGCCAGATAGAGATCGTGGGTCACCATCAAGACAGCGCATCCGCCGGCTACCAACTGGTCCAAGAAATGCATGATCCGCTTGCTCTCGTAATGGTCCAAGCCGGTGGTGGGCTCATCGGCAATGATCAGTTCCGGATGCGTCACCAGGATCGAAGCCAGTGCCAGAAGTTGACGCTGACCGCGGCTCAAGCGGTGGGGGTGTGAATCTCTGTGTTCTACCAATCCCGTTCTGGTCAATACCTCTGTCACCCGTTCCGATACCTGGTCTTTTGGCACTTTCTGGATCCTCAAGCCGAAGGCCGCCTCTTCGAAAACGGAGTTGGCAAAAATCTGGTTATCCGGGTTTTGAAATAGATAGCCGATTCTCTGGCGGCACCATTGCAGGCTGGCTCTGGTTATCTTCTGCCCAAACACCCGGACAGTTCCCGAGGTTGGTTGGATCAGGCCGTTAAAATGCTTGGCTACAGTGGTCTTCCCGGAGCCGTTCAACCCTATAAGCGCCACCAGTTCTCCCTGGTATAGCTTCAAATCGATACCATCACAGCCCACCTGCCCTCCTGGATAGACATAGGAACATCCCTCCATGCTGGCAAGCGCTTTCCTGCTATCCTGAAGGCACGAATCCTTTTTCTGGCAGCAGGCATGCTCTTGACGGAAACCGTTGCGCCGTCGCCTGTATTCTATCGCCGTCACATCCTTCACTACTGTACCCTGCTCCATGACCAACACCCGGGACGCATGCGGCAGTGCTTCAGACAGTTGATCCGCCACCATGATGATCGTCGTATGGTGGGCCCTGTTCAACAATCCCAGGTGGTGTACAATATCCCTTCGTCCTTCCGGATCGAGTTCCGCTGTCGGTTTATCCAACACCAGCAGCTGTGGATGCAAGGCCAAGATTCCGGCCAGGACAACTCTCTGGGCCTCTCCTCCCGATAGGGCGTCAGGCGTACGGTCGGCAAGCCTGCCCAGGCCTACAAACTTCAAAGCCTCTTCCACCCGCCGGTTTACCTCTGGTCTCGGCAGGCAAAGATTTCCAGGCCCAAAGGCTACATCATCCCGCACGCTGGCACTAACGATCTGATTTTGGGGATCCTGCATCATATAGCCAATGATTCCGGCCACTTGCGGGAGAGCCAGTTCCTGCAGCTCGCATCCGGCAACAGCAACCCGCCCCTCCATCTGAGCTGGATAATAGAGGGGGATGGCCCCGGTCAGACAGTGACAGAGCGTAGATTTGCCCGAGGCTACAGGCCCCGTGATCACCACAAATTCCCCTCTTTCTATTTCCAGCCGGATATCCCTCAAAGCGGGCTGGACCTGCCCGGGGAAGACCACACTCTTAATCGCTACTTCTATCAAGGGTTCCATCCAACATCCCCATTGCGCAGAATTGGATTTGAATCGCAAAATGAATTTGAATCTATCAGTCTACAGAAATAAAAAAGCTCCAGCCTGGGGCTGAAACTTTTCCATCATTTCAGAAACTGTTCCCGTCAGGGAAAATCCATACAGGCAGGTCTCCTGGCTTGTGGCTTTATCAGTGCGCCTTCCCAGGCATGATTGCCCAGTGGCCTAGCACTGCCGTCTTATCCACTCACAGTGGCGGGTCCGCTCAGGACTTTACCTGATTCCCTATTCTCCCCCAGTGGGGGCACCTGTAAGATTTAATATTTAATTTTTTTAAGCATAGTTTAAAAAATAATTGCTGTCAAGCAGCTATCACAGGCCTTTTCCTTAATATCAGTCCAAAAATGTACCGTGGCAATAAAGTCCTGTACAAAATCATGCCGTCAATACTGACTGCCATTTAAGTTGTCCTGCGCTGGTTATCTGGCTGCTTTTTCCTCATGAGGTTCAAGGCGCTTGATATCCTCCACGATATAATCGAGACGAGAAAATAACTCTTTATGTGTCCGACGGTTGGTAGCCCTTATATCGTTGACTGTGTCTTCAATGGCGGTAAGTTTCCCGTTAACTGGCTTCAATTCCTCCTGAATGACGGCACGGAGCATATTCACCAATTCATTATTTTCCGGCATCAAGCTTCATCCTCTCCAGTTTCTCTGTCTGTATTCTAGCATCTGACGGAGAATCTTACCATACCGGATACTCTTTCTAGCGCATCAAAGCACGCATCATTCTTGCCGGCTTGAAAGCCCAATCATGCGGCGCCGTACCCCAGCCCATAGGGGGCAAATTAACCAACGTTGGTGAATTTGAAAACTCCCTGGCGCCCCCTGCACTCACTGACGCACTACGTTGCATTTTTAGCCGGGGTAATTTCCCCGCAGGTGTCAATTACCCCGGCATATTACGCCTCTCGCAGTATAGCAAGCAGTTTCAAGGTTTCTCTGTCTTGGCCTCGCCGGGCTATTTCACAACTCCTGATTGCAAAATTGTGCTGCTGTCTCCCACCACCACAAAGGTGTTGTTGCTGTTGGCTACGGCTTTTTTCACTTTATATATCGCCCGACATGCCCCGTCAAGGAGGGAGAATTCAAGGGCGAGATATCCGGTTAACTTGCCATGTAACGCATGGCCTTTACGGGGATCTGCTTCTAACGCCAGTAGTTCACTTACCACTCTTGCCCGGTATGGTTCCAAGTCATCGAGGTCTTTCTCGACTGCTTTAGTTACGTGGATCTCATATTTAGTACCCATCTATACCGTGCTCTCGGGCATATTCCCGCAGATTCCGGGTCTTCCCGGCTGCAAACTCTTCTTCCGCTTGTTTGGCAATGACAAGTATAAGGTCGTCCAAGGCTGGCCTGATATGAATAACATTTGTATCAGCTTCCAGTTCGATCAAAACTGTACTGCCAGGTTCTAGTTTAAGAGCTTTCCTAATTTTCTCGGGCAGGGTCACCCGGCCCTCCTTGTCCACCAACCCCGACACTTTGACAGCTTCCACCGCTCCCAGACACCTCCTTGGTGAGACCGTTCTATATACAGTATAGCCCTGGTGCTGGCTACCTGCAACTTCCCCCTGACCAATCAGAAGAGTTTGCTTGACTCAGTTTACGCCTTAGGGTTCTCCTGATAATGAGTGACCGTACATCCTGCCCGAGCGCCGGGCTTTTCTTTTTTTCCAGTATTGGGGGGAAAACAACGCATAAAGATTCATCGGATTACCACATCTTCACGAACCAGAAAACGGTGGAAACAGATCGCGGGACAGCGGCTAAAGTTTGCATTCAGTCTGGGTGATGTCGGGACTGGAGTGAAGCGTCCATCGGCGGATATTGTTCTTGAACGGCCGGTGCCCGACGCTTGGCCAACTCCGCAGCCGGAAGACGGAATGGGCGATTTTCTCTCCGCCTTGCGCTGGCTTCGAAATCTTTTTGCTGGCCCGATAAGTGTCTCAGTAGTGGATTGTCCGGGTAACACCGCTTTCTTTCGGATCGAGAACCGCAAGCGTAAGGTGGCTAATGCCCGTCTCTTTTGGCCGACTGGTCAGAAAGTGACAATCCTGGAATTTGGGCGCCCCGACTTTCATTCGATATCCACTCTGATCCTCAAGGGAGATATAAACGAAGACCGCCTTCAGGAGCTTTGTCGAGACGTGCTTTCGCCAAACGGATCATGGAACCGGAAGGCTCTTTCAGGTGAGTTGGGAGACGAAGGATTCTATCTTTTACGGCATGGGCAACGTTTGGCTGATCAATGGGCGAGGCTGCTTCTTACGCGAGCCGAAGAAGTGGCTGGATGAGGCAAGTATCCTCTCTAAAACGCGTTTACAATTGTTTTTTTTCAATGATTATTGGATATATATTGCAGGAACTTACAAAAAGATAGCGAAATAACCACAAGACTCCTGTTAATCAGTGAATTATGGGTGAAATCGTGGTTGCCCAAAGGAAAGGATCCACGCTTATAATCTAACCCGAGCGGAACTCCTTGAAAACACATCCTGCCCGTTATATACTAAAAATTAGGAACTGATTTTGGAGACTCTAAAAAAGCAATCGGAAAGACGCTTGCAAAGAGCAGTACTATATTGGCAGACACTGGCTGCAACCTCCCAGGGCAGGAAGATGAGAATGCCAGAGAGCGTAGAGCGTGGGTTTGATTGAGGAATCGGGCGACTGTTCTCCATCAATGAATAAGGCCAAGTTGTCCCCCTGGAGGAAGTACAATATGTTTTTTGGTGATAATTCATGAAGATTACCTGTTTGGAATGGGACGACTCAAACATTGCTCATATAGCCTGCCATAACATTGATCCAGAAGAGCTTGAAGAAGCGGTTTTTGACCATCCAGGGGTTTGGGAACATGGTCGAAGTGGACGCTACTATCTTTTAAGCAGGTCCTTGTCTGGGAGGTATATTTTCGCAGTATTTGAATATCTAAAAAACGGGTGGGCTCGACCGGTTACGGCGCGCGACATGACCGATACCGAAAAAAGCCGTTATGAGAAGAGGTGTGGGAAATGAGCGACAGAATCCCTCGCTTTAAAAGTGAAGAGGAAGAGGTGGAATTTTGGGATAAACATTCACTTGATGAATTTGACGATGAACTTGAAGAAGTTCATATGGAATGCGTCAGGGATAATAGCATACTGCCTGTCAAGCTGGACCGTGATGATCTTCAACGCCTGACGAATCTTGCCAAGAAGAAGGGTCTTACACAAAATACTCTCGCCCGTATCTGGATTAAGGAAAGGTTGAGACAAGAAAAGACCGGAGTTTAACTGGTCACTTACTGAAAAGACTCTGCCTATTTTTACTGGGCATCAAAGCTCAGGTAAGATAATTTTTGGCTTGCAAAAAGAAATTTCCCATAATGGTAAGGTAGGCAGTAATGATAATTTCATTCCCAAAGCTTTTTCATAGGCACGTTTTGATGCGGGGTTAAGGCGTTAGTCAGTAAAGATAATTATTGTTCGCGAACAGTTTTTTTGTAGAGTGACAAAATGGTGTTGCACAATAAAGTTGGGAACTGAGCAGAATCTGTAATGCTTGATATTAAGCCATTTTTGAATTTTGAATCTCGCTATTCTAGAAAATAAAGTTGGATAATAAATCATTTGCTATTCCCTCTTCGCAAAACGCAAAAAACAATAAAGTTGGGAACTGGAAGTGAAGCAGGGTGCCCTTCATAGCTTCAGACCCTTTCTTTCTGAAGCTTATCCAGCACTGCTTCAGCTTCAGCGACAGTACGCTCGACGACTTC
The DNA here is from genome assembly GCA_963767365.1 of uncultured Peptococcaceae bacterium. Taxonomy (GTDB): domain Bacteria; phylum Bacillota; class DSM-12270; order Thermacetogeniales; family Thermacetogeniaceae; genus Palsa-1188. Next base: position 131,504 of record CAVYEE010000009.1, read on the forward strand.
CTTAACACTGGGGATGTCTTTAATGCCGCCCACGTTCTGACCGGCAAATAATATGCCTTCATCCACATCGCCTTTGGTAATAGCCATTAAATGTCTACGAGTGCCAACGGCCTGTCGTGCCATGATCCAAAGCGGATAACCTTTGCCCTTGCGGCCTAGCATCTGGAAGCTCATGGCAATAAATTTCGGGAATGAAAGCCCCATCTGGTCCTTGACTTCTTTGGCACCCTTGAAGGCTTCGAACAGGGGGAATCCTTTCTTCATCATCTGCTGCGCGGCCTTGGTCTTTAAAACTCTTCCGTTCATGCCGTCAAAAACATGGCTGTAAAGCGTATCCTGTTCTGATGCGTTTAACACGAGCTGTTTATAGTTTTCATGCACGTTGCTCTCTTTCGTAACAATGAATCTGGTTCCCATCGAGACGCCATCTGCTCCTAATGCCAGCGCTGCGGTAAGTCCACGTCCGTCATAAAAACCACCGGCTGCAATCAACGGAATGTCAACCTGGCTGGCAACAACCGGAACCAGGACAAGAGAAGTGGCCGCGTCGCCGTGAGCGGCTGCTTCATGGCCGGTTATTACCAAAGCGTCACAGCCGAGTTTGGCCGCCATGGCCGCATGCTTGGCTATAGCGATGGTACCTATCACCTTGCCGCCATACGCATGTACCTGATCGATAAACCAGGGTTTGCCCAGCGAATAGTTGATTATAGGCACTTTCTCCTCGATAGCTACTTGGATGTTTTCTTTGGCATTAGCGCCAATCAAAATCTGGTTGATTCCAAAGGGTTTTTCCGTAAGCTGCCGGGTCTCTTTAATTAACTTTCGTGTTTCTTCCGGTGTGCAGCGTGCGACAGCCAGTATACCCAGGCCACCTGCATTACTTACCGCTGCAACTAAGTCCGGTTCCGTGATCCAGTTCATACCCGCCAGCATAATCGGGTGTTTTATACCAAAAAGCTCGGTCATACGTGTTTTCAACATTAATGCGTTCCTCCCGCTCCCTTTAAATAAAGATCTTTTTTATTATATCAACAAGCTATTAACTGGGTAAGAGCGAAACGACAAAAAAAGGATGACGTGTTTCTGCAACATCATCCCTCAATGGTGAGGCGTTAAAATCAATATTTTGGGCACTTGCAATATCTCAAGAACTGCCTCCCGGTTGAGATTTAAAAGATCTAAAATATTTGCACGGGATTGTTGAGGATCAGCCGGCCGCACACTTGTGACTTTAGTCGTGAGTTAGGCCGGTGCATTTAATCTCTAAAAACTACTGTTCTGTCTGCAACACCTATGTTATAATATACATAGAGGTGAAAGGCAGATGGAACCTACTAAGGGACGGGGTTATGTCTATTATGTAAAGTATCATATAGTATTTTGCGTCAAGTACCGACACCAAGTCCTGAGGGGTCAGATCGAACAAGATCTGAGAAACCTTTTCTTTGAAATAGCCGAGGCAAATGGTTTCCAGGTCGAGACCATGGAGATCATGCCTGACCATGTTCACATGCTTCTGAACTGTACTCCGCAGCATTACATCCCCGATCTCCTCAAGGCCATCAAGGGCAATTCCGGCAGGTTCCTGCTCAAGAAACACCCTGAGTTAAAGAAACGGTTGTGGGGAGGACACCTCTGGAACCCCTCTTACTTTGTTTCCAGCGTGGGTGAGACCGCGGAAGAGGCCGTCAGGAAGTATATCGAGTCTCAGAAAGAAGGTGATCCCTGTTAAGACAGTTGAAAAAGCCTATGTTTTCAGGCTTTACCCTACAGAACAGCAAGCTGCGCAAATCTCCAAGTCTATTGGCTGCGCCCGCTTTATTTACAACTACTTCCTGGCGAGACGTAGTGTTCATTACAAAGAAACTGGAGAAAATCTGGGTTACAACAAATGTTCCAAAGAATTAACCCTGCTCAAACAAGACAGAGGTCACCTCTGGCTGAACGAGGTGGACAAGTTCGCATTGCAGAACAGCCTGCGGGATCTGGACACTGCCTTTGTGAACTTCTTCCGGGAGTGTCAGAAGAGTAACACCAGACAGGGCTATCCCAAGTTTCATAAGAAGCACGATCAGAAACAGTCCTACCGGACAAGCCTGACCAACAACAACATCGAAGTGGACATGACGGGCTCCCGGCTCAAGCTGCCGAAGCTCGGTTGGGTAAACTTCCGCAAGAATAGGAAACAGACCGCTTTCCCATCGGAAGTAGTCAACGCCACTATTCGTAAAACACCGGGCGGCAAGTTCTCCGTCTCAGTGACCTGCCTGGACCAGGTAGAGGTTCTCCCGGAAGTCAGCAGGCAGATCGGCTTCGATCTCGGCCTGAAGCAGTTTTTAATTCCCTCAATCGGGGAACCGGTGGAGAGCCCCCGGTGCTTCCGCAAGACTGAAAAGCTGCTGGCAAGAGCGCAGCGCCGGCTCTCCAGGATGAAGAAAGGCTCCAAGAACTACGTCAAACAGCGCCTTAAGATAGCGAAACTCCACGAACGTATCTCCAACCAGCGCAAAGACTTCCTCCACAAGCAGTCAACCAGGCTGATAAGAGAAAACCAAATTATCTGTCTGGAAGACCTGCAAGTGAGGAATATGGTCAAGAATCATAAACTGGCCAAGTCAATCCAGGACGCCGGTTGGGGAGAGTTCAGGCGGATGCTGGCTTATAAGTCATCCTGGTATGGCAGGACGCTGGTCCAGATCGATAAATTCTACCCCTCTACCAAGAGGTGCGGCCGCTGCGGAGAAGTAAACCCCATGATCACTCTGAGCGACAGAGAGTGGCAGTGCCCGATCTGCAAGACGATTCACGATCGGGATCGGAACGCTGCAGAAAACATTCTGAAAGAAGGCCTGCGAATCCTTGCAGCCTGAAATTATGAACCGCAGGAACTGCGGGGATAGCCTGTGGAGTTCCGGTAAGACCTCTCTTTGGAAGGCAAGGGACGATGAATCAGGAACGAGTGATTGGGGTCAAGAATCTCGTGACTTCAGTCATGAGAGGTTCAAAAAACTATTTTCCTTTTAAATAATAAAAACGAATGAATCTTTCACAGTATGGGAGTGGGTGGCTTATGGGCTATCAGGGATACGATATGTAATTCCATTTTCGGATCAAATCAGAAAATCAGACACAGTGATTGACAAAACACGGTCAAGTGGTATATTTATTTATGGTTCAAAATTTCAAAGGCATTGACGGAGAGAGTACGTTTCAGCCGAACGTTTCAGCGAGCCGGGGACAGTGCAAGCCCGGTACCAGTAGTCTGAACCCGAAAATCACTCCTGAGTTGCGGACCGAACGAGTAATCCAGTAGGCTCCGACGGTTTCCCCCGTTACAGGGAACGCATATGATGGTATGCTTGTATTAATGGGTGGTATAGCGAATGCCTTTCAGGCTTTCGTCCCGTAACGGGACGAAAGCCTTTTTAATTTTATCAATCATAATGACTGGAGGAAAAAGCAATGGCAACCAATAATATGGTAGAAATTCGCTGGCACGGCCGGGGCGGACAGGGAGCCAAGATGGCCTGCCTGCTGCTGGCGGATGTGGCTGGTTTAGGAGGTAAATTCGTGCAGGGATTTCCGGAGTATGGACCGGAACGTATGGGAGCCCCTATTACGGCTTATAATCGCATCAGTGAAAAACGGTGTACTATCCATTCCAACATTTACTATCCGGACTATGTGGTCGTGGTAGATGAAAGTCTGCTGGACAGCGTCGACGTTACCGGAGGACTGAAAGAGGGCGGTGCGATAATCATTAACACTCCCAGCTCTCCCCAGGATATGCGTCCCAGGCTGCGGGGATGGACCGGAAAAGTCTGTACCATAGATGCCCGCCGCATTTCGGAAGAGATTCTGGGCAGAAACTTCCCGAATACCCCTATGCTGGCCGCTGCGGTTAAGGTGAGCGGCGTTTTGGAAACCGAGCGTTTTTTAGCGGATATAGAAGAATCCTTTAAACATAAATTTGCTGCCAAGCCTCAGGTTATCGAGGGGAACATGGCAACACTGAAAAAATCCATGGAGGAGGTGCAGGTAGGATGATTTATGCGAAGGATATCAACGAACGTACCCCTTGGCAGGATCTGACCCCCGGCGGGGAGATCTACGAACCAGGAACCGCACGGGCCTTCAATACTGGTACTTGGCGGACCAACACGCCCGTTTTTCACGAGGAAGCATGTAAACACTGTATGCTTTGTGTTCCATTCTGCCCGGACAGTGCTATTCCGGTGAAGGACGGGAAACGTCTGGACTTCGATTATATGCACTGCAAGGGCTGCGGCATCTGTGAGACCGTGTGTCCCTTCCCGGCGATTACAATGGTGACTGGAGGTGTGGCCATATGAGCAACCGCCTTTCCGGCAACGAGGCTGTAGTTTATGCCATAAAGCAGATAAATCCTGATGTCATGGGAGCGTTCCCTATCACTCCCTCCACAGAAATTCCTGAATACTTCGCCCATTATGTGGCCAACGGCGAGGTAAATACTGAATTCGTAACCGTGGAGTCTGAGCACAGTTCAATGTCCGTGTGCATTGCGGCGGAAGCTGCAGGAGCCAGATCCGTCTGTGCTACTTCATCCTGCGGACTGGCACTGATGTACGAGCTTTTGTACGTGGCGGCTTCATGCCGTCTGCCTATTACACTGGCCTGCGTCAACCGGGCCCTTTCGGGGCCAATTAACATAAACAACGACCACTCCGACTCTATGGGAGCCCGTGACACCGGCTGGATTCAAATCTATGCCGAAAATAATCAGGAGGCCTACGATAATTTCCTCATGGCCATGCCTATCGGCGAGACCCCGAGCGTACGCTTACCGGTGATGACCTGTATGGATGGCTTCATTACCAGTCATGCCGTAGAGAATATAGAGCTTTTGGAGACGGATGCTGTGCGCAAGTTTATCGGGGAATATAACCCTGAAAACTATCTGCTGAAAAGAGAAAATCCGCTGGCGGTAGGACCGTACGATGTGAGTCCCTATTACATGGAACACAAGGTCCTGGAGGCTGAGGCAATGAAGGCGGCCAAGGCCCGCATACTGGAGGTAGGCGCAGAGTTTGAAAAGATTTCCGGCCGGCGCTATGGCCTGTTTGAAGAACATAGGATGGAGGATGCGGAACTTGCTCTGGTTCTAATCGGATCCAGTGCCGGAACTGCCAAAGCAGCTGTCGACAAGCTGCGGGATGATGGAGTAAAGGCAGGGCTTGTTAAAATCAGAGTATTCCGTCCTTTCCCAGGTGAGGAACTGGCCCGGGCTCTGGCCAAAACCAGGGCCGTAGCCGTCATGGATAAGTCCGAGGGCTTTTCGGCAAACGGAGGTCCTTTATTTGCCGAGACCCGTAGTGCTTTGTATGATCTGAAGGAACGCCCGTATCTGATTGATATCGTTTACGGTCTGGGCGGCCGTGATGTAAAGACCGAGGATATTGAAAAAGTGTTCGGCCGGCTGGCGGATATTGCTGTGACCGGCGAGATTGGACCGGTATATACCCATATGGGACAGAGGTCAAAGGAGGAGATAGCATGAGCACGGTATATAACCTGAAACGGGAAGTAGAAAAGCCGGCTCGTCTCACCGGAGGGCATCGACTCTGCGCCGGCTGTGGCGCCGGGATCGTTGTGTCAGGGGTTCTGCGTACCCTGGATAAAGAGGACAGGGCAGTGGTGGTTAATGCTACCAGTTGTCTGGAGGTCTCCACCTTTATCTATCCTTACACTGCCTATATGGACAGCTATATTCATTCTGCTTTTGAAAACTCCGCGGCTACCTGTTCCGGAGTGGAAGCAGCATATAACGCTTTGAAACGCCGCGGCAAGGTGGAAGGAACCGTCAAGTTCATTACTTTTGCAGGTGACGGCGGCACCTATGATATAGGGCTTCAATCCCTGTCAGGCGCTATGGAACGCGGTCATGACATGGTCTACGTCTGCTATGACAACGAGGCTTACATGAATACCGGAATCCAGCTTTCATCTTCAACGCCTCGTTTTGCTCGCACGACTACCTCGCCTATAGGTTCTGTTAAACAGGGTAAGAAACAGAATAAAAAAGATCTGACTGAGATTTTGGTTGCTCATAATATCCCTTATGTAGCTCAGACTGCCCCTATAGGCAATTTCAAGGATCTGCACACCAAGTCTTATAAAGCCATTTATACTGAGGGCGCTTGCTTTTTGAACGTATTGTCCCCATGTCCTCGCGGATGGGACTACCCCATGGCCAAGCTTTCGGAGATCACTAAGCTGGCGGTGGATACCTGCGTCTGGCCCCTTTACGAAGTAGAAGAGGGAGTGTGGCGTCTGAGCTATACACCGAAGAAAAAGCTGCCCGTGGAAGACTTTCTCCGCCCTCAGGGTAGATTCCGCCATATGTTCCAGAAAGGCAATGAGTGGATGATTGAAGAAGCGCAGCAATATGTGGATCAAAAATGGGAACGCTTGCTGGAACACACCGGCGCTAATCTCTGCTTAGACTGGGAATAAATCCAAAAAATATGGTATGATAACAGTTAACAAGGAGGTTTTGCCTGTGGAACAGGCAATGTTTACTAATGAGGTCATTTTATCTTGGCTCCAGTATTTTTCACGGAACGTTGAGATCAACCTGGCAAAACTGAAGATGCTGGACATTACAGGGAAGAATAAGAACCTGGTTCCCACCGTTATGAGCAACCGTGTAGTGCTGGTCTTTACGGACGCCGGACATCCGGATATCTTCTACGACATGTGGAATGCGGAACTGGGGGACTGCGATATCTGGTACAATGAGGGCTCAGATCCATCCGGAGAGGTCAAACACGACAAGCTCTCAGACATGATCAACCGCGGGATCAATGCCTCTGCAGCCATGTTGATTCTGAATCCTAACGCTGCAACGAATTATAAGATAGGTATGGAGAACAGTCGTTTCTCCTGCGGCTCTGTTCAGTATGTGTGCCGGGAAATTCGGGCTGTTATAATGAATAAGCTCAACCTGGGGGACCAGGATAATATATGTATAATCTCAGGTGAGAGCATCGCGGTAGAGGCCGCCATGATTGTTGCTGAGGGCAGTGTCATTGCTGTGGAATATGACCGCAGGGATCGGATTACCATGAAAGAGAATGTTGAGAAATTTGGCCTGAGCAACATAATAATCGTTGAGTCTCTGAAAGATGGTATCCCGGATAAACTGCCGGTGCCGGACGTAGCGTTTATAGTGGCTTCTCCGAGGATCGGCAGTGAAATAAAGAGTCTGCTGGCCATCAATCCCGCCATGGATTTTGTGATCTACACGTTGGACTTCGAAATTCTAACGTCTCTTCCTGCTTTGTTTCGGGAAAACGGCTTGGAGCGCACTGAAGCAATCCATATAGAGGTATCGCGAGTCAATAGCAAAAACATGACGGAGCCATTTCCAGCTCCTTGGCTGATCTCTGGCAGAAGCGTTAAAGGATAGTAATAACGTTGCGGTCTGGATACCGCTGGCATAGGATAATTTGTTAAAGCTGCATGAAGAGACCTGTTGAGGCCGCTACTCTTGAGCTGATGAATTTCGCTGTACATGTTCCACCCCGTCAAATGGATTCTCCACCCCCTTCAGTCAAAGAGTATAGCAATCGACTGAAGAGCTGTGGGAAAGATCATCCATTTAATGTCCGAAATTCATCCCTTTTATTTTACCGTTCACAGGTTCATGTTCAGATCATTAATCCTATGTTCAAGACATTAATCCAATGTTCAGAACATTAATCCCACGATACACCAAATGTTTGCGGAAAATAATTATCTTTACTGCTGGCGCCTGAAAAGCCCATTATGAAGGACTCTCAAGAAGTCATGGAGAATAAAATTATCATTACTGACTACCAGACCGTCATTTGGAAGATCCTCTACTAAGCAAATAATTATCTTACCTGAGCCTGATGCCAAGAAATAGGCAAAGTCGTTTTCAGCAAGTGGCTGCTTATTCCGATGGAATTGCCCACTGGGGTTGGAGGTAATTTCAATCCACTCCCCCCTCGCGGAGGGCAACTCGTAGCCCGGGATCTGGCCGGGAAGGTGGCACGATTTCAATCCCTACGCGCCGTACTTACCATTCCTGCGCCATTACAAAGCCAAACTCCCTATCGAAAATCTGAATCGCAGCTTCGTTTACGTCAACAATCTCTCCGAAATCTCTGTCCTGTCCTTTTATCCGCTCGTTATGCAACCCATCGAGTATGCGAGCGGCAGTTTCCAATTGAGCGAACTGGGCATTTCGGGTGTCACCGTATGTTGCCTTGCGTCGCAAGCTCGCACTGAATCTTAAGGCAATGCAGATAGTGCCTGAACGAGTTGCCTTCTCTGTAGTTAGTTGATGAAGGCGCAGCACCGCCGAACAGTACATTACTATACTGGTTGACCATAATGGAGGCGGAGTGAAATCTGTCCAGAATCTTTGCTCGCTTTGCCACATCAAGATACGTCACCTTGAGCTCGGAAAGCGCTTGCGGACAATAATACCAGTTTGTGCGCTTACTAATGCCATCGTTGTCTGTCGTTTCAAAATGTTCCGGTTGAAACCAACGGACATTCAGAAAGTTTCCTGCCGCGATAACATCACACTTCGCCAACGCAAGAGGGAGCATCTGATGATTAGCATATCCAACGACAACACTCTTGTCGAGACGCTTGATTCCGGCTACGAGTGAAAGCAGATTAGCAACCCATATTGGCTTATCAACAAGGTACTGCCGCTCGGGGTGTTCACATACAACGTAAACGCCGTCAACATCCCAACGCTCAGCGTATTGTGTAATGCTCTCAACTTGCGCATCATCTGTGAGAACATCTTTTCCCAAAGCAACTGTAAGTAACAACCTCTGTCCGCTTGCGACTTGTAGCGGCTTGGCTGGCTATCATGCCCTGAATCTTTCCCCAACGGTCATCAATCTTGTTAACGATGTTCGATGGGAGAATAAAAGCCTCGGACTCAATAGCCGTGTTAATGTTAGCAAGCGTTGAGAGCAAGCCTTGGCATTCACCTAACTCTATGCCGTTACGCCACCCTGCGGCCAGTACGCGTGTTTTTGTAGGTTCTTGTGATACTTACGTGGGCTATAAAGCTGCGGGTCGAACAGCACCGCTCCGTTCACTTTTCTGAGCGAAGCGGCGAAAGTTGACAGCTTGTCGGTCGGATATATGTTCTGCGGACTAAGAATCACGGTTGTGCCTTGCCAAGCTTCGCAAAGGTCTTTGCAAAAGCTTCGGCATAGCGTGACCCATCTGTATATAGAGTTTCATTACTTCGCTCCCTCGTATTGAAATGTGGATTTTGCGGCGTTTAGCCAATCCAATGCCTGTGTTGCATCTTTCGGTCGCCACGACGGGAACTTACCCATTAGTGAACTCAATAGCCCCATAAGCTGTTGCTGAGTGTCGCCTTGAATCTGAAAGCTGACGGGCGTTATCGTTTCCGTTCGTTGGAGAATATCCAAGTGGCTTGTTGCTCCCTCACTGAATGGATTTTTGCCGGACAGACACTCATATTGGATTTGCTCAGCTTAGCGGATACCAAAATGGTACCCAATGTTCACGCAAATGGAGGCCGGTCACCGGTCCTTTTTCTTTCTGTGCTCAACTGGGGACCACGCACCATCTTGCAATGAGAATACTTTAGAAGAAGGAGAACCAGATCTCCGCCACGGATACCAAAATGGTCTCCTGCGCTCAGAGAAAGGATGGGTTAGTTTCTTTACGTTTAGCCGGAGGTCATATCTATTGGCGGGATGATAGATGGAAGATACTCGTAAAAAATAGAAAAAAGCTGATGGAAAGGTCAAAATGTGGTATGTTTTAGTCACCATAACACAAACAAACCCATTATGACTGACCATCAGCTCAAAATGATTATAACATTACGAACACCCTCCTACAATTTGAATAAAAAGCATCTCCAAAAAGCCCTGAGGTTCAGCGATGAAGATCTCCAGGAACTCCTGTCCCTGAGGGCGGTGATTGTGAAGAACAAGCAATACGTCATGGTCCTTAACTACCACGATATCACGATCGAATGCCCCGTCCTGAAGATGAAAGACGGCAGTTACCAGATCGTCTGGCCATCCTTCAAACTCCCCAACCGCCCCTATCCTGTCTTCGTTTACCTCTATGCCGCGGCCCTGTACCTGTCCAGCGAGGATAGTATGCGGGATACCGCCGCAAAAACAATCAAAGCCTTCGGTCTTGAGACCTTTGCCCACACAACCATCTCCCGGTTCCTCCCCAAAATCTATCAGACACTGCCGGGCCTGATCGGCTATGGAGCACAGGTGGCCAGTGAATGGGGCGCCGGCCTCTCCCGGGTGATCAGGAGAAAACATTGGGATGAAGCACTGTACGAAAAGGCTGTGCAGCTCTGCAGCCTGATCGATCCCGTTCTACGGGCGCCGCCCGCATTTGGCAACTGGCTCGCCCAGCAGTACTGGCAGAATAGGATGCGCTTTCTCGTCTAACCGCCATTTCTTCGCAAAAAACAGCGCTGCACCAAGATCCTTGCTAGTCTTTGGGACAAGGAGGTGCATCGTATGGAAGAGATGCGAAGCAGTATCAAGGAGATACCAGTCAGGGCGATCCGGGGCAACACCGTCCTCGCCCTGTCGGTGGACAGCCGGGAACTGGAGCGGTGCGAGAAGGCGATCCGGGAGTACGGCCTCACCAGCCCGGTGGTGGTCAGGAGCGTGGATGGCGCCTACCAGGTGCTGTCCGGTGAGTGCGAGCGGATGGTCCTGGCCCGGATGCGCCAGAGCATGACGCCGGCGGTGGTGGTGGAGCAGATCGACGACCCAGAGGCCACGCGCCTCTCACTGCTGCTGTCCGCCCTGAAGCGCACACCCACCGCCCTCTCCGAGGGGTTGCTCTTAAGGGAGCTCTGCCAGGGTCACCATCAGACCCAGACCGAGGCGGCCTACCTGGTCGGGCGTTCGGTCAGCTGGGTGAACAAGCGGTTAGCCCTGGCCGAACGCCTGGCCAAGAGCGTGGTGGAACTGGTCAAGGCAGGACAGATCTCACCCCACACCGCCCAGGAGATCGCCCGCCTGCCACAGGATGTGCAGCAAATTTTCGCCAATCATGTGGTGGCCGAGAGACTGGCCAAATCGGTCGTTGAAAAGTTGGTCGTTGCCTACAATGATCCCGGCGTTCCCGAGTCAGTCCGGCAGCAGGTCCTGGATCATCCCCGGGAGGCGCTGCCCCTGGTGGCGCACGCCCGCAAGTCCCGCGGCCGGAGAACCAGGGATGATGCAAACCCCGGGGCACTTGCCGGACGGAGGATGCACTGCGTCCTTCTGATGCTGTTCCGGCTGGCCGGGGAGGCCGAGGACCTCCTGCCCACCCTGTCCCCGGTCGATAGGCCCAATTTGCGACAGATGTTGAAATCGTGTACGGAGGCGCTCTGGCGCTTCACCAGTCTGGCCAGGGCTTGCTTCGAAGATACCGGCTTTTCCCCAAGGAAAAGCCGGGAGGAGGCGCTGTGATGATCGAGCTCGAACTCTACCGCAACATCAGGCGCCTTCACAACGAGGGGCACAGCCAGCGGCAGATCGCCCGTATCCTCGGGTGCTGCCGCAAGACCATCAGGAAATACTGCCGGGGCGCCGTGCTCCACGACGCCAGGGCGACTAAGACCCAGATGGAGCTACCCCTTTCCCAAGCTCTGGAGAAAGAGATCAAGGCACTGCTCGAGGAGAACAAGTCCCTCCCCAAAAAGCAGCGCCGGAACGCCAGGGACATCTGGCGAACGCTAAAAAGCAGGGGTTTCACCGCCGGGGAGTCCACGATCAGGCGCCATGTGCGGCGCCTGGTCGAGTCGCACCCGGCCTTCGTGCCGCTGGACTTCGAGCCGGGCGAGATGATGCAGGTGGACTGGGGGGATATGCGGGCATTCATCGGCGGTGTCAACACCAACATCTCGGTGTTCGTGACCGTCCTGCCCTACAGTTACGCCGTCTACGCCTCGGTCTTCCCGGACAAGTCCGAGACCTGCGTTGTAGAAGGGCATGTCCGGGCCTTCAATTTCTATGGGGGCGTTGTTCGCCGTTGCCTATACGACAACATGCGCACCGCCGCCTCCTCGGGCTCTGGCATCAACGCCGTCAAAAACGAGAGGTTGAAGGAACTGGAGGCACATTATGGGTTTGATGGGGAATTTTGTAATGCATATTCCGGGAATGAAAAAGGGGCGGTTGAGAACGGAGTGGCTATCGTCAGGCGTCTCGCCTTCACGCCCATGCCCCACGTGGAGGGCTACGCCGAACTGCAGCAGCTTGTGGACGCTCGCTGCCTGGAATACGTCGAGACACACAAGATCCGCCACCGCCTGGCCAGCATCAAGTCGATGTTCGAGGATGAGCGCAAATCTTTAATCCCCCTGCCGCTCGTAGCCATGGAGGCAGCCAAAACGGTAGCCGCCCTGGTCAATTCCGATCTCACCGTCTTTTTGGACGGTACCCGCTACTCCGTCCCGCTGGACTATGTAGGGGAGCGGGTGACCCTCAAGATCTCACCCTTCACCGTGGCGGTATGGGCGAAGGGAGAACTGGTCTACCGGCATCAAAGAGCGCTGCAGAAAGGCAATCACCAGTACATCCCTGAACACTATCTGGAGCTTCTGACCAGCAAGCCCCGGTCGATCGCCAACGCCGCACCCCTGAGAAAGGGTGTCATGCCCAAAGAACTGAAAGACTTTCTCGGCTTATGCAAGGCCAGGGACAAGGAGCAGCAACTGCTAGAGATCATGCTGCTTGGCCGGAGCGTGGATCCGGACAGTCTCCTGGCGGCGGTAGGCAAGGCCAATTCATCTGGCGCCCCCACCTACCAGATGATCTGCTTCTATCTCGATATCAGCCTGCCCCCCGATGAGGATGAATCCCTGCCCGGCATCACCGTCGAGCATATCGATCTTGCCGAATACGACCGGCTGGTGGGAGGTGAAGAAGACCTTGACGAATGAGGAGAGGCAGTCGATGATCGAGAGCCTGGCAAGACAACTGAAGCTACCCCTGCTGGCCGGATTCGAGCAGCACATCTCTAAAGAGGATGATTTCACCGGCAACCTGCTCCATCTGCTGCAACTGGAAGTATTGGACAAGGAGCGCCGGGGCATCGAACGCCGGACGAAGACGGCCGGCTTTCCGTACATCCGCGTCCTTGATGCCTTCGAGTTCGCCACCAAGCACTTGCCGAAGCTGAACCGGGACCAGGTGTACCAACTGGCGGAGTGCCGCTACATCACCGAGAAGAGGAATGTCATAGCCGTAGGAAACAGTGGAACTGGCAAGACCTTCCTAGCGATTGCCCTTGGCCTGGAGGCGATTCGGCGGGGTTTTACCGTGCATTTCAGGAAAGTGTCCGATCTGGTCAACCAGATGACCGAGGCCCAGAACGAGGGGCGGCTGTCCCGGTACATCAAATCGTTGAACAACTGCCAACTACTCATTTGTGACGAACTGGGATATCTGCACTATGATCTGCAGGGCGCCAGCCTACTGTTTCAGGTGTTTGCCGCAAGAGACGAAGTTGCCAGCACGCTTGTCACATCCAACCTGGAATTCTCAAAGTGGCCTGCGTTCCTCGGCAATGACCAAACTATGTGCACCGCCCTGGTAGATAGGTTGATCCATAGGGCAGAAATTCTCAACATGAACGGCCAAAGTTTTCGGCTCAGAGGTGCCAGAGGGGATGCCGGTGCCGCTGATAAGCGTGGCGATCCGGATCGTATTGAGTAGCGTCTGCTATTCCACATAGCCTACCAATCTGAGATCCCCGGTAACCATACACTTGACGTAAGTCAATCACGGAGCAGAACAGTTCCGTGATGTTTTTTTGTGTTCAGGCTATTGAATACACATTGGCCAACGAGTCATTTTTTACGGCGTACTGGACAAAGAATTATCCTGCTTACGTCCTATCCATAATCACCCAGACTGCAAACATAGACCCCACAGTGGTTGAAGAGTGGTATCATTTTGCTGAGCATAAAACAATATTTTCGTGCTCTCTTCCGGCCATCATCATGGTGAGCATCTCCAATTATCCCCATAGAGGAAGTTCCTTTGAGCGGCATCGTTAAAATATCTGTGCAATGCGATAGGCGGGACTACTTTAATTCATTTAAGGCGCTTGATGATTTTTAATAACCTTATCCTTAGATTTACTAAGCCCTCAGCGCCCTCATGGGTTACTACGCTTGCTACCGGGGTAATATAATATTATAACATCGAGTGACAGGTGGATATGAAGTGGCAATAAAAACAAATGCAATGCGAACTCTTGAAAAGGCAGGAATTCCATATAGTGCACATTCGTATGATTGCAGTGACGGCTTGATTGACGGTATATCGGTTGCAAAAAAGATGGGGCAGCCTGTTGAACAGGTGTTTAAAACACTCGTTGCTCAAGGAACAAGCGGAGAATACTATGTTTATATCATTCCTGTTGCTGACGAGCTTGATTTAAAAGCAGCGGCAAGGGCTGTCGGGGAAAAGTCCATTGAGATGATTCACGTCAAGGATATTAACAAGATTACAGGTTATATTCGCGGTGGATGCTCACCGATAGGAATGAAAAAAGAGTACAAGACTGTACTGGATAGCTCCTGTAAGGGAATGGATACAATAATTGTAAGCGCAGGGAAGATAGGGCACCAAATTGAGTTGTCGCCTAACGATTTGATTGGAGTTACTCATTGCATGACGGAAAGCATTACTGTGCAGAAGTGAATATCTCCCAAGCACATTCTATTGAAAGAACAGCAACATGTGACTTTGTGTCAACAAACCGCTCGCCTTGACGCCCTTGTTGGAAGTCTCTGTTCTTATTAAAAAATTGATATATAAAGGAGATAATGTATGGAAAATGATAGGAAGATTGCAGTTTTAATTGATGCTGATAATGTATCGGATAAATATATAAGATATATATTTGATGAAATATCTAACCATGGGACACCCACATATAAGAGGATTTACGGAGATTGGACAAAACCGCAACTGGGATCATGGAAGACGGTGCTACTTAATTATTCTATCACCCCGATTCAACAATATAGCTATACAACAGGTAAAAATTCTACAGATGCCGCTTTAATAATTGACGCAATGGATATACTCTATTCAAAAAATGTGGATGGGTTTTGCATTGTTTCAAGTGATAGTGATTTCACAAAGCTTGCTGCCCGTCTAAGAGAGGCTGGAATGTACGTTGTTGGCATGGGCGAAAAGAAAACGCCTGCACCTTTTATAGCATCCTGTGAAAAGTTTAAATATCTTGATGTATTAGCTACAACCCCTACAGAACATTATGAAACCAATACCAATGAAAGGATAGAACAGCAAGAGGTGCCCAAAGAAGGCATGGCAAGTAAAAAAGAGCTAATAGAATCTATAAAAATTATAGTAACGGAAGCGTCAGACGAGGATGGCTGGGTATCTTTGGGCGAAGTTGGAACAAGAATTAATAAGCGTTACCCGGATTTTGATACAAGGAACTATGGCTACTCAAAGCTAACCCCGCTCATATCATCATTAACGCAATTTGAAATCCAATCAAGAAAAACTAGTAATCCAAATGTAACTCATAAATTTATTAAGAATAAAAATAAATGAAACTATTCAACATCGCCTATATCATAAGTGGAACGCCAACGAAGAGGTTGCGCTAAAATATCGTAGTGAGGAGTGAATATAGTGAAAGTATTAGCGATAAACGGAAGCCCCAGAAAGAAATGGAATACAGCTACTCTGCTTAACAATGCGCTTGAAGGAGCAGCTTCCCAGGGAGCTGAAACAGAGCTCATTAATCTCTATGACTTGAATTACAAGGGATGTATCAGCTGCTTCTCGTGTAAGTTGAAAGACGGCAAAAGTTACGGTAGATGCGCCGTTAAGGATGATTTAACGCCTGTCCTTGAAAAAATCCCATTAGTTGACGCTCTAATTCTGGGTACTCCTATCTATTTATTGGACGTCACTAGTGGAATGAGAGCTTTTCTTGAGAGGCTGCTCTTCTCGAATCTTGTCTATGATGAAAATCATTCAACCCTTTTTCCAAGAAAAATTCATACAGGAATGATATATACTATGGGTATGCCAGAGAGCCGTTTGCAGGAAGCAGGTTTAATGCAGCGTTTTAATGTTTATGAAATGTCAATGAAGCATTTATTTGGAGAATCGGAATCCCTGATAGTGACTGATACCTATCAGTTTGATGATTACTCTAAATATGTATCTTCATTATTTGATGCCGAAGAGAAGGCAAGAAGACGGGAAGAAGAGTTTCCAAAAGATTGCCAAAAGGCTTATGATATGGGAGTGCGCTTTGCTCGAAGTTAAAGGCTCAACCCTAAGGCAAAAATTTATTAATGTTAGAGATTGAATCTGTCTCAGTTGCCTATATCCCAAGCATCCGGCGCTCTCATAGTTGACTACAATGCATACTACCAACCGGGGTGAAATTACATGAGAAACATGGGTACCAGATGGGCCTGGATGAGATAAAGAAAATGGCTACGATGTTTGGCACGATTGAAGTTGAATGATTTGTTCATACAACTTTTAAATGGGTGAAAATGGCCGGCCTATAACTTTTAATCAGGGTGTCCGGAGTTCGAGTCTCCGATGGCTCACCAGTGATATCAAGCCTCCCAGGGTTGGGAGGCTTTTCTAATGCCCTATTTTACTGCAGTTTTACTGCAGTTATTATTTCCCGGAAACCTTCCTGGGATGCTTAATGGGCTGCTTTGTAAAGTCAACCTTAATCATCCCGCCCAACTTGTCCAGCGCCTTTTTCTTGGTCTTATCGAGCACGTGGGAGTATATGTCCGCCGTCACTGCAATGGTGCTATGACCCAGCAGTTCCTGGACATTCTTTAGTTCCTCGCCTGCTTCCAGCAGTAAGGATGCACAGGTATGCCTCATTGTGTGAGGCCTGAGCTTTTCAATAGGCTTGTATATTGCCGGTTGAAGTTCCGGGGCCAAATACGTCGTCCGTCCTCGCTACAAAAGACCAGGTTTTCATCATGGTAGGATTTGCCGAAGAAATGCTGTTCCTCATCCTGCTGCGCCTTGTGGGATTTCAATACCTTGACAATATCATCCGTCATGGGGATGGTTCTCCGGGACTTAACAGTTTTTGGCAGTTGAAAATCAAGAATATACTTTCCCGTGGTCTCATCCTTAATGGAAACTAACTCGCGTTTTATTTCAAATCTTCCTGCCTTGAAATCAATATCATCCCACATTAAGCCAAGTGTTTCACCCCGCCGAATGCCGGTGAAAATGTCCATGTAGTAAGCTGCAAACATGCGATTGCCCGCCGCTGTGTTTAAGAAACAGGATGCCTCTTCTGCTGTGAAGGGGACAACCTCTTTTTTATCCTCGCCTGGCGGGAGTTTTGTGGCCTCGGCCACGTTGCGAAAAAGAAGACCCTCTTCTACGGCTTGTTTGAGCGCCGCTTTGATGATGGTTCTGGTGTATTCGACAGTTCTTCTTGAGAGTCCCTGTTTCATGGGGCGCTCGGGCTGTTCAGGCAGCCTCTTCTGGCGACCGTCATCCAGCATGCTTGTAAAGAATCTTTGCAGTTCGTGTGTCTGTAGTTGTTTCAACGGTATCTGGCCAAGATTTGGCTTGATATGCATGTGACTGTCCATGCTCTTTGGCGCCAATTTGCTCAATGTCAATGGCATTAAACGAACATAGTAGTAATGGTCACCGCCAATGGCAACGAATTCGTTAATGCATGTTCAGCGCCAATGGCAACGATTCATAGAATGAACGAAAGTAGCAAACGGCCTCTATACGCCCACCACAATGAACCTTATCAAAGACCACAGCATTTTTTGTACTTCTTTCCACTACCACAAGGACAGGGGTCGTTTCTGCCGATTTTCGGTTCTGCCAATCTTCTCGTTTCAGGCTTACGAAGTTTGTCTGCTGCCTCTATAATCCGTTTCATATGAGACTCTCCGCCATCCTTTTTCATTTCCCGGTGGCGGTACCGGAGTGTCTCCAATACCCCCTGTTTATCAAGGAAATACTTGACGATGTCAGGTATTATGTCAGGATCGCAGTTGATCTGTTCCATCTCATAGTCAAGGCTATCCAGATGTAGCTTGATAATAAACTCGGGTGTTTGCATTTTACGCCTGGAAAGCCTGACAAAACTGAGCGTGACTTCATTACAGGCGCACTGGGCATTCGTGCAATACTGATCGGCAATTAAGGAGCCGCGAGAAATTAAGGTTTTGGGGGTTGACAACATGATGGCGTGGTTGTATCGTAGTGGTGGGGTGATAGACTACGGAACCACGGTGGAACCCGCCATTCTGGATTGGAGACCGGCTTTTCACAGATCAGGATCTTGAAATGATCCGTTGGACAACAGAGCGCTATCCGGGCTTGAGCCGGAGGGAATTGGCTCTAACTCTGTGTGAAAACCTGCCCTGGAAGGCGCCGGGCGGGCAACTGCGCATTAATGGGTGCCTGGAACTGCTGGAGCAACTGGCCGCAGCAGAAATCATAAAGCTTCCTGTCAAACAGGCGCGGAGCGACTACCGGGCAGCTGGCTTCAGGGCAAAACCCTTGCCAGAGACCGAGATTGTAGTCAGCCTGAATGAGGTACGGCCGGTGACGGTCGAACCGGTGACGCCAGAGGAACAGCCGGTCTGGGACGCAACGATGGCAGAGTATCATGCCCTTGGCTTCAGACGCGCTTTTGGCGCTCACCAACGCTACTTTATCTGCGGTGAATCGGGCGGTCAGAGAATTATTCTGGGCGCTTTTCTGTTTGCGGCGGCAGCAAGGAATGTAACAGTCCGCGACACCTGGCTGGGGTGGACAAAGCATCAGCAGCAGCGCTTCCGGCACAGGGTTGTCGCCAACAGCCGCATGCTGATCATGCCCGGGGTGCATGTGCCCCACCTGGCCAGCCACGCCCTGTCTTTAGCATTGAAGCGTCTGCCGAAGGACTGGCAGAAGCGGTTCGGATATACCCCCGTGGTTGTTGAAACCTTCGTGGCGCCACCATGGAAAGGCACCTGCTACCAGGCGGCAAACTGGGTATATGTCGGCCAGACAACAGGCGAGGGCCGGCAGGATAGACAGTACGATCAGGGAGGGACTGTGCGCAAGGTCTTCGTCTATCCGCTGGGAGGCGACTGGCGGCATGCCCTCATCGCGGAGGAATCGGACGGAGCAAGCAGGGCAGGAGAGAAAAAGCCTGCCAGGAGATCAGTTCCGGGAGGGGATGACAGGATGATTACCGCCGAGCAGCAGTTAAACGAGATGAACGAGGAGCGTATCAAGCAGCGCTATGAGCTGATGGCGCCTTTCCTTGATGAGAAGCAGCGCCGGCTGCTGGCGGGAGCAGAAGCCATCGCCTACGGCGCCGGGGGTCAGGAACGGATCGCCGAGTTGTTGGACATGGCGCACAGCACTGTCCGCCGTGGGATGCGGGATGCGATGCAGCCCGAGACAGTCGAAACCCGGCGTGTTCGCCGGGTGGGCGGTGGACGCAAGCACGCCACGGACCAGGACACTGAGCTCAGATCCGACCTTGAACAACTGATCTCGCCTACCACCCGGGGCGACCCCATGTCATCCTTGCGCTGGACCTGCAAGAGCACGCGCAAGCTTGCCGCTGAACTGAACGCCATGAAACCAGGGCGCTCGGTCAGTGACTTTCTGGTGCGTACCCTGCTGCACGAGATGGGCTACAGTCTTCAGGCCAACCGCAAAACACTGGAGGGGAGTGATCATCCGGATCGCGATGCCCAGTTTCAGCATATCAACCTCCATCTCGCCGCAGAGCGGCGATACAAATAGTTATGAAAAACGGTCGCTGCTCACCTTGGATTCAGGTACAATATGCATTGAGGAGAAGGCAAACTACAGAGCACGGTAAGTCGAGTAGTAGACTGCTCATTTGACTTAAAACCGTATATCAACCAGTGTAAGGGCTGCCTTTCAAGCACAAATAAGTGGTTCTTCGAGACCGCACGCTAATCATTGTTTTAACTCTTTGTTAAATGTGTGGCAGCCCAGTCCCTGCCTTCTCTAAAACATTCTTGACGAGGAGGCAGTAGCATGAAAGTCGTTTACCCAATCTGCTGTGGCGTAGATATCCACAAAACATTTTTCGTCGCCACCATCATTACGTCCGAGGGATTTACCCCTCACTACCAGAAGAGACGATTCTCCACCTTCAACAACTCCATTCTGGAGTTTAAACGCTGGCTACTGGACAACAATTGCCTGGATGTCTGCATGGAATCTACCGGGAAGTATTGGGTGCCCGTGTTCAATTTACTTGAGGATTCCATCAACGTCACCATCGCCAACCCCAAATGGGTCAGAGCCATAAAAGGCAACAAGGACGATACCAAAGATTCTAAATGGATCGGCGACCTGTTTCGCCTGGGCCTGGTTCCGGGCAGCTTTATCCCCGACAAGCCGATTCGGATTCTGCGGGAGTATACTCGCTACCGCTGCAAATTGGTCTCCTGCAAATCCAGTGAAAAGAATCGTTTTCAAAATGCTTTCACTGTCTGCAATGTAGCTCTTGATGCTGTCGTCTCCGACATGTTTGGCGTATCCGCCTCTTCCATCACAGACTACCTTGTAAGCTCAGATTCCTTTGACCCGCAGCACTGCGTATCCCTTCTGAAAAGATCCCTCAAGAAAAAGGCTGATGCTGTAATTGAATCCATTGAGGGATATCAGATGATGCCTGAGCAAAAATACCGTGTCCGCACGATTAGCGACCATCTGGAATTCATCGAGAAATCTATCCACAAGCTGGACGATATGCTCAATGTTTTGGTCTCACCCTATGAAAGCGCCATTCAACTCCTTTGCACCATTCCCGGAGTTGACCGCACTTCTGCCATCGCGATCATCTCCGAGATTGGCACCGACATGTCCCGCTTCTTCTCTTCAAAGCGGCTATGCTGCTGGGCGGGACTAACGCCCGGCAACAACGAATCCGCCGGCAAGAAAAAGTCGGTCCGCATTACCAGAGCCGGCGTTTATCTCAAGCCTGCCCTGGTTCAGATGGCTCACGCAGCGGTCAAATCCAAGGATAATTCTTACTACCGCATCAAGTATGAGCGTATTGCCAAGAGAAGAGGCAAGAAACGGGCCATTATCGCTATTGCCAGGATGATCCTTACCGCTGTTTATCACATGTTTTCTACCGGAGAGGTCTTCAATCCTTGCGATCTCTGCAAAGTGGATATGCCTCCGGAACTCCGTGATAAGCAGCAGGAAAAAGAGCTAAAGAAGGCTGCCAAGCTTTTAATTGCCCAGGGGCTTATTCAAGAAAGCGATTTACCGAGCTTATTCTTGAAATCTGCGTAAAATTTACCTTATCCCTCCAAGGGGGGAGTATGCTCTTTTTTAGCCCCCATCTGTGGTATGCGGCAATAAGATTGTTTTCACGCTAATTCTACTGTCCAGGACTTCCAGCAGCATGAACAGCCGGTGATCTCGGTAGACACCAAAAAGAAGGAACTGGTGGGAGACTTCAAGAACTCGGGCGCAGAATGGCAGCCAAAGGGACAGCCGGAACAGGTACGTGTTCACGATTTTATGATACCCGAACTCGGCAAGGTGAGCCCTTACGGCGTGTATGACCCTGCCCGCAACGAGGGTTGGGTCAACGTCGGCACTGATCATGACACAGCATCCTTTGCCGTGGCCAGCATTCGCAGTTGGTGGCGGAGCATGGGACAGCAGGCGTATCCGGAAGCGACGGAACTTCTGATCACCGCCGATGGCGGTGGCAGCAACAATTCACGGTCCCGCCTGTGGAAGGTCGAATTGCAGAAATTGGCCGACGACACTGGCCTTTGCATCAACGTCTGCCACTTCCCTCCCGGCACCAGCAAGTGGAACCAGATCGAGCATCGGCTCTTCTCCCACATCACGCAGAACTGGAGAGGCAGACCGCTGGAGAGCCATGAGGTCATAATCAATCTCATCGCCAACACTACTACCACTGCTGGCCTTAAGGTCCAGTGCCAACTGGACACCGATTCGTACCCGACTGGCGTTAGGATCTCAGATACCGAACTGGAGGCCGTCCAACTGGAGCGTTTGGGCTTTCATGGCGACTGGAATTATATGGTACACCCGCATGGTTGAAGAAAATTTATTATATCGCGGCTCCTAACTGGCAGGCTCCACACTTTCCAGTCGTACTGCATCTGACGGCCGGGCGGTGTTTCCACCCTGGTGGTGGCGAGCTCCGATCGTTCCTCTTCCTCTTTGAGCGTCCGCAGAAAGCGGTGGATGCTGGATAATGATCCCTGGTATCCCTGCTTGGTTAGCTCGGCGTATACCCTGGTCCCGATATATTTCTTGGCAAGCATTTCGTCGATCTCTTGCCGGTGCTTGTCCAGCTCTTTGGCATATTCCCTGGGGTTGAACTGCGGAGGTTCGGGATCTCTTAAATATTTTCTGACTGTATTCTTGGATATTTTTAGTACTCTGGCGATCTTCTTGATGCTGAATCCATCTGCCCTCATTGTTTTGACCTGTTGCCACCGGTACATACTCAGCACTCCCCTCCAACCTCCTTCTTATTACGAAGGAGATCATATCATTGGGGGGTCAATTTTAGATGACGAAAAGGGGTCAGATCTATTTTACGATCTACAATATCGCCCACCTCTTCATCCTGGAGGTGCGCCAGCGCTTTAAAAAAAACAGGTGAACCAGTGCTGACGCTGCCTCAGGCCAAGAGGCTGATCATTGCCGGCCTATCCGGTGATGAGGAGACAGTCAAGGAGACCTTGAGTGTCGTTAACTACCACATGAAGCGCAGCATGGTCGCCTACCGGTCCCACCGGAAGACCAGGCTCCAAGAGCTGGGTGATGCCATTATTCAAGGTTGTCAAAGAGCGTTTACCTGAGTCCCACCATCTCGCTTATCAGGTTTGAAGGGAGGGCGGGGTGGGGACTAGCTTCAAACATCATTGTCCTTTTTGCACAGCGCGTTGTAGTACTATAGTTCTGGCGCTGTAGTATTAGGCGACAGGGTTTCTTTCAACCCATCGGCGCAGCAGACATGCTGGGCGAACTAAAAAAGCCGGAGAGAATCCTCTCCGGCCGCTGTCTTCGGGGCGGGTGCAAATTCATTCCCCAGGGTCGCTACCCGCCCACTCTTTTTGAATTGCGCTTTGCTTATGTTAGCTTGTGCGCGTCTGATTAAAATTAAGACGTCAACTTCCCGGCTTTGTCCAGGAGACTATAGATCATTGCCGCAACCTGCGCCCTGGTGGCATCGGCCTGCGGCGCCAGGGTGTCGCCGGTCATGCCGCTCATCAGTCCGGCGCTGATGCAATCGGTAATGCCAGCGACTGCCCACTTGTCGATAGCGTTATGATCAACGAACCCGTAAATTTCAAACGAAGCGGGAATTACTTTGATCTTTGCTATCGGCAGGGCGCCATCGACCATGACGGCCATCTGCTCGCGGCTGATCACGGCGTTCGGGTCGAAGCTGCCCCCGGAGCCCTTAACTATGCCATTCTGCGCAGCGGTTTCCACGGCGCTGTAGAACCAGTCGCCCGGGGAGACGTCGGTAAAGCTCACCTGGTTTGCTCCCGGAGTGAGGCCAAGAGAGTTCACCAGCATGGCAGCGAACTCTGCCCGGGTAACCGGCTGGTCCGGTTTAAAAGATCCATCCGGATATCCACTGACGATCTTCTTATCCAGAAGGGACTGGATCTGCGCAGCCGCCCAATATCCCTGGACATCTGCCGGAAGATCGGAATCAGAGGCAACTGCATCCACCGATGACGCCCGGGAAATAGCCAGGGTGTATATTTTGGTGTTTGACCCGTCGCTGGCTGCCACGTATATTTTCACAGCGCTGAGGTTCGTAATGTTCAATGTCTGCGCTTGCCCGCTTGTTACGACATTATTATTGACTGTGACGGTTGCCGTGCTGTCGGCCAGGACCGGAGTAACATCCACGGATGTGGCATCCATACTCACAGTCAAAGTGTAAGACGTGGTGGCCGGGTCAAACGACGGGTTCAGCGCGCCGCCCGAGGCTGCCAGACTCTTCAAGTCGGCATCGTTGCTTGTGACCGTGATCGTGCAAGTGGCCGCGCAGCCGTCGTCAGTGGCAGTAATGTGGGCAACGCCCGGTGCGACGCCGTGGACACCGTAGATGCTAACGGTTGCCACGCTGGGGTTGTCCGACGACCAGATGATGTCCTGCGTAGCGTTGTCGGGCTGTACGCTTGCCACCAGTGATGCTGTTGTATTGACAGGAACCGATAATGAAGTATCGCTAAGCGTGACTCCGGTGGGGACAAGAACCCTGGGGTTGACTGTCACGGCACAGGTGGCGGAATAACCACCACCCCAGGTTGTGGCAGTAATGGTGGCGTTACCGGCAGACACCCCGAACACACAACCGTTCTGGGCAGTGGCTATTTGGGAGTCGCTGGAGAACCACGCAACATCCTGGTTTGCATTATCTGGCATCACCGTTGCGACAAGGCCGGCGCTACCGCCGATGCTGATGGTGATGCTGCCCTGGCTCAAATATATTCCGGTTGCGGCCACCTCGTCCGCAGATGCGCTTCTCACTGAGATCATGAGAAGCATTGCAAGCAGGAGAAATACTAAAGCTGCTATCCGGAGGCATTCCTTTTTCGTTTTGATCATCTCCTCTTTAGGATATTTGAGAACAAAAAAGCCTCCGCCCGCCGGAGGCCTGTGTTCATTTGACTTCCATATCTCCCCAGTTGTCGTCGCCCCCATCGTTATCGCTCTCTGACGGTCCGTTCCAGTCCACCGAAGGGGAGTAGACACCGGAGCCATCGTCGAACTGGATGTCCGGGGCGTTGATCTTCCTGTCCCTGACCGGAACGTATTTGTTGGTAAGACTCATAGATCTGGAGAGAGGGTGATCCGTGTAGGCGGTCTTCTTAAAACGGATTGCGTTGGTGCACACAACAAGCGCTATGCCCTCGTCCAGGGGAATCCGGCCTACCTCGGAAGGATCAAGGAGCGGCCTGGCCTTTGTGGTCATGTTGAGTTGGGCAGCCTCCATCTCCATATATCTCTTCCTGACCGAAGTCGTCTCCACTGTGGCGGGGCCCAGCATGTCCGAAATATACTTCGAGGTGTCCAATTCCGCGGAGCCCCAGACCAGACGAAGAGAGCAGCAGCCAATTATTTCTTTCCAGGTGTCCAATGGGTATTTTTCCTTTAGTTGTGGCGTCGAATGGGCGACCATCATGCAATTTATATTTCTTGATCTCATAGAGGCGATCCTGTCGTTAAAACCCTGGATGGCCCCGATGGTACAAAACTCGTCCATAATGAAGTTGACGGGGACGGGGTTCTCGCCATTCGGAAATCGGTCGCCCTGACGGGTCAGCCGCAAAAACAGGAAGGAGAAAAACATGGCAGACAGGCATTGAAACGTCCGGTCGTCATCCGGGACAACAAAGAAGTAGGCGCACTTCTGCCGGCCGGGAAGCTCAAGGTCGATGTCGTTGGCGGATGTCAACTGGCGCACGACCTTGTTCTGGAATATTTTGAATCGGGTACCCAGGCCGGCAAGGATGTCGCCCCGGGTTTTCGGGTTGGACATCAAAAACAAATTGTACGGGCCTTTTGAGGGATGATCGTCCGGAAGGCACTTGAACGAAGCGTCCAACTTGGCGAAATCACCGCCGGTCAAGAAGTCGTACAGACCCGGCAGACTGTGGTACTCTAGTGATACCATTTTTGAGCGCTTTCGCTGCTTGTGATCTGCGGCATGATCCTGACTGAACACGAGTTGTATCAAGATGATGCCTGCCTCTTTTTGATTGCATTTTGGCCATCACTAGTGACGTTGTTTTTGACCATAGGATTTACTATTTTTATTGTCAGGTTGACTGACGGTCAACAGTTCTCCAGAAAGAACGATCTTTTAAATACAGATCTACGGGGTCTGTCGGTTTTTTCTGAATGTGGGGGTACTTGCGCCACGGGGAGTTGGCGTTATTGATCGGCCTGGCCGATTTAACCTGCTCCTGCATCGGGGCCTGCTTTTCTGAAACCTTCGGCTGCCGGGAGCAGGCCTCGAGCGAGTAGGGCTTGTCCTGGTGGAGGGCGCTGAGCGAGCCGTCCAGGTGGGTGAGCACGATCACCTTGCTCCTGAGGCGAAGGAGAGCGGCATCGCCTCTTTGATCGATCAGACGGTAGGTGGCGCCCAGGAAAGAGATGGTGGAGCCATTGGAGGCCTTGCGATCCTCTTTAAAACAGACAATCCGCGCCAACTCCTCGGGGGGAGGAACTGGCTGGAAGGCGGGTTTCGGATCGGCAGGTTCAACCGCGAAGCGTTCGTTGAACCTGCCCAGGAAAGAGGGCAGAAAGGCGTTGGCGCCGTCCAGGTCAGCGACGCCCGCCAGGCGCAGCTCGATCACCAGGCGGCCCTGCAGCGTCTCCCACAGCCTCTCGATCCGTCCCTTGGCCTGGGGTGAACGGGCGGGAATGTGGGTGATCCTCAGCTCCTCAAGGGCGCGCCCGAACTGGGTCAGGTTCACTTGTTTTCCCGCCAGTTCCTCCTCGATGGACAGCTTACCCATCTTGGGAGAGAAGAAGATGGTGTGCCGGTCGCTATAGAGGCCGCAAGGAACGCCGTGATTCACGAGCATCTGCGTCAGCATCTGCATGTAGCCGATGGTGTCCTCCTCCATCCGGAAGTAGAGGCCCAGGACCTTGCTGGTGGCATCGTCGATGGCGCCGTGGAGAGACATTTCAGGCCCCCGGTCTTCCAGCCATGCAAACGGGCTGGCGTCGCACTGAACGAGCATGCCCTCCTTGGGCATCCGGTCACGGGTGCGCCTCCGCCGGGCGGCCTTGTGTGAGTGCTGGTTGGGAATGCCGGTCTGAGCCAGCGTCCGACGAATGGTCCGGGAACAAACGGAGATGTCCTGGTACTGCTTCAGTAGTTCGGCCATCTGTTCACAACTGGCGCCGTGATAGTCGCCTAATGCATAGGAGATGATCTGGTCTCTTGATTGCTGGCTCAAGGCATGCTTCGGTTTCAAGCCCCTGTTCTTGTGCGCCAGGAACGCGATACCTTCTTTCAGCATTCCTCCCTTGAGGCGTTTGACCTGGCGTCTACTGAGGCCGAGTACCAAGGCTGCCTGAGCGATTGTCACTTTTCCTGCAAGCACTAGCTCCATGACGGACACCTTTCTGGATTCTTTTAGGCTCAAGAAAATATCTCCTCTCATACCAGTAATTCTCTCATGATTTAACTTGAGGGGGTGACATTTTCGCAGTCCGCTTACAGGGTGACATTATCACAGTCCGACGACATAAATGACAGGGGTGCACGACATTTTTGTGAGTAAATAAGTGGTAACCTATCTGTAAAGAGCCTGTTGGGGAACCCTGAAATTGTTGATCCTGTAGCGCGTCCAGAACTCGTCAAACCGATCACTGAGCAAGGAGCAGCGCAGGGCGATAATGGCATTGGCGCCCCTGACGCTCCAGAACATGCCGGATCTTTTCAGGCGCTGGACGATGACGGATTTGCAGCCTCCTTCCACCACGCCGGAACCGACGCAGAGGCCGAGGGAGCGGAAATAGTCATACTTCATGCGCTGCCGGTTGGTGTCGAAGTAACCGAACTCCCTGGCAGCTTTTTTGCCTATCTCTCCGGACCTGGACATGTGCCGACTGATGGCGGTGAGCACGGCGTCCAGGTTGCCCGAGTTCAGATCGAGGCGCCGTTCTTCGGCCCATTTTCTGGCCAGGTCGGAGCCAGGGCCGAAAATGTCACCGGCGAGCAGGCTCAAATGTTCTTCGGCATGAAAGAGGTCGACGATCTGAATGGCCTCTGGGGCGATCATGGCGGCGAGGTTCCAGATCCACGGGGCGCCGTCGCCGATGAAGGCCTGCCGCTCAGCGAGAAAGAAGCCCCGCCTGGTCAATTCCCGTTCGACCCGGCGGGCGAAAGGCGGGGTGTCTTTGCAGGTATCGCTCCAGGCGCAGCTTTCTATGGCCGCTGAATAGCTCGCGGAGCCCACATCCTTGACGGGGTTGCTTTCAGCGTCACGGGAGTCGGCTGTCCAGGCGACACACAGTTTGACCTCCCTGGTCTTCGACGAACCGTCCGGCTGCTTCCCGGACCTGCCAGCCACCTCATCCGGGCGCATGGGGATGCCTGTTCCGTCAACCCCGGCGTACATGATGTTGCTGGGGTTGGACTTGGCCTCGACAACGGCGACCTCGTCGGTGGTGATGGCGGCACCGATTTTTTTGGCGGTGCGCTCGACGCGCTTGTCCGTGACCTCTACCGCCGCCAGTTCGGACAAAAGTTTGGCGCCTTCCAGGAAAGATCCTGCCGACGCCACCAGGGCGATCATGCGGGTGACTCCAGGGGATAATGAGGAGTTGCCAAAGCCCAGGGCATAATCTTTCGGATACCAACCATGGCCGCAGGTCGGGCAGGCGTAATAGGCGCCTTCAGGATAAATATCGCCTAAGATTGTGGTATGCCTTTTGGAGCGCCTTTCTATGTACCGAGCCTGCGCCCCACAAAAAATGCAGGTCGTCTCCGGACCTGCATAGTCTGATTTGTCGGCATTGACAGCCTCTTCTAGAAATCTGGCCGCTGTGCGTAGGGCAATTTTCCTCATCTCAGTCTCCAGATTTTCTAGGTCGAGCCCGTTAGCGATGGCCGGACTCAGGAGTGCGCTGAGTTCTTTGGCGAATTCCGCCTCGACCCCGCTTTTGATGCCCCTTTTTTGGCCGTTGCCTCTGCATCGGCCGGTGGCGATAGGAGTTTATTGTCGCATATTTTCTGACTGACGTTGACCAACTGTCGGTATAACTCACGAAAACGCTTGAATTCAGAGATTTGTGCTTGCGTGTTCTCAACGGCAGATCCGGCGGGGATAGATTTAGTAACTGTTTTTCCATTTTGGTCGAAGCTTAAATACCAGTAGGGACCGTGGCCTTGTGCGCCAACTTCATTGCAACGGCACCCTTGTTTCCCACATTTTAGATATCGTTCGATCAAAGAGCCTGGACGCATGTCTCCAATCTCGACGATTTGATTTTTAATCTCATTCCGTTGTTTCACCAACTGATCAAGGCCAGAGGCTTCATCCTTCAAGGCGGGCGCTCCTCTCTTACATTAGTAACAACTGTAAGAATTATGCCATACCTTGGGGGACATGTCAATGGCTTAAGGGCTATCACATTTTTGTCGTGCACCCGAAATCTACCCTTTTGACGAAACTAAATTGGGGTATTGTTTTGTATCCGTGCGCTCTAACCGGCTGAGCTAAATCCCCGCTATTTGATAGGTGAGAGATGCATGCTCAAATTATACGCCAGGGAACCGGAGGCGTCAAGAAAACACTCTACCTTTCGGAAGGCAGCCCCTTTCATCCTACCCCACAAGGGGGCAGGTTTTCATGGGCAAGGATCTATAAATCCGAAATATTTATCATAGCTTTCAACCGCAAAGTCTCTAAAATTTTTTGCAGCAGATGATAAATATCTGTTTTTAAGCCATGACAACCCTACATGTTTGGCCGCCCTTACCCCATCAAGGCTTCGATCAGCATCGGACCCGTCTCGGCGATGGCGCGGGCAAGTACCGCGTCGAAGCATTCGGCAGTCTCACAGCGGACGGCCGACATGCCGAAGCCCTTTGCAATCGACACCCAGTCCATGCGCGGATTGCCGATGTCGAGCAACTGACGCGCCTGCGGGCCGGCATTGCCGGATTTTGTGCGGGCTAGTTCGAAATTCAGGACTTGATAGGCGTGGTTGGCGAATACCACCACCACGACGTCGAGGTTCTCACGCACCATGGTCCACAGGCCCTGGACAGTGTAGGCCCCCGCCCCGTCGCCGGTCAGGCAGAGCACTTTGCGTTGTGGGGCAGCAATTGCGGCTCCAATGGCCACCGGAATACCCTGGCCGATTGCGCCGCCAGTGAGGCACAGCCAGTCATGCGGCCACGCGCCCTTGGTCTTCATGTAGATGGGTAGGGCAGCGGTTACCGCATCGTCGGAGATGATGGCATGGTCTGGCATGTACCGGTTGATGGACTTGCCGATGGAAAAGGCGGTCAGCTCTCCGGTCGGGACCTTCTCGCTGACGAAGCGGTCCTCCAGAACCGGCTGCTCGGGAGCGGCAAGGAGATCCGCAAGCGCCTGGAGCGCAAACACCGCATCCTCGTCGGGCGTCGCCAGCGTCTCTAAGGCGCAGCCTTCGGGGACCAGTACGCTGGGTGTGGCCGGATAGGCGAAAAACGCAACCGGCGTCTTGGTCGAGGCCAGGACCATGAGATCAACACCCTGCAGATCGGCCAACGCCATCTCACCAAAATAGGGCATCCGGTCAGGCGCATAACGACCGGCGCCGCGAGGCTGGCGGGCGATAAAGGCGTCGATGACGATGCGCACGCCGCAGAGCGCGATCCGGCCGGCCGCAATGACGCCCTGCTCGGTTAGCGCGCCAGAGCCCACCAGAATCATCGGCTTCTTCGCAGCCTTCAGCGCCCGGGCAATTTCCAAAATCCACCCTGCGTCCGGGCGGGCGCGGGCCGGCGCGGTGACGACCGGCCCGGTGCCGCTAGCCTCGGACCAGGTGCAGTCGGCGGGCAGGATCAGGGTCGCCGTGCCGCAAGCGCCGGTCTGGCTGGCGACAATAGCTTCAGACGTGAGAGCCACAGCCTCGTCCGGCGTCTCGCCTGTCTTGACCCAGACCGAGTTCGGCCAGGCAAGACCGGCGATGTCCGAGGTCAGCGGGGCGTCAAGGGCGCGGTGATAGGTGGCGTGATCGCCGACGATATTGACGATCGGTGAGTAGGCTCGCCGGGCGTTGTGCAAGTTCGCAGACCCGTTGGAGAGGCCGACGCCAAGGTGCAGCAAGGTCGAGCCTGGCTTGCCCGTCATCCGCGCATAACCGTCGGCCGCACCGGTCGCCACGCCTTCGAACAGGCAAAGCACCGGGCGTACCCGCGGCTCGCGGTCAAAGGCCGAGACCAACTGCATCTCGCTGGTGCCTGGATTGGAGAAGCAGACCTCCACGCCGTTGTTGGCAAGGGTCCTCAGGATGGCTTCTGCACCGTTCATAGGTCTTGTTTCCTCCTCAGTCGATAAGGCTCAAGACATTGGTTACACTGCTTTCGGTTCTCGTTCGGTAGCTTTGGTGATTCAATCCAGACCCCCCCCAACGATCTTTAAAAAATGTTTAACAATTATTTTGCTCCCATGTGTTGAAGGCAAAATCCAATGGCCTCCATTAATTTAGGCGATTATCCCCTCAAGACAAGTATCTTAATCTTACTTTCTCAGCCTCTTGAGACCGCCCATACCGGGCGTACACTAAAAGGGATAGAGCATGTTAGCTCTATCCCTTACTAATTACAGAGTGAAAGGATTTATAACAATATGGTGGGCCCACCAGGATTCGAACCTGGAACCGATCGGTTATGAGCCGAGTGCTCTGCCGTTGAGCTATGGGCCCCCTGGCTCCCCGGGTAGGATTCGAACCTACAACATTCCGGTTAACAGAATTATGACACACATCTTAGCAAGTGTCAACGAGTCTCATAATGGCATAACTGCAATGCTTCCAGGGCATGGGAATCTCATCCATTCCCTTCATTTTTCAAGTTTTCTCAGACACCTGAAGGGCGTCATTTATGCCGACACCCTTTGAGATAAATATTCTGAGAGGCAGGTTGAATCAGGAGGAGCGGTTCCGCAGAAATCTGCACAACCGCCCATTGATACCTGGCGGCAGTGTTGATCAGATTTTGAAGGGATGACGGATATTGAAACTTTACGAACGTCTTGAGCGTGGACTGCATGCCCTCCGCTGGGAACGAACGATCAGCAGCTTGCCCTCGGCTATCTCATTCAGAGCGATGCTCACCGGTTTCAGCTGCTTTTCATCCCCCTGGGGCTGCTTTTCATCCGTGAGCATGCGCCCCCTCTTGCCTGCCACGAGGGCAAGCTCATATTTACTGTCAACCTTTCGCATCAATACATCAAGACTGGGTTGCATGTATTCGCCCCTTTCATAACATAGGTCGGATGCCAGAGGTCAAACGAAACAGCATAAAAATAAAAGCCACCGGCTGCAACCCGGAGGCGGCGAGGAATGGAGGTATTTAATTGACTATCCTAAATATATCACTACCCCAGCAAAAAGTCCAGATATTGCAGGCGCTCCAACTTCTGCGCAAGCCAGCGCGCCGGCCACGGCCACGGGATGAGCACAGGGCTTTACATGACACCTAACCTTGCTTCAATTGATGCAAGGTTGAAATAGATATTCCCTGGTCAAACAGGCAAGACTAAAGCACTCCAAAAACTCTGGAGTGCTTGTGTTTTCTGGCTCCCCGGGTAGGATTCGAACCTACAACATTCCGGTTAACAGCCGGACGCTCTACCGTTGAGCTACCGAGGAACGACAGCTTTATTATACGTCAGGGGCCGGGCAACGTCAAGACAACGAAGCACCGGCCGCACGGTTGCTGTCCAAGGCATAAAGCGGCTCCGCCTCTGTTATCCCCACCTGCTCAAGCACACCCATGGGTGCGTAGGCTACCTCCCCGTGCAGGCAGATGTCCAATCCCTCAATCTCTTCCCGTTCACTCACCCGAACCGGGGTGAAGACGTTGATCACCTTCAAGGCGATGAAAGTCACAGCGAAGGCGTAGATTCCGATCACAACCACGCCGAGGAGCTGCACCAGGAACTGATGATAATCTCCCGCCCACAGGCCGCTGACGCCGTTAACGGCGCTGACAGCGAACAATCCCACACAGATCGTTCCGGTCGCGCCCCCGACTCCATGGACGCCCGTGACGTCAAGGGCATCGTCCCACTTACGTTTGATCAGTGTTACTGCCGGATAACAGATGACTGCGGCCAAAAGTCCGATCAGAAATGCTCCCCAGGGTTGGACGAACCCGGCGGCAGGAGTGACCGTAGCCAGGCCGGCCACCGCTCCGGTGCAGGCTGCCACGATACTGGGCCGTTTTTCATATGCCCAGGCAATCAGGAACCAGGCAACCATCGCCACCGAAGCGGCAATATTGGTGTTGACGAAGGCAAAGGTAGCCACGCTATTAGCTGCCAGGGCGCTGCCGCTGTTGAAGCCGAACCAGCCAAACCACAACAAGCCGGTACCCAGGGCGACAAAGGGAATGTTATGCGGCCGCATGTCCTCGCCGGGCTGAATGATCCTCTTCCCAACCACAAAAACCGAGGCCAGCGCGGCAATACCGGCGCTCAGGTGGACGACGAGACCGCCGGCGAAATCCACCACGCCCATTTTGGACAAGAAGCCTCCGCCCCAGAGCCAATGAGCGATTGGAATATAGATCAGAAGGCTCCACACAACCAGAAAAACCAGGTAACCCTTGAAGGTGACCCGGTCGGCAAAGGCGCCGGTGATCAGCGCCGGGGTGATGATGGCAAACATCAGTTGAAAAGCGAATAAGGCAAGAAAGGGAATGGTGGGGCCGAATGACGGATTGGGGTTGAAGCCTACGCCGTTGAGAAAGGCATATTTTAAATTTCCAATCAGGCCGTGGACATCTGGCCCAAACACGAGGCTGAACCCGACCGTAAACCAGATGACGGTTACTATGCCCATCGAGATGAAGCTTTGCATCATGATGGTTAGAACATTCTTGCTTCTGACCAGGCCACCGTAAAAGAACGCCAGACCCGGAGTCATGAACAGGACTAGCGCGGCGCTGATCAAGACGTATGCGGTATCGCCGGAATTAACCATGATGCGCCCCTCCTTGAGTTGGATTAACTTAATCTTATACTAGGGCGACAACGGTTAATTTCATATCCAGTGGTGACCCTATCATGAGCTGGTTTCTACCTGTATCGGGTGCGGGAGGGTACTCAGAGAGGCGGTGTGGTGACCGTATCACGGACTGATTTCTGCCGTATCCGGGGGCTTGTCTACACCTTAAACCTTCAGGTATTCAGAATTCAGTAGTCAGAATTTAGAACATTGCCATACCAGTAAGTCTTCAAATGTTTTCGCCGGTTCTCTCATTCTAACTCCTGGCTCCTGACTCCTGAGTACTATACTTCGATGATATGTTTTTTAAAACGTTGGAAGTCTTGCGGTACAAGGAGTTTAAAATTCTGGATCACGATTTGATCACATCGTACATACATTCCCGTTCTTCAGGGATTTTCTTCATACATTTGTTCGATAGTTTTTACTATTGCTTCACGCATGCTCGGTAGAACATGCGCATATGTTTTTTCAATGGTCACGGGATCATCTCCCACTCTCTCAGCAACCGCTTTAACAGAATGTCCTTCCTTGAGCAAGTGCGTTATGTGGGTGTGCCGCAACCCGTGCGGTGGGATGAAAGGAAGTCCCGCTGTTTTAACAATGTGCTTGTAGGAGCGTAATACACTCCAGTAAGAAACTTTATTTCCTTCACTATTACAGAATACAAGGTTTTCGGAGTTATAATCACCGCCACGAACCAATCAGAATATACCGATCCTTGCGTGATAACTACACCATTAGCAAAGGTGTAATAGTTGGAACTGAAACTATTGGATGTACGGCAATATTATGTCCTCTGTATCTCCATTACTCCCGGTGTATGGAGTGAGGAACAATGTTGCTCCGGAAGCAGTGTCTGTAAGCTGCAGCGTCACCAGGGTACCGTCGGGAACCTCGCTAATGTCTGCCGGCGTGTAGAACTCCGTGAGCCATTGTTCGTTGTAGCTGCCAAAAGTTCTGCCCCTGCACGTGTTGGGGGTGTCTCCACCGTTGCGGCATTTCCCGTTCCATTTGGCCCGTATGCGGCTGTAGCAGTCAGCGACATAGTGGCGGGGCCTATCGTATCCACCGTCACCCCGATTTTCCCGCCAGCCATTGTCTCCGGCAACGAGGGATACCCTTGTGTTCCCATCCCCTGAGTAATTTGAATGTTTGGTGGTGGTGCGGTTTGCCCTGTAGCCGGTGCTGCCAACTCCGTTATTTGGGGGCTTTCAATTCCAGCGATTGAAAATGGCTGCGCGGGCGAACTGTCTGGACACCAATAATTGTCATACAGGATGATCTGAACAGTAAACCGGTAATCTCCCGATCCCCAGAAAACCCCCTCGCAGGGAACAGTAAAACTCGTCTGAGTACCCGTCTGCACATTCGACGACCAGGACCATTGCCCGCCGGAGTCCCCAGCCTGCTTACTCAACAGGATTTCATATCCGGCCTCGGTGAACCCATTGGGAATCTGTCCAGGTGAATTGCGGCATCGTCGTCAGGTACGTTGCCTGTACTGTCACCGTCGGTGGAGCAGGAGTGCTCTCCGCGTATATTTCCACCGCATAGTGGCCGGCCCCGGGAGACGGGTTCTGG
Organism: uncultured Peptococcaceae bacterium; assembly: GCA_963767365.1. Taxonomy (GTDB): domain Bacteria; phylum Bacillota; class DSM-12270; order Thermacetogeniales; family Thermacetogeniaceae; genus Palsa-1188. The sequence goes on from CAVYEE010000009.1 coordinate 166,930, forward strand.
ATCTTCGGCGTCACCGCGGTATTCGTTGTCGCCAGTGTCGCTTGCCACTCCACGCTGGTTCCCTGAGCCACGATTGCCCAGAGAAACGCCGTGTTTTGCGACGGGGTTTGGGGATTGTAGGATGATACGCTCCCGGGTTGCGACCATATGACCGGCAATGTCCACGCACTAGGCTGGGCAGCGTTATTATTATATTCCCCGTAGGCATTGCCCCCGGAGTTAGCGTACTCCTGCATGAGCGTTGTCCAGTTCGTTCCCCCGTTGGCAGACACAGCAAACGTGACGCTAGTGCTGACAGGGAGATTGCAGTACGCTTGCACCATTACCTCGGACACGCTGTTGGTTGAGTACGATGCCGACGTGGCAATGGCGCTTGTTGCGTATATTGAGGTACTCTGAAGTCCTGACACCGTTGTAGACAGAGCAGCGTTGTAATCCAGGTGTGTTCCGTCATAGCTGTAATACTTGACCTGGTTCCCATCGACGATCAGCCGGTCATATGACCCCGGTCGGACAGCAACGCAGGTTGGGGCTGTCAGCCCGGACGTGATCGACAGGGTAGTGCTTTTAACAAATGATCCGCTACTTACCGTGTAGATATTGTCCTGGGTGCCCTGAATAACATCCACCGTCTGCCCGCTAGATGCGGCGATCGCTACCGGGTGGTTAAGCCCCGATATAGTTAACGCCGGATTCGCTGTCATGCTCCCGCCAGATGATCCGTAATAGACTACCTGATTGGGCTCCAGCACTACGCAGTCATACGTATCCGGGAACAGGGACATGTCTATGGGGTTGCTGAGGCCCGACGTGATACTGAGTGCCGAGGCAGATACCATTCCCGTTCCGTTGAAAGCGTTATATTTGACCTGTCCCGACGACGTGAGCGCTGCGATATCGTTATTACGCGTGCCAATGCCTACTACCCCCGTCAGGCCAGCTACGGAAAGAGCGGGGTTGGCTGTCATCCCCGATCCATTATACGAGTATTGAGTCAGGCTGGTCGATGTGGCCACTACCGCGTTGGGGTACGAGCCAGATGCGGCGGCAGCGATTGGGTTTGAAAGTCCGGTCACGTTCAGGGACGACACCACGGACATGTTGGCGCCGTTCCATGCGTAGTGGTACAGCGTACTCCCGGCCAGCACAAAGTAGTCTAAATAGCTACCGCCCCACATTGCCGCAACCTTAGAAGCATACGCCGGGAGCTGGATGTCATCATTGCCTGTACTTGTGTCTACAACGGCTGTTGTGGCAGTTGGTGCCATATTGAACTGCGACTGGCTTGTGATGTCATAACCCTGCTGATACTGTTGGGATGCTGCTTGAGCTACGTCAACGTATGAGAGCATCAGCAACGTAAATAATAGCCCTAGAACGAGGGCAAAAGCTGTTATGCGGGTCAATTCTCTGGGTTTTTTAAGCCCCTTTCCGGGCGATTCTCGCACGCTCAGCACTCCTCGTTGTTTTGAACTTCCCATAAAGGTATATCCCCCACCGGATAAACACCCAGCGGGGGATATATTTTGCCCCTATATTTTAAAAAACGTAAACGGATACGAGCATGTCTTCCCGGTTGGCGTGTAGGTGGCAGTTATGACCGCCGTATAAGCGCCGGAAGACAGACCGGTAAACGTAATGCTGTTTCCGCTGGCGCTGTACCCTGGAACTCCGGTGACGGTGTAGGTAATGCTACTGCTCGGCGATACGGCGACATTGGCTGTAAAAGTCGTTCCAGTGGTGCAGGTAGCCCCGCCCTGGCCGGTGACGCTTGAGATCACCGGGACGATGTTGCTTGTGGCAGCTGTTGCGGCCTGGTCGGCCCAGATAAGCTGCGGATTGCCCATTGTAGGTGGTGTTGCTGGCGGCCGCAGCAGCTTGGGTGTTGGCACTGCTTGCATATGATGCTGCATTTGAAGCGTTCGTATTCGCATTGGCAGCCCAATACGCGGCTGATTGACTGTTATAAGTGGTGTTGTTGGCGGCGCTGGTGGCCTCAGTCTGAGCAGCCTGAGCGGCAGACTCGGCAGCTTGAGCGGTTTCCTCGTCGGCAAAATCGCCGCCTTCTGAATAATCGGCCCACATGTCGTCATAAAAGATTATATCAGCTGCTGGTGGGTCCCCATAAAAACTCATCTCAGCATTCGAGAGGTTAATATCGATCTGAAAATATGACAATGGGCTGCCACTACTATCAGTATCTGATAATGTTATGTTTTGTTGCCCATAATAAACAGGAGATGAGGCTGGTGCTGCCCCTGTAATAGTGTACGTATTAGTCGTTCCAGTAGTTGAACCATCGCAATAATAGCTGGTTGTTGTAACCGTGTAACTGCCATAGCTGTAGGGTGAATAATCGTCGGCGCCTCATGTTGTCCCAGAAGCGCTGGCTGGAAAGCATCTTCTTTTCTGCGGGAAGCAGTCTTTTAAGCATCGTCTTGGCGTACCAGTCGGCCATCTCTGATTTGCTGGTGGGGGCAACCGCCCGGTTGATAGCCGCAATCAACATGTAACTGCCGATGCTGAGATCCTGGTTGCGCTTCCTGGCAGCCGCTGAACGTACCAAGCAGGAGTACCAGGCTCCAGAGTCCGACTACTCCCGCGTACCTGTATAGCCAGTAGATCAACCACTCCCAGCCCCATTCGTGGTCGGTCCAGGGCTGGCCGTAGGCTGTCCAGGAGTAGATATCAGTTCGGGGTATGGCATGGTAGGTGGCTATCCACTCTCCTGCCTTGAGGTGCCAGAATACGTCCGGGTCGGCGCTCCAGATGGAAACAGCCACGACAAACAGGGCGCACCCCAGGATGAAAAGAACGCCCCAAAAGTTCTTATTCTTGAAACACTTGATACCGATCACCCCCACTTACAAAAAAATGGGTATTCGGATTACCGTGTTGTTGGTATCCAAGAATACCCACCTTCAACCTTTCTGATCAGTGTTGTTGTTCCGATTTCATAATCCCTTTCTTGATATAATTTACCAAGCCCGGACCGAAGCCGAGAGGGTACGGACAGCCTCATTCAAATACCTGCCTATTCTGGTTGAACTAAAAATGCTCAAAGGACAGCAGCATGGCAACAAAAAAACCGGCTTCCGCCGGTGCAGCATTAATGACAAATGTCAGGTTATCAGTAAGCATTGCCCCTGGGCTTGATTCCCGTGACATATACAGTCTGAGTCGGCTTGTCAGGCTTTAAGAAGACCCTAAAATCACCGACGCGAAGGCGCCATGTATCTATTTGTCCTTTGAGCTTCTTCAGGTCACAATTGCGCTGGTCAGTTTGAAACTTGTTCAAGGCCGCAACAATGCGCTCTTGCTCTTCCCGTGAGAGTGAAGCGAAGTTCTTTTCGGCCCGTTTGGTAAATTGTAGATTCATAGATGACCCAGTTCCTTCTTAACTTCATCCCATGACCGGGTTTCACCCTGGGTAATTTCTCGCATACTCTCTCGCAGTTCGGCAGTCTCCAGGGGATCCAAGGGCTCATCGACCTCCGGAGCATCCAAAAAGGCGCTGAATACTGGATCGTCTTCATCTTTCTTGAAAAGTAGGAACTCCAAGAACCGCTTGGCTGCTGCTATCTCTTGGAGTGGGAGAGAGTCAACGAGATGGTACAGTTCTTGCTTTGCCGATGAAGTAGCTTCTGCCAAGACATCCACCTCCGAAAATAATATTTACTGCTCCCGTTGGTTACATTTTACCGTATTCACAGGCCGGTGAGCAACGCCATGCGTCCACCTTGATCATTAATATTTCCAATCCCTGACGCTAAAACAACACACTAATCCGATCTATAAGAAAAGCACAACGAGCAATTTTCAATGGCTAACAACACGATAATCCGAAAAGCCAAAAAAATAAGCGCCTGGACCAGGCGCCGTTATGAACCGTTCCAGACGATTCTGGCCGCCGCCCATCTTGTGACCACGACCGGAACGTTACCAAGAATGTTCTTCTTTTGGATCTGGATGACCGCCACCACCCCCGGGCTGCTGAGATTAACCTCATAATCGCCTGAAGATGTGTTGATTCCTGTGCCTGAGGCGTAAAAGGATGAGGGTAAGCCAGACGCGGAAATGGATTCGCTGCTGAGGCTCGTCCCGTCAAAATAATAGTAATCGGCCAGGTCGGCGCCGTCGTATGCGTAATCGCTGTAGCCGTTGTAAATGAGCAGCCAGAACTGTGGCGGATTCAGGTAGTGTGTGTTCGGAAGCGGCGTCATGGTGCTATCAAGACGAAGATTGTACTCCAGGGAACTCTCAAATGCGCTCAAGGCGTTGGCGAGTTGATTCTTGGCGTGGCGTTCGCCTGGCTGGCATCGCTGATCTGGCCGGCGGCAGCTTTGCATGCGCTGGCCAAACCATCCTGGACATCGACGTCTGACACCGTCACCGTATCCGTGATCTCGATGCTGGCGGTGATGATCGCAATCAGCAGCGGGATCAGGATCAGAAAGATGATCAGAATGTTGCCCCGCCGATCCCTGAGTAGCTTAGTTGCTGACATACTCACTCAAAACGCTCCCCCCCACCTTGGGAGTATACGTGCTCGGGGCAGGCACCCCAATCAATCCCCCTATCGTAAAAGGCTGCTGTTCGGGCTTGATACGTGATCAGCAGGTCGATCTCCGAGGCATCCGGGTTATCCGTATTGCGCTCCAGTGGAGATGATAAAGGAACACCCTGATTCGTAACCGAAATACTCTGCACGGTCATGTCCGCGGTGGCAAACTTGCTGGTCAGTTCGCTCTCGTCCGAAGCGGTTAGCCAGCCTTCGACCCTCGCCCGCTCCAGATAATAGTGCATGACGTGTTCGGCAATCTGGTACTGGGCGATCGGGGTAAAGTAATCAACGCCGGTAAAGATCAGAAAGAACGACAGGGCGGCGGTAATCAGAAAGTCAATGACCGATCCCCGTTCATCTCTCAGAAACCCGATTCGGTAATGTTCGTGATCTTGTTGACCGTGTTGGTGTGGGCGTGTTGGACAGCCGGCATCAGTATTGCCAACACGGCGCCTGCCGCCGCAATGGAAAATACGGTTATGATTATCCAATCTATTGTGGCAATCCCCCTTTCGTCCCGTATTATTTCTTTGAAGAAATCTTTCATCGTGATCACCTCAATAAATATGGAACGGAGAGGCCTTCCGACCCCTCCGTTCCACAAACTTGTTCAACTAGTTCTTGGCTTCAGTGGGGGCTTGCCTTTCCCCACTGAAGTTTAGAAATAGTTAATCCAGTGACGTAACCGCTCTTATCCCACCGCTTCAGAAGCGGGGGCATTAGAGCGGGTAGTCATCCGGCAATTACCCGTTCCAGTTGCTATTGACAGCGTTCTGCAGGTTGGTGTTGATACTGTTTGCCGCAGTGCTCACACTGCTATGGTACACAAGACCTACGGCCACGCCGCCCGCAATAATGGCGCCGACAAGAATCACGGCGTCAATTGTGGCGATTCCCTTCTCGTCCTTGAAGACGTTTTTCAGTGTCTTCAGCATGTGCTTTCTCCTCTCTCTAAGAATTGAAGATCATCCTCAGCATGCTTGCCAGGTGATAAACCAGCGGTCCGAGCAAGATTCCACCCATCGCCACCAGGGGGAGCCCTCGGTAGATCGTGTAGTACATCGGTTTGTTGGCGATCTTGATCTCCGCCAGCGAGTGCCTGAGTTCTTCCAGGTCGCGGGATCCCTCTTCGATTGCCGAGCGTCCATAATTCATCCCTGATATGGCGGCGTGGGTCAAAACAGAGGACAGAATATTGGCTTCCGGCAGATCCACCTCCTTTGCAAATCTCTCAAGCGCCCTGGCCGGTCCCCATGCCCATGAGTTGATACACCGTTGCACCATGGGCCGGATGGTCGGCGTGATCGCCGCGGCGTACCTGAGCGCCTGGACTATTGTGAAGCGCTGTTCATCCCCCTCTCCCCTCGTGAAGAAATTAATCGTCTCGTACAGCACGGCCACCTCGCGCATGATCCTGGTCTTCTTCATGTCACTGATGCTGCGCCGTACAAGATACGATCCGCCCATTCCCAAAAAAGCGCCTATAACGCCGGCAACCGCCACTGCCCCGGTCCCCAGGGCCAACAAGCATCCAAGCACAGCGCCGCCCAGCATGCTGGCGAGAGTGATCATGCCGGCCCGGGTTTCTTGCCTGCCCTTATCCGCCAGGGGCGGCCTGATCATCCTGACCCTCGAACCCATCGCCTGGTAAAAAGGGTTGCCGATCCTGCGGATATAATCGAATAAAACAAAGAGGGCGGCGGAGACCGCCACCCCGATTCCGATAACGAATACAATCAGATAAATTATCTTCAGTCCGCCTCGCCTCCCCTGCTGAGAAAGCGGTCCAGGACCATTCCCGTGATCGCCGATATGAGGCACAAAACAACAATCGACCTGCCGGCGGCGGTTTGCGTGAAAAACACGGGAGCCTCCGGCACCATCCGGCTGGCGATGTAATAGGCGGGGATGATGCCAAGATTCATGCCCACCACCATGCCCCTATCCAGGGCGACATCCACCCTGCCCTTGCGGATCAGCTTCTGCTGGCCCGCCAGCTTGGCAGACAATCCTGTGAACATCGGACCCACCGCCGAATCCTCGAAAGATAATCTCAGCAGTTGGACAAACAATCTCCCGTACTCAAAATTTAGTTTTTGGGATAGACCGATCAGCGCATCGTCCACGCTCTTGCCCGATGAAAAGTCTTTATCCGCTCTCTGAAAGACCGCCCCGATCGGATCCGGCAACTGGTTGGCGATCTGGTTCAAGGCCCGGATCGAGTTCGGCGTCTCGATATACTCTGCGGCAAACATCCTGACGGCTGTCCCGAGCTGCTCCATCATCTTTTCCTTCTTCGCCTGCTGCCTGTTGTAAAGGATCTGCTCGGGCAGCAGCACGCCGATCGCCGCCATGAGCATGGCGGCCACCAGGTTGCCGAGGACCGCCAGGCCAAACCAGAATCCGGCCGCCGAGAGGAAAAGAGCAAACGGCAAAACGGCGCCCGCATTGGAAAGGGTGTTGTTCTTCCCAATCTCTTTTTCCGCCCTCATGATCCATCTCTGCATGGAGTCGGAGAGGCCGGTCTCCCGGATGTTTTGCAGCTTTCTGATCTCCGCCGTCCAGTCTTTTCTGCCGAAGCCTGAAAACAATAAAGACGATATTGAGAAGACTATTACGAATACACTTACTGCAAAGACTGCAGCCCAGATCAAGCGAGACCAACCCCTTTAAGGGCGTCTGTCGAGATATGCTTGCACAGTTTTTTGACGAGGGCAGGAGAGAGCCCATGCGCAAACTCCCATTCTCCGTCCAGGTAGTCCTGACCCCGGGGAACCCAGCGGATTACGTCCCGGTATCCGACTCTATCCTGATCGGCAACAACCTCCGTTATGCTCTCGATCATGATCACGCCTCTGATCGGATCTCCGAACATCTGGACGACTATATCAAAAGCCGAAGCAACGTCGGCAATGGCAAGATTCAGGGGCAGGTTCATGCCCTCTTCAATCAGTAGTTTTGCCGTCCCTTCGATCGCTTCCCTGGGCGTGGAAAAATGCGCCGTGGCCATAGAGTTGTGGCCACGGATGCAAGCCCGGACCGCCTCTTTGGCCTCGCCGGACCCGCGGAACTCTCCGACCATGATGATGACCGGCGAATAGCGCAGCGATGTGCGAAACAGATCGCGGAGTTCTCGTTTACACTCTTTATGCTCCTCGAATTCGATAATGTCGCGTTCAGGAAAGGCGTTCTGCAAGCAGCAGCTCGGAGTCTGTTTCGAGCACGATGATTCTGGCCGTCGGGTCTATTTCGGCCGCCATCGTCCGGAGCAAGGTCGTCTTTCCTGACCCCACGCCGCCGGAGATCAGGACATTGGCGCGCCCTCTGACGAGTGTTTTGAGCACGTCCCAGGTCTCTTTGTTCATCGTCCCGAGCGAGATCATCTCCTCCGGGGTGATCAGGTGGGGATAGGGTTTTCGGAGCACAAGCGTGGTGTGCCTGGTCACCGGAGGACAGGTCGCCGTCACTCTCGTCCCGTCCCGCCTCATGGATTCTATGGTGGGACAAGACCTGTTCAAAGAAACCGCCTGATCATGCATTGTCATGCTCATGACCAGTTTTTGTACGTGTTCATCGTCACGAAAAGATACCTCACTCATTTTCCCGCTCTTGACCTTGCGCAAGACATAAACCTTATCGAAAGCATTGACACGGATCTCGTTTACATCCGGATCGTGGTAGATTTCCTCGATCGGCCCCAATCCCCAGGCATACTTGTAGATCTCGTAAGATACCTGTTGAGCGCTCATTCCCTCCACTTCGATGCCGTTCTCGATTAAAATTTCAGAAATTACAGCCTGTGCTTGCATATTGGCTCCGGTCACTCCGGCCATGGTATCCTCCAGGATCTTTTTATTTTTGCCCGCCCTCTCCTCTCCCAGGATTTGCGGCTCCTGGATCAGTTCCTGGACGATCTGGGTGGCCCGTTTCAGATCGACAACCCCGATTTTGGCGAATTGCCGCAGGTCTTTGTTATTGAACAACCTGAACGCCTCCTTTTTGCTGAACGCTTGGCGCTGCCGCCTGGGGCACATCCGGGGCGTTATTGAATGTCTTCGCCAGAACGATGTTTTGCGACTTCGGAACAGCTCCGCCGATGATCCGGCTCACGTCGCCATTACTCACCGCCAGCACGGCCACTGCCGGAGATCCTGCCGCTGCATTCGTTGAATTGATCAAAGCCTGCTGTACTATGCCCCTCCCCCGGAGAAAAGGGACTTTCCCGTGCTGTCTTTGACGTCGACCACCACCGCATTGGTCGCCACCTGCACCCAGCCGATCCCGGGCGTCTGCGCATTGCCCTCGGACGGGATCCACCAGGCATCGACGGTATCACCCGGTCTCAGATATCCCCCGACGCATCTCGCCAGGTCGACGTTCACCGCCACGATCTGCCTATCTCTCACCAGGGAGGCGTCGGTCAGCCTGCCGATCTCTATCTGGTCGCCCTGGTAGAGAGGGCTCGTGGCCATTTTCCCGACCGCATCGGCAGGGCTGTCGATGGTGCCGGGTTGCCTGCCGCCCTTCACCACTTGCTCCAGTACGATGTCGCCTGGTTGAAGGACCGTGTAGGGACCCACGTTCCGGCTCATCACCGGCACGGCCTCCGTGGCCACGTGCGTGCTCGTATAGCGCATGAGACGGGTGGCGGCCAGGAGCGCCACGATGATCCCCAGCACGACCGCCGCCATGACAGGCCAGTTGTAGCTTGACTGCTGCGCTCTACCAAACAATTTTCACACCAGCTCCTTGAAGGATAATTATCGTCCAGACAATCCAAGCCCCCGCCGCCAGGCACACCCCGAAGGGAATCGCCTCGACCGGCAGCGGCGCCTTTTCATCATCAGGCAGCTTGCTCATCGGAAGGACTCCCTGCATCCCATACACAAGCCGATAGTAAATTCCCTTGAAAAATAGCGTCATCCGGGTTTTAAGCAGCCCATGCCTGTGCAGCCGGATCATTCCCCACACCAGGCCGATGACGCAGGCGATAAATATCGCCTGGAGAATACCATACCCCAGCCAGGCCCCGAGCGCCCCCGCCAGCTTGGCGTCGCCGGCGCCGGCCCCGCCCCTGAGCACTCCCACCAGCAAGATCCCGAAGCCGATCGCCAGACCGATCAGCGAGACTGCAATCTCTTCCGGTCAGGGCGGAGTAAATAAGTCCCAGCAGCGCCATCGGTATCGTGATCTTGTTGAGGATAAGGTTGCTTTTCAGGTCCGTGTAGGCGCAGATGCCCGACAGGCTTAGGGGAATGACATAAAAGATATTCACGATACCCGATCACCCCCAAGGAGCAGCTTCATCGCCTTCCTGAAGCCGCCCTCTTCCTGGCACGCATTCCGAAGAGCGCATCCCTGATCTTCTCGGCGCCGGCAGTGAGCGGGGATCCCTTCCTGTAAAACACTCCCCGTTCCATCCTGGCGGGGAGATCCCTGTCCTCCGCCACTTCAACTACCGTGCCGTACTCTCTCTTAACGCCGCTATCGCAGGGATAGCCGTTGGCCACGAAGATGACGTCCTTCCGGGAGTTGTTCCTCCGGCGAGCACCCTGTTCATCTCCTGCGGCTGCCCGGTGGCCACCATCACCAGGGCGTTCGAGCAGGACACCGCCTCCATGACGCAATCGGCATCGGTGTTGGGGAGATCGAAGATAATGGCATCGAAATCCTTCCTGGCCTCGATGGCCAGGCGTTCGACCATGCCCTTCCCAATGCCGCCAGAGAGCGGGGGCAGCAATACCCATAGCCCGGGCTCCACCTGGATCACCGCCGAACAGAGCGGTCCCCCCTGGATATCGCCTCGATGTTGGGGTATTCGGAAGTGCGCAGGTAGTAACCCATGTCGCTCCCGGCGGCCACGGCGCCCAGGTCCGCCAGGAGGACGCTCATCTTCTGCTCCAGCACGTAGGCCAGGTGCAGGGCGACGGATGTGCAGCCCACGCCGCCCCTCCCCCGCCACACCGAGATGATCCGCTGCCTGTAGACGGGGTTCGACTGCACCTGCAGCACCGTCTGATGCTCCGACTCGGATCTGCTCATGCTGGCACGGCCTGCAAGTATGTCATGAACCGTTTCGGCGGGTACTCTCAGCGCAGCGGCGATTGCATCCTCGTCCAGGTATTCGGACATATTTTTGATCTTCCTGATCAGGTCGTCATCCGCCACCTACTTTCTACCTCCCCGCAGCAGATTGAATAACCCTCCGGGATTCTTACCCCGGCTCTCAGGGCGTTCGTAACGGTACCCGGCCATGGCGGCGATCTCCTGTGCCAGCTTATGCCACGGGCTGCCGGCGTCTTCGAGGCCGGCCACGTTGCCTTTGTAGGTGTCCTGCACCGCCGCGTTCCAATTCTCCGGGATGATAGCCCCTACCCTGGGAAGCTTGCAACCTTTCTTGAAACCTGAACTGAAGGCCGCTTCGACCACGCGGAGATTGTGGAGCTTTGCGCTGTAACGGTTGACCACGATCCTGATCTTCTCCGGCGTCACCCCCATTGCCAGCAGCGTGGGGGCGTATTTTTTCGTCTCCTCCTCGGAGAAGATGGACTGGTCGACCACGGCCAGCGCCATGTCCGCCATTTCAAAGACTTCGTACAGCCATTTCTTCGTCCAGGGTTCCGGGCTGGTGTCACAGACCACCACGGGGAACTTCTGTCTCAGGTAATTCAGAATTGCCGCCAGTTCTCCGTCCTTGAAGCGCGGCAGCGTTTTATTCATCACACCCGGCAGGACGTGCAGATTCTCCACCTGCACGAGCAGCCGGTCTATCTGGCCGGGTTGATTTTTTTTTTTTTTTTTTTTTTTTTTTTTTTTTTTTTGGAAGATTTTGTATAGTTATTTTTTTGTTTAGGGTTTTGGGTTGGTGTCGCGGATTATTACGGGGAAACTCTGTCTCAGGTAATTCAGAATTGCCGCCAGTTCTCCGTACTTGAAGCACGGCAGACGTCTTATCCATCACGCCTGGCAGGACGTGCAGATTCTCCACCTGCACCAGGAGCCTGTCTATCTGCGCCGGGTTGATGCGGCTCTGGTTCGCCAATCGTTCGATCCCCGGAGCGTCCTTGATCTTGAAGAAGGCGGCGACATCCGGGGCGCCCAGATCCATATCGACCAGGGCGGCCGGGATGCCGGCCCTCGCCAGGGCGGTGGCCACGGCGATCGCCGTTGTGGTTTTGCCAACCCCGCCCTTGTTTGCCGTGCTGACCACGATCACGCCGTCTCTTGTCCTATTTGTCTTGTGTGGCGGCCTTAGGGTTCTTGGCCCCGGCGCCGGGGCACCCGGTCTTGACTGCGGGGCAAAATGGACCGCAGGCGCCTCTTTCCTCTTCCGGTAAAATCACCGGATCTTCCGCTGGAGCCTCTAAGTCCTCTTCAATGCTCT
>CAVYEE010000010.1:0-45000 GCA_963767365.1 uncultured Peptococcaceae bacterium
TCGTAAAATAGATCTGACCCCTTTTCGTCATCTAAAATTGACCCCCCAATGATATGATCTCCTTCGTAATAAGAAGGAGGTCGCAGGGGAGTGCTGAGTATGTACCGGTGGCAACAGGTCAAAACAATGAGGGCAGATGGATTCAGCATCAAGAAGATCGCCAGAGTACTAAAAATATCCAAGAATACGGTCAGAAAATATTTAAGAGATCCCGATCCTCCCCAGTTCAACCCCAGGGATTATCCGAAAGAGCTGGACAAGCACCGGCAAGAGATCGACGAAATGCTTGCCAAGAAATATATCGGGACCAGGGTATACGCCGAGCTAACCAAGCAGGGATACCAGGGATCATTATCCAGCATCCACCGCTTTCTGCGGACGCTCAAAGAGGAAGAGGAACGATCGGAGCTCGCCACCACCAGGGTGGAAACACCGCCCGGCCGTCAGATGCAGTACGACTGGAAAGTGTGGAGCCTGCCAGTTAGCGGGCAACCCCTTCAAATCTATCTTCACGAGACAGTGCTTGCCTACAGCCGTAAAAAGCACTACGGCTTTTCCTTAACGATCACCGCCCAGGATGTGATGAGGGCCATCGCGGACGCCATCCAATTCTTCGGCGGAGTGGCGCCGGAACTGGTCATTGACAACCCCAAGCAGATGGTAATTACACACACCAGGGACGGGATAGTTTACTACACCGAGGAGTTCTTGAAGTTTTGCGGCCTGTACGGCATCCAGCCGGAGGCCTGCCAAAATTACCGGGCGCGGACCAAGGGTAAGGCGGAGCGTCCCTTCTACTACGTCCAGGAGCAGTTCTTAAGGGGCCTGGAGGTGGATAGCCTCCAGGAGTTCGGGGTGAGGCTCGATCTCTTTCGGGGTGAATACAACCACCGGCCGCACAGCACATTAAAAGAGCCTCCCGAGGAGAGGTTCGAGCGGGAAAAGGATTGCCTGCGGCCGGTCGCCCCGGTCGAGCCGACCATCTTCTATCCCCGGGAACCCAAAAAGGTCAGCAACGACGGCTACATCTCCTGCGCCGGGAACCTCTATCCCGTACCCATGCGCCTCTGCCTGAGGACGGTCTGGGTGGAGTCAGTCTATGGCCGGATGTTCAGGGTCTATGACGAGAAGGGAGCGCTGGTCGGCGAACAGGAGGTCAGCCTGCGCAGGCAGAGCGAGCGGCCAGTCCACCCCGAGCACGAAGAGATAAACAGGATGTTCCGGGAGAAAAAGGCCGGCGCCCGTTCCGCCCTGGTGCAAAGGTTCGAGCTGTCTTTTGGCGAGGCCGGCCGTTCCTACCTCGCCGGGTTAAAAAATCAGGTGGGCGCCAATCTCTACTGGCACTTGAAAGAGATCTTGCAGTACCAGGAGCTTTACGGCAGCGAGGCGGTAACAGCGGCGATCCGGGAATGCCTTTCATTTGGCGCTTACCACAAAAACAGCGTGAAGAGGCTTCTGGAGGGGAAAAAGCCGCACGCTCCAGTGGAATTTAACCCGGCGGCTGTCAATTATCCCCGGGTGAACATTCAAAGGACGCTCTCCTGTTATAGTCAGGAGGTGTTATCCGGTGAGTGAGCTGAACAGCCACCTGGAAAACCAGCTGCGCCTGCTGCAGCTAAAGGGGATCATCTCCTGCTACCAGGATCTTTCCGAAAGAGCGGCCCAATGCAACCTGGGTTACGAGGAATACCTCTCCCTGCTTCTGGAGGAGGAGATCAAGAGAAAGACTGAGGGAACGGTGAAAACAAAGATCGCCAAGGCGCGGTTTCCTTTTCTCAAAACCCTGGAGGAGTTTGATTTTAACTTCCAGCCCGCCCTGAACCAGAAAGAGGTGAGCAGGCTCGGCTCCCTGGAGTTTATCGAGAACAGGGAGAATCTGCTGTTCCTGGGACCGCCCGGGGTGGGCAAAACCCACTTGGCGGTAGCCATGGGAATCAAGGCCTGCATTGCCAAATACCGGGTAGTGTTCATTCCGGCCCAGAAACTGCTGGAGGATCTGATGTTCTCGCTCAGAGAGGGGAGCCTGACCGAAAGGCTCTTGGGCTACTCCCGGCTCAATCTTTTAATTATTGATGAGCTGGGTTACATGCCCGTCAACAAGGAACAGGCCAACCTTCTCTTCCAGCTCATCTCCCTGCGTTATGAAAGGGGGAGCATCATCCTGACCAGCAATTACAACTTCGATGACTGGGGGGCGATCTTCTCCGACCAGGTGGCCGCCGCCGCGATTATTGACCGGCTTGTCCATCACGCCAGGCTCTTTTACATCAACGGGGCGAGTTTCCGGCTGAAAGGCAAGCTTAAAGAAAACAGGGTGGCTGCAAAGAAGAACCAGGCGGGAGAGAAGGGGATGACGGCTGCGAGCGGCAGTCTTGAGAGCCGTTATGTGACATCGGGCGACGGAATAACAGGAACGGACGACGGTCACGGTGATCGTGAGAACACGTCCCCAAAAGGCGTCACTAGTGACGGAGCAATTCCGAACACAGAAGAGGAGATGGATGCCCAATGAGCCAACCAGAGAGGCAGATCAGAAAATTGGTTCAACTGCTCATCGGCAGGTACGACGTCCTATCTGTTTATGCCGAGGACATCGCCGATTGCCTGGAGTGTTCCCGGGATACTGTCGAAGAGGAACTGGGCCTCCTGTGGGAGCGGGGAATCCTGGAGCCCGTTTTGGAACTGCGCTGCTGCTCATGCGGCGGTATCATCGCCTCCCACGAATTCCCCCGTTTCCTGACAGGAGTGGCGGAATGCCCCTGCTGCGGTAATCAAGCGAACTACTCGGAGAAGGACCTGGTAAGCGCCTGGGCGGTGCGCAAGGAGGCGGGAGCAGATAACTCAAAAATGACGTCACTAGTGACGGCATAAATTCGAGGAGGTTTGACGATGGGTACCCCCGGTAAAGAGCGCCAATCCGATTATCTTTTAAAGCATCCACAGATAAACGTAACATTCCGGGATCGTGATGAAGATTGGGACGTGAGGCGGGCGTTAATCCGCACTCGCCTCACCCCTCGCCAGGTATTGCTCGATTGGGCGCGCCAAGTCCTGTCAAAGCCCTGGCCACCCGAAGGCGCGGTAAACTGAATGACGCCGCCTCTTCGGGCCATGACCCAGCGGCTGGCACGATCTAGCTTTTTGTTGGGATTTAACCTATCACTAGTGACGGTGTATTTGTGGGGGGCAATGCTCGACAAGAGGAGGTGGTTTTACAGGGCTGTTGGCAAGCGGTTACGCACTGAATGCCGCTAATTCTTCGGATCAAGCCGGTATTACCTGGAGCGTATTTCCTAATCTGACTCGTCACCGATGAATCAACACTAGTGACGCATGATTCAACAAGGAAATGATGTTGATAGGGTAAGATCAAACACCCCGCTTACGGGTGGATCGCCCAGAGTTTGGTCAGAAGCCCAGGGCGAATCAGCGTCAAAGGTCGGTTCCACTTCTTGAATGAAAATGTTCTTTAGAGGGGGTCAATTTTATTTGCAGATCAGGGGTCAAATCTATTGACTATCAACAGTGATGGCCCTTCCGGCAGGATGTCTCATCGACGCCGACATCGGTCACATTTGAAAAGTCAGCCTCCGATATTTCTTTGTCCACATAGGCCTTTAGGATACGCCACAGCCTGGTGTCATGCTCGCCCATCAGCTTGGCGATGGCCAGCACCGGCATCTGGCGGCCTAAGGTGAGCGTGAGGGCTTCAAAGAGCAACGTGAAGTCGCTCTTTGGGCGTGCCCAGGGCACATTGACAGTGAGCACACCGCAATCAGGGCAGTTGGTTCTGGGCTGCCTGGCATGCAGATAGGCCTTATACTGGAAGAAATTCATATGACGCCAGGTATGCTCCTCTGCATCGTACACGGGTGTCTCCTTACCACAGCCGGGGCAACCAAATTTGCTGCCGCGCTTGAAGTCAAGATAGAGATCGATCCGACCTTCATCGGGGTCAAATTCAATCCGGTTTACATACCAGGGCTTTTCTAACCCCAGAGCCAAGGTGAATAGTTGTTCCTGATTTAAAGACATATAGCTCATCTCCTGCTCATTGTTTATCTTTAGACTTCTTGGAGATGAGTTACAAATCCTCCTTCATAGGGTAGCGGTTCGCGGGGGACCCACCCAGAATAGCGAGGAGCCCCAAAGATGAAGTGGAAAGGTTTTTGAACAGCGTAGTATACCACCGAATATTTGCCGCCTATTATCTGGCATTTCACACTGGGCTCCGAATGGGTGAGATACTTGGGTTGATGTGGAAAGACATTGATTTCCTGGTTGACAGTTTTGAAGTGCAACGAGAACTCGAATGCATCAGGGATGAAACTGGAAAACAGCATCTCGATTTTCAGCCGCCAAAAACACAAAAATCCCAACGCACAATTCCAATGACAGAAGAATTGGTAAAAGTGCTGAAAAACCATAAAGTGAAGCAAAACAAGGAAAAGTTATTCTTTGGTGCTGAATATCATAATGAAGATTTAGTATTTTGCACAGAGGATGGAAAGCGAATATGGCCTCGCAATTTTGATAGACAATATCGCAATTTGTTACAGCAAGCCGGTGTTGATCCTAAAAAATTCCATGCCACCAGACACACGTTTGCATCCAGGCTAATCGAAGCGGGAGAAGACATCAGAAACATCCAAGAACTGCTGGGGCATGTGATGATGTCCACAACAAGCGATATTTACACCCACGTCATTGAGCGAAGTAAACGCAAGGCTGTGGAGAAACTGAGTGGAATGTACAGCGTCAAGGTGGACGAACCAGATGATTCAGATATTTTCAAGCCACATGGTAAAAAAGGAAAAGTTGATGGGGAGCAACGGGGGAGCAACCGTACTGCTTTATAGATGCAAAAACGAACATTCATACTGCAATATCAAATCCTAAAAGCCTTTAAAATAAGCCTTTTCTGCAAAACCGAACCACTAAAAACATTGCTGCCGGATGACTCTTAATCACAAGGTTGGGGGTTCGACTCCCTCATGGCGCACCAGATATGACAAGGCTTCCGGGGATCGGAAGCCTTTTACTTTGCCCTATTTTACCCCTATTTTACCCCAATTGAGAATCCAGTTAGCCGCAACTTCTCAACACAGGTATGTGGCGAAAAAGTCGCTCCAAGAATATACTGGATAAAGGTCGTTTAGCGACGAGTGGGTAAATCAGAATGTTGAGAAACCAGAATAAAGATTATGGCGAAGATTTCGTCTTTGGTATCCTATTGATACATAAAAGCTTCTAGTCACGGAAGCTTTTTTCTATTGCCCGTACAATTTTGAGTCATTGTCCTTCGGCCTTGAGAATCTGCCCCAACTTGTCAACGGCCTTCCGCTTCACTCTATCAACCACGTGGGCGTAAATATCGCCTGTAACCTGAATACTGGCATGACGGGCCAGTTCTGAGACATTTACCAAGTCCTCTCCGGCCTCCAGGAGCAGGGTGCAAAAGGTGTGCCGCGTGCTGTGAGGATTGCGGTATTCCAGCCCTGCCTTTTCCAGCAGCCTCTCGTAACGGGAATTGAAATTCCGCGGCCATATCAGTTTTCCGTCTTCGGTGCAGTGTGGCGGGGCTAATAACCTCGCCATTTTCTTTATGTGCTCCGGCACGCTAAACCCAACCTCTCCCCGTTCCCCAAAGCTAACCCCGTTTGCTATAAATTTATCTCAGTACTTATTAGCAATATGGTATCCCGGAAATGGTCAATGGCAATATTAAGGCCAAGAACTTGCATGAGTCCAACGAATGCGTTATAGTTTCATTGGCAAGACAACATTGAAGTAATGAATACGAGGTGAACCAGAATGTCCTTCGAAGTCTATCGACCAAGAACCAGAGCAACAACAAAAGCAAAGAGGCAGGTTGTAAAGCTATCCAAATTTTCATTAGTTTTAAACAAGGTTGCCAGGGAAAAGCTGAACAACCCGGAATACCTGGAGTTGGCCTTTGATACTGAGGCAGGCACTATCCGCATAAGGCCTGCTGGCAAAGACGGCGGGGTGTCGTTAAAGAAGTCCAAGGTAGTAGCCAAGGGCTTTTTTGAGGGCTTCAAAATCAGCGAGATTGGCAATTACATAGCTGACTATAATGCCGAGGAAAATGCACTTTATGTGAAAATAGCTTAACAGGTGAGGCGGAGCTAATAACCCCGCCCACTTTATGCGCCCGGTATGCTAACCCAAACATGATCCGCCTCATCAAAATTGAGACCGTTTGCTATATGGCAACCGGCCATGCTAACCATAGTACCGCCCGGTAAAATTTATCCAGTTTTCTTAGACTTCAGCACGACAAAGTTTAACCCGCGGCATTTCTCCCAGTCCCGGTATACGCCTCTCTCCGGGTCCACCTTCCGGTTATTGCTCACGTTATACAGTTCACCGTGATAACAGTACTGTTTCTCGCCATATCTGAGGGCGGCATCGCGTTCATAGGTGCTGTAATAGCAATTTTCCCAGACATCCCTGTATCCTAAATCTCTAGCCATAAAAGTCAACTCCTAGAAATGATATCTATTAGTATCATATCTTGGAAATGGAAATGGCGCAATCATGTGAAGAAAAACCCAACAATTAACATAATGCACTTGTTGGAGAAATGATAGTTCTGCTACAATATTTTTGGGTTGTTAGCAAGGCGACTTGAAATACTAAATAAGGCTTTGAGGAATAGAGCCTCATGGAAACCACCAAAGAAAGGAGGGATAATGATGCCTTTTATTAAAATCGAGGCAGGGAAAATGAAAAAAGACCAAAAGTTAAAACTCTACACCGGCTTTACCAAACTAGCCAGTGAAACGCTGGGCATTCCCGAATCAGCATTTACCATTCTGATAAAAGAGAATGACCTGGACAACTGGGGCGTTGGGGGCGAGATGCTCAGTGACGTCTTGGCAAAAAGGGGCGACTGATTTATATCTGCCAGCCCTGTCTACCAGCGTCTTTAAAAAGGGGGTGCCTATCAGGGTGCTCCCTTAACAATTTCCTGTCGGCAATACCCCCTGGTCAAGCAGCAATGCGATGATTCAGGTGCTTATTATCTTATCCAATATTAACCTTGTATTCAGTTTGTTTTCAGGTGGCAGTGGTAACTTAAGACCGTCCCCCTCTTTTATATTCCTCGGGCTCATGTCCGGGGTTTTATTTTTGCCTTGGCAGCCACAACTCGCAGGCCTGGGCGAGCGGATTATTCTTTATAAGAATCCTGTCCAGCACGTCTTTCCCATCCGACTTCATTAGCTCTATCACATGGATTACTGTTGGCACCTTGACCGATAGTGTCCGATACTTCCGGACATCGACAACACAGCCTAAGCGCTTCTCCCGAACCCCCTGGATAGTAACAAAGAAGCGGCAGTCGCCGCACTGGTTAATAATGACCTGGCGCGCTTCGGGAAGGACGATGCGATGTGATTCCCAAAGCTTATTGGCTTTAGACATGAGAACACTCCTATGGAGAATGAATGTTCTCACTATAGCACAAAAAAGCAGGTGGACGCTTCTGACACACAAAGTTCAAAATCAGGACTTAGAGACAACTATATCTTGACAAATGCTGTCACTTGCTAAATATTTAATACAAATCCCCAATGAAGTTCCAGGGAAAGGATGGTGAACATGGAAATACTGAATGCGATTAAATCTCGCAAAAGCATCCGGGCTTATTTGGCACAGCCAGTTCCTCAGGAGATTATCAGGGACATACTAGAGGTGGCTGTTAGGGCGCCGTCGGCACTTAATACACAACCTTGGAAAATTACTGTGGTTTGCGGTGAGTTACTGGAAAATATTAAACGTGATAATGTGGTCAGGATTTTATCAGGGATCCCGGTGAAAGAACAATTCACCACCTACAAGGGCATATATCATCAGCGCCAGGTTGAGCTGGCCATTGATCTCTTTAAGCTGATGGATATAAAAAGAGAGGACCGTGACAAACGAAACGAGTGGTTGCTGCGCGGTTTCAGATTTTTCGATGCACCGGCGGCAATAATCCTATCAATCGATAAATCCCTGCGCCAGGATACCATGGCGGTGTATGATATTGGTGCTCTGGCTCAGACCATCTGTCTGGCCGCAACGAATTATGGACTGGGCACCTGCATTGAGACCCAGGGCATTGCATTCCCTGAAATAATCAAAAAACATACTGGTATGTCGGAAGATGAAGATATTGTTATTGGGATTGCTTTAGGCTATCCCGATCTGGCCTTCCCAGCCAACCAAATAGTAAGCCGGCGAGAATCCGTGGATGATGTCACTGCCTGGGTGGGTTTTTGACATTCCATATAAACGCATGACATTTTAGCCTACAAGGGCATGCGGTATAGCGACAAAAAAAGGAGGGCAGTAAAAGATCCTGCCCTCCAGGGTCAGCAGGGAATAGAGCAGAGGGATAGTATTCCCGGAGGTATTTCTCAATGAGCAAAGAGCCACCCCCAGCAAAGATGAGAACATCGTCAGCATCGTGTCCATAGTCAGCATCGAGCCAGTTCCCAGCAACGAGTGCCTTGATAGTCCGGGCGAACTGCTCCTTATCCCTGTCCGAAATCCGTTTACTCCGAGAAGAGTTTTCCACAAGGAGCGTACCATGCTGGTTGTCCGTGCAACTTAGCTTGGATATATATTTGCCATTGGAAACAGTGAGCAAATTGCATGTCCGGCTGCCAATGTCCACAATGTGAACATTTCTTTCCGCCAAGAAAGCGTATTTACCTGACCCCTCTCCGGAAGCATCGGTGACAAAGTCAAAGTAGATGCCTGCCCCTTCCCAGGTGATATCTACTCTGTCCAGCACTATTTCTTGAGCCTTGCCATGGTTTACACTGACCAGGTAGCGGCCACGAAGCAAATTCCGTAGCGCCTCTCGATTTTCCGCATTGTATTGGTCGATTGGCAAGGCGGTCACGAGACAAATGTCCGCATTGGGCTCCATGATAAGATAGAGGCCGGTGAGTAATTCGATTAGAAGTTCTTTATTAGCCTTATTTTGTTCCACCATGCGCCGGTTGAAATTCGATTCCAGCAATGCCAGCTCACTGACAAACCATTTCTCACCGTCAATCTCAACCTCATAGTTGCCACCGGATGAAATCTCCCTCTGTTGCCACTCACCAACCCTGGCCGGGAAACGAACTACGTCCCCATTAGAATAGAGCTTCACCTCGCACCGTCCAATATCTGCACCGATAATCTGTTGATACATATACGGTCAATGCTGAAAAATCCGGATACATTGTGGTCATGGTCACATCATCCTCTCCAAAAAAGTAAGAGAGCCGTGGGCGTTTTGCCTTGGCTCTCTTTTGTATTTCTTAGCTTATACCGTGAAAGTTGCTGGATGGTGATTTGTGCCTACCCTTGCATCATTCTCCATCGGGGGCTATATTTGTTTTAAAGCATGAAGAGGAGGAACGAGGAAAGTGTAGCAAGGTTAATGATCGCTGGAATTTTGTTGTAGGATTATTCTTATTGTCAGTGCTGTTTAGAATAATTAAGGCGGCAACAGGAATTATAGTGCTAATCCTGGCAATCTGGCTGGTTTATAGCTTTGCTCATGGACTCACAGTTAATACATTGCTTCAAAATGTAAAGATATGGGCAGGGAATCTGCCAAGTATGGCTCAAAGCAATGCCCAAGGCATGGTTCAAAGTGTAGCTCAAAACATCGCTCAAAGTTACTCAAAACATCGCTCAAAGTCTGAAGAAGATGCTGTGATTACAATGATGATGAAATAACTGATGATATGACCCTTGCTTATCAAGCCCCACCGCCCGAATGTTTTAATACGCTAACTACAGGCGGGGCAATATAACATAACAATATCGGATAACAGGGGATAAGTTGGCAGCAAGAAATAAATGGGTATTAAACACCTACTGTAACAAAACAAAAAACTCTATCAAAACGAAAGGATGGTAGAACGTGAAAATTAATTTTGAAAAATCCGTTTCATATATTGATGCTCTGTATGAAAAAGACGAAGAATCCAAAATAAATTATATTGATTCGACAGAATTAAAAAGTTTTGGAACAGTTGTAGGTAGTGATGTTTCAAGAATGATGCAACTATTAATACATTTGACACGGCCTCAAAGGATTTTGGAAATTGGAACAAGTATAGGCTATTCAACAGTATCTATGGCTAATATTGCCAAAGAATATGGTGGCACGATTACCACAATAGAGTATAATGAACAGTCAGCACAACAAGCAATAAAAAATTTTGAACATGCTGGTGTGGCTGAACTTATCGAGGTAAAAATTGGGGATGCAAAGGAAATCATTCCTACTTTAAAGGAAAGCTTCGATTTAATATTCCAAGACGTTGGGGATAAAACACTTTACCCTGTATTGCTAAATAATTTGATTACTCTTCTAAAACCAGGTGGGATATTATTGGCCGAAGACTCTCTTTTGCCTGTTGTGGACAAGAATGTATCAGAATTGAAAAACTTTAAATCAGAACAGGTTGATGCACTTGATGAATTCAACAAGATGATTGCTCACTGTCCATATTTAAAAAGTACATTACTGCCTATTGGCGACGGATTGACTATAGGCATAAAAATAGTTTAGTGCAAGGAAGCAGATAAATAAAAATAAATGGGGGCTCGTCATGGTAACCTTAATTGCTAGGCTTATTGCCAAACCGGGTAAAGAGGTTTTGCTGGCCGAAGAGTGTGCAAAGATGAGAAAGATTGTTCGGGAACAAGAGCAGGGGCGTTTAACGTACATACCGCATGTAGCGGCTGATAACCCAGCAAATCGTGTTCTTGGAAAAATACGTTGACCAGGATGCCCTTGACGCTCATGCTCAATCCCCTCATTTCGAGAAAGGACTAAGGATTTAGTAGGCGAACCATTTAAGAATTCATAGGAGGTAACCTATGAGCAGAGCATTTGCTAAAGAAAATGACGGTTGGAACTATTGCGCAAAAGAACATGAATCATGTATGTTTATGGGCGAAGCGGGCAAATGTGCACTTGCCACATGTATAAAAGAAAAAGAGATAAAAGATAAACAGAAAAAAAGTGAAGCCATTGCAGGCTTAGGATACGACCCAAAGCAGTGATTGGTTGAACCCTGATTTACTAAGCCCTTACAGCCCAAATGTTGAATGCTAACAGCTACCAACCGGGGCAGCGTTACATGCATGAATCGGGTAACATAGGAAAAGTTCGCAGCAAGAAAATGAATAGTCAAAGCTAGTCCTCACCGCCCGAATGTTGACTACTAACAGGTACAGCCGGGGCAATATAACATAACAATATCGGATAACAGAAAAAGGCTAGAAGAATATGGCTATATTAAAACAATATATCTACGGAAGATTGCTTATGAAGATTAAGATATTAACCGTTATAACCATGTTATTTATATTGACTGCCAGTGGCTGTGGATTACAGTCGAAGAAAGGAGCCCAGGAAGCGCCTATGAATAGTATTACCGTTAGAACCCCGGCTTTTCACGACCGGGGAGCAATACCAATCAAATATGCAAATTATGGTATTCCAGGTGGAAATAATATAAGCCTACCATTATTCTGGAGCAATGTTCAGGGTGCAAAATCTTATGCCATATTGATGTATGACACGAACCCAGTGGCTCACAATTTCATTCACTGGGCAGTGATTAACATACCCTCTAAGGCTAGTGGAATACCTGAAGGCGCTTCAGGAACATCCGCTAGGCCAAAGGGCTGCAAAGAACTCACCAATAACTTTGGCACCAAGGGATATGGAGGGCCTCAACCACCTGTAGGAACAGGCAAGCATATTTACGTGATAAAGGTGTTTGCCCTGAATACGGATACGATTACTATTTCTGGTTCTGTTAACTACCAGGCTTTCATGTCTGCCATTGACGGCAAAATTATTGGCCAGGGCGAGATTACGGGATGGTTTGGTCAATGATGAATACGATGAGAAAGAAAGAGGAGGCATTTCACCGTGAACGTACTTTTAATCAATGGGAGTCCCCATAAAAACGGCTGTACCTATACCGCACTTTCTGAAGTTGCGGGACAGCTTAACAAGCACGGGATTGAAACCAACATCTTTCATATTGGCACCGAGCCTATTCGTGGTTGTATTGGCTGTCGTGCCTGTAACGAAAGCGGTTATTGCGTTTTCGAGGACGATCCGGTCAACGAATGCATCGACCTGGCAAAAAAGGCTGACGGCATTGTGATTGGTTCCCCTGTTTATTTCTCTGGACCAAATGGTTATCTGTGCGCATTTTTAGACCGCATGTTCTTTCAGAAAAATGCGGGGTATGCCTACAAACCATCTGCTGCTGTCGTCAGTTGCCGCCGTGGGGGAGCCAGCGCCGCATTCGACCGCCTTAACAAATATTTTACGATTTCCAATATGCCGATTGTTTCTTCACAATATTGGAACGCTGTTCATGGCAACACACCGGATGAGGTAAGGCAAGATTTGGAGGGAATGCAGATCATGCGGACTTTGGGAAATAACATGGCATGGCTGCTTAAATGTATTGAAGTGGCAAAAAATACGGTTCCTTATCCGGAAAAAGAGGAAAGGACGCCGACCAATTTCATCAGATGAACTTTACAAAGTGCCGTCGAGAGCGTCATAATTTTGTTTCACTGCTGTTGGTAAATATTACAGGCGTAGGATATAATTGTGTTAAGCTTCGTTTTGGAGGAAGAAGAAGGCTGAGAAGAAAGTTGCTGCTCCAATAGCTTCGATATTGCCAGCGAACAAAACTCTTAATCACAAGGTTGGGGGTTCGACTCCCTCATGGCGCACCAGTGAAATTAAGGCTTCCAGGGTTGGAAGCCTTTTACTTTGCCCTACTTTGACCACAATTGAGAACCACTCTGGTAAGCTGGACGGTTCTCCTGGACAATCCCTTTTGCACCAGTGCCATTCCGACCACTCCTCAGAATTTGATCAGCAGCGCCAGGCACCAGCCCACGGTGGCGGCAAGCACCAGCAGCATCAAAATTTGCACCCTTGTGAACACGCTCGACACCTCCCTGAGGTTAGGAACTCTATTGCCCGGATACCCTCACCAAATCGCCATCTATGCGTTCCTGGATGGGGTGTCAAGGGCGACACTACCTCCTAGCACCCGCACCAGCACCAGCACCCTCAGTTAAAATGAGGGTGGCCCTCCTGATAGGGATCTCTCCCGTTCGATCATGTTTTCACCAGCTTGTAACTCCATCTATTCCCAGGACGAAAACATGGTCATGTCGATAATCCCGAAGGATGATATCTCCGAAGTGGGACATCCAGATTACATATTTCTTCATGAAATTGGCCATGCGCTACACCGGAATATTACTGGTGATGGGATGATTCCCGTCGAGTCTTTCTATCCGGTCATGGGCCTTTTCTTCAATTTTGAATTCCTTGAAAAGCCACAAGAAGAAGCCTGCGATGTGTTTGCCGACATTTTTGCCCCTTCACCGCAAAACGTTCCCCGCAATAACCATGCGCTGGGCTTCCGAGGTGCCTTCGTAGATCTCAGTGATCTTAGCGTCGCGCAGCAGCCGTTCCACTTTGACCCCTTTGCAATAGCCATATCCGCCGTGGATCTGCACCGCTTTGGAGGCATGCCGGAAACACATCTCCGAACACCACAGCTTGGCCATGGCCGCATCCTTGGAGTAGGGGAGGCCCTGGTCTTTGAGCCAGGCCGCATACATGTACAGGAAACGGCCTGCCTGCACGTCAGTAGCCATGTCGGCGATCATCCACTGGATGGCCTGGTTCTTGCTGATCGGCTTGCCGAACTGGACTCTTTGTTTGGAGTAGCTGATGGATTCATCCAGGGCTGCCTGGGCAATGCCTACAGCCTGGGCGGCAATGCCGATGCGCCCGTTGTCGAGGCAGGCCATGGCGATCTTGAGGCCCATCCCTTCCTGTACCAGGAGATTTTCCGCCGGAACCCTGCAGTCTTTAAGAATGACCTCCGAGGTCTGGGAGGCGCGGATACCCATCTTCTGGAAATGTGACCCGGTCATCAACCCCGGCGTTCCCCTGGGGACGATGAAAGCGCTCATTCCCTTCGGCCCGGCCGCCTGGTCGGTCCAGGCGAAGACAACGTAGACATCCCCGTTGGGCCCGTTGGAAGTAAAGGTCTTGGTTCCGTTGATGACATACCAGTTACCGTCTTTGGCGGCTGTAGTGGTAGCCGCTCCGACATCAGTGCCTGCTCCCGGCTCGGTCAATGAAAAGGCGCCCAGGGCCTTGCCGGTGCAGAGATCGGGAAGATACTTTTTTTTCTGCTGTTCACTGCCGAAATCATTAATCGCCCCGGCGCTCAACCCAGTATGCACGGACATGGTAAATCCCGTGGCAGCGCAAGATCTGGACAATTCTTCGACAGCCAGGGCATAGGTCAGGTAGTCAGTCCCAGCCCCGCCATATTCCGTAGGAAAGGGCATCCCCATCCATCCCAGCTCGCCCAGTTTCTTGATTACCTCCCCGGGATAGCGGCTGTTCTCGTCGATCTCTACGGCAATCGGATCAACGTAAGTCTTGGTAAACTCTCTCATGTATTGACGGATTAACTCTTGTTCCTTGGTCAACTTGAAATCCATAAAAATGTGCCCCCTCTTCCCTGTTTTCAGGATGCCGTGCTATCTTGAGTCTATTGGGAAAAAAATGGTTTGTCAATCACTCTCCTCAGCTTCCCTGGTGTAGAAGGCGGTGTATGTTTGCACGACTGCAGTCACGAGTGTGGCCGGTACTTATCCAGGATCTTGGGGGGGGCCTTTAATGTCAAAGGCGTATAAAAAAATTTGTAAAAAAAGGTCGATAATTTATGCTAATTATGAAGGATTTTCCTCTTAACTGTCGAATTGTGCAACTAGATAAAATATTTTGTCTTAGTTATTTCTGTTATTTCTTATATTTGCCAATCCAATTGCGGAGCGGATGCGGAGCAATGGCAAATTCCTATATTTAAGCTTGGGCGGGGGGGGTCAGATGGAAGTATCTGAAATGACCTGGGAACAACTCATTGCCGACCTCGATAGCCTACGCCGCCGGGTTCTGGAATTGAAAGAGTCCGGAAACGATCGCAACCAGGCCGTTAATTGCGAATCCAGTTGCGAAGCAATTGCAAATTGCGGAGCAACGGCAATTGCCCCTAATGACCTGGAAGAGAGCGCCGAGCGGTTTCGCACCCTGTTCGAGAATGCGCCGGTGGGTATTATCATCGCCCGAAAAGGGCGAATCCTCTTTGTTAATAGGGCCTGCGTAGCGATGTTCGGCTGCAAAGACACCTGTGAGTTGCTAAATAGGCCTGTGCTTGATTATATTGCCCCAAGTTGCCGCCAGGATGTCATGGAAAGAATAGACAGTCGCACCCGGGGTGAGCAAGTATCCAAGATGTACGAAACAGTTGGACTGAAAAAGGACGGATCGACCCTTCCCATTTATACCGAGACGTCCTTTATAGATCTGCCGGACGGCCGTGCAAATATGGTATTTATCAATGACATCACCGAACGCAAGCAGGTAGAGGAAATGATCCGTAAGAAATGTGAAAATGAGGAATTATCCCTCGCCCAGGCGGTCAAGTCTCTGTCTTCGATCACAGAGATGAGAGACCCCTGCACCGCAGACCACCAGGTCAGGGTTGCTGAAATTGCCTGTGAAATAGCATCCGAGCTAGGCATGCCCAAGAAACAGATAATGATTATCAAAACTGCAGCCCTGGTGCATGACATCGGAAAAGCCGTGATCCCGACGGAAATCCTCAGCAAGCCGGGAATGCTGAACGGTCATGAATGGTCTCTGGTGCAGACCCACGTCCGGGCCAGCTACGACATTATTAAAACCATGGATTCTTCGTGGCCGGTTGCGGAGATTGTCCTGCAGCACCACGAGAGGCTGAACGGGTCCGGGTATCCAAGGGGGTTGCCGGGAAACAGGATCGCTAAAGAAGCCAGGATCTTGGCGGTTGCCGACGTCTTAGAGGCGATGGCCTCCGACCGCCCCTACCGCCCGGCATTTCCGTTAGAAATGGCGCTGGATGAGCTTTGGCAGAACAAAGGAGTTCTTTACGATCCCGAGGCCGTGGAGATATGCCTGAAACCGTTCATTTGATTCAGTGTACTGATGATATTTACGCCGGGTTGCGCCGAGGGTTGCATCGCTGAAATTGCTTATGAAAGTAACTAATTTTCATTGACTGATGGATGACGACACGGCATTGTTACAGTCTTAGAAGTAGTTAACCAGTGATAGGCGCTTTGACCCCCCACTTCATGAACTACGCATTCTATTAAGACCGGGATGTAAACCCGGACGCCTAAAGAGGCGGGGGCTTTACAGCGAGTAGAATCTTAAAGAGAGGGGTGCGCATTGAACGAAAATCTCAAGCTTCACCAGAGGGTGCAGTTGGATATCCCGGAGGGACAGTACAAAGGTAATTACTTCAGCAGGATCGAAGGCATAATCGATGACGGGATAATTGTCGTTACTTCGCCGCCGGTTGCCGACAGTCTTAAGATGCCGCTTAACGTGGGCGAAACGATCAATGTATTTTATTGGGATATGACGGCTCAGTATGCTTTTGAAGCAAGAGTGGTCAGACAGGAAAATTGGGAGCACAACGCCGACGATAACGCTTGAGAAATGCTCAGAAATACAGAGGATGCAGCGGCGTTCTTTTTTCAGAATCCAGGCAAGATTACGAGTCGTCCACGACGTTGAAAGAGAGGGCGAGGAGTGCGCTGAACTCCGGCATTACGAAGGGCAGACTCTCAATATCAGCGGCGGGGGGATGCTGCTGTCTACCAAAATCAAGCTGGAACTAGGCGATAATTTGCCACTGAAGCTTTATTTATCGGAACAGGAGTATATAGCAGCCACCGGCCGGGTGGAGCGCCTCGAGTTCCTGAGCACGAGAGACCTCTACCGGGCGGGTATCGTTTTTACCATCATTAATGAGTATGACCGCGATAAGATCATCGCTTTTGTATTTAAGAAAGAGATAGAACTGAGAAAGAAAGGGTTGCTTTAGCCACCTTGATTGTGAGCGAAGCGAACCAGTGACGTAGTCGCTCTATCGCACTGCTTCAGAGAAGCGGGGGCATTAGAACGGGTAGTCATCTGGTAAAAGCTCGAGGCAGCAGCTCCCCCAGGGTATGTACCGTGAACTTGCCGCTGCTGTTGCCGCAGATGATCCGCATGCCGGTATCGCCGAATTCTGCCAGGACCTGCCGGCAGATGCCGCATGGATAGGGAATACTGTCACCGTCTGCGGCGATGGCGATGGTCGTGATCCTCTGCTCTCCCTCGGATATAGCCTTGAAAACCGCCGTTCGCTCGGCGCAGTTGGTTGCCCCGAGAGAGGCGTTTTCTACGTTGACTCCGGTGTAGGTTTGGCCTCGATCTGTTGTCAGCGCCGCTCCCACCTTGAAGCGGGAATAGGGTGCGTAAGCCCTCGCCTTAGCCTCCAACGCTACCTGCAGTAATTCTCGATCATCCATCATCCCCGTTCACTCCTATCCAAGATGCAAGAGATGCATACCCAGCCTATCCTCAGGCATAGTTCGGGGACGGGCTGTTTCCGTATGTATGTTCTCTTCCCGGTTCAACTAGTTCTTGGCTTCAGTGGGAGATTGTCTTACCCCACTGAATTATCAGTAAAACTTGGCTTGTGCCGAGCCATCGGCGAAGACAGAAGCCTTAGTTGCACTGATCCAAGGGCTTAGTGCCACTTGGTCTTCCGTAAACGGGAGCTTAGTGGCGGTTAGCCATCGGGGAAATAGTTAATACAGTGATGTAGCCGCTCTTATCCCACCGCTTCAGAGAAGCGGGGGCATTAGAGCGGGTAGTCATCTGTGGGAAATTCCTCGCAGAGGAGTGTCCCCCATATCTTTATAGTACATTTTTATGGGTTAGGGCAATAGCTGGATGCGAGCTTTCCCGCCTAAACCCGCCACCTGTTGAGGTAAGGAACGGGACTTCTAAGCGAAGTTAACCCGGTTTTTGCCTATCAGATTGCGTACCGATGATTATTTTTTACGTTGATAGGGAATATATAGTATTAGACGGTAATCGGGTGTAGATACTGGTATATTTTCCGTCCGGGTTCTTAAAAACAGATCTCAAGAGAGGTAGCCTATGCCGGCAGCAAAGAAAAAACCTAAAAAAATTTATATGCCGTGCGACTTTGGTGATAGAAAAACCAGACGGGAGTATCGCAAGCCGGGGCCGGTTGTCATTTACAAAAAAGTGGAGGCGTTTAACAAGATGGGAGAAGTTTTGGCTTTAGAAGAGTTGTTGGCACTTCCGGTTGACCAGGCGAGGACGGTGATGCTGGACCTGAGCAAGACCATCAGCGACCAGAAGTTGGCTGCGGCGTGGTCGACCCACTTCACCCTGGTCAGAAAGCTGCGTTCAATCCTGGGGATTCACAAAAATCATAGCGGCACCATCGTCAATGTCACCGAGATCCAGGGAGAGAAATGGCCGCCGGCCTTCCGCCTGCCAACACGCAAGGCCAGGGGCAGGACGGAGAAAGTAGTGGTCATGCAGGGCGCCGCCGGTGAGCTTGCTGCCATGCCCGAGCCTGAGGTCAGGGGACTGACCTTATCCATCAAGGGCACATATAGCGGCGCCGAACTGGAGCCTCGTATCGAGGCGATCAGGACGCTGCTTGGAAGCTGCGCCGGCAGCAGGTACACCATCAGCATATCTTTGGACGAACTCATCCCGGCCGGGGTGAGTGCCGGAGCGATAGCCCGGGATGGCGCTGCCATGCTTGGCGAGGAAGGATTGTTCGAGGAGCGCCAGGCGGTGCGTTAATCAGTCGAGGCTGCGTGGCCTGGGGATTTGAAAAGATTTGTGAGGAGTTGCCATTCAAGGCAACTCCTCATTTTTTCTCGTGCAGGGCACTTTGTATCGTTGCTTGACGGTTCCTGATGTTTTCCGTAAGATAGAAGGAAACTTACGAAGAATTCGACGGACTGCAGGACAAACTGGCGAGCGGGGAAGCTGCATGGAACAGCGGCAGGCAGTGATCAACAAATTGAGCAGGCGGATCAGGGAGTTGAAGGAAGAGCGGAAGGCGGTTATCCT
The DNA here is from genome assembly GCA_963767365.1 of uncultured Peptococcaceae bacterium. Classification (GTDB taxonomy): domain Bacteria; phylum Bacillota; class DSM-12270; order Thermacetogeniales; family Thermacetogeniaceae; genus Palsa-1188. The sequence goes on from CAVYEE010000010.1 coordinate 19,085, forward strand.
GGCCCATTTTTACCAGCGTCCGGAGGTCCAGGATGTGGCCGACTTTGTTGGCGATTCACTGCAACTGGCCCAGCAGGCGGCAGCCACTTCCGCCGAGGTGATCGTCTTCTGCGGCGTTTACTTCATGGCTGAGAGCGCCCAGATCCTGTCACCGGAGAAGATTGTGCTTCTTCCGGAGGAGGGAGCGGGCTGTCCCCTGGCCGATATGGCTGGACCCGAGGCCGTCCGCTCCAGAAAAGAGGAGTTGCCTGGTTGCATCGTGGTTACCTACGTCAATTCCTCCGCGGCTGTCAAGGCTGAGAGCGATTTCTGCTGCACCTCATCCAACGCCCTGCAGGTTGTTGCAGCCATGCCGCCGGACCGGCCGGTGCTGTTCGTGCCGGACCGTAACCTGGGGCGCTACATTGCCGACCGGACTGGTCGCAACCTGGAACTGTGGGACGGCTACTGTCATGTGCATGACCGGCTGACGACCGGCGACGTCCGGGCCGCCCGGGCGGAACACCCGGGGGCGCCGGTGGTGGTACATCCGGAGTGCCGCCCCGAGGTGATCGACATGGCGGATTATGTGTCCAGCACCGGGGGTATGTTGAAGTATGCCGGCTCATCCACCGCCTTGGCTTTCATCATCGGCACCGAGCAGGGGTTGTTGCACTCCTTGAAGAAGGCTTACCCGGATAAATCCTTTTACCCGGCGGCCCCGCACATGGTCTGCCCCAACATGAAGCTGACCACTCTGGAGAAGGTTAGATGGGCGATGGAGGACATGACCCCGCAAGTCGAGGTCGACCCGATGTCCGGGAAAGAGCCAGGCTGGCTCTGACACGGATGCTGGAGATCAAATAAGAGGTCGGAAGTCAGAGGCCGGATATATGTGGTACAATTTTGCTTGAACAAAAATAAACGTGAACCCAAATTATGAAGAAAAAAACTTCGTTTGAGTGCCGGACAGCATCCGGCTTCTGAAAAAAGGAGATACAATAGGTGACGCCTCGTTATCTTTTCTCGCCGGAACTGGATCGGCTGCCCTCTCTGGAGTCTGACTTTTTAATCGTGGGGAGCGGTATTGCCGGTCTTTTTGCTGCCTATAAGGCCGGGCAACTGGGTTCAGTGCTGGTGGTGACCAAGCAGCGGGCCGAGGACAGCAATACCGAGATGGCCCAGGGAGGCATCGCCGCTGCGGTAGACGAGACCGATTCTCCGGTGCAGCACCTCGAGGATACCCTGGAGGCGGGGGCCGGTCTCTGCGATGCAAGGGCAGTGGAGATTCTGGTCACCGAGGGGCCGTTGCGGGTGATGGAGTTGGTGGAACTGGGTGTCCGTTTCGACCGTGAGGGAAGTGCCTGGGACTTGGGCCGTGAGGGCGCGCACCGGCGGCGCCGGATTCTGCATGCCAGCGACGCCACCGGCGGAGAGATCGCCCGCGCCCTGATCCGGGAGTGCCGCAGCAACCCGCGCGTCACTCTACGGGAGGGCTGCTTTCTGGTAGATTTTCTAAGGAGTGCGCACAGCGGGCGTTGTGTGGGCGCCCTGATGCTGGATAACCAGTCCGGGGGTTTTATGGTCTGCCGGGCGCCGGTAGTGGTTGTTGCCACCGGAGGCGCCGGCCAGTTGTACCAGATTACCACCAATCCGGCGGTAGCCACCGGGGATGGGGCTGCAGCCGGCTACCGGGCCGGGGCCGAACTGGTGGATATGGAGTTCGTGCAGTTCCATCCGACCGCTCTGGCTATGCCAAATGCCCCTCACTTTCTCATTTCCGAGGCGGTACGGGGGGAGGGGGCGCTGCTCAGAAACGTGCGCGGGGAGAGCTTCATGCCGCGGTACCACCAGATGGCAGACCTGGCGCCCAGAGACGTGGTGACCCGGGCAATTGTCACGGGAGATGCAGGAGACCCATGCTGACCACGTCTTCCTGGACGTCTCCCAGTTGGAGCCGGACCGCTTCCAGGCCCGGTTCCCGAACATCTGCAGCACCTGCCGTCAATACGGTCTTGACCTGGACAAGGGGTCTATTCCGGTGGCGCCTGCTACCCATTACATCATGGGCGGCATCAGGACCGGCGCCGATGGGGAGACGAACATCCCCGGCCTGTATGCCTGCGGTGAAGCGGCCTGTAACGGAGTGCATGGGGCCAACCGCCTGGCCAGCAACTCCTTGCTGGAGGGCCTGGTCTTCGGAGCACGGGCAGTGACCGCCGGGTGGCAGTACTTATCAAAACAGAGGTCAGATGCAAGAAGTCAGAGGTCAGAAAATGACTTAAAGGCATCCATGAAAGGCATGCAAGTCTTTTATCCGGCATCCGGCATCCGGCATCCGATTCATGATTGGAACGCAATTGCACAGCAGGTAAGAGCGATCATGTGGGAGCGGGCAGGCATCATCCGCCAGGGCGAGGAAATGACCAGGGCTGCCGCCGAGTTGGAAGAGCTCGACCAAGAGATCTCCTGCCTGGACCCCACCCGGGAATCGGTGGAGGCCGTCAACCTGCTTACTCTGGGAAGACTCACGGTGGCCGCTGCCCTGATGCGCACCGAGAGCCGGGGCGGCCACTTCCGGGGTGATTTTCCGTCACGGGACGATGTCTACTGGCTGCGCCACATCATCTTCCAGGTCTAATCGAGGTTCGAGGTTCTGCTCGAAGTTCGATTTCGAGAGCGCCGCTTACGGGCGCCCATGGATGACAACGACCGCAACCTTGTTGGGTGACCCAGCACTCAACCAAGGCTTATTTCAAAAACATTGGTTCACGGTTGTTTGGTGTTACTGTTGAGTGCCGGGGAACCGGGTGCCCGACCCGCTGAAGCGGGTAGCCCGGCGCGGCATCGAATGTGCCAATTGATGGAATCATCCAGTCCAATAAATATTTCGAGACAAGACGCTGTTTTTTATGGCGTTAATTCGAACCTCGAAAGGGAGGTGGAATTGCATGCTCCCTGCCTGGATCGTCGAGGAAGCGGTATTGCGGGCGCTGGCAGAGGATGTGGGGAGCGGGGATCTGACCACCGGATCCCTGGTTGACAAGGGGGCGACTGCGGAGGCCGTCATCTACAGCAAGGAAGCCGGCGTGCTGGCCGGTTTGCCGGTAGCGGAGCGTGTCTTCCAGATCCTCGATTCCGGGGGGGTGTTTGAGGGGTTGTTGCCGGATGGCAGCGATCTGGCGCCAGGCAGCATCATCGCCCGTCTTCAAGGGTCCGGCCAGGCTCTGTTGACCGGCGAGCGCACCGCCCTCAACTTTCTCCGGCACCTGTCCGGCATTGCTGCTGCTACCCGGCGCCTGGTCGAGATGATCGCCGGTACCGGGGCGCGCCTGCTGGACACCCGGAAGACCACGCCCGGCCTGCGGGTGTTGGAGAAGTATGCAGTGCGGGCCGGCGGCGGCCACAATCACCGGACCGGCCTGTTTGACGGCATCCTGATCAAGGATAATCACATCAAGCTGGCCGGCAATATCGCCGAGGCGGTGAGGCGCTCCAGGGAGGCCTCGCCCCACACCATCCGGGTTGAGGTGGAGGTAGAAAGCCTGGCCCAGCTTGAAGAGGCCCTGAACGCAGGCGCCGATCTGATATTGTTGGATAACATGACGAGTGATCAGATGCGGGAGGCGGTGCGACTGGCCAGGGGCCGGGCGCTGCTGGAGGCCTCTGGCAACATCGATGCAACCAATATCCGGGTGGTGGCGGAGACCGGCGTTGACCTGATCTCGGTGGGAGCCATCACCCATTCCGCACCGGCCCTTGACATCAGCATGGATATCGGAGAAATTAAGCAACCCCGGCGGGAAGCATGAGGATCGTCCCGATGTTTTCAGGGGGGATGATGGGCGATGAATGCCTGGCATATTCACCACAGATGCCTAACCCGCTCTAATCACCTGCGGTTGATAAGAGCGGCTAAGCACTGTATTAACTGGCTCTAACCTTCAGCGGGGGCAGCAATCCCCCTCTGAAGCCAATACCCAGTTGAAACACTTTATGATATCATTGCCATATCATCAGAGTTCTTGACTTCAGGGGCTTAGGCGCCTGACACCGGTGGGGGGAAACGCCATGATCCTTGTCTTCGACGTGGGCAATACCAATATCGTGCTGGGTGTCTTCAAGGAGGATAACCTGGCTGTCAACTGGCGTATTGCCACTGACCGGCGGCGTACTGCCGATGACCTGGGGATGCTGATCAAGAACCTCTTCGATATTGAAGGAATGGCTTTCAGGGAGATCGAGGCTGTCGTGGTCTCCTCTGTGGTGCCTCCGATGACGCCGGTCCTCACCGCAATGTGCCGTCGCTATCTTAAGCAGGAGCCGCTGCTGATTGAACCCGGAGTGAAGACGGGTATCCCGCTCCGCTATGAAAACCCCCGGGAGATCGGAGCCGACCGGATCGTCAATGCGGTTGCTGCCTACCAGCGTTACGGCGGGAAGCCGCTGATCGTGATCGACTTCGGCACTGCCACCACCTTCTGCGCCATCTCTGCCTCCGGAGAGTACCTGGGCGGCGCCATCGCTCCCGGCATCGGCATCTCCACGGAGGCTCTCTTCGAACGGGCATCCAAGCTGCCCCGCATCGAGCTGGTCAAACCGCAGCAGGTGATCGGAAAGAACACCGTGGCCAGCATGCAGTCTGGCATTTACTATGGCTTTATCGGGCAGGTGGATGGGATTGTTGCCCGCATGAAGGAGGAACTGGGGGACGGTACCGTGGTGGTGGCGACCGGCGGCCTGGCGGAGTTGATCTGTGAAGGCACTCGCAGCGTTGATCACGTGGACCCGTTCCTCACCCTGTGGGGCCTGAAGCTCATCTACGAACGCAATCGCGGTTGAAGCACGGGGCAGAGAGTGTTGGAGGTGTTTTGATGCAGCAACCTGGGGCCGTTCCAGAGGTGCCGGACAGTAACTTCTGGCACCTGCTGGGCATGAGCGTGGAAAAGAGAGAAAAAGGGAAAGCGACGGTTGTTTTGCCTGTATCGGATAAGTTGCGCCAATTGTATAAGGTGGTGCACGGAGGAGCCATCGCCTCCCTGATCGACTCGGTCATCGGGGTGGCGGCTAATACCTTCCTGCCTCCGGGTAAACGGGCCGCCACGGTGGAAATGAACGTTAATTACATGCTGCCAGTTACGGGCGGCCGGTTGACGGCCACGGCCACTATTTTACAACAAGGCAAACGCATCATCGTGGGCACCGCGGAGGTGCATGATGATCAGGGCCGGCTGGTGGCCTGCGGCAGGGCCACCTATATCGTCAATCAGGTACCCGGGAGCGGGAATGCGGTATAGGGCGAAGGAGTTGAAACCTCTATCGGCATCGCCAACACGGACACGCCTATTGCCATCGGTGGCCTGACCCTGCCGAACCGGGTCCTGGCTGCACCCATGGCCGGCTTCACTGACAAGGCCTACCGCATCCTGGCGCATCGGGCAGGGTGCGGTTTGGTGTTTACGGAGATGGTCAACTGCGACGCCATTCTCTACCGGAATGCCCGGACTTACGCCCTGTTTGACCTGAGCAGCGAGAACTGGCCGGTGGCGGTGCAGATCTTCGGGGCCGACCCGGACAAGATGGGGCGGGCGGCACGGGTAGTGGTGGAGTATGGCGCCGCCATCGTGGACATCAACATGGGCTGCCCGACCCCGAAGATCGTCAGGAATCATGAAGGCTGCGCCCTGATGCAGGACCTCCCCCGGGCGGCGGACCTCGTCAAGGCGGTGGCGGAGGCGGCCCGCCCGGTGCCGGTGACCGTCAAGATGCGCAAGGGCTGGAGTGAGGGGGAACTGGTCGCTCCGGACCTGGCCCGCCTGGCCGAACTGAACGGAGCGGCGGCGGTGATGGTGCACGGGCGCACCCGCGACCAGTTCTACTCCGGGCATGCTGACTGGGGTGCCATCCGGGCGGTCAAGCAGGCGGTTTCCGTCCCGGTGATCGGCAACGGCGACATCTATACCCCGCAGGATGCCCGGCGCATGCTGGACGAGACCGGCTGCGACGCCGTGATGATCGCTCGCGGCGCCCTGGGCAACCCCTGGTTGTTTACCCATACAGTCCATTATCTAAGAACCGGGGAACTGCTCCCGCAGCCCGCGCCCCAGGAGCGGATCGAACAGGCGCTCGGGCATTTCGAATTGGCACTGTCTTTGAAAGGCGCCGATACCGCCCTGCTGCAGATGCGCAAACAACTGGCCTGGTACCTGAAGGGGCTGACCAGCGCCGCCCAGCGGCGCGCTGCCATCAACTCCGCCCGTACTCCCGGCGAGGTGCGGGCGCTGCTGCAGTCATACCTCACCGAATACCGGCAATCTAACGGCGAGATCGCAGTTCCCTAGTACATACCGTCACAAGCGCCGCTATCGGAGACGTTCTATATAGTTCTTGGCTTCAGTGGGGGCTTGCCTTTCCCCCACTGAAGCTTAGAAATAGTTAACTAGAGGCGTAGCCGCTCTTATCCCCCCGCTTCAGAGAAGCGGGGGCATTAGAGCGGGTAGTCATCTGTTAAAATATGATGAGAGAAGAATCGGGTCAGGAAATTACGAAGATGTCGCGCCGGAGTCCACGGGGAGGAACATCATGGATGGTTCGAGTTTTTATAATACCCAGTTTTCAGGATTTCATGACCTGATGAGGTTCCGTGTCCGGGAGATCCTGCTGGTATCCAACGCCTACGATGCCTTTGTGCTTGAGGAAGATGGCCGGTTATCAGAGAAAATATTCAGTGAGTACCTGGACATGAACCTGCAATTTGTCCCGCGTATCCTGCGGGTTTCTTCGGCGGAAGAAGCATTCGCCGCCATGAGGGAAAGAACCTATGACCTGATCATTACCATGGCTAGAATCAGTGATATGAACCCCCTGGAATTCGGAAAACGGATCAAGGAGACTTACCCCGGGAAACCGGTCGTCATGCTCACGTACGAGACGTTGAACAGCGACCTGATCAGGCAGATCAGAGAGACAAGAGCCATCGATAAGGTTTTCTACTGGTCGGGGAACAATAAAATACTGCTGGCCATCATCAAGTATGTGGAGGACATGGGAAATGCCGAGGATGACTGCAGGGCAGGGGTGCAGGTGATCCTGGTGGTCGAGGACTCGCCCTGGGAGTATTCCCAATCCCTCCCCCTTATCTATACGGAAATTATGAAACAGACAGCCTACCTCATCTCCAAGGGGATAAACAATCTCCACCGCCTGCTCCGGATGCGGGCAAGGCCCAAGATCCTGCTGGCGGAGACATATGAGGAGGCGATGGATATCTTCAACCGGTATCGCCACAACTTGCTGGGCGTGATCTCGGATATGGGCTACCCGAAAGACGGGGTGTTGAATCCGGGGGCAGGCCTGCAGTTGGCGCACAAGGTCAAGGAGGAGATCCCCTACCTGCCGTTTTTGATTCAATCAAATGAACGCCACAATGAAAGTATTGCGGATGAGAGCGGGATCGGTTTTCTCAATAAGAACTCCCCCAGCATGGATCTTGAATTGAGCACCTATATCTCGGAGAACTATGGTTTTGGTGATTTTATCTTCAGGAACCCGGATGGGAGCATTATCTCCAGGGCTTCTACCATCAGCGAATTTGAAGAGATCATCCGCCGCCTGCCGGAAGAAAGCCTGCTCTACCACGCCAGCCGCTATCATTTTTCGATCTGGTTCAAGGCCAGGACAGAGTTCGAGTGTGCGGAGCGGATAAGGAGCGTTAATGTCTCCGACTTCCAAAGCCCTCAGGAATTGAGGGAGTATATCCTGAATGTTATCCAGGAGTATTTCAAACGTGCGCAGGAAGGGGCCATTTCTGATTTCGGACAATCGAAAATCGACGTGGACAATTCCTTTATCAAACTGGGCAGCGGCTCGCTTGGCGGTAAGGGCCGGGGAATAGCCTTCTTTAACTCCATGCTTTCCCAGACGGATGTATTTAAAAAATATGAGAATGTCAGGATCAAGACTCCGCAATCCTTTGTCATTTGCAGCGAGGTATTCGAAGAATTCCTGGAAATGAACGCTTTGCAAGAAATGGCCGTCATGACGGATAACGAAGAGGCCATTGCGAAAAAGTTCCTGTCATCCCAGCTGCCCTTCAAGATCGCCGGTGAACTGTACACACTGATTACGAAAATCAACTACCCCCTGGCCGTCCGTTCATCGAGTATTTTTGAAGACTCCCAAATGCTGCCGTTTGCAGGGATCTACAGCACCTTCATCTTGCCGAATAACCATCAAGACCCCGAAGTCCGGTTGAAACAACTCCTGGACGCCATCAAGCTCGTTTACGCCTCTGTTTTTTACCAGTCACCCAAACGCTACGTGAAGAATTCGGATTTGCGCATCGAAGAGGAAAAAATGGCCGTCTTGATCCAGCAGCTTGTCGGAGAATTGCATGGAGACATTTTTTACCCCGCTATTTCAGGGGTTGCGCAGTCCTATAACTTTTACCCGATTTCCTATATGAAACCCGAACAAGGAATTGTCAGCCTGGCTTTGGGCTTTGGCAGGGCTGTTGTCGATGGAGAACAGGTTTACCGGTTTTCTCCCGCTCATCCCAGGATGAGCGCGGATTTTGCGTCCCCGGGCGATTTCTTGAAAAAGTCGCAAAACCAGTTTTATGTGTTGGATTTCGAAAACCAGGCGGTCGACATTTGCAGAGATCCGGGCTGCACCTACAGGAGATGCGCCCTGGCACGCGCTGAAAAGGACGGTACCTTGAGCTTTGTGGGCAGCACGTATTCCAGGGAGAATGACACCATCAGCGATACCCTGTCATTTCCAGGGCTGAGGCTGGTGTCTTTTGCGCCGGTTTTAAAATATGGCCTGTTTCCGCTGGCCGATATCATCAAGGACATTTTCGTTCTCTTGAAAAATGCCTTCGGTTCGGAAATAGAAATAGAGTTTGCGGTCAACATCCCGGTCGACAGGAAGAAAGAGATCGAATTTTATTTCCTGCAGGTTCGCCCCATGGTTTCCGGAAGGGAATTGCAGGATGTCAGGGTCAATGATTATTCAGATCAGGAGACCCTGTGTAAAAGTCGCCACACGATCGGGAATGGGATCTTCCAGGACATCTGTGACATTATTTTTGTTGATCCCGACCAGTTTGATCTGGGCAAGACCCCGATCATTGCCAGCGAGATCGGTGCACTAAATCAATTGTTGTTTAATGAAGAGCGCAAACACATTCTCTTCGCCTTCGGGCGCCTGGGGTCATCCGATCCCTGGCTGGGCATCCCCCTGACGTGGTCGCAAATGTCCCAGGCAAAAGTGGTTATTGAGGCCGACCGGGATAACCTCCAGGTAGAACCGTCGCTGGGCAGTCATTTTCATCACAACCTGGTTTCGCTAAGAATGGGGTATTTGCATATCGGAAAGGCGAGCGCTTCCGAATTTGTAGACTGGGCGTGGCTCAAAGAGGCTCCAGTCATCAGGCAAACCCAATACGCCAGGCTGGTTCGCTTTGAAAGCCCGCTGACAGTGAAAATTGACGGACGTAGTTGCCAGGGGGTCATCCTGAAACCACACCTCGAATCTCAAAGCTCGAAGTTCGAGGCTCAATCTTTATAGAAAGCCCCCACCGCTTCTAAAGAAGCGGGGGCATTAGAGCGGGTAGTCATCTGGTGAAAAATTGGTGAAAAATTGATTGACAGGGCAGGACGGCTGTCAGTATACTATTTGGCAAGAGCAAAATACGAAGAAGATCGTGACAACTTAATACGGTATGAGTTGAGACGAGTTGAGACGAGTTGAGACGAGAAGAGTCGAGATGAGATGAGTTGGGGGTTTATGCTGAAAAGGCATTCGGGCCAGCGCTCATTTGGGTGCTGGCTTTTGTATTGATAGCGGGGAATGAAGGGTGAGTGGCCATGGTTTATCCGCTACGACGCGACTACTTGGGAGCGGCCGAGGAGGAACGGTTCGAGATTACTCCGGTGTGGGAAGAACTGGTGGTGGACCTGGAGACACCGATCTCCATCTTCAAGAAGGTTGCCGCCGGGGATTATACCTACCTGCTAGAGAGCGTGGAGGGCGGAGATCAACTGGCTCGTTACTCCTTTATGGGTTTTGACCCGCTGGTTGTCTTCCATGCCCGTGGAACTGCCATTTCCATCGAGGCCAGGGGGCACGCCACCGTTGAAGACGGCGCTCCGCTGAACCGGCTTCGGGAGCTGATGGCGGATTTACGGGTGGGACCTGTGCCCGGGGAGCCGCGCTTCTGCGGCGGGGCGGTGGGTTACTTTGGTTATGACCTGGTGCGCCACTACGAGCGGCTGCCGGAAAAGACCACCGATGACCTGGGATTGCCAGACTGCTTCTTCATCCTCACCAGGGTGGCGCTGATCTACGACCACGTCCGGCACACTCTGAAGATCATCGCCCTGGTGCCCAAAAACGGCGACCCCGCCGCTGCGTACAGCGAGGCGCTGGCGATCATTGAACGGGTGAAGCGAAGGATTACCGCGCCGCGCCGGTTAGAGCAAGTACCTGGGGCGGGCACCCGGCTACCGGACTTCTCACCGCTGTCGTCGGGTGAGGTTGCGGTAAACCCGCCAGGGGGTGACGTCATGGCTTCCGAAAGCCCGATCTCCAACGTCACCAAGGAAGAGTTCATGGCCAACGTGCGACGGGCCAAGGAGTACATCGAGGCCGGGGACATCTTCCAGGTGGTGCTCTCCCAGCGGCTGCAGGTCCAGTTGGAAGCAGATCCCTTCGAAGTGTACCGCCGGCTGCGTTCCCTCAATCCCTCACCCTACATGTACTACCTGCACTTCGGCGGGATCCAGATTGTCGGCTCTTCGCCGGAGATGCTGGTGCGGGTGGAGCAGGGCACGGTGGAGACCAGGCCAATTGCCGGCACCTGCCGGCGCGGCGGCAACCAGGCCGCGGACGACGCTCTCGCCCGGGAACTGCGGGCCGACCCCAAGGAGTGCGCCGAACACCTGATGCTGGTCGACCTTGGGCGGAACGACCTTGGGCGGGTCTGCGAGTTTGGCAGTGTCAAGGTGACCAGGCTGATGGAGATCGAGCGCTATTCACACGTGATGCACCTGGTGTCGGTGGTGCAGGGCCGGCTGGCTGCCGGGCGCGATGCCTACGATGCCCTGTCCTCCTGCTTTCCGGCAGGCACCCTGTCCGGGGCGCCCAAGATCCGGGCGATGGAGATCATCGAAGAACTGGAGCCGGCCCGGCGCGGCCCCTACGGCGGCGCCATCGGCTACCTGAGCTTCAACGGCAACCTGGACGCCTGTATCACGATCCGGACGATCGTGATCAAAGAGAGGACAGCTTACGTCCAGGCCGGGGCCGGGATTGTGGCCGATTCCGACCCAGAGCGGGAGTACGAGGAAAGCTTGCGCAAGGCCGGGGCGCTGCTGCAGGCCATTGGGATGTGTGAGGCGGGAGGTTAGAGGTGAGATGAAAGGCTCATAAGAGCTAGCGTCAGGCTACGGTTAGCCATCGGATAATGTGGTCGACATAATCACGTTAATGCTGGGCGCAAGAGTTTTTGAGGCTAGCCGGCAATCAAGGAAAGGGGAACAAGAATGAGCGTGGAAACTGATCTGAAGCAGACTATTGAGAAGGTAGTCAACCACCACCAGTTGTCGGAAGCCGAGGCGGAGCAGGTGATGGGGCGGATCATGGAGGGCGAGGCCACCCAGGCCCAGATCGCCGCCTTGCTCACCGCCCTGCGCCTGAAGGGGGAGACGGTGGAGGAGATCACCGGATTTGCCCGGGCAATGCGGGCGAAGATGAACCGGATCGCCCCGCGGTTTCAACTACTGGTGGACATAGTCGGCACCGGCGGCGACCGGCGGTTCACCTTCAATATCTCCACCACGGCAGCTTTCGTGGTGGCCGGGGCCGGGCTGCCGGTCGCCAAGCACGGCAACCGCTCGGTTTCCAGCCGCTGTGGCAGCGCCGACGTGTTGGAGGCCCTGGGTGTCAACGTGATGATGGCCCCGGCGGAGGTGGAACGCTGCCTGGAGGAGACCGGGATCGGCTTCCTGTTCGCCCCGGTGTTCCACACTGCCATGAAGCACGCTGCCGGCCCCCGGCGGGAGATCGGCATCCGCACCGCCTTCAACCTGCTGGGGCCGCTAACCAATCCGGCAGGCGCCCAGATACAGGTGCTGGGGGTCTACGACCCCAACCTGACCGGGGTGATCGCCTGTGTTCTGCGCAAGCTCGGGACGCAGCGGGCGATGGTGGTGCACGGCAGTGACGGGCTGGACGAGATCACCCACACCGGCAGCACCAGGATCAGTGAACTGAACGGCGAACAGATCAGAACCTACTGCCTGGAACCGGCGGACCTCGGCCTGCGCCAGGGGGTACTTGGGGAGATTCTCGGGGGCGGCGCCGAGGATAATGCCCGGATTACCAGGGACGTGTTGGTTGGGCGCCCAGGCCCCTGCCGCGACGTGGTGCTGATGAACGCCGCCGCCGCCCTGCTGGTGGGCGGCAAGGTAGACAACATGACGGATGGGGTACACCTTGCGGCGGAGGTCATCGATTCCGGGGCGGCCATGGCCAAGCTGGACGGCCTGATCGCCTTCACCAGTTCAACAGTTCTGGCTTCAGGGGGCTTGCCTCCCCCGCATGAAGCTTAGAACAGTTAACTAGAGGCGTAGCCGCTCTATCCCGCCGCTTCAAAGAGCAGGGCATTAGAGCGGGTAGTCATCTGGAAATGCGAAGATGGCGTGAAAGGGGTGGAATGATGTTTTTAGACCGTATTCTGTCGGTGAAGCGAGAGGAAGTGGAGTACCGGCGTTCACGGCAGCCGGTCAGGGATCTGAGATCCCAGGCCAGGGATATTCCGCCGGCCCGGGATTTCTATGGCGCCGTGAAGAGGATGGGTGCCGCGCCCGCAAACGGTGACGCCGGACTTGCTCCCAGTACGAGCAGGCGCGGGGCAGGCAGTTCCATCCTGGTCAGCCTGATTGCAGAGATCAAGAAGGCCTCTCCGTCCCGCGGCCTGATCCGCCAGGATTTCGATCCGCGAGCTATTGCGGCGGCCTACGAACGGGGCGGGGCGCGGGCGCTCTCCGTCCTCACCGACGAGGTCTTCTTCCAGGGCCACCCGGACCATCTCGCCCAGGCCCGGGGGGCGCCGGGGCTGCCCCTGCTGCGCAAGGACTTCATCATCAGTGATTACCAGGTTTATGAGTCACGTACCCTGGGGGCGGACGCCGTGCTGTTGATTGCCGCCATCCTCGCTCCCAGCCAACTGGAGGACTACCTGGGACTGGCCGGGGAACTGGGGATGTCAGCCTTGGTGGAGGCGCACACCGCCTCCGAAGTGATCCTGGCCGGGCGCCCACTTGCGGGCGCGGTGGGAGGGCGCTTGGTGGGGATCAATAACCGTGACCTGCAGAGCTTCAAGACCGATCTGGACACCACCTTCAACTTGCTGCCCCTGATCCCGGCGGGCACGGCGGTAGTCAGTGAGAGCGGCATCCGCACCCATGAGCAAGTCCTGCGCCTGGCAGCGGCGGGAGTGGATGCGGTGCTGGTGGGAGAGGCCCTGATGGAACAGGATGACCTGGCGGCGGCGGTGCGGTCACTGCTGGAAGGAGTGTCCGGGGATGACACCGGGAAACTGTCCCCTGCTCCAGGGGAGATGGCTGATGGTCCGGGTTAAGATCTGCGGGATCAGGACGCTGGATGCCGCCCTGGCGGCGGTGGAGGCCGGGGCTCACGCCCTGGGCTTCGTTTTCGCCCCCAGCCCCCGGCGGGTGATGCCGCAGGAGGCGGAGCGGATCATCAGGGACCTGCCCCCCTTCGTTAGTAAGGTGGGGGTGTTTGTGGACGCACCCCGCCGGGAGGTGCAGGAAATTGCTGAAGGATGCCGGCTGGACGTGCTGCAGTTTCACGGCGAGGAGACCCCGGACTACTGCCGGGGCTGGCGGCAGCAGGTGGTCAAGGGCTTACGCGTCCGGGACGGGACGGTGTTGGAGCAACTGGACCAGTATGACGTGGATGCCTGCCTGCTGGATGCCTATGTGCCCGGCCGGACCGGGGGTACCGGGCAGCGCTTCGACTGGGACCTGGCCCGCCAGGCAGGTGAGCGCCGGCGCATCATCCTGGCCGGGGGGATCACCCCGGATAACGTGGAGCAGGCCGTACGCCAGGCCAGGCCGTATGCCATAGACGTGAGCAGCGGGGTGGAGACCGGATGCGTCAAGGACCCCGACAAGATCAGGGCGCTGCTGATGGCAGTGAGGAGGTTGAACAGATGAATGAGATACCGGACGTACACGGCCACTTCGGGTGCTTCGGCGGGCGGTTCGTGCCGGAGACGCTGATGCCGGCCCTGGAGGAACTGACCGCGGCCTACGAACAGGCCCGGCAGGACGTCGCCTTCGACGACGAATTCCGGTATTACCTGAAGCAGTACGTGGGGCGGCCGAGTCCCCTCTACTTTGCCGAGCGGCTGACCAGGCACCTGGGAGGCGCCCGCATCTACCTGAAGCGGGAGGACCTCAACCACACCGGGGCGCACAAGATCAACAACACCATCGGCCAGGTGTTGCTAGCCAAGCGGATGGGCAAGGGACGCCTGATCGCCGAAACCGGCGCCGGCCAACACGGGGTGGCCACTGCCACCGTGGCGGCCATGTTCAACATGCAGTGCGTCGTCTACATGGGAGAGGAGGACATCAGGCGCCAGGAGCTTAACGTCTTCCGGATGCGGCTGCTGGGGGCGGAGGTGGCGCCGGTGACGAGCGGCAGCAGGACACTGAAGGACGCCATGAACGAGGCGATCCGGGACTGGGTGACCAACGTCCGCACCACTTACTACCTGTTGGGCACCGTCGGGGGGCCGCACCCCTATCCCATGCTGGTGCGGGACTTTCAGTCGGTGATCGGTGTCGAAGCGAGGGCTCAGATCCTGGAGCAGGAGGGGCGTCTGCCGGACTGCATCGTGGCCTGCGTGGGCGGCGGCAGCAACTCCATCGGCATCTTCCATCCCTTCCTGGAGGACCCGGTGCGCCTGATCGGGGTGGAGGCGGCGGGGCGTGGCATCGAGACCGGTCAACATGCTGCCACCCTGTCGGCGGGACAGGTCGGGGTGCTGCACGGCGCCATGAGCTACTTACTGCAAGACGAGCATGGCCAGGTGGTGGAGGCTTACTCCATCTCCGCCGGCCTGGACTACCCGGGGGTGGGGCCGGAGCACAGCTACCTCAAGGATTCCGGTCGGGCGGAGTACGTGGCGGTGACGGATGACGAGGCCCTGAATGCTTTCCAACTGTTGGCCCGCACCGAGGGGATCCTGCCGGCCCTGGAGAGCGCCCACGCCGTGGCCTACGCCGCCAAACTGGCGCCGGCCATGGGCAGCGATCAGATCATGATCATCAATATCTCCGGGCGGGGCGACAAGGACGTTCCTTCCATCGTCCGGGTTCTGGAGGTGAAATAGAGATGAGCAATCAAGCGAGTGCGGGAAGCAACGACCAGGAGAGAGCGGTGGACACCGGTCTCCACGGAGAAATGTCATCGCCTGACAGCCTGAACCGGATCGACGCCGCCTTTGACAGGCTGCGCCGGGATGGCCGGAAGGGCCTGATCGCCTATATCACAGCCGGCGACCCCAGTTACGAGGCCACCGCCGACCTGGTGCTCGCCCTGGAGCGGACGGGGGCCGACCTGGTCGAGCTGGGGGTGCCTTTCTCCGATCCGATGGCCGACGGCCCGGTGATCCAGCAGGCCTCCATGCGCTCCCTGGCCGGAGGAACTACTCTGGCCGGCATCCTCGACCTGGTGCGACGCCTTCGGGAGCGTACGCAGGTCCCCCTGCTGCTGATGACCTACTACAACCCGGTGCTGCACTACGGCCTGGCGGCTTTTGCGACAGATGCGGCCACGGCGGGCGTGGACGGGCTGATCATCCCCGACCTGCCGGTGGAGGAGAGCGGGCCACTGCTGGCGGAGCTAGAGCGGGATGGGATTCACCTGATCCCTTTTGCCGCTCCCACCAGCACCCCGGAGCGCCTGGCCCGGATCGGCGGCACCGCCTCCGCGCCCGTAAGCGGGCACCCGCCCGGAGCGGCACGGGGCTTCATCTACTGCGTCTCCCTGACCGGGGTGACCGGTGCCCGCCAGGGCCTGCCGCCGGGCATCGAGGAGTTCATGCAGCGGATGCGGGCCTGCACCGGCCGGCCGCTGGCCATCGGCTTCGGCATCTCCAGCCCGGAGCAGGCCGTTCTGATGGCGCAACTCGGGGATGCGGTGATCGTGGGCAGCGCCATCGTCAGCCTGGTGGAGCAGTACGCCGCCGACCGGGAGGAGATGCTGCAGCAGGTCTCGGCCCTGGTCGGCAGCCTGAAACAGGCGATTAGCCCGTAGATATTCCTCTAATAAATGAACCTGTTAAGCAATATGTCTTCTACATTTCTTCTGCCGTCGATTACTGCACGCACCCATACCCTATTTTCGTCAATACTATAAATAATTCGCCAAGGCGGGCTGATTAATTCTCTATAGGTTAAAATACTATAATATCTTAATTCCGGAACAGCCCTTCCCTGTAGTGGCGTATGCCATAAGTTATCAGCTTTTTCTTTAATGGAAAGATAAACTCTTCGTGCTTGAATCTCACTGTCAGCGGCAATGTATTCAATTATTCTTTTTAAATCTTGCTTGGCAGTTTGTGTCCATAGAACCTGATACGTTCTTCTACTTATGGTCATTTATTTTCAGGTCGCGATCCATGTCTGCAAAAAAATCTTCCTGCGATGAGAATTTTCCATCGACTATATCATGTTCGCTTTGGGCCAATAGTTTTAATAAACCGAGAGCTTTCTTCATATTTTCGAAGGATTCAGTGTCCAGTAAAACCGCCTTGGCCTCTCCGTTTTGAGTAACATAGACAGGCCTGTGGGTCTCGTTTACTTGCGTCAGAATCTCAGCCGCATTGGCTTTAATATAAGAAATAGGCCTAATGTCTTCTTTAATATTCATCGTGTGATCACCCCCTGTACAAATATGATACCAAATTCAGTCCGGCTTTTCAACTAGTTCTTGGCTTCAGTGGGGGATTGTCTTCCCCACTGAATTATCATTCAACTGGGTCTTGGCTTCAGAGATACTTCCCATTGAAGCTTAGAGCCAGTTAATTAGGGGCGCAGCCGCTCTTATCCCACCGCTTTAGAAGCGGGGGCGTTAGAGCGGGTAGCCATCGGTCAAGAATGCACCTGGCTTTATGCAGGGTTGCTCCGACCTCTGCGGTCTTATAAGCTTGCGGCAGGAAATAGGGCAGACATGACGAACCGCTAAATAGGATACTGTTCAACTAGTTCTTAGCTTCAGAGGGGGATTGCTTTACCCCCACTGAAGCTTAGAAATAGTTAACTAGAGGCGTAGCCGCTCTTATCCCACCGCTTTAAAGAAGCGGGGGCATTAGAGCGGGTAGCCCTCGGTAATGACGAGATCGGGGAGGAAAGAGATGAGCAACCGGGCCATCATGCAGTATGCTCCGTTGTGTCAGGCCCTGGGCTTGCCTGAGCAGAATGAGGTCTATGGGGCGATGCTAATCGGCTATCCGAAATACCGGTATTACCGGATTCCCGTCCGTAAGGAGCCGCCAATCACGTGGCGATAAGTCATGAACACGCAGACTCTCAAAGCCAACCTGTTGCTTTTGCTGACCGCGGTCATCTGGGGCTTTGCCTTTGTGGCGCAGCGCGTGGGGGCGGCCTACGTGGGGCCGTTCACCTTCAACGGCGTCCGGTTTGCGCTGGGCAGCCTTTCTCTGATTCCCCTGATCCTGTTCCTTAATGGCAGGCCCCCGTCTGTAGGGTTGCAGGACGGTTCGTCTGACCGGGGGAGTCTCCGAATAGTAGTTCCGGCCGGCCTGGTCGCCGGCCTGGTGCTGTTTGCAGGCGCCTCGCTGCAACAGGCGGGGTTGATGTATGCCGATACCACAGCCGGGAAAGCAGCCTTCATTACCGGTTTATATATTGTGATCGTACCGCTCCTGGGAGTGTTCGTGAAGAGGTATGCCGGCCTCAGCACCTGGCTGGGCGCCGTAGTGGCCCTGGTGGGGCTGTACTTTGTGTGCATCAAACAGGGCTTTTCCATCTCCTTCGGAGACTTGCTGGAGTTGGTGGGGGCTTTTTTCTGGGCCGGCCATATCCTGTTGATCGATCACTTTACCAATCAAAAAGTGAATGCCTTGAAACTTGCCTGTACCCAGTATGCTGTCTGTTCCCTGCTCAGCCTTGCCACCGCCCTGGGGTTTGAAGCGATCACCCTGACCGGCCTCCGGGATGCTGCCATCCCCATTCTGTATGGCGGCATCTTGTCGGTCGGTATCGCCTATACCCTGCAGATCTTCGGCCAGAAGCACGCCCAACCGGCTCCTGCGGCCATCATTCTGAGTCTGGAAATGGTATTTGCGGCCATCGGCGGCGCCATCGTCCTGCATGAAGGCCTCGGAGCACGGGGGATTGCGGGATGTGCGCTCATGTTCGCCGGGATGCTCCTGTCACAGTTGCAAGTTTTCATTTTGACCGATGGCTACCCGCTCTAATGCCCCCCGCTTCTAAAGCGGCGGGATAAGAGCGGGTTAGTCACTGTATAACTGGCTCTAAGCCTCATTGGAGGAAGCGCCTCCCCTGAGGCCAAGACCCAGTTGAATGAACGGCAGGAGAAGCTGACTGCTCAAGCAGAAGGATGTGGACGGGCCGGGCGCGGGCCGAAGAACTGGTAGTAGTTGCACTCGATGCGCCCGTTGTAGAGCTTGCGCTTCTTGTCGGCCCGGCGCCCGAGCAGCCTCTCGAAGTCGCGGTGGGCGGTCAGCACATAGAACGACCAGGTATCCAGCCGCTTGAACACCGGCCCCATCTCCCGGTAGAGACGTTCCACGCTCCGGGTGTCTTCCATCCGCTCGCCGTAGGGCGGGTTGCAGATGATGCAACCATAATGCCGCTTTGTCTGCAACTCCGCCAACGGGGCCTGCTGCCAGGAGATCTGCTCTGCTACCCCGGCCTGTCGGGCATGGTAGCGGGCGAGGCTGAGCACATCGGCATCGATGTCGGTGCCCCGGATCTGCAGCTTCAGATCCCGGCGGATCAGGTCGTTGGCCTCTTGGCGTGCATCCTGCCACAGGCGCTCCGGCAGCGCCGGCCACTGCCCGGCAGCAAACTCCCTGTTCAAACCCGGGGCGATATCGAGCCCGATCAGGGCGGCCTCGATGGGGATTGTGCCCGAACCGCACAGCGGATCCAATAGCATCCGTTCCGGGCGCCATCGGCTCAGGCTGATCATGGCGGCGGCCAGGGTCTCCTTGAGCGGGGCGGCGCTGCTTAGCTTGCGGTAGCCGCGCTTGTGGAGGCCGGGGCCGCTGGTGTCGATGGTCAGGGTGGCGATGTCTTTGAGGAGGGCCACCTCAATGGTGTAGCGCGGGCCGGTCTCCTCGAACCACTGGCAGTGGTAACGCTGCTTCAGGCTCTCCACCACCGCCTTCTTGACGATCGCCTGGCAGTCGGGGACGCTGAACAACTTGGACTTGATCGACTTCCCTTCCACGGGGAAGTTGGCGTTGGCCGGCAGCCAGTCAGCCCAGGGCAGCGCCTTCGTCCGCTCGAATAGTTCGTCAAAGGTAAGAGCGGTGAACTCGCCCAGCTTCACCAGCACCCGGTCGGCGCTGCGCAGCCAGAGGTTGCGCACGGCAGATCGCCTCCGGGCCACCCTTGAAAGCCACCCTGCCGTTGGCCACGCTGGTGTCATCATAGCCGAGCGCCTGCACCTCACGGGTCACCACTGCCTCCAGCCCGAAGGTGGCGGTGGCGATCAACTCCACTGAGTCTATGGCGTATACCCCCTGTCGGGTTGCCTTTCTCGTCGAGGCATGCCATGGTCACTGCCTCTTATCGCCTTCATCTAACGTATATTATGCCAGAGCGTGGCACGGCCCGGCAAGCTTCCCGGTGTTGGGGGTGGCCCTGAGCTGCGGGTAGTCAGAAATCAACAAGGGATGTGCTATAATTATTGTAATATGAACAAGAATCGGGGCGAGCGGATGAAGCGGCTGGTACTGACAGAGAAGCCGAGTGTGGCCAGGGAGATCGCCAGGGTCTTGGGCTGCACCACCAAGAATAAGGGCTATTTCGAGGGCAATCAGTCCGTGGTCACCTGGGCGCTGGGGCACCTGGTCACCCTGGCCGAGCCAGAGGATTACGACCAGAAATATAAACAGTGGCGCCTGGAAGACCTGCCGATGATCCCGCCGCTCATGAAATTAAAAGTCATTAAACAGTCGTCGCACCAGTTCGCCGCCGTAAAGCTGCTGATGCAGCGCTCAGACATCGGTGAACTGGTGATTGCCACCGATGCCGGGCGGGAGGGGGAACTGGTCGCCCGCTGGATCATGGCCCTGGCCAACTGGAAAAAGCCCTACAAGCGCCTGTGGATCTCCTCCCAGACCGACGCCGCCATCCGGGACGGCTTCGCCAACCTCAAGCCTGGCGCCGCCTACGATAACCTCTACGATGCCGCTGCCTGCCGTGCCGAGGCGGACTGGTTGATCGGGCTGAACATCACCCGGGCCTTGACCTGCAAGTTCAATGCCCAACTCACTGCCGGCCGGGTGCAGACCCCCACCCTGGCCATGATCGTGCAGCGGGAACGGGAGATCAAAGATTTTGTGCCGGTGGATTACTGGACGCTGCGGGCTGATTTCGAGGACTACTTCGGCGACTGGCGAGCGACTGGCGGCAGCGGACGGATCTTCGACCACAATAAAGCTGAAGAGATCACCGCCAGGGTCCGGGACCAGTCAGGAACGATCATCGAGGTGAAGACCGAGGGCAAGAGCGAGCCGCCGCCCCTGGCCTATGACCTGACCGAGCTGCAGCGGGATGCCAACCGCCGGCTGGGCTGGTCGGCCCAGAAGACCCTGGAGGTATTGCAGGTTTTGTACGAGCGGCACAAGCTGGTCACCTACCCGCGCACTGATGCCCGCTACATCACCACCGACATCGTACCCACGCTGCCGGCCCGCCTGCGTGGGATGAATGTGAGCCCCTATGCACAGTTGGTGACGCCGCTGCTGCAAAAACCCCCGACCCCGACCAGGCGCTTTGTGGACGACAGCAAGGTTTCCGATCACCATGCCATCATTCCTACCGAGCAGCCCCTGCAGTTGGGCGGTTTGACAGCAGAGGAGAGGAGCCTCTACGACCTGATCGCCAGGCGTTTCATCGCCGTGTTGTACCCACCCTACACCTATGACCAGACCACGCTGGTCACGGAGGTGAACGGGGAGCGCTTTTACTCGCACGGGCGGGTGGTCAAGGCCATGGGCTGGCGGGCGGTAACTGTCAATATCACGGATAAGGAAGAAAAAGAGGAAGAGGCGCTGCCGGAGCAGACCCTGGCCGAGCAGCACAAAGGGGCTGTTAAAAAGGTCAGGAGCTGCAAGCTCAGCAAGAAGCAGACCAAGCCTCCGGGGCGCTACACGGAGGCCACGCTGCTGACCGCCATGGAGAACCCGGGGAAGCTGATCGAGGACGAGGAGTTGCGTGATGCCGTCAAACAGGGTGGCCTGGGGACGCCGGCCACCAGGGCGGAGATCATCGAAAAACTACTCGATCGCTTCTATGTCGAGCGCAACGGCAAGGAACTTGTCCCTACATCCAAGGGCATCCAGTTGGTGGACCTGGTCGCCCCGGCCTTGAAAACCCCGGAGCTGACCGCCCGCTGGGAGCAGTCCCTGGCCGGGATCGCCAAGGGCAAGGAGAATAAGACGAAGTTCCTGACCGACATCAGGCAGCATGCCGAGGAACTGGTGAAGGGCGTCAGGATGGACAGCACTACCGTGTATCACCCTGACAACGTGTCCAAAACCAGGTGCCCGTCCTGTGGCAAGTTCATGTTGCTGGTCAGTGACAAGCGCGGCAAGATGCTGGTCTGCCCCGACCGGGGGTGCGGACACCGGCAGCCGGTGGACGAAGACCGCTCCGGCGGTTATAGGAGTTCCGAAAAGGCTAGCCGGTTCAGTCAGAAACTGATCGCCCAGTACAGCGACCGGGAGTCGATCGGGAGCAATGTCGGGGAGCTTTTGAAGGCGGCACTAGCGGCACAGCAGGGCTCAGGAGAAGAATCGGGATAGCATGTCAGATCAACTGGAATGTACCCCGCAGTTTCCGAGCGGGGTTTTGTGCTTTCTGGTCCCGAAGGAAGCAGGACATTTTCTATTTGTTGTGTTTTGGGGCGTATTCTGGCAGAATAATAATTAGGGAACATTAGTTGTTCCTGATGTCTCGTTCAACTGGGTCTTGGCTTCAGAGGGGGATTGCTTTCCCCCACTGAAGCTTAGAGCCAGTTAATTAGGGGCGTAGCCGCTCTTATCCCACCGCTTTAGAAGCGGGGGCATTAGAGCGGGTAGCCATCGGTAAAATTGACAGGGCCATGAAAAAATAGCTAAAGGAGCAGAGATACATGAAGTTCGCCTTCATCTTACACCCGATTGAACTCGAGGATATTACCAAACGGTTCAAGACCCTCAGCCTGCTTCCGGGGGGCATGGCGGAGGGGATCACGCGGCATTTCCCGGTTTTCAAGGCCGCCGAAATCACCGGTGTGCGTTCGCCCCTGGCTGAAACCGAGGGCTGGTTCGTTGTCTGCCCGCTGACATCCCGCCAGATGCTGAAGTTTCCCGTTGATTACGTTACCGGACGGATTATCGAAGCCGGCAAGCTGGCACAGCGGTTGGGCGCCGAGATCGTCGGCCTGGGGGCGATGACCTCGGTGGTCGGCGATGCCGGGGTCACGATCGCTAAAAACCTGGACATTGCCGTCACCAGCGGTAATAGCTACACCGTGTTCACCGCCCTGGAGGGCGCCCGCCAGGCGGCGGAGTTCATGGGGACCAAGTTGGGCCAGGCTGAGGTGGCAGTGGTGGGGGCGACGGGCTCCATCGGCAGTGTCTGCGCCCGGATGCTGGCGCCGGAGGCGGGCGGCATGACCCTGGTTGCCAGGGAGCGCCAGCGCCTGGAGCGGGTGGCGCACCAGATCCTGAACGATACCGGGGTTGTCCCGCGGCTGACGACAGACATCCGGGATGCCCTGCGCAGCGCCGACGTGGTGGTCACCGTGACTTCGGCGGTGGATACGGTAATCGAGCCCTCCTATCTCAAGGCCGGGGCGGTGGTCTGCGATGTCGCCCGGCCGCGGGATGTCTCCCGCCAGGTGGCCCGGGAGCGCCCGGACGTGCTGGTGATCGAGGGGGGCGTGGTGCAGGTTCCCGGGGAGGTGGATTTCCACTACAACTTTGGCTTTCCGCCGCAGACCGCCTATGCCTGCATGGCCGAGACCATGATCCTGGCCCTGGAGAACCGTGCGGAGTGCTTCAGCCTGGGGCGCGACCTGACGGTTGAACAGGTGCGGGAGATCAGCGCCCTGGCTTCCAGGCATGGTTTCAAAATGGCTGGCTGGCGCAGCTTTGAACGCGCTCTGACCCCGGCAGATCTTGAAACAGTGCGCTCGGCTGCGGAAAAATTACGCAAGAAAACATTCAAAGCCATCTAACTCTTCCGCTGCCTGGGAAAAATAAATTTTATAAAATTATCTTTCCTCTTCTAGCAAATCTATGCAGGAAATGATACAATTATGTAGAATATTGTCGAAGTTTGAAAAGTTAAAAGCTTAAAGGGGGAGAAACTGTGAAGTCAATTGGTGTTGTGAGGAGATTGGACATGCTCGGCCGGATCGTGCTGCCCAAGGACCTGCGCCGGACCATGAGCATCGGGAGCAACGCCCCGATGGAGATCTTGGTGCACGAGGACAGTATCATTCTCAAGAAGTACGAACCGGAATGCATCTTCTGCGGCAATGCGGAAAATGTGCAGGATTTCAAGGGCAAAAAAGTCTGCACGGACTGTGCGCGAGAACTCTTCGACCATACGACTCCAAAGCAGTAATTAATGAATTCAACTAGTTCTTGGCTTCAGTGGGGGATTGTCTTACCCCCACTGAATTATCGGTAAAACTTGGCTTGTGCCGAGCCAACGGCGAAGGCAGAAGCCGTAGTTGAACTGATCCAGGGGCTTAGCGCCACTTGGTCTCCCGTCGGGAGCTTAGTGGCGGTTAGCCATCGGCGAAATAGTTAACTAGAGGCGTAGCCGCTCTTATCCCACCGCTTCAAAGAAGCGGGGGCATTAGAGCGGGTAGCCCTCGGTAAAACCGTCCTTTATAGAGGCCAATCTCTAATCGCGTAGATGACGTTCCAGGTGAAGTCATTTGCGCGATTTATTTTGCATTAAATCCTTGACAAGCAGAGAAGGCATTCATATAATAGCGAATAAAGTTAAGCAAAGCAGGTCCAGCACAAGCTGGATCTCTTAATTCTTATGTATGCATGCGCCGCGTCTGCCTGAAACGTGCCGATTCCCTGGGTGAAACGGGGCTTTGACCCAGCATTCAACACTGATGATCATTTCCATTTAACCACAGATGACTACCCGCTCTAATGCCCCCGCTTCTCTGAGGCCGTGCGAACCTTATTTTCCCCAGCACTCAACAGCGGCCGAATGACAGTTGCCGAGCAGTGGTGGACCGAATAAAAAAATAGTGCCCATCATAAGATTATTAGCATAAGATTTTGGAAGGCCGCAGCCCGCCGGGTGCCTGCCTGGCGGGCTGCGGTACCCAAGGTTAAAGTTGTGAAGAAAAATCTTGGTTTGAGTGCCGGGTTAATATTTTTGAAAGTACGTTAATGAGGGAGAGAGCGTTTTGTCAGAAAAAGAGGTTCTGTTGACGGAGAACGGAATCAAAAAGCTGGAAGAAGAGCTGCACTTTTTGAAATCTGTCAAGCGACGGGACGTTGCTGAGCGCATCAGGGCAGCTATTGATTTTGGGGATATCACAGAAAACTCCGAATACGAAGAAGCCAAAAACGAGCAAGCGTTCATCGAAGGCCGTATTATTACGCTGGAGAAGATGCTGCGGTATGCCCGCATCATTGACACCAGCCAATCCCCAGAAGACACGGTCACTGTTGGGACGACGGTCCTTTTAAAAGACCTGGAGTATGGTGACGAGATCGAGTATGCCATCGTCGGATCGGCAGAGGCCGATCCGACGGCCAACAAGATCTCCAACGAGTCTCCGGTGGGCCGGGCGATTCTCGGCCGAAAGGCCGGCTCTGTGGTGGAGGTCAAGGTTCCCGTAGGCGTTTTAAAATACGAAATCCTCAACGTGCATAAATAGGGTTCTTACCTCATGGCCTCTGATTTGACAGGGGGGGGATTTTTTATGCCTGAACAGACCAGGCAGGATACGGATGTCTTTAGCGTGCGGCGGGAAAAACTGGACATGCTGCGGGCCAGCGGCATCGAGCCTTATGGTGGCCGGTTCCCGGTCACCCACCAGGTAGCGGAGATCATCAGCCATTATGAAGAACTGGAAGGCAAAGAGGTTGCTGTCGCCGGACGCCTGATGGGGAAGCGCGGCCACGGCAAAGCTTCTTTTGCCGATTTGAGAGACTTTAGCGGCAAGATCCAGATCTACGCCAAGCTGGACGATCTGGGGGAAGACGCCTACAGCCTGTTCAAGAAGCTGGATATCGGCGACATCATCGGAGTCAGTGGGCGGATATTCCGTACCGAGCGCCAGGAGATCACGGTGTCGGTCACATCCCTCACCTTGCTCAGCAAGTCGCTGCGCTCCCTCCCGGAGAAGTGGCACGGCCTGAGGGATGTGGACCTGCGATACCGGCAGCGCTACCTCGACCTGATCGTCAACCCGGAGGTCAAGGAGGTATTCCTGACCCGGGTGCGGATTATCAAAGAGATCCGCCGGTTTTTGGATAACCTGGGCTACCTGGAGGTGGAGACGCCGATCATGCAGCCGGTTGCCGGCGGAGCCATAGCCCGGCCGTTCATCACCTATCACAATGCCCTGAATATGTCCCTCTATCTGCGTATTGC